>NZ_CP049744.1:2035000-2695000 GCF_000760935.2 Rhodococcoides fascians A25f | reverse complement strand
ACCACCACAAGCGGATGGCTGATACATCGAATGCTTTCACCAAACAAAAATTCGGCACTGACATTCATCGACACACTGTTGAGTTCTCAAAGAACACGCGCACACCATTCAGCGACGAGCAGATGCTCGTAAATGTCCGGGGCAACCGGTCCAGCTTAGATCAGATGATCGAGCACAGTCAAACTGGCTTCTCATCCAAGGAAGTCGAACCTTGCGGCTCCACTCTCCATGTCGTCGAAAGCAACCTCCGCTTTGCTCAGGCCTTGCGGTCTGGGCTGGCGTCCGTGTCGCTCTGACCTGGACAAAGTTACGCCCCGGATAACAACGCGTCAAATCCCCAGGTCGTTCACACGCGAATCGTGTGAACAGCCTGGTCGCAACTGTTCAACTACCCACCTAACGGGCGTCGTAACCAAATTACATGGATGTGACTCCGACCACTGACAACGCGCGAAGCTAGCTCGAGACCCGCGCGCCGGCGAAGTTCCGCTTTCCGCGTCGAACCACCAGCCACCGTCCGTGCAGTAGATCGTCCGCGGTGGGCGTCCAGTCCTCGTCGGAAATCTTGACGTTGTTGACCGATGCGCCGCCCTCCTTGACCGCACGCCGGGCCGCGCCTTTGCTTTCGCTCAGTCCCGTGGCGACAAGCAGATCCACGATGGTGTTCGGAGCACCGACCTCGATGTCGGCCACAGATGCTTCCTGCAACGCGGCGGCGAGAGTCTTCTCGTCGAGTTCTGCCAGTTCTGCACGTCCGAAAAGTGCCTGACTGGCGAGCTCGACCGATCGCGTCGACTCTTCCCCGTGTACGAGGGTGGTCATTTCTGCGGCCAGACGTTTTTGTGCCTCGCGCGCGTGCGGACGCTCCGAAGTGGCGACTTCGAGTTCGGCCAACTCCTCCTTCGACAGGAAGGTGAACCAACGCAGGTACTTCACGACGTCCGCGTCACCGGTATTGACGAAGTACTGGTACCAGGCGTACGGGCTCGTCATCTCCGGGTCGAGCCACAGGCTGCCACCACCGGTGGATTTGCCGAACTTCTTTCCATCGGCTGCGGTCACCAGCGGAACGGTCATTGCATGGACCGACTCGGCATCCTGGCGTCTGTTCAGTTCGACACCGGCAATGATGTTGCCCCACTGATCGGAGCCACCGATCTGAAGACTGCACCCGTACTCCCGGCGTAGCTGGACGTAGTCGTTGGCCTGCAACAGCATGTAGCTGAACTCGGTGTACGACATTCCGTCGCTCTCGAGCCTGTTCTTGACCGTCTCGCGGGCGAGCATCACGTTGATCGAGAAATGCTTGCCGATGTCGCGTAGAAAATCGATGGCGGACAGCTCGCCCGTCCACGACAGATTGTTCACCACAACCGCACCCGTGGGGCTGTCGTCCAAGTCGACGAAACGCTCGAGCTGACCTCGAATTCGCGTTGCCCACTCGGTGACGACCTCGGGAGAATTCATGGTCCGCTCCCCCACGTCGCGAGGGTCACCGATCAGTCCCGTCGCTCCGCCGGCGAGAATGATCGGCCGATGTCCGGCCCGCTGAAACCGCTTGAGAGCGAGCAACGGCACCAAGTGCCCTGCGTGCAGCGACGGACCGGTCGGATCGAAACCGGAATACAGCGTGATCGGACCCTCGGACGTCGCCTCCCTCAGCGCGTCCACATCGGTGGACTGCGCGATCAGTCCGCGCCAGGTCATTTCGTCGATGATGTTCTCACTCACGACGTCGATCTTCCCGCATGCACGCATCGACCCGTCGGTCAGGCCTCCAGGCCACCGGGCACCGCGGCGCGGGGACTGCGTTTGTAGCTCGATACCGCCGAAGATCCACGAATCCAGAAGCGCCACGGTCGATCGGCTGCCAGACTCACCCCGACGCGTGGGCCGGACGCGACAGCCTGCTCCGGCAGCGGGTGCGAGAGTAGCTGGAGGGTGACAGCGGACGAGGCGTCGAACAGTTCCGTTCCGTTGTCCGCCAGCGAGACGCCCAAGGCTCGACCGAGATTGCCCGGCCCGCGGGCCCAGCCGGCCTCCACTCGTGCAGACCGTGGACTGCGGCCGGCGCGCCTGCCCTCGACGATGTCATGACCGGCCACCACTTCACCTGCCCGGAGTAACACGGCGGCGGCCATCCCGTCCGGACCGCAGCTGACGTTCATGCACAAGTGCATTCCGTAGCTCAGGTAGACGTACAGCCGCCCCGCCGGCCCGAACATCACCTCGTTGCGAGGTGTCGAACCACGGAAGGAATGCGCCGCCGGGTCGGGCCACGGACCGTCGAGTGGACCGCCGTATGCCTCGACTTCCACGATGCGCAAAGACACTTCACCTGCGTGGACGGTTCCCCCGAGAATGCGTCGGGCTGCGTCTTCCGGCTCTCCGCTTTCCAAGTCAGCGACGTTCACCCATCCCATGATGCTGCGCCCTTGACCACGACGCGCCGACAGGGCTATGACTTCACCATCCGATGAAGTCTGGAGGCCCACATGGCGTTCACCGGGCAGCATGCTGTCGAGGTCACAGGGCTGACGGTTCGCCGAGGCAAGCGAACCGTGCTGCGCAATCTGTCCCTGTCAATCCCTCGCGGTGCCATCACCGGACTTCTCGGTCCTTCGGGCTGCGGGAAGACGACGTTGATTCGCGCAATCGTCGGCACCCAGATCGTGGCAAGCGGAACCGTGACGGTTCTCGGATCACCGGCCGGCTCCGCATCGTTGCGTCGCACAGTCGGGTACGTGACCCAGGCACCGAGTGTCTACCGCGACCTCACCGTTCGTGAGAACGTGCAGTACTTCGGGTCGCTGTACGGTCGCGGCCGCGCAGAGGTGGCTTCCGCGATCGAGGCAGTGGGACTCGCCGATCACGCGGCGTCGCGTGCAGGCGAACTCTCCGGTGGACAGTTGGGACGGGTCTCGTTGGCCAGTGTGCTGGTCGCAGAACCAGAACTGCTGGTACTCGACGAGCCGACCGTCGGATTGGATCCGGTGCTTCGTTCGGAGCTGTGGTCGCGTTTCGCCGATCTCGCGAACGCAGGTACGACGGTGTTGGTCTCGAGCCACGTGATGGAGGAGGCGGAGCACTGCAGCCGGCTCGTGCTGATGCGCGACGGCTCCGTGCTGGCTCAATCGAGCCCGGACGCGTTGCTCGAGCAGACGAACGAAACGAATCTCGATCGTGCATTCCTCTCGATCATCAGATCGGCGGGGCAGCAATCGTGAACGCGAGAATCTACGCAGCGGGCACGGGGCGAATTCTTCGTCAGCTCAGAGCCGACCACAGATCGGTTGCCATGGTTCTGCTCGTGCCATCTCTGCTGATGGTGTTGCTGTATTTCCTGTACCGCGACGTTCCCTCACCGCCGAACCAGCAGTCGCTGTTCGACAGGATCGCAATCACGATGCTCGGCATCCTGCCGTTCGTCGTCATGTTTCTGATCACGTCGATCTCGATGCAGCGCGAACGAACCTCGGGAACGCTCGAACGCCTGCTGACGACGCCGATGTCCAAGCTGGACCTGCTGGCGAGTTACGGCTCCGCGTTCTCGCTCGCCGCGGTGGGACAAGCCCTGCTCGCGTGCGCTGTCACGTTCGGATTTCTCGGGCTCGACATCGAGGGCTCCGTTGCCTGGGTTCTGGTGATCGCAGTGCTTGCAGCAATGCTCGGCGTCGCGATCGGCTTGCTGTGCAGCGCATTCGCTCGTACCGAATTTCAGGCCGTCCAGTTCATGCCGGTCGTCGTGATCCCCCAGCTGTTCCTTTGTGGACTCCTGGTACCTCGCGGTCAGATGCCGAGCTGGTTGAGCGCCATCAGCAACGTTCTGCCACTGAGCTACCTGGTGGACGCCCTGCAGGAGATATCCCATCACCCAGGCGTCACCGGCCGCACGTGGACCGATATCGCTGTGGTCGTGGCGTTCATCGTTGCCGCTCTGACCGGGGCGGCCGCGACACTGCGTCGACGAACCCCGTGAGCAACAAGGCGGTCTAGGACGTAGCGCGGGCCAGAATCGACTCGTGCTCGGCGTCGTCGACATCACGCGCATCGTCGGCGAGCAGGACCGGGATGCCGTTCTCTATCGGATATGCGCGACGCAGTCGCGGGTTGTAGAGCAGTTCGCCCTCGACCAGCAACAGCGAACCCTTGTCCACCGGGCACGCGAGAATGGAAAGCAGTGTCGAATCGATTGCCACAAGTGTCCTTCGTTCTGCTCCGACCGAGTCGGAGTGATGTACTCGACCACGCTACCGAACGAGCCGTCCCCGGCAGGCTCCACTCCTCATTTTCGAGTCGTTCCTCCTAGGAGGACTTTTCGGTGGACTCGCCCCCACCCACAAAACGCTCGGCAACAACGGCTTTGGTCAAACGGCGGTAACTGTTGGACTCCGAGTCGTAGAACCACGACCGGGCACTGGGCGTCGGGATGCCCGCTTCCTTCAGCGCCGTCGCATTGGGCCGATACGCGCGACCCACCGGGATTTCGGACACTACGTGCACGATGGCCGGACGCTCGGCAGGGAGCAGCGCACCGAGCGTATCCGTCAATGCACGAGCGGTGATCACTGCTTCGGGTTGCAGAGAGATGGCGCAAACAGCAACCTCGGTGGCAGCCGCATCGACACGAACCGACCGTGGACGATCGACGGCGACGTGTACGCCGTAGACCACAGCCGAATCCACCTGGTCGAGATCGCCGACAGCATCGACGATGGGCTGGGTGTAGACCGGGCCGCACGCCGAACGTACGACGGTGTCCTTGCGGTCGATCAGCCAGTAGTCTCCGTCGGAATCGCGTCGGAAGAGATTCTCGGTGGGAATCCATGCGTCCGTGGGCTCGAAGACACCGCGCATCACATGGCTGGTCGCTTCGCCCTCGCCGCTCGGTCGACCCAAGAGCAGCCCGATCTCGTCGTCGCGGCACTGCCGAACGAAACCGTCGTCGTCCTCTTCGAGTCGGCCGGTGATCGGGTCGTAGGCCGCAAGGGCAACCCGGGCACTGCCGGGCAGGGGGCGGCCTTTCGAGCCGATCTTCAATCCAGCCACGTTGGCCAGAATGACGTCGTTCTCGGTCGATGCGTAGAACTCGAGCACCCGAGCAGGGCTGAATCGTGCCAGCGTGCGGCGCCACAGTCCGACCGGCATGCCGGAGCCGATGAACAGGCGGACCGGATGGCCGGAATCTACCGGGAAACGACCGTCGTCGAGGATCTGCCGCATCATCGTCCACGTGTAACTGACCACGGTCACGCCGTAGCGGTAGACCTCTTCACTGAACCGCTCGGGGTCGAGACCACGGGAGAGCGCAATCCGCGACCCACCCGCGAGCGCGCCACCGATCGTGACCAGAATTCCCGCCGAATGATGCAGCGGAGCAAGGCAATACACGGTATCGCCAGGGCCGAGCGCGGCCGTGGTCGCGGTGCCGAAGGCCGAGAGTGCCCAGCGGTGATTGGTGATGTACCGGGGCTCGAGACCACGATCGGTCGTCGTGAACAGGACCATGGCCAATTCACGCGCGCGGCCCGGATCGGGCTCGTACCACTGAGGCAAGCGCACAGCATCGGGATCGATGGCCTCGAGATCGGTCACCTCGTATCCGTTCGGTATCTCGAGTCGACGCGTCTCACCGCCACCCAGTACCAGCACATTCGGTGTCACCGGGACTGCCGCCGCTACGTTCTCGGGATCTGCGATCACGGTATCGACATCGACCGTCCGCAGTGCTGCAGTCAGGTCGCTGCCCGGCTGCAGCAGAACCGGCACTGCCCCGATCCGCGACAGCGCAGCCATGGCGGCCAACGCACTGGGGCGCGTCTCCATCAGCACTCCGATGCGCGACGCAGGACGCACCCCGACACTGATCAGACCGCGAACGACGTTGTCGATGCGGACGTTTACCGCGTCGTAGGTGTGCACGCGGTCGTCGAACAGGAAGCACTCGCCGTTCGGCGATTTACGTCCCTGCTCGGCGATCAAGCGGCCCAACGAGACTCGACTGTGCGGCTGCATCTGTCCGAGCCGCGCGAGCCGCGGCAGCGTACGCACGGCCTCGGACGAAATCTCACGGGTACCTCGTACCGCGCCGGTCGCCGCCGATGCCAGCCCCCGGCCGACGCCGACACCGACCTCGGCAATGGAGGCTGCCGTGTGGATCAGTCGATTGGTGATCGACACACCGCTGTCGGAATCGCTGTGGTCCTCGCGCTCCATCACGCGGACAGCCTCGGGCTTCGGTCCGAGATCCTCACGCCACCGAATCCAGTTGCCCGTCGTCGGCCACGTCTGTGCAGCTGCCGTACTGCCGACAACGAGGCCGAAATGGCCTGCGCGCAAGGTAGTTTCGAAGACCTGTGCGCGCGGAGCCGCTCGCTGGATGCCGCGTACGGCCAATGGTTGACCGATGTCGTCGACCTCACCGACGAAGGCCAGCACCGGCACCGTCAGTTCGGCCAGAGTCAACAATCTGTCCTTGATGACGAACCCGCCGGTCATCATGCGGTTGTGCACGACGAACTGCTTCAGCAACTCCGCCACGGCCGGGCCGGACCATGCCACCCAGCCGTCCATCGCCAGAAAGCGTCGCTGCGGCTCGCGCGGCAACAATGCCTCACGGTCGTGCAACTGCCGCAGGAAATCCAGGCGGGATCGAACGGTTTTCGCCGGATCGAGGAGTTGAAATCCCGTCCGCGCCATCCAGCCCGAGACGGCCAGCCGGGTGAAGACATGATCGGCGAGAAACTCTGCACCCCGAGTGGCCACGCCGGCCGGGATTCCCAGCGGCAGCCCGGCCAACGTGTCGACGGGAGCCCCGAACGTGATGAGGCTGGCCAAGTTTCGTCCACCCCGGTAGGCAGCAGCCTGGTAGCAGAACATTCCGCCCTGCGAGTAGCCACCGAGGTGAACGTCTCGGCCGGTGTGCTCGTGCACCTTGTCGACGACCTCGCTGATCGCCACGACATGATCGGCGAGAGTACGGCTCCACCCGCCCTCTTCGGTATCGGGTGACCCGAAATCGACCACCCATGGGTCCAGGCCCATGCCGTGCAGAATTCCGGCCGCACCCTGATCGGTCGTGACGTCGTAGACGTCGGCGGACACCATCATCGGCGGAATGAGCACCACAGGAGGACTATCCGCAGGCACGTCGTCGGGGAAGTACCGGCGCAACCGATACATGGGCTCCCGGTCCATCACCCGGAACGGCGACGGGTCCACCTCGGTTTCGAGACCACCGAGACGAATGACCTCGAGACCGTTCTGGGCCGTGGCGATGGCACGGCGCAGTGGACCACGTACGGCGTCTGCATTCAGTCCCACAACTACACTCCTGCGTTCGGCCCCGACGGAAGGACCGGCATCGGTCTTCACGTGACGAAAGCTTCTCACATCACATTCGACGGAACCGGCGTGGATGTCCCTTGCTCACCTAGTGTTGCAACACCGGTTCCTCGGCCCACGCACGAAGCGTCGACGCTGTCGCCCGCACACCACCGAGCTGGTGCGCCACCTGCACCGCGGCGGTACCGCCGCGAGCATCACGCGATGAAATGGAACCCTCCACCGTGAGCACCTCGCGAACAGCCGGAGTGAGCGCCGGATCGATGGCGGCCAGCTCGTCATCGGTCAGATCGACCAGCCCCACGCCCCGCGCTTCCGCCGCCCGGACGCACGCTCCGGCCGCCTCGTGGGCAACGCGGAAGGCAATCCCCTGTCGCACCATCCACTCTGCGATATCGGTGGCGAGTGTGAAACCGGCCGGTGCCAGCTCGGCCATGCGCTCGGTGTGGAACTCGAGCGTCGCGGTCAATCCGGTGAGCGCCGGGAGCAACAACTCCAGCTGCGCCACCGAATCGAACACCGGCTCCTTGTCTTCCTGAAGATCCCGGTTGTAGGCCAACGGTTGAGCTTTGAGCGTGGCCAACAGACCGGTCAGATTGCCGATCAGGCGGCCGGTCTTGCCACGGGTCAGCTCCGCGACGTCCGGGTTCTTCTTCTGAGGCATGATGGAACTGCCCGTCGACCAAGCGTCGGCCAAGGTCACGTATCCGTATTCGGGCGTACTCCACGAGATGACCTCCTCGGCGAACCGAGACAGATCCACGGCCGTCATCGCCAGTACGAACGCCGCCTCCGCAGCGAAATCGCGCGAGGACGTGGCGTCGATCGAGTTCTCGGCGGACGACTCGAACCCGAGCTCGGCCGCGATCTTCTCCGGACTCAGCCCGAGCGACGAACCAGCGAGCGCACCGGAACCGTAGGGCGACACCGCCGCTCGCTTGTCGAAGTCCGCGAAGCGCTGGACGTCACGCAACAGCGGATGAGTGTGCGCGAGCAGATGATGCGCGAGCAGCACCGGTTGCGCCGCCTGCGAATGAGTCTTGCCCGGCATGACGGCCGTTGGATGCGCCGCAGCCTGAGTTGCCAGGGCGTCGACCACGTCGAGAACCCCGACCGAGACCCGGCGGACCGCGTCGCGGAGCCACATTCGGAACAGCGTCGCCACCTGGTCGTTTCGCGATCGGCCCGCACGCAGGCGTCCACCGACCTCGGGTCCGACGCGATCGATCAACCCGCGTTCGAGGGCACCGTGCACGTCCTCGTCGGTCTCGGCTGCCGCGAACGCACCCGAGTCGACGTCGTCGGCGAGGCGTTGCAAACCGTCGAGCATGGTCTCGAGGTCCTGCGGGGTGAGCAGTCCGGCACCGTTCAGCACGCGGGCGTGCGCCATGGATGCGCGGATGTCGTACGGCGCGAGCACCCAGTCGAAGTGCGTCGATTTGCTCAACGCTGCCATGGCGGCGGCCGGTCCGGATGCGAATCTGCCGCCCCAGAGCGAACCTTCGTTGGTTCCGTGCGAGGTCTCCGAATTCGTCACAGGCCCAGGTCCCGCTTCGCGGCGATCTTCGACGAGAGTCCGTGCAGCTGAACGAATCCCTTGGCCGCGGACTGATCGAACGTGTCACCCTCGTCGTAGGTGGCGAGATTGAAGTCGTACAACGACTCCCCGCTGCGACGTCCGTTGACGATGATCCCGCCCGCGTGCAGAACCAGGCGGATGTCACCGGAGACGTGTTCCTGCGTGTGCGCCACGAATGTATCGAGAGCACCCTTGAGCGGGGAGTGCCACAGGCCGTCGTACACCAGCTCGGCCCACTTCTGGTCGGTGTGGCGCTTGTAGCGGCCCAGTTCACGCTCGAGGGTCACGTGCTCGAGCTCCTCGTGCGCGCGGATGAGCACCATGGCGCCCGGTGCCTCGTAGATCTCGCGACTCTTGATGCCGACGAGCCGGTCTTCGACCACATCCAGGCGGCCGACACCCTGCGCTCCCGCGCGAGTGTTGAGCTCTCGAATCGCTTCGAGTACCGAGACCGGACGGCCGTCGATCGCGACGGGACGACCTTTGTCGAAGGAGACGATCAGCTCGTCCGGGGCCTGGAAGTTGACCGTCGGATCCTCGGTGTAGTCGTAGACATCCTTGGTCGGGGCGTTCCACAGGTCTTCGAGGAAACCGGTTTCGACCGCACGCCCCCAGACGTTCTGGTCGATCGAGAACGGCGACTTGGTGGTCACGTTGATCGGGATGTCGTTCTCCTCGGCGAACTTGATCGCCTTCTCGCGCGTCCACGCGTAGTCGCGAACGGGTGCCAGCACCTCGAGCTCGGGGGCGAGCGTGTTGAAGCCGACCTCGAACCGAACCTGATCGTTGCCCTTGCCTGTGCACCCATGTGCAACAACGGTTCCTCCGTGCGCCCGCGCGTTCTCGACGAGGTGCTTGACGATCAACGGACGGCTGATGGCCGACACCAGCGGGTACCGATCCATGTACAGGGCATTGGACTGCACTGTCGGCAGGCAGTACTCGTCCGCGAACTCGTCCCGGGCATCGACAACGACGGATTCGACTGCGCCGCAATCGAGTGCACGCTGACGCACGACGTCCATGTCCTCGCCGCCCTGCCCGAGATCGATGGCGACAGCGACGACCTCCTTGCCGGTCTCCCGCCCGATCCAGCTGATGGCGACAGAGGTGTCGAGTCCGCCGGAATAGGCGAGGATGACGCGTTCGGCCATGGTGTTCAAGCTCCTTCGTTGTTCTGGTTGCGCATGATGGGTAACCGGATCTCAGTTACCGCGTCGAGCAAGCTTTTCGATCTTGTCCGCGACCTGACCACCGGTGTGTGGCTCGCGGGCTATCAACAGAATCGTGTCGTCTCCTGCAATGGTCCCGACGATCTCGGGCATTGCTGCACGATCCAGAGCGCTGGCCAAGTAGTGCGCCGCGCCCGGCGGTGTTCGGAGCACGGCCTGGTTCCCGCTGTGATCGGTGGATACCAACAACTCCCCCAGCAACTTCAGGAGGCGGTCGGTGCCACCGGACACTCCGCGGACCGGACTGCCGTCCTCGGGCACGACGTACACGCCCACTCCGCCGTCAGGGGCACGCAGTTTCACCGCACCCAATTCCTCGAGATCCCGCGAGAGCGTGGCCTGAGTGGTGTCGATCCCCTCGGCTGCGAGCAACGACGCCAGCTGCGGTTGACTGCGTACCTGATGCGTGGCCAGCAGCGCAATGATTCGCGCCTGCCTGCCCGCCCGGGTCGACGCGGTCAACGGCACCGCACTGACGTCCTCGCTCATGGTCGCTGAGCCTTGTCGAGGAGCCAGACCAGCAGTGCCTTCTGCGCGTGCAGACGGTTCTCCGCCTCGTCCCACACGACGCTCTGTGGACCGTCGAGCACCTCGTCGGTGATCTCCTCGCCGCGATGTGCCGGGAGGCAGTGCAGCACAACAGCGTCGGACTGGGCTTTGGACAGGAGATCGGAGTCGATTCGATACGGCCGGAAAGGGGCGACACGATCGAGACCGTCGTTCTCCTGACCCATCGACGTCCAGGTGTCGGTGACCAGCGCGTCGGCACCGGCTGCGGCCTCGGCCGGATCCTCGGTGACGGTGATGGTGGCCCCGGTTTCCTCGGCGCGCGCACGGGCGGCGTCGAGAACGTATCCGAGCGGAACGAAATCCTTGGGCGCGGCGATCCTGACGTTCAGCCCTGCCGTCACTCCGCCGATGAGCAGCGAGTGCGCCATGTTGTTGGCACCGTCACCGAAATATGCCAACGTGCGCCCCTTCAGGTTCCCCTTGTGCTCGATCAGGGTCTGCAGATCGGCGAGTACCTGGCACGGGTGGAATTCGTTCGACAGGGCGTTGACGATGGGAATCGTTGCGCCGGTCGCCATCTGCTCGAGCCGCTTCTGCCCGAAGGTGCGCCACACGACGGCCTCGACGTAGCGCGAGAGCACCCGGCCGGTGTCCTGCAACGTCTCTTCGCGACCGAGTTGCGTATCGCTTCCGGTGACCACGACGGCATGCCCGCCCAGTTGCGCGATGCCCAGTTCGAAGGAGAAGCGAGTCCGGGTGGAGTTCTTCTCGAAGATGACGCCGATTCCCTTCGGCCCCTCGAGCGGGCGCTTCGAGAACGGCGCACGCTTGAGTTCGGCGGCCAGAGCGAGGATCTCGGCCTGCTGCTGTGGGGTGACGTCGTCGTCTCGGAGAAAGTGCTGAACGGTCATGGCTGATGAGCCTCCTGTGCTGCGTCGAGAATTGCCGGTAGTGCCGTCACGAACGACGCGGCTTGCTCTTCGGTGATGATCAGTGGTGGTGCGAGTCTCAACACATCGGGCTGCGCCGCATTGAGAAGAAAGCCTGCGTCTCGCGCGGCCGCCTCGGCCGCCGGTGCGATCGCCGCGGTGAGCACGACTCCCAGGAGGAGCCCCGATCCCCGGACATGGCTGACGAGAGGGTGTTCGAGGGCCTCGATGGAGTGAGCGATGGTCTTGCCGATGCTGTCGGCGTGAGAGAGAAGATCCTCGTCGGCGATGGTGCGCAACACCGCAAGCGCGGCAGCGGCACACACGGGATTACCACCGAACGTGGTGCCGTGCTTACCCGGATGCAGCAGTTCCCCCGCGGCTCCGATACCGATGCATGCACCGATGGGAAGGCCACCGCCCAGGCCCTTCGCGAGTGTGATCACGTCGGGCACGATGCCGACCGACTGATGTGCGTAGAACCATCCCGTTCGACCGATTCCGGTCTGCACCTCGTCGAGCACGAGCAACGCACCGTGTTTCGCGGTGATCTCACGCGCAGCAAGGAGGTATCCCTCGGGTGGTACCACCACACCGCCCTCACCCATGATGGGTTCGAGAAACACTGCGGCGGTATCGGAATCGACGACGGCCTCGAGTGCGGCCACATCGCCGTACGGCACGTGCTGCACGCCCGCGGGCATCGGCTCGAACGGAGTGCGCTTGTCGGGTTGTCCGGTGAGTGCAAGAGCTCCCATCGTCCGCCCGTGGAAGGACTTCTCGGCTGCCACGATGTTGGGACGACCGGTCAGGCGAGCGATCTTGAACGCTGCCTCGTTGGCCTCGGTTCCCGAGTTGCACAGGAACACTCGCCCGGTGGCCCCGGCACCGAGGTGCGCGAGCAATTGCTCGGCCAACGCGATACCGGGTTCTGTGGCATACAGATTCGAGGTGTGTCCCAGAGTGGACAGCTGCGTGTTGACCGCCTCGATCACCGCCGGATGGGCGTGGCCCAGGATGTTCACGGCGATACCGGCGAGAAGGTCGAGGTACTGCTTGCCGTCGGCGTCGGTCACCACTGCACCGTCACCGCGTACGAGCGCCACACGCGGCACACCGTAGTTGTCCATCAGCGAATTCGACCACCGCTGTTGAAGATCGAGCGTGGACTCCGTGCCGGTCATGGCGTGACTCCTGACGTAGAAGTGTGATCGGGGGTGACCATGGTGCCGATCCCCTGGCCGGTGAACAGTTCCACCAGAACCGAATGTTCGACGCGCCCGTCGATGACGTGTGCAGTCGGCACACCTGCTCGAACGGCGCGCAAGCACGCTTCCATCTTCGGCACCATCCCGGCGTCGAGCGAGGGCAGCAACGCATCGAGCGCAGACGCATCGATTTCGGACGTCAGCGAGGTGCGATCGGGCCACGCGGTGTACAGACCCTCGACGTCGGTGAGCACAACCAGTTTTTCGGCACCGATGGCACTCGCCAGTGCGGCGGCGGCGGTGTCGGCGTTGATGTTGTGCACGACGCCGTCGCGGTCGGGAGCGATGGTGGAGACCACCGGAATACGTCCGGCCGCAATGAGATCGAAGATCGCCTTCGGATCCACCGAGGTGACGTCGCCCACCAGACCGATGTCGGTCTGGTCGCCGTCGACGAGCACGGTTCGCCGGGTCGCCGTGAACAGGTGCGCGTCCTCGCCCGAGATGCCGACGGCATACGGCCCGTGACTGTTGATCAAGCCGACCAGTTCACGGCCGACCTGCCCGAACAGCACCATTCGCACGACATCCATGACCTCGGGCGTCGTGACGCGGAATCCGCCGCGGAACTCGCCCGTCAACCCGAGCCTGGTGAGCATCGCCGAAATCTGCGGGCCACCACCGTGTACGACGACGGGATGGATTCCGACGGTACGCAGGAACACCATGTCGGCGGCGAACGCCCGTTTGAGATCATCGTCGATCATGGCGTTTCCGCCGTACTTCACCACGACGGTCTTGCCCGAGAATCGTTGCAACCAGGGCAAAGCCTCGGCGAGAGTGAACGCCTTCTGCGCGGCCGTCAACTGCAGGGCTGCCGAGGTCATGACGAATACGCCGAATTCTCTTCGACGTATGCGTGCGACAGGTCGGTGGTTCGAATGGTGGCCGAACCGGCACCGAGACCGAGATCTATGGTCACGGCGATATCGACACCGGACAGGTCGACCTCACGAGCACCCGGCGCGCCGACGCCGTCGATGCACACGGGATTGCCGTTGAACGACACAGCAATTCGGTCGGGATCGAGTTCGATCGGCGCGATACCGATCGCAGCGAGCACCCGTCCCCAGTTCGGGTCCGAACCGAACATAGCCGTCTTGGTCAAGCTGTCCCTGGCAACGGTCCGTGCGCCGATCAGGGCCTCGTCCTCCGACACCGCACCCGACACGGTGATCTTGACTCGCTTGGTCACGCCCTCCGCGTCGGCCATCATCTGATCGGCCAAGTCGTCGCACACCGCCAGGACCGCGGCGTCGAGGTCTTCCTGAGACGGTGCCACTCCACTGGCCCCGGACGACAGCAGGAGCACCGTGTCGTTGGTCGAGGACGCGCCGTCGACATCGAGCCGATCGTAGGACAACCGAGTGGCCGCTCGCAGGGCCTTGTCGAGCTGTTCCGCGGTGGCGACGGCATCGGTGGTGATGACGCTGAGCATCGTGGCCAGCGAGGGTGCCAGCATGCCGGCACCCTTGGCCATACCGCCGACGTTCCACTTGTCGGCGTGATGAATCGCCGCCTGCTTCGGCACGGTGTCGGTGGTCATGATCGCGTACGCCGCATCGGTACCACCCGAAATGCCGCCTGCGAGTTCGTGCACCACCTCGGTCACACCGGGCAGCAGCTTGTCCATCGGCAGCCGATCGCCGATCAGACCCGTCGAGCACACGGCAACTTCGATGGCACCGGTCTCCGAACCCCAATTGCTCAGTGCGGACGCAACTTCCTCGGCCGTACGATGCGCATCCTGGAACCCGGGCGCACCCGTGCAGGCGTTGGCACCACCGGAGTTCAGAATCACCGCACGCAACCGCCCGGTGGAGAGCACCTGCTGGGACCACAGCACCGGAGCGGCCTTGACCTTGTTTCGGGTGAACACACCCGCTGCCGCGAAGTCGGGTCCTTCGTTGAACACCAGAGCGAGATCCGACCTGCCACTTACCTTGATACCGGCAGGAATTCCGGCCGCGCGGAACCCGGCGGGAGCGGTGACACCTTGGGTGCGGACCAGCTTCCCCGCGACCGTGCCGACGGTATCCGCCTCACTCCGAACGCTGCTCATGGCGCTACTCCTACGGTAGAGAGACCATCGGTCTCGGTGATTCCCAGTGCAAGATTCATGGACTGAACGGCGGCTCCCGCCGTTCCCTTGGCCAAGTTGTCGATGGCCGCAATGACGACGAGCAGGCCTGCGTCGGCATCGACCGACACGCTCATCTGTACGGCGTTCGACCCGATCACCGAACCGGTCTGAGGAAGACGGCCGGCGGGAAGCACGTGCACGAAGGGTTCTGCAGCGTAAGCCTTTTCGTACACCTCGACCGCCTGCTCTGTAGTGGCAGTGGTGATCGCGGTACAGGTGGCCAGAATTCCGCGGGGCATGGGCGCGAGAACGGGCGTGAACGACACCGCAACCGCGCTCCCGGCAACGGCCGACAAGTTCTGCACGATCTCCGGCGTGTGTCGGTGGGCACCCGCCACCGCGTACGCCCGAACCGAGCCCATCACCTCCGAGCCCAGGAGGTCGGCCTTGGGAGCCCGACCGGCACCCGATGTACCGCTCACGGCAACGATATTGACCCGCGGCTCGATGATGCCGGCGGCGACGGCAGGCGCGAGCGCGAGAGACGACACCGTCGGATAACACCCGGGAACCGCGATGCGGGTCGCACCGACCAACCGCTCTCGGAGGCCCGGCAGCTCCGGCAACCCGTACGGCCAGCTGCCTGCATGCGGACTCTTGTAGTACTTCTCCCAGGCCGCACCGTCGGTGAGGCGGAAGTCGGCACCGCAGTCGATGATCACCACCGACTCGGGCAGCGCAAGTGCAAGCTCGGCGGACTTGCCGTGCGGGAGCCCGAGGAACACGACATCGTGGCCGGCCAGCTCATCGACGGTGGTCGGACCGAGAACCCGGTCGGCCAGCGGCAACAGATGCGGATGGAACTCTCCGAGCGTGGACCCGGCATTGCCGCCGGCCGTCAGCGAACCGATGACCAGCGAACCGTCGCGCACCGCTGGGTGTCCGAGCAGAAGCCGAATAATTTCACCGCCGGCGTACCCACTTGCGCCCGCTACCGCAATGCGCCTCGGCACGGCCTCCGAAATAGTCATGCGGTTTATTATGCAGCATCATGCAAGCTCATTCATGAACGGGTCCGGTGTGTCAGCTTCCGCCCATGGACTTGCGGATCTCGTCGAGCTTCTTGCGGCCGGCTTCCTGACGGTCGTTCCACTGCTTGTCCAGATCCCGACCGGCCCGGGACTCCCGGTCCAACTCCTCCGCTCCGACGGCCGTTCCCGAGCGATGGTCCACTTTGTCGCGGACACCGTCCCAGGTGGGCACCCCGGATTCGGTGAAGCCGCCGACTGCGTCGCCCGTATACCCACCGCCTGCGCCGACGGGCATATCGTCGACCAATTCCGCATCGATGATGCCCGGCACCGTGCCGCCCAGTGGAGCCCCGGGCGGCGGATCTCCGAGCGGCTGATCGATCCGAGGCCTGGTGACCTGTGGAACGTCGACATCGGGCACCGTTCCCGGCGGCGCACCCCGATCGGGTCCAGCAGGTTCGGGCTCGACGGTGCCCAACTCCGCGGCCAATGCAGCGGCCGCAGCCGCTACCGGGGCCAGCCGCGGCCGACCGGCCACCGCCGCGAGGACGTCGTGCACAACCTGCAGATCGGACGCCGTGCCGTCTGCTCCGGATTCACTCATTCGTTGCTCCCGTCACCGTGGGCGTTCGTGACTCCACGCTACGGAACCGACGGTCCGGCCGCCGACAGATCAGCTACGCAGCTCGGCTCCGACGGCTTTGGCTGCGGCTTCGACCGCAGCATCGCGCGCAGCAGTGGCCTGATCCTCGGTCAACGTGCCGTCGGTTCCACGGAACCGCAACGCGAACGCCAGAGACTTGCGACCTTCGCCGACTTGTTCACCCTCGTAGACGTCGAACAACCGGATCGATTCGAGCAGATCGCCGCCGCCGATCGTGAGCGCCGCCTCGACGGTCGCCGCAGGCACGGAGGCATCGACCACAACGGCAACGTCCTGGAGCACCGCCGGATACGGCGACACCTCGGGGGCCGGGAGCGATTCGACAACAGGCAGAGCGCTCAGGCTCACCTCCACGGCACAGGTACGCGGAGGCAGGCCTGCCCGCTCGAGGACCGCCGGGTGCAGCTCGCCTGCATATCCCACGACCTCACCGTCGAGCAGTACCTCGGCACATCGACCGGGATGCCACGGAAGATGTTGGGCGGCACGAAGATCGACGTGAACGCCGGCCGCCTCGGCCACTGTGCGTACCGCAGCGAAAGCGTCGGCTGCTTCGGCGGCGCGGCCCGGGCCCCACGGACCCGACAGCTCACGCTGACCGGTGAGCACCACGCCCACATGTACCGGCTGCGCCGGCAACGACCCTCGAAGCATGGCGATCTGGTCGTCGGTGGGACGACGATCCACCGGCAGCGCGTCCACCGCAGCAGTGGCATCGTGCCGAAGCACAACCTGGGCAATTCCGAACAGCGACACGTCACGCTGACCGCGGGCGATGTTTCGGCTCAGCATCTCGAGCAACCCCGGCAACACTGTGGTCGCGAGCTCGGGGCGATCGGCCTCGAGCGGATTGAGGACCGAGGTGGTGGCGCGCCGTGGATCGTCCCTGTCCAGACCCCAGGTGTCGAAGACGCCCTTGGGCAGGAACACCGGGGGCAATACCTCGACGTATCCGGAGAACGCGAGCGCCTTGCCGACCGCTCGTCTGCGCTTCTGCTCAGCGGTGAGGCCACGACCGCCGGGGGCCGACGGCAGTACCGACGGGATCTTCTCGAGGCCCTCCAGTCGCAGCACCTCTTCCACCAGGTCGGCGCGTTGCACCAGGTCCGGTCGCCACGACGGCGGCGTCACGGTCAGTTGACCGTGCCCGGCATCGTCGACCGACACGTCGACTCTGCAGCCGATCTGCGTCAACCGTCGGGCAGCGGTTCCGTTGGGGTACTGCACGCCGGCAATTCGGTCGGGCAGATCGAAGTCCATCGTGACTGCCGGGTACTCGGCGGCCTCGCCGATGTCGGTCAACACCGGCTCGATCCGGCCACCGGCGATCTCGACCAGCAACTGTGCCGCACGATCGAGCGCTGCGACCGGAAGAGCAGAGTCCACGGTCCGTTCGAAACGCTTGCTCGCCTCACTGGACAGCTTGTGGCGGCGGCCCGTTCGGAACACCGCGAGCGGATCGAACGACGCTGCTTCGAGTACGACCTCGGTGGTCGCATCGTCCACTTCGGTGGACTCCCCGCCCATGACGCCGGCCAACGAGATGGCTCCCGACCCGTCGGCGATGACGACGTCCTCGGGATCGAGTGACCGCTCGACTCCGTCCAGTGTCGTCAGCTTCTCCCCCGCGTTCGCACGGCGGACGACGAGATCGCCGTTCAGCTTGGCCGCATCGAACGCGTGCAGCGGCTGGCCGAGCTCGTGGAGCACATAGTTGGTGACGTCGACAGCAGCCGAGATCGGGCGCACGCCGGCCAGAAGCAGGCGACGCTGCATCCACCACGGAGTGGTCGCCGTGGGATCGATGCCGACGATCTTGCGCAACGCGAATCGTGATGCGCCCGAGTTCGATTCGACGGTAACCGACCATGCCTCACCGGTGACCTCGGTAGGCATCGTCCGTGCCGGGTCCACATAGGGCAAGTCGAAGCTGCAAGCAAGCTCACGGGCCAGTCCGCGGACCGAGAAGGCGTAACCGCGATCCGGGGTCACGTTCAGCTCGATGACCGAGTCCTTCAGCCCCAGAACCTCTTTGGCGTCGTCACCCGGTGCGGCCGTGTCTGCAGGCAGCACCAGAATGCCGGAGTGGTCTCGGCCGAGTCCGAGCTCGAGCGTCGAGCAGATCATGCCGTTGGAATTGCGGCCGTACGTCTTGCGCGATGCGATGGCGAATCCGCCGGGCAGAACGCTGCCCGGCAGAGCGGCGACGATCAGGTCACCTTCGGCAAAATTTCGTGCACCACAGACGATTTCCTGTGGCTCGTCGGCCCCGACATCCACCAGGCAGAATCGAATCGGCTTCTTGAACTCGGTCAGTTCCTCGATCGAACTCACCCGGCCCACCACCAGCGGTCCGGTCACGTTGTCCAGCGATTCGAGTTCTTCGACCTCGAAACCGACCCGCACGAAACCGGCGTCGAGCTCCTCGGGCGAGACAGCCCAGTCGGGAGTCCCCGCGTGCAGGACCTCGGTCAGCCAGGATTGTGGGACTCGCACGTGTGCTCAGCTCTTTCTTGTATCCGAGAAGAAGTGGGGCGGGTGTGAAGCGGCGTCAGGCCCGAACACCGAAGGGCAGCGTGAATCTGATGTCGCCTTCGACGATGTCACGCATGTCCGGGATGTCGTTGCGGAACTGAAGCGTGCGTTCGAGGCCCATTCCGAATGCGAATCCGGTGTACACCTCGGGGTCGATGCCGCTGGCCTGCAACACCTTCGGGTTGACCATCCCGCAGCCACCCCACTCGACCCAACCGGCCCCGCCCTTCTTCTTGGGGAACCACACATCGACCTCGGCCGACGGCTCGGTGAACGGGAAGTAGTTCGGCCGCATCCGCGTGCGGGTGTCGTTGCCGAACAACGCTTTGGCGAACGCATCCAGCGTTCCGCGCAGGTGCGCCATGGTCAGACCCTTGTCGATGGCGAGACCCTCGACCTGATGGAAGACCGGAGTGTGCGTCGTGTCGAGTTCGTCCGTGCGGAATGTCCGCCCCGGGCAGACCACGTAGATCGGAAGTTCACGGGATAGCATCGACCGCACCTGCACCGGCGAGGTATGAGTGCGCAACACCTGCCGCGATCCCTCGGGCGCGATGTGGAACGTGTCCTGCATCGTGCGCGCCGGGTGGTCGGGCAGGAAGTTGAGCGCGTCGAAATTGAAGTGTTCGGTCTCGACCTCGGGGCCTTCTTCGACCTCCCAGCCCATTCCGACGAAGACGTCCGCAACCTGTTCGGCGATGATCGTGATGGGATGCCGAGCACCGACCGGAGCCCGGCCGGTCGGTAGCGTCACGTCGATGGTTTCAGCCACCAGGATTGCCGCGTCCCGCTCGGCCGAAAGAATGGCACGTCGCTCGTCGAAGGCCTTCTGCACCCGGTCGCGCGCTGCCTTGACGCGTTTGCCCGCGTCGGCCTTCTGCTCACCCGGTATAGATCCGAGTGCGCGCTGCGCCAGCGCCAACGGAGCCTTGCCCCCCACGTGGTCGATCTTGACCTTGGTCAAGGCATCGAGATTCGTTGCGTCGGCGAACGCCTGCTCCGCCGAGTCCACTGCGGATCCGAGCGCAGATTCCTCCAAAACGCTCGGATCTACCGGCTCGGGTCCGACATCTTTCTTCGCCACGACAGCTGCACTCCTCGAGTAATAGTCGGTGTCTGCACGAGGCAGACAGGTATCGATCCTAGGCGAAAGGTGCTCACGAGGTCTCGGAGCGTCGCTGGGCCCGGGCGCTCGCGTACAGGCAGATCGCTGCGGCAGTTGCCAAATTGAGGCTCTCGGCGCGGCCGTGGATCGGGATCCGGATGCGGTGATCGGCGTCGCGAGCCACCGACTCGGGCAGCCCGTGTGCCTCGTTGCCGAACAACCACGCGGTCGGCCGGCTGAGCAGTTCGTCGGCGTCGTCCAAGTCGACCTCACCGTCGGCGGCCGTCGCCACGATCGACAGACCCGCGCTGCGTAACGCCTCGATTCCGGATTCGATCGAGCGTTCCCGGGCGATCGGGAGATGGAACACACTGCCCGCTGACGCGCGGACGCACTTGCCGTTGTGAGGATCCACCGAGTCACCCAGCAAGACAACCGAATCCGCACCGGCGGCGTCTGCGACGCGGATGACCGTCCCTGCGTTGCCCGGCTCGGCGACCTCTACCGGTACCGCTACCAGACGCGGACCATCGGCCAACGCACGACCGAGCGAGACGTCGACCAGTCCGGTGACCGCGACGAGCCCCTGCGGGGTGACGGTGTCGGACAGCGCTTTCGCGGCTCGGTCGGTGATCGGAAAGACTCGTGCGCCGCCGGCCTCGATGGACGAAATCAAGGCGTGGTGACGCTCGAAGGCATCCGAGGTGAAGAACAGCTCGCGGACGAGCCCGGACTTTGCGGCCTCGGAGACCGCATTGAACCCCTCGGCGAGGAATTGCCCGGTCTTCTTGCGTTCCGCGGCACGCGCGAGCTTGACGGCCGAAACGACCCGCGGTGTTCGCTCGGTCAGCGAATCCACGGGTCGTTTCGGAGTTGAATCGTCGTACGGCGACTCGCTCAGGCTGCTTCTCCGGCAGGAGCGTTGACATCGGCAGGCAGTGCAGCCTTGGCGATGGCGACCAGGCTTGCGAAAGCCGCGGCATCCGACACAGCAAGCTCGGCGAGGATCTTGCGATCGACCTCGACGCCCGCGGCCTTCAGGCCCTGGACGAAGCGGTTGTACGTGATGTCGTTGGCCCGTGCTGCAGCGTTGATACGCGTGATCCACAGCTTGCGGAAATCACCCTTGCGCGCGCGGCGGTCCCGGTACGCGTAGGTGAGCGAGTGGAGCTGCTGCTCCTTGGCCTTGGTGTACAGACGTGAGCGCTGTCCGCGGTAGCCCTTGGACGCTTCGAGAATCGAACGGCGCTTCTTCTGGGCGTTGACGGCCCTTTTTACGCGTGCCACTGGTGAATCCTGTCGATCTGGGGGTGTGTGAAAACCCCGAATGGTAAGGGATGAAGCCGACCGAGATCAGTCGGCGGCGGGCCGGATCAGATACCGAGAAGGCGCTTGATCCGCGGCACGTCGGCCTTCTTGACAACGGCGACACCATCGAGGCGACGAGTCACCTTGGTGGGCTTGTGCTCGAGCAGGTGGCGACGGCCGGCCTTCTGGCGCAGGATCTTGCCGCTGCCGGACACCTTGAATCGCTTCTTGGCACCACTGTGGGTCTTCTGCTTGGGCATGAAATCCTCTTCTTCTGTAATAGCTCTTCGGTGTTGCATGGCACAGCCGTACAGCGCAACGGAAAACCTGTGCACCGAAGCAGTTGTAGGGCTGTCTTACTCGTAGAGCACGAAGCTCAGTTGGTCTGCGCCGGAGTAGCCGGAGCTGCTGCGGCCGGTGCCTCGGCAGCCGGGGCTGCATCGGCGGGCTGTTCCGGCGCGGGAGCCGGTGCGCGTTGCGCGGGCGGTGCCGCTGCGCTCTCCTGTGCCTTGACGCGAGTCTTGGCACCCTTGTGCGGCGCCAACACCATCGTCATGTTGCGGCCGTCCTGCTTGGCCGAGGTCTCCACGAAGCCGAGCTCCGCGACGTCCGCGCCCAAACGCTGCAGCAGACGGAAACCGAGTTCGGGTCGCGACTGCTCGCGACCGCGGAACATGATGGTGACCTTGACCTTCGAGCCGGCTTCGAGGAAGCGAACGACGTTGCGCTTCTTGGTCTCGTAGTCGTGCGCGTCGATCTTGGGGCGAAGCTTCTGCTCCTTGATGACGGTGAGCGTCTGGTTCTTGCGCGATTCGCGCGCCTTCTGCGCAGCCTCGTACTTGAACTTCCCGTAGTCCATGATCTTGCAGACCGGCGGACGTGCGTCGGGAGCTACCTCGACAAGATCGAGGTCGGCTTCGAGAGCCAAGCGGAGTGCATCTTCAACACGCACGATCCCCACCTGTTCACCGCCCGGTCCGACAAGCCGGACCTCGGGAACTCGGATGCGATCGTTGATGCGGGTCTCAGTGCTGATGGGGCCTCCTAGGTAGTGCGGTGTGGTGTGTAACCCGACCGCCTGCCACTGGCACAGCCCGTTGCCGTCGATCCTCGACATTCCCCGGCAGCGATACGAACCGCTACAAAGAAAAAACCCCGCTCTCGGTGTGAACCGATAGCAGGGCCCGATGTCGACCGGTCGACCCGCACGACAACTGTCGTCGTACAGTCTCCTCACTGGGAGGAAGCACGCCGGAAACCTGTGAAGATCTCCATCGTGCGACCGGACCGGAAGTAGCTTGTTGAAGGCTACGTGCCGGTGGGAGTCGGGCTCCACTTGCTGCCTCCGTGCGGTGAACTCCATCGAGGAGCGCACGCCGAAGACGGTCGTCAAATCACACTACCAGCAGATTCGACAAACCGACAATCGAGCCCGATTGCCCCCGAACTCGTCGGCACCCGATTCTCCCGGCCGCAGGCGGCGTGGGATTCTCGTAGGCATGACCAGCTCCCCCACTCCCGCCGATGGCGATCCCGCGGGTGTCGACCCAGTCGGCACCGAGCCCGAAGTCCGTGAACTCGCCGAGGTCCCCGCGGTCGAGGTCATCAGCCGCGCTGCGGTCATGCTGATGAGTTCCGCAGCCGAGAAGTTGGGACTCTCCGAGCCGGATCCCGCCGAGAGCCCCTACCTGGACCTCGACGAGGCACGACGTGTCATCACCGCACTGGCAGGCCTGGTCACCGCGTCGGTCGAGTACCTCGGCCCCCATGCCGGACCCATTCGCGATGGACTGCAAGCACTGCAGCGCGCATTCCGGGAAGCATCGGCCCACCCGGACGAGCCAGGAAAGGGCCCAGGCGAGAAGTACACCGGTCCGGCGCACTGAGCGAGAGCATCGACGACCACCCGAACACGAACGCCGCATCCGGTGCACTATCGGATGCGGCGTTCGTCGTTCGCGGGCGCTACCGGACTGCGGCGACCTTTCGCGGCCTGCGCTTCTTCGGGGCGGCTTTCACCGGCTGCGAAACAACCGACTCACGAGTGAGCGCTTCCTGCAGGAACTTACCCGTGTAGCTTTCCGGCACAGCCGCCACGGCCTCCGGATCACCCTGCGCCACAACCATTCCGCCACCGGAACCGCCCTCGGGCCCCATGTCGATCACCCAGTCGGAGACCTTGATGACATCGAGGTTGTGCTCGATGACTATCACGGTATTGCCCTTGTCCACCAAACCGTTCACCACGCCGAGTAGCTTCCGGATGTCCTCGAAGTGCAAGCCGGTGGTCGGCTCGTCGAGAATGTAGACGGTGCGGCCGGTGGACCGCTTCTGCAATTCAGCGGCCAGTTTGACGCGTTGCGCCTCACCACCGGACAACGTGGTGGCCGGTTGACCGAGCCGCACGTATCCGAGACCGACCTCGACAAGTGTCTTGAGGTATCGATGGATCGAGGTGATGGCCTCGAAGAAGTCCGCGGCCTCCTCGATCGGCATGTCCAGAACCTCGGCGATGGTCTTGCCCTTGTAATGCACCTCGAGTGTCTCGCGGTTGTACCGCGCGCCCTCACAGACCTCGCACGGAACGTAGACGTCCGGGAGGAAGTTCATCTCGATCTTGAGAGTGCCGTCGCCCGAGCATGCCTCGCACCGACCGCCCTTGACGTTGAACGAGAACCGCCCGGGCTGGTAGCCGCGCACCTTGGCCTCGGTGGTGGCTGCGAACAACGTACGAATCTTGTCGAAGACCCCGGTGTAGGTTGCCGCGTTGGAGCGCGGCGTGCGTCCGATGGGCGACTGGTCGACCCGGACGAGTTTGTCGAGTTGATCGAGTCCGTTGATCCGGGTGTGCCGCCCGGGAACCTGGCGGGCACCGTTGAGCTTGTTGGCCATCACGGTCGCGAGGATGTCGTTGACAAGCGTGGATTTGCCCGAACCGGACACTCCGGTGACCGAGGTGAGCACCCCGAGGGGGAAGCTCACGTCGATACCGCGCAGATTGTGTTCGCGGGCACCCACGACGGTCACCAGACGCTTCTTGTCGACGACGCGGCGGGTGTCCGGCAGTGGAATCTCCATCCGCCCGGAAAGGTACGCGCCGGTCAGAGATTCCTCGTTGGTCAACAGGTCCTCGTACGAGCCGCTGTGCACGACGCGGCCGCCGTGCTCACCGGCCAACGGCCCGATGTCGACGATCCAGTCGGAGGTACGAATGGTGTCCTCGTCGTGCTCGACGACGATCAGCGTGTTTCCGAGGTCGCGGAGCCGGGTCAGCGTATCGATCAACCGACGGTTGTCTCGCTGGTGCAGACCGATCGAAGGCTCGTCCAACACATAGAGAACGCCGACGAGGCCCGATCCGATCTGGGTGGCGAGCCGGATTCGCTGGGCCTCGCCGCCGGACAGGGAGCCGGCCGTTCGAGCCAGTGAGAGGTATTCCAGGCCGACGTCGAGCAGGAAGCCGAGGCGCGCCTGCACCTCCTTGAGTACCTGGCCCGCGATCGCCTCCTCACGACGACCGAGGGTGAGGCTGTTCAGGAAGTTCGCGGTATCGGCGATCGACAGCTCGCACACCTCGGCGATCGACTTCGGACCGAAGTCGCCTGCCGCGATCGTGACCGACAAGATCTCGGGCCGCAGCCTGGCACCGTTGCACGTGGGGCACGGCACATCGCGCATGTACCCGTCGTAGCGTTCCTTCATCTGCTCGGACTCGGTCTGCTCGAGACGACGATGCAGGAACGGCATCACTCCCTCGAACTCGGCGTAGTACGAGCGCGTACGGCCGTAACGATTCTTGTACTTCACGTGCACCTGGTGGTCGCTGCCTTCGAGGACCGCTCGCTTGACCTTGGCGGGCAACTTGTTCCACGGTGCATTCAGATCGAACCCCATCGCGTCGGCGAGCCCGGACAGCAGGCGGCCGAAGTACTCCGATGTCTGGCCCATCGACCACGGTGCGATGGCTCCGTCGGCGAGGCTGAGATCGCCGTCGGGAACGACGAGCTCGGGATCGACCTCCTTGCGCACGCCGAGTCCGACGCAGTCGGGGCAGGCACCGTACGGCGAGTTGAACGAGAAGGACCGGGGCTCGAGATCGTCGATGGACAACGGGTGACCGTTGGGGCACGCGAGCTTCTCGGAGAACCGGCGTTCGCGGTCCGGAGCGTTCTCGTCGCGGTCGACGAAGTCCAGAACGACGATGCCGTCCGCAAGTCGAAGGGCGGTTTCGACCGAATCCGTCAACCTCTGCTTCGAGCTGGACTTGACGGTCAGGCGGTCGACGACGACCTCGATGTCGTGCTTTTCCTGCTTCTTGAGAACAGGAGGACTGGTGAGCTGGTGTACGACGCCGTCCACGCGCACACGGGAGTAGCCCTGCGTGTTGAGCGAGTCGAACAGATCGACGAATTCGCCCTTGCGGGTACGGACCACCGGAGCGAGGACCTGAAACTTCAGACCCTCCTCCATGTCCAGCACCTGATCGACGATCTGCTGCGGAGTCTGCTTCGCGATCTGTTCACCACACACCGGGCAGTGCGCCGTGCCGGCACGGGCGTACAGCAGCCGAAGGTAGTCGTAGACCTCGGTGATGGTGCCGACGGTCGACCGTGGATTGCGGTTGGTCGACTTCTGATCGATGGAGACCGCAGGCGAGAGCCCCTCGATGAAATCGACGTCCGGCTTGTCCATCTGGCCGAGGAACTGCCGCGCGTAGGCGGACAGCGACTCCACGTAGCGACGCTGACCTTCGGCGAAGATCGTGTCGAAGGCGAGGGACGACTTGCCCGAGCCGGACAGACCTGTGAACACGATCAGCGCATCGCGAGGCAGGTCGATGTCGACTCCCCGCAGATTGTGCTCCCGTGCACCTCGCACTATCAGGCGATCCGCCACTGTGTTCCCTTCTTTCCGAACGAGCACGTCCAGTCGAGTCGCTGCTCGACGCAGCACTGCGCAACTGTCGAGTCGCATGATGACGTGTGGTGCCGATGCACCGGTTACACGTCGTGTAACCGACGACCCCACGTCGAAAACCTGTCTTGGTGAGGGACGAACCTCACGCAGTAGCAATGGTAGATCCAGGCACCGACACACTTTTCCACGTGCACGACCCCGACGCCCCTCGTCGGGCCGCCGACGGTAGCGTCCTCGAAATGGACGAGCACCTCATGGTCATCGACGACAACTACACCGGCGTCGTCTCTCAGGGTTCGCAGCCGCAGCGGCGCACGATTCCCGGCGCGACGATCACGAAGATGTCGGTCGGCCCCATGGACAACAACACCTACTTGGTCGTCTGTTCCGCAACGGGTCATTCGGTGCTGATCGACGCCGCCAACGAGGCCGAACGCATTTCGCTGCTCATCGACGAGAACGCACCGACGCTCTCGCTCATCGTGACGACGCATCAGCACGCCGACCACTGGCAGGCGCTGGCGGACATCGCCGGTGGCACGGAGTCACCGACGGCCGCTCACGCACTCGATGCCGAGCCGCTGCCCGTCGCTCCGGACCGCCTGCTCGCCGATCGGGACACGGTGACGGTGGGCGAGCTCACGTTCGACGTGGTGCACCTGACCGGACACACCCCCGGTTCCATCGCACTCGCGCTGACCGATACGGACGGCACCCGCACCCATCTCTTCACCGGAGATTCACTCTTCCCCGGGGGCGTCGGAAAAACTGGAAGCCCGGAGGACTTCACCCACCTTCTCGACGACGTGACGGCAAAGTTGTTCGACCGTTTCGGCGACGACACCGTGGTCTACCCGGGCCACGGAAAGGACACCACACTCGGTGCCGAGCGCCCTCACCTGGCCGAATGGCGCGAACGGGGCTGGTGACGATCGGCGCGCTTGAGACCGTCGAACACGGGGTATGAATAGTGTGACAAAAGGACGCACCCCGGTAGGTTTCCCCGACCGCTGTGCGATGTCCTAACGCCGATGACACGAGAAACTACGCAGGAGGCTGTCAATGCTGGTCCGCCGTATCGCCCGTCCGTTGATGTCTACGATCTTCATCGCCGGGGGCGTCGACGCACTCCGTAACCCCAGTGGCAAGGCCAAGGTTGCCGCTCCGCTGATCGAGCAGGGCAAGGACGCGCTGCCGAACGAGGTCACCGCGAATGTGCCCGAGGACCCGGAGACGCTGGTTCGCATCAACGGCGGCATTCAGGTTGCGGGCGGCATTCTGTTGGCGACCGGCAAGGCACCACGCATCGCATCGATCGCACTGGCCGGAAGCCTCGTTCCGACGACGCTGGCGGGTCACGCCTTCTGGAACGAGACCGACCCGGAGACCAAGGCTGCGCAGCGCATCCACTTCTTCAAGAACCTGAGCCTCCTCGGCGGACTGCTCATCGCGGCCGTCGACACCGAGGGCAAGCCGTCCGTCGCATGGCGCAGCAAGCGGGCAGCACGCCGCGCGCAGGAGACCGTCGTCTCGGCACTGCCGGGGCACTCCACCCACGAGACCGGTGAGCGCGTCAAGGAAATCGCAGCCGTCGCCGCGAGCCGCAGCGCCGATCTCGCCGAGGCTGCCCAGCCGAAGCTGGCCAAGTTCGCCGACGCCGCCCAGCCCAAGTTGGCCAAGCTCGCGGACATCGCTACCGATAAGGGCTCGGAGTTGGCCGAGGTTGCTCAGCCGGCACTGAGCCGCTGGGCTCATATCGCAGCCGACAAGGGCTCCGAACTGGCCGAGGAAGCACAGAAGCGCGGGTCCAAGCTCGCCGAGCTCGCCGCCGACCGCGGCAGCGACTTGGCCGACGAGGCCCAGAAGCGCGGGTCCAAGCTCGCCGACAAGGCAGCGCACCGCGGAACCGACCTGGCCGAACTCGCGCAGAAGCGTGGGTCGAAGCTCGTCGACGTAGCCGCGGATCGTCGCGTCGAACTGGCCGACGTCGCGCAGAAGCGGGCATCCAAGCTCGCCGATCTGGCCGCTGAGAAGGGCTCCGTCCTCGCCGACGAGGCTCAGAAGCGCGGAGTCACGTGGGCCGATCTGGCGTCCGATCGCGTGGAGACACTCGGCAAGCGCGCTCGCAAGCGCGCCGAAAAGCAGAGCAAGGAGCTGGAGAAGGTCACCGAGCAGGCCCGCGCCAAGCTCGAAAAGCGAGTCGCCAAGGCTCAGAAGAATCTGGACAAGAAGATTCAGCAGTACGCCAAGTAGTCCTCGCGGACACAACGAGCGCACGCTCGTGCACAGCGGCCCTGCCCCGGAACTCGAGGTTCTGCGGCAGGGCCGTTGTGCGGCGTAGACTGCTCTGGCTGATTTCGAGGCGATATCTTCGCCTCGGCCGAATCCCCGAGGAGACCCTTTGCCGGACGACGGCCACACATCGAGCGGTTCCGACATACCGATCGAAGAAGACCTCGAGCAAGCGCATCTGACGAGGCTGTACACGCAGCTCGACGCGCTGCGCGAATACGCGGCGAACCGATTGCGGGCCGTGCTGTTGGAGACCGGTGGAACACCACAGGCCCGAAGCGAACGCGAATCGTTCAACCAGATGTACACCGAGGACATCGCCAAGTACGACGCCGCAGAGAACGGACTGTGCTTCGGACGTATCGACCTCGATCCGGATTCTCTCGACCCCAAGGTCGACGATCGTCCCGAACGCTACATCGGCCGCGTCGGAATCCTCGACGACAAGAACGACTACGAAACACTGCTGCTGGACTGGCGAGCACCGATGGCCCGGCCGTTCTATCTGGCGACACCGGCCGCACCGGAAAACGTGTTGCGGCGCAGGCACATTCGTACCCGCGGCCGCCGCGTGACGTCGATCGCCGACGAATTCCTGGATCTGAACTCGGCTCGATCGTCGAGCGATGCTGCCGTCGCAGGCGGCGTCGCAAGCGAAGGTGCGCTGCTCTCGGCTCTGGATGCTGCGCGTACCGGCCAGATGAACGACATCGTCGAAACGATCCAGAGCGAACAGGACGCGATCATCCGGTCGCAGCATCGCAGTGTGCTGGTCGTTCAAGGCGGACCGGGCACCGGCAAGACGGCCGTCGCGTTGCACCGCGCCGCGTATCTGCTCTACACCTACCGCCAGCAGCTGGGTAAGAGCGGCGTGCTCATCATCGGACCCAACGCCACGTTCCTCGACTACATCGGACAGGTGCTGCCCTCGCTCGGCGAAACCGGTGTGCTGTTGTCCACGATCGGCGACCTCTACCCGGGAGTCCGTGCGCAACGAGAGGATTCGGCCCTGGCCACCGAGATCAAGGGCAGACTGTCGATGGTCGACGTGCTGACCCGAGCGGTACGCGACCGGCAGGAAGTTCCCGCGCAACCGAGGCGGCTGAAATTCGACACCTACGACATCACGCTCGACCGCAAGATCGTCACCCGAGCTCGCGGACGCGCTCGCTCGTCGCGGCGACCGCACAACCTCGCTCGGCCACTGTTCGTGTCCTCGGTGATCGATCAACTGGCCAACCAACTGGCAGCGAAGCTGGGCCAGAACCTGGTCGACGGATCCAGCCTGCTCAGCGCCGACGACATCGCGGACATGCGCGACGAGATGCGCGAAGACCAGGACGTCATGGCCGCTGTCGACGAGCTGTGGCCGGATCTGTCTCCCCAACAGGTTCTCCACGACCTGTTTGCTTCGCCCGAGAAGATCGCCTCGGCCGCACCGGAACTGGATGCGGAAGAGCGCGACTCGCTGAGCCGTCGGGGCCGGGGTTTCTCCGCCGCCGACGCTCCCCTGCTCGACGAGCTGGCCGAGTTGCTCGGCGTGGACGATGCGGCCGAACGTGAGCAGGCACAACGTCAGTGGCGCGGCCAGATCGCCGACGCCCAGGGCGCACTGGACATCCTGACCGGTTCGGCACCACAGGACCTCGAGGACGAACTCGATCCGGAGATCCTGATGGCCTACGACTTGATCGACGCCGATCAGCTTGCGCGACGGCAGAATTCGGGTCAACGCCTCACCACCGCCGAACGGGCAGCCGGCGACCGGACCTGGACATACGGGCACGTTATCGTCGACGAGGCTCAGGAACTGTCGACCATGGCGTGGCGAATGGTGATGCGGCGCATACCGAATCGGTGGATGACCCTGGTGGGCGATACTGCGCAGACCGGTGATCCCGCCGGAACGTCCTCCTGGAGTTCAGTACTCGAACCGTATGTGGCACAGCGCTGGAAGCGGACCGAACTGACGGTCAACTACCGGACGCCGTCGGAGATCATGGTGGTGGCGCACGACGTGCTGGCCGCGATCGATCCGGAGCAGTCCGAGCCCCGGTCCATCCGCAGCACCGGCGTGACACCGTGGGCGCTACAAGTGCTGGAGGCGGACCTGTTCACCGCAGTGGAGAAGCGGGTCGCAGAGCACCCACGACCTGGACTGAGCGCAGTGCTCGTTCCAGCCGGACGCGTCTCCGACTTCCGACATCTGGCTTCGGACGTGGTGACCGTGTCGTCGGTCAAGGACGCGAAAGGGCTCGAGTTCGACTCGGTTCTCATCGTCGAGCCGAGTGCCATCGTGGCCGAGTCGCCGAAGGGAATGAACGACCTCTACGTGGCACTCACCCGAGCCACCCAGCGACTCGGCGTGGTGCACGTCGACCCGCTACCGAAGGAACTCTCGGCGCTGCAGCCGTTCGAGCCGGAAGCCTAGAGACCTGCACACACCAACGGCCCGCTCCGTCGATTCGATGGAGCGGGCCGAAAGGCGTGCGCAGGGTGAAATCAGCGGACGGTATGCACGATCAGGACATCGCAGGTGGACTTGCGAGCAGCGTCCGACGGAACCGAACCCAACAGGCGCCCGGTCAACGAGTTCAGGCCGCGGTTGCCGACGACGAGCAGATCGCCCTTCACCTCGTCCACGAGTGCCAGCAGCGACTCGACGGGAGCACCGACGATCGCCTTCTCCTCGATGTTCTTCGCACCGGCCTTGGTGGCATGCTCGCGCGCAGTGCGCAGAATTTCACGCGTCGGTGCCGATCCGGTGATCTGGTAGGCGTCCTCGCGCAATGCGTCGGCGGCAGCGGACGTGTCCTTGGGATCGGCCGGGTAGTACGCGCAGGCGATCACCAGGGTGGCATCGGCGTCTCCCGCCAGAGCCGCGGCCTTCTCCACTGCCCGCAGTGACGATTCGGAGCCATCGGTCCCGACGACGACGGTGCGGTAGGCGCTCATTCATTCCTCCATTTGTCGGTCACACACAGATGTGACACTTCTGGTCGATCTCGATTGGTGCAAGTCACAGGACCGAATGACGTGGTCCGGAGACTGATTCGCTGACATTAGCCGGAACCGGCCGATCGGCACGTGAACTTGGGGAACAACACGATCCGCGCCACTCACATACATTGGTTTGCATGCCGATTCCCCGCCCGCCACTGTCGAGACGGGCCATGACTGTCGGTGCCGCTGTGATTGCAGTTCTAGCGGTAGCCGCTCTCGCATTCGTACTCCTCCCCCAGGATTCGAGCGCCGACACATCCACTCGTGATGCGCGCATCACGCTACCGGACAGCCCCGACTCGACGGGCACCGTCGACATCGACGCGCGGCTCTACGCCCCGGCTGTCACACCCGCGCCGACGGTGCTCCTCGCCCACGGTTTCGGCGGCAGCAAGGACTCGGTCGACGGTGAGGCACGCGACCTAGCGGCTCGCGGGTACACCGTCCTCGCCTACAGCGCACGCGGGTTCGGCGACAGCACGGGTTCGATCTCGATCAACGACCCCGACCGCGAGGTCGCCGACGCTCGCGGACTCATCGACTGGCTCGCCGAACAACCGGAGGTGGAACTCGACGCTCCCGGCGACCCGCACATAGGAGTCGCCGGTGGTTCGTACGGCGGCGCGCTGGCACTGAGTGCAGGCGGCACCGACCCCCGCATCGATTCCATCGCCGCCGCGATCACCTGGAACGACCTGGGTCAGGCCCTGTTCCCTAACTACGGCGTCACCTCGACCGAGGGCCGAGAAGCCCTCGGCGACACGACCACTCCCGCCGCGGCGGAGTACGGCGGACCCGGCGTGCTCAAGCGTGGCTGGGCCGGTGTGTTCTTCGGAGCGGGCGCATCGAGCACGCCGCCCGGCGACGGCGGTGATGCAGGGGCCGAAACATCGGGGACCGGCGAGGGCGCGTCTGCATGCGGCAGGTTCTCACCCGAGTTCTGCGACGCCTACGCCCAATCCGCGGTGACAGGAATCCCCAGCCAACAGCTCCTCGATCTGCTGACCGCACACTCACCCGTCGCGGTGGCGTCGAACATCACCGCACCGACTCTGCTGGTGCAGGGCACCCAGGACACACTGTTCGGCCTGGATCAGGCCGACGCGACGGCGCGTCAGATCGCGGCAGCCGGTGGGAACGTCACCGTGCGATGGTTCGACGGCGGCCACGACGCCGGCGGAACGGACGGCACGAGCGATCGGGCCATCGCCGACTTCTTCGACACGACGTTGCGTAACAACGACACTGCCACCGGTGGCCAGCCGTTCGTCTACTCCACTCAGCGGGCAGCCGACGAGCGCGGCGGCGACCGCAACCGCCGGATGACCGCTCCCGACTACCCGGGACTGGCGGCCGACTCCGACGCCACCCGGACCGAAGCCGTCACGTTCACTCCCAAGGCGGAGAACCAGTCGATCATCCGTCCGCCCGGAGCGTCGCCGTCGGCGATCTCGTCGGTACCCGGTTTGGGCTCGGTGCTCTCGACTCTCGGATCGACCGGGGCCGGAGCAGCCCTGACCGCGGACCTGCCGGGCCAGTCGGCAACGTTCACCAGCGATCCCGTCGATTCGTCCGTGACGATCACCGGTGCACCTCGAGTGAACCTACGGGTGGCGTCACTGGCCTCACCGGGTCAAGCCGTTCTGTTCGCGAAGCTCTACGACGTTGCACCGAACGGCACGAGAACACTTCCCGGCGGTGCGGTCTCGGCGATCCGCCTCCCCGACACCGAGGGCATCGATCCCGTCGATGTCACCGTTGCGCTGCCTGGCATCAGCTACACCGTCCAGCAGGGTCATCACCTCGAACTGAGCATTTCCACCACGGATCAGGCCTACGCCGTTCCGCTCGAACCGGCCCAGTTCAGCGTGGCCATGACCGACAACACCATTGCGTTGCCCACCGTCCCCGCAGAGGAGAGCGCCAACAGCACCGTTCCGGTGGGACCGCTGATCGGCATCGGGGTCGTCCTGCTCGCGGTCGCTGGTGCGATCGTGGCCGGAGTCGTGCGGACCAGACGCCGCGCGGTCGCCGAAGTGGACGAGAGTCTGATCGACACTCCGCTGGTGATCACCGATCTGGCCAAGACGTACTCCAACGGCTTCCGCGCGGTCGACGGCGTGAGCTTCGAGGTCAAGCAGGGCCAGGTTCTGGGTCTCCTCGGGCCAAACGGTGCCGGAAAGACCACCACCCTGCGGATGCTGATGGGCCTGATCACTCCCACCGGCGGTGACATCCGCGTCTTCGGCCACAAGGTGACGCCGGGCGCGCCGGTGCTGTCCAGACTCGGCTCGTTCGTCGAGGGATCAGGATTCCTTCCCCACCTGACCGGAACTCAGAACCTACGGTTGTACTGGGAGGCAACCGGGCGGCCGATCGAGGACGCCCACCTGGAAGAGGCACTGGAGATCGCCGACCTCGGCGCCGCAATCGAACGCAAGGTCAAGTCGTACAGCCAAGGCATGCGGCAGCGGCTGGCCATCGCCCAGGCCATGCTGGGGCTGCCGGATCTGATGGTCCTGGACGAACCGACCAACGGACTCGACCCACCGCAGATCAGGACGATGCGCGACGTGCTGATCAACTACGCGAAGACCGGGAGAACGGTGTTGGTGTCGAGCCATCTACTCGCCGAGGTCGAACAGACCTGCACACATGTGGTCGTCATGAACCGCGGATCGGTGATCAGTTCCGGCACGGTCCGCGAACTGACCGCAGCGGGCGGGCAAACGGAGATCAGGGTCGACGACGCCACCCGCGCGCGGTCGGTGCTCGACGCCTCCGGCCACGACGGCGCGGTGATCGTCGACGACGGAACGGTCACCGTCGACCTGACCGACGCCGACTCCGCCGTAGTCATCAGAGAACTCGTCACCGCGGGCGTCTCGGTGCGCGGCTTCTCCCAATCGACCCGCCTCGAGGATGTGTTCCTCGACCTGGTCCACCGAGACACCCCCGGGTTCGACACCAGCAAGGATCGCTCATGAGCACCGCACACGCCGACGGGCGCGCTGCCGGTTACACCGGCGGCAGTACCTTGCCCTTCCGTACCGAGTTACGCAGGCAGCTGGGACGCCGTCGCACTCAGTTGGCCATCGGATTTCTTGCCCTGCTCCCGGTGATTCTTGCGATCGCCTTCACCGTCGGCAGCTCGAGTGCCGACTCGGACGCCGGTGGACTGATCGAACTCGGAACTCGCGGAGGCATGAACTTCACGGTCTTCGCTCTGTTCATGTCCGTGGGGTTCCTGCTGATCGTCGTGGTGGCGCTGTTCTTCGGCGACTCGGTGGCAAGCGAAGCTTCGTGGTCGAGTCTGCGGTACCTGCTGGCCATCCCGGTACCTCGGAGTCGACTGCTGACGCAGAAGGCACTGGTGTCGGCCACGTTGTCGAGTGCGGCGATCGTCGTGCTTGTCGGCGTTTCGCTGTTGATCGGCACCGTGATGTACGGCGCAGAGTCGCTCATCACCCCACTGGGTGAGGGTCTGTCGTACGGAACCTCGCTGGTGCGGTTACTGATCGCAGTCGCCTACATCGGCATCAACCTGCTGTGGGTGGCCGGCCTGGCGATGCTGCTGTCGGTGCTCACCGACGCCCCGCTCGGGGCCGTCGGCGGCGCGGTGATGACGTCGATTCTGATGCAGATTCTCGATCAGATCACCGCACTGGGATCACTTCGCAACTATCTACCCGGGCACTACGCCAATTCGTGGATCGATGCGTTCGGAACGAGCATCGACTGGAACGACATGGTGGTGGGATCGTTCTCGGCCATCACGTACGCCGCCGTGTTCGGGTCGATCGCGTGGCGACGTTTCGCGACCAAGGACATCACCAGCTGAGGCGGCCTACTTCTTCTTGATCGCCGGTCCGAAGACGCCGTCGGGAATGACGCCCTGGCCGACGATCGACTCACGCCACGGCGTCGCGAGCGAGACCAGCCGAGCTGCGCCGTCCTCGCCGAGGGCGGCCCACGGCGCAACAGCGAGGTCGTTGGTGATGTCCTCGACCAACGTGCGGAGATCTTTGCCGTCCTGAGTCAGGGCACCGTCGGACGAGAGCAGTTCTCGGTCGGCCAAAGATGCGACCGCGCCGTCCCACTGCTCGGTCGACCAACCGCGACGCTTACGCGCGAACTCCTTCTCGAAGCCGTAGCCGGTGGCGGTGTGGGTGATCAGCGCTTCGAGACCGCTCAGGCCCGCCGTCTGCAGCGCCGCAATGTGACCGTCGCCGCGGTATTCGCGGATCAGGGTCAGGGCATGCCACAGCACCAGATGCGGCGCAGTGGGCCAGTCGAGCTCGGCGTATGCCGCGTACAGGGGTCGACCGTCGTCGCCGGGGATTCCACGGGCTGCGATCGATGCCAGGTCGGCAGCCTCGGCCATGTCCGCGGACGTCAGAACCTCGGGGCCGAGCAGTCGGCCGAAGGCAGCGTCGAGAGTCGCGTACCGGATGGCCATGATCTCGTCGGGTGACGCGATGTCCCAGGCGGCCGGGATCAGCGGTGCCACCAGTTCACGGTTGAAGTTGTAGAACGTGGCGGTGACGACACCTGCGCCGACCCGTCCCAGAGGCGCTGCCCGACCCGCGAAATAGCACGCCCGCGGCGGCAACCCCGCCGCGACCAGAGCATCCTGTGTCTCCGGAAGGAAATAGGTCATCGAGTGAATCAGTTCGAGCGCGCGAGAGGTGCGGCCGGCGGTGGTTGCGTCCATCGCTGAACCGTATCGCGACGCTTACGGCTCATTCCGCAGGCTCCACTCGCGTCGCCGGCCCGCCCTATTTGAGCCCGGCCGCATCCATCCCGCGCAGTTCCTTCTTCAGATCCTGAATCTCGTCTCGTAGGCGTCCCGCGAGCTCGAACTTCAACTCGCGGGCAGCGTTCATCATCTGGTCGGTCATGTTCTTGATCAGATCGGCCAGTTCTGCACGCGGCATCGACGAGACGTCCTGCCCCTCGTAGACCCCGGAGCTGACCGACCGCCCTGCTTCGCCCTGCGCGCGTCGGCCCCGGCTGGCGTTGCGACCGGACCCGCCGATCTCGACGACGTTGTCGGTGTCCTCGGCTTCCTGATAGACCTGATCGAGGATGTCTGCGATCTTCTTGCGCAGCGGCTGCGGATCGACACCCCGCTCCTTGTTGTACGCGATCTGCTTCTCGCGTCGACGTTCGGTTTCCTCGATCGCATAGGTCATCGAGTCCGTCATCTTGTCGGCGTACATGTGCACTTCGCCGGACACATTTCGGGCGGCACGACCGATGGTCTGGATGAGGCTCGTGCCGCTACGGAGGAAGCCTTCCTTGTCGGCGTCGAGAATCGCCACGAGGGACACTTCCGGTAGGTCCAGGCCCTCACGCAGCAGGTTGATTCCCACAAGAACGTCGTACTCTCCGAGTCGAAGTTGCCGGAGCAGCTCGACTCGGCGCAGCGTGTCGATATCGGAATGCAGGTAACGCACGCGAATGCCCAGTTCGAGAAGGTAGTCGGTGAGATCCTCCGACATCTTCTTGGTCAGAGTGGTCACCAGCACGCGCTCGTCCTTCTCTGCGCGCTCCCGGATCTGGTGCACCAGGTCGTCGATCTGGCCCTTGGTCGGCTTGATGACCACCTGGGGATCGACCAGTCCGGTGGGCCTGATGACCTGCTCGACGAATTCCCCTCCGGTCTGACCCAGCTCGTACTTTCCCGGGGTGGCGGAGAGGTAGACCGTCTGGCCGATCCGCTGCGTGAACTCTTCCCACGTCAAAGGACGGTTGTCGGTCGCCGACGGGAGGCGGAACCCGAAATCGACCAGGTTTCGCTTACGCGACATGTCACCCTCGTACATCGCACCGATCTGCGGCACGGTCACGTGCGACTCGTCGATCACGAGCAAGAAGTCCTCGGGGAAGTAGTCGATCAACGTCGCCGGTGCGGTGCCGGCCCCTCGGCCGTCGATGTGGCGTGAGTAGTTCTCGATTCCCGAGCAGAACCCGACCTGTTTGATCATCTCCAGGTCGTATTGCGTCCGCATCCGCAACCGTTGCGCCTCGAGCAGCTTCCCCTTGCCCTCCAGCTCCGCCAGACGGGCTTCGAGTTCGGCCTCGATGTCCTTGACGGCTCGTTCCATGCGCTCGGGCCCGGCGACGTAGTGAGTGGCCGGGAAGATGCGTACCGAATCGACCTGTCGGACGATGTCCCCGGTCAGCGGATGCAGGTAGTAGAGCGCTTCGATCTCGTCGCCGAAGAACTCGATGCGAATCGCCAGTTCCTCGTAGGACGGAATGATCTCGACGGTATCGCCGCGAACCCGGAACGATCCACGAGTGAAAGCCATGTCGTTGCGGGTGTACTGCACGTCCACCAGCAGCCTGAGCAGTGCATCACGCTGAACTTCGACATTGACCTCCAGCTCGATCGACCGGTCGACGTACGACTGAGGCGTGCCGAGGCCGTAGATGCACGACACAGAGGCCACCACGACCACGTCGCGTCGCGAGAGCAGAGATGCCGTGGCCGAGTGCCGTAGCCGCTCGACGTCGTCGTTGATGGACGAGTCCTTCTCGATGTAGGTGTCGGTCTGCGCGATGTACGCCTCGGGCTGGTAGTAGTCGTAGTACGACACGAAGTACTCGACTGCGTTGTTGGGCAACATGTCTCGCAGCTCGTTCGCCAACTGTGCAGCCAGAGTCTTGTTCGGTGCCATCACCAGGGTGGGGCGCTGCAGCTTCTCGATGAGCCAGGCCGTGGTGGCCGATTTACCGGTACCCGTGGCACCGAGAAGCACGACGTCCTTCTCGTCCGCCTTGATCCGCCGTTCGAGCTCGGCGATGGCGGTCGGCTGATCACCGGCCGGCACGTGTTCGCTGACGACCTCGAACGCCGGTCCGGTGCGCTCGATCGCGCCCACCGGACGGTGTTCGGAGTGCGCGACAACGGGATGTTCGGATGCAAACGCCATTGCACAAGCGTAGACGCGACCACCGACAAGTTCCGTCGGACAGACCCCGAAGGTCTGTTCCCGGTAGCTTCTACAGGCATGGTCGCTCACACGTCAGCCGGTGCGCACACCGTCGTACATGCTCCCAAGCACGAGACGTTCGACCTCGTCGCCAAAACGAACGTGGACCCCAAAGGTTTCGTACGCGTGGTCGACGAATATCGCGTCGAGCCGTGGGGGCTCTACATGGCCCGACCCTCGGACCACGCCCACTTCGACTACCTCGAGTCCTGGCTACTGCCTGCTCTCGGGCTCCGCGCCTCGGTGTTCCATTACCTACCCGCGCACGCACGCGACCAGGACTACTACGTCGACATCGGCGAGTACACGGCCGGCACCACCGAGTGGACATCCGTCGACCACTATCTCGACCTCAGCGTCCGCACCGGCCGTGATTACGACCTACTGGACGTCGACGAGTTGTTCGACGCGAGAGTGGCGCAGCACCTGGACACCCCGACGGCCGAGCGCGCGCTGTCCAGGTCGATCGCGGCCATCGAAGGACTGACGCGGCACGATTACGACCTGAACGCGTGGCTCGCATCCGTCGGAATGCCGACCGAGTGGAACGGCAAGCCGGCCTGATGCGCGCAGCTCTGCGTCAGGCTGTCCAGTTCGTCTCCTCTGCCCACTGCCACGCCCGACGGTAGGCCACGTCGAACCACGGTGCCTTGGCGTTCTCGTACGCGTCGATCGCCGCACGGTAATCCTCGATCCCTGCGGCCGCCTCCGAGGCGCGGCGCTTGATCCCCGAGTACTCGGTCGCAACAGACGAGTCCTCGCGCAGCCAGTCACGGAACAGCAGAGCGAACGTCTGGTTCGGCCAACCGTCGACCCGAATGTGCACGTTGGCCGGACGCCCGGGGTCCGCGTTGCCGTGAAAGCGCTTGCCCCACACCGCAGGATCGGCCTCACCGCCCATTCCGTATGCAGGCTTGGGGTCGTCGAAGTTACTGGTCTCGACTCCGGGGAACCCGGCAAGACGTAACCGATCACCGACCGCGTCCGCGTCGTCGAGAGAACGCACCGTGATCTGAATGTCGATGACGTCCTTGGCATCCAGGCCGGGCACTGCGGTGGATCCCACGTGGTCGATCCGGACGGCCTCGTCCGCACAGGCGAGAGCGAGGCGGCCGATGATCCGGCGGGCCTGCGACTCCCATGCCGGGTCTGCCGTCACCTGTTCCGGATGCGTGCGGGCGACGATGCCCTCTCTGATGTTGCGCTCGAAGGGAATCAGGCGCTCGTTCCACAGGAGTCGAACCTGCTCGTCGACGCTGCCCGGCGCACCGGTGTTGTCGATCCAGACGTCTGCTGCGGCTCGGCGTGCGTCATCGGTTGCCTGCGCGGCGATGCGTGCGCGGGCGTCGGCCTCGGGCATGTTTCGTTGCCCGGTGAGTCGACGTACGCGCTCTTCGGCGTCGACCCAGACGACCACGACCAGGTGGAAGAACGGACCCATAGAACCTTCGACGAGGAGCGGAATATCTTGCACCACAATGGCATCCGAGGCCGCACCGTCGATGATCTCGGCAGTACGCTGACCGACCAACGGGTGGACGATGCCGTTGAGCTTCTTGCGGGATTCCTCGTTCCCGAATGCCACGGCCGCCAACGCCGGACGGTCCAACGAACCGTCCGGTGCGAGAATGTCGGCCCCGAACGTTTCCGTCAGTTGTTGCAGGCCAAGCGTTCCCGGTTCCACGACTTCACGGGCGAGCACATCGGAGTCGACGAGAACTCCACCCAGCTCGGTCAGCACCTTGGCAACGGTCGATTTTCCGGCACCTATTCCACCGGTCAGTCCAAGTCTCAGCATGCACCCAGTCTGACACTCGAACACGCCGAAGCACACCAGCCACAAATGCACCGGTTTCGGAGGTCTGTCGGTTATCTTCGACGAGCGCGACCTCGATGTGCCGACCCACAGCTATTGAAAAGGACACCCATGCGAAGCAATCAGATCCAACCGGGTCGGCACCGCCTTGGCATGGATGCAGGCGTACATTGCGTTCTCATTCCGGAAGTTGCCTCGGCGTTGGCCGACCACCGGCGTAACTGGTTCACCAATCTCCTGACCCCCGCCCGCCACAGCTTCGCCAGCATGCGCAAGCGCACGGAGAGCGTCGGTCAGTGGAGTCCAGCCACTGCCGCGTAGTTCGCACTTCCCCCTCACACATGGGCCCGGTTCATCGGAACCGGGTCCATTGTCGTCTCGCGAGCCGAACGTGTCCGCCCGACTGCTTTCGAACGAGAAAGCCCCGGCTCTCACGAAGAGAACCGGGGCTGCGGTCACACCCTCACGGGTGGACAACTTCTATCAGGCGTTGCCGGACAGCTTCTCGCGAAGTGCAGCGAGCTGCGCATCGCTGGCCAGCGATCCACCGGTCGAGGCCGGAGCCGACGCTGCGGGAGCATCGCCTTCTGCATCGGCGGGGGCCTGACCCGACTCGGAGGAGTAGTTGGTGTTGGCGGCTTCGGCAGCTTCGTCCTTGGCCGTCTTCTCCATCTGAGCAGTGTGCATCTTGTGGCGACGCTCGGCCTCGGCGTAGCGACCTTCCCACTCTTCACGCTGCTTCTCGTAACCTTCGAGCCATTCGTTGGTCTCGGAGTCGAAGCCCTCGGGGAAGATGTAGTTGCCACCCTCGTCGTACGAGTCGGCCATGCCGTACTTGGACGGATCGAACTCTTCTGCGTAGTCCTCGTTGGCCTGCTTGAGGCTCAACGAAATCCGGCGACGCTCGAGATCGATGTCGATGACCTTGACGAGCGCGTCGTCGCCGACACCCACGACCTGGTCCGGAACCTCCACGTGGCGCTCGGCCAGCTCGGAGATGTGCACGAGGCCCTCGATGCCCTCTTCGACGCGAACGAACGCACCGAAGGGAACCAGCTTGGTGACCTTTCCGGGCACGATCTGGCCGATCGCGTGCGTGCGAGCGAACTGGCGCCACGGATCTTCCTGAGTTGCCTTGAGCGACAGCGACACACGCTCGCGGTCCAGGTCGACGTCGAGAACCTCGACGGTGACCTCGGTGCCGACCTCGACAACCTCGGACGGGTGATCGATGTGCTTCCAGGACAGCTCGGAGACGTGCACCAGGCCGTCGACGCCACCCAGGTCCACGAAGGCACCGAAGTTGACGATGGAGGACACGACGCCCTTGCGGACCTGGCCCTTCTGGAGCTGGTGCAGGAACTCGCTGCGGACCTCGGACTGGGTCTGCTCGAGCCATGCGCGGCGCGACAAGACCACGTTGTTGCGGTTCTTGTCGAGCTCGATGATCTTGGCCTCGATCTCCTTGCCGACGTACGGCTGGAGGTCGCGGACGCGACGCATCTCGACGAGCGAGGCAGGCAGGAAGCCGCGGAGACCGATGTCCAGGATGAGTCCACCCTTGACGACCTCGATGACGGTGCCCTTGACGGCCTCGTCCTTCTCCTTGAGCTCCTCGATCGTGCCCCAAGCGCGCTCGTACTGAGCTCGCTTCTTGGACAGGATCAGGCGGCCTTCCTTGTCCTCCTTGGTGAGGACGAGTGCTTCGATCTCATCTCCCACGGAGACGACCTCGTTGGGGTCGACGTCGTGCTTGATGGAGAGCTCGCGAGAAGGGATGACGCCTTCGGTCTTGTAACCGATGTCGAGTAGAACCTCGTCGCGATCGACCTTGACGATGGTGCCTTCGACGATGTCACCATCGTTGAAGTACTTGATCGTCGCGTCGATGGCTGCGAGAAAATCCTCTGCGGAGCCGATATCGTTTACGGCCACCTGCGGTGAGGTTGTGGTTGAGGGCATGTGTTGAGTTGCTCCGGACGGGTTGGGTATCGGTTGATGGATGTTCGGTCGGACTTGTAGAACATGTGCAGCACGAGTGTCGACGGCGATATTCCTGCCGACTCCGCGAACACCGAGGACGGGCGGACCCGACCTGAGCGCAGCATGAACACACTCGCGCTGATCAGGGTACGCGATGCCGCAGTACCAGCACAAACCCGGTTAGAGTCGGCGTGTGAGCGATCTTCCTGAGCCATCGTCCACTCCCGGCCGCAGCCGTGTCGATTCGGCCGCGAGCGACCGCGCCAGCAGACTTTGGTGGGACTCCGACGCCGACAACTACCACCGTACGCACGGCGCGTTTCTCGGTGTGTCGACCGACACCGGCGAGTTCGTCTGGTGCCCCGAGGGACTGCACGAGGGCGATGTGCACCTGTTGGGCGACGTCGCAGACAAGGACGTCCTCGAAGTGGGCTGCGGCAGCGCACCGTGCGCCCGCTGGCTCGGCGCTCAGGGTGCTCGCGCGATCGGTCTCGACATCTCGATGGGCATGTTGCAACGAGGCGTCGACGCCATGGCCGCGGGTGGTTCGACGGTTCCGCTGGTCCAGGCCAGTGCCGAGTCGTTGCCGTTCGGCGACGAACGATTCGACATCGTCTGCTCGGCCTTCGGCGCAGTTCCGTTCGTCGCGGACTCCGCCAACGTCATGAAGGAGGTCGCGCGAGTGCTCCGGCCGGGCGGCATCTGGGTGTTCGCCGTCAATCACCCGATGCGCTGGGTGTTCCCCGACGATCCAGGGGTCGGTGGGCTGACCGCGACGATTCCGTACTTCGATCGAACCCCGTACGTCGAATACGACGCCGATGGAGTCCCGAACTACGTGGAGCATCACCGCACGATCGGTGACCGAGTACGCGAACTGGTCGCTGCAGGCCTCGAGGTGCGAGACATCGTCGAGCCGGACTGGCCGGAGTGGCTGGACCGGGAATGGGGGCAGTGGAGCCCGCTGCGTGGGCAGCTCTTTCCCGGCACCGCGATCTTCAGCAGTCGAAAGCCGCGCTGAGTCCGTCGTCGATCAGCGCCGGTGCACCCGCGCCTCGACGGTCTCGGTGAAAGCGCTGGTAGACGCCTGCCCACCGAGGTCTGCTGTCGCCACGCCGGATTCGACGGTGTCGTCGACCGCGTGTCGGATCCGGCCGGCAGCTGCGGCGAGCCGGTCGTGCCCGTGCCGGTCGGCGAGCCACTCGAGCAGCATCGCTGCCGACAGGAACAGCGCCGTCGGGTTGGCGCGATTCTTGCCGGCGATGTCCGGGGCAGAACCGTGTGACGCCTGCGCCATGGCCTGTGATTGCGAGGAATTGATCGACGGGGCGGTACCGAGCGAGCCGGACAACTCTCCCGTCAGATCCGACAGGATGTCGCCGAACATGTTCTCGGCCACGATGACGTCGTAGTCCTCACCGCGTCGAACCAGGTGTGCGGCCAGCGCGTCGACATGTTCCTCGGTGACCTCGACGTGCGGGAACTGCTCGCCCACGGCGCGGCACGCATCGCGGAACAATCCCGTCGTCATCGACAGCACGTTGGTCTTGTGGACGATGGTGAGCTTGCGGCGGCGCCTGTCTGCAAGCAGGAAGGCCTCGCGCGCAATGCGTTCGCATGCCCTGCGGGTGAACACCCCGACCGCGAGTGCCACGTCGGGAGTCGGCATGAATTCTCCGCTGCCGACGAACATGTTGCGATCGGCATAGAACCCCTCGGTGTTCTCCCGCACCACTACCAAGTCCATGTTCGGCGACATCGCTCGCACGCCGGCAAGGGCTTTGGCAGGCCTGATGTTGGCGAACAGGTCGAAATCCTTCCGAATCCGTCCGCCTGGGGTCAGCTGTGAACGAAACGGCTCCGGATACGAGGCACTGTCGTGTGGCCCCAGAATCCAACTCTCGAGCTCGCCCAGTTCCTGCAACGTGCTCTCGGGTATCGGCGTGCCGTACTCGTCGATGGCACCGCGACCGAGCGGGAGGTGCACCCACTCGACCGCCGATCCCCCGACTGCCGCGATCGCCGCGTCGACCACTCGGATCGTGGCAGGCACGATCTCGTGACCGATTCCGTCGCCGGTCATCGCCCCGATCCGTAGCGTCGTTGCATTCCGGCCGTCCGTCTGCGACATCATGGCCTCCATGGTGCAGTCCGCAGAACTTCTACTCGACTCCGGCCTCGATGCTGCGGTTCGCCGCGAGTGGGCGGCGCTGTCGGATGCCGGCCTCCCGAGCCAGAATCGGCACCGAGGTGAATCGAACCGACCGCACATCACCGTCGCGGTGGCAGCGTCGATGCCCGTCGCGGTGGACGACGGCGCAGCCGTTCGTTTCGATCCGTTCGATGTGCGCCTCGGCGGCCTCGTCGTGTTCGGCGGTCGGGCGATCACCCTGGCACGCCTGGTCGTTCCGACCAGCGAGTTGCTCGATCTGCACGCCCGCATGCACGAGGCCGTGGGCGACGATTCGCTCGATCACCTCGACCCCGGCCGATGGACACCCCACGTGACACTGGCCCGGCGATTGACGTCCGAGGAGGCGGGAACCGCCGTACGGCTGCTGTCGACGAGCATCGAGGACCTGGTGGGCTCTGCCGTGGCCCTGCGTCGCTGGGACGGCGAGGCCAAGCGCGAGTGGCGAATCGGCTGACCGCAACATCAGAAGGTGAAGTCACCGAACTGTGTCACCTCCGCGTGGGTGTCGGGAGCAAAGCCTGCGACCACGAGAGCATCGATGGCCAGGAACGACAGCACAACTACCAATACAATTGTCATGCACCTAGCGTCCTACCTGCGGAGAGTCTCCACGAGTGGCAGTAACGCCACATATCCTCGAATTTCTGCCATACTCGTCGCATGCTGAAACGAGTGGTCGTTGCGCTGATGCCGTTGACCGAACAGTTCGAGCTCGGCGTCGCATGCGAGGTGTTCGGGTTCGACCGCTCGGACGAGGGCCTCCCGACCTACGACTTCTCCCTGATCGCGGGTGTCCCCCAACCGATCCGCACCCGCGTCGGCTACACCATCGACGTGCCACACGATCTCGACAGTCTCGACAGCGCCGACCTGATCATCATTCCGGCCGGCGGCACCGAGGCGGCGGACGACGGCAGCTATGTGTGCGGCATCGGATACAACTCGTCCATCGAGCCCTTGCTGGCCAAACTCCGTGCGGCGGTGGACCGAGGTGCCATGGTCGCCAGCCTGTGCAACGGTGCGTTCGTGCTGGGCCAGGCAGGGCTGCTCGACAATCGGCCGTGCACGACGCATTGGCGGCATTCGGCCTCGCTGGCCGCGAAATACCCGCTGGCTCAGGTGGATCCGAACGTCCTCTACGTGGACGCAGGCAACGTCCTCACCAGCGCAGGCACGGCCGCCGGAATCGACCTGTGCCTGCACATCGTGCGCAAGTACCAGGGCAGTGTCGTGGCCAACGGGATCGCCCGCAGAATGGTCGTCCCGCCGCATCGCGACGGTGGCCAGGCTCAGTTCGTCACCAGTCCCCTGCCCGCCACGCACACCGAGACATTGGCACCGCTGCTGGACTGGATGACCGAGAATCTCGACTCCGAGCTGACGATCGGGCGACTGGCAGCACGAGTGAACATGTCGGCACGCACCTTTGCGCGTAGGTTCGCGGCCGAAACCGGAACGACGCCCGCGCGGTGGCTCAACGATCAACGCGTGCTGGCCGCGCAGCAGTTGTTGGAGAACTCCGATCTGCCGATGGATTCGATCGCCGAGGTGGTCGGCTTCGGAAACGCCGCCGCTCTGAGGCAGCACTTCGTGAGATTGCGATGCACCACCCCGAACTCGTACCGCCGGACGTTCCGCGCCGCACCCCAGCCCGCCTGACAGGCCGCGCTCCGACGCAGCCGGGAAGATTCAGGCGAGTACCTGCGTTGAGACACACCAGAAGGCAATCAATCGAAAGGGACCGCGTGGCCACTCAGACTTTGACTCAGCAGAATTTCGACGAGATCGTCACCAGCAACGACGTGGTGTTGGTCGATTTCTGGGCATCCTGGTGCGGCCCCTGCCGCCAGTTCGCCCCGACATTCGAGAAGTCGTCGGATGCTCACCCCGACGTCGTGCACGCCAAGGTCGACACCGAGGCCGAGCAGGGTCTCGCTGCGGCAGCGCAGATCCAGTCGATCCCGACGATCATGGCGTTCCGCGAGGGAATCCTCGTCTACGCACAGCCCGGTGCATTGCCCGCACCGGCGCTGGAAGACCTCGTCGGACAGATCAAGGCACTCGACATGGACGTCGTACGCCAGCAGATCGCCGAGCAGGCTCCCGCAGCGGAGTAGTTCTGCACTCAGCACGACGCGAAGGGCCGCTCACCGAGTTCGGTGAGCGGCCCTTCGCTGTGCCATGGGTTGGATCAGTGAGCCGGCCCGATTCAGTGAGCTGGCCCGATTCAGTGGGCTGCGGCATCCCAGCTTCGGCCGGTACCGACCGACACTTCGAGCGGCACCGACAGTTCGATCGCCGACGACATCTTGTTCCGCACGAGCGCTTCGACTTCCTCGCGCTCGGAGTCGACGACCTCGAGCACCAGTTCGTCGTGTACCTGCAACAGCATGCGCGACTTCAGAGTCGACTCGGCGAGTGAGCGGTGCACATCGATCATCGCGACCTTGATGATGTCGGCGGCGGTGCCCTGGATCGGAGCATTGAGTGCAGCGCGCTCGGCTACCTCTCGACGCTGACGGTTGTCGCTGTTGAGATCCGGTAGGTACCGACGCCTGCCGTACAGGGTCGAGGTGTACCCCACCTTGCGCGCTTCCTCGACGGCGTTGCGCAGGTAGTCGCGGACACCGCCGAACCGCGCGAAGTACGCCTCCATCTGCTGCTTCGCCTCCTCGGTGGAGATCTTGAGCTGCGCGGCGAGGCCGAATGCGCTGAGCCCGTAGGCCAATCCGTAGGACATCGCCTTCACCCGACGACGCAGTTCGGGGGTGACCTCCTCGATCGGCACCCCGAACGCGCGGGAACCGACGAAACTGTGGAGGTCCTCACCGGTGTTGAACGCCTCGATCAGACCCTCGTCGCCGGACACGTGCGCCATGATGCGCATCTCGATCTGGCTGTAGTCGGCGGTGAGCAGAGTGTCGTAACCCGCCCCGACGACAAAACCGTCCCGGATGTGGCGTCCTGCCTCGTTGCGCACCGGGATGTTCTGCAGGTTGGGTTCGGTGGACGACAACCGGCCGGTGGCCGCAACGGTCTGGTTGAAGGTGGTGTGAATGCGTCCGTCGTCGGCAACGGACTTGAGCAGGCCGTCGACCGTCACCTTCATGCGTGTCGCGTCTCGGTGATCGAGCAGGAATTTCAGGAAGGGATGCTCGGTCTTCTCGAACAACCCCTGCAGCGCATCGGCATCGGTGGTGTAACCGGTCTTGGTCTTCTTGGTCTTGGGCATGTCGAGTTCCTCGAACAGCACCACCTGCAACTGCTTCGGTGACCCGAGGTTGATCTGCTTGTCGATCACGCCGTACGCGGAGTTCGCGGCCTCGTCGACCTGCGCGGCGAAACCGGACTGCAGCGAACGCAGGTGGTCGCTGTCGACGGCGATGCCGGTTGCTTCGACATCGGCCAAGACCGTCAGCAACGGCAGCTCCATCTCGGAGAGCAAGGTGGTCGATTCGATGGCAGCGAGCTCGGCGTCCAGGGCCTCGGCCAGGTCGATGACGGCCCGTGCTTTGAGGATCTCGCCCTCGGCGAATGCCGCGTCAGCGGTGTCCTCGGCATCGAGCAACGACATCTGGCCTTCACCCGCATCCTCGACACGGAGCTCTCGCTTGAGGTAGCGCAACGACAGGTCGTCGAGGTTGAACGAACGCTGACCGGGCCGAACGAGATACGCGGCCAGGGCGGTGTCGGTGGTCAACCCCCCGAGGGTCCAGCCACGCCCCCGCACGGCGTGCAACGCCCACTTGGCCTCGTGCAGCGCCTTGGGTTGCGCCGGATCGGCGAGCCAGGCCGCGAGCGCGCGCTCGTCGGATTCGTCGAGGGCTGTTGTCGTCACGAACGCGCCTTCCCCGTCGGCCGCGGCGATGGCCAGGGAAGTCGCGTCACTGTCGAAGGGCCTGCGCGGACCGAGAATGGACAGGCCGCTGCGGCGGCCGTCGGACGCGTGGTCTTCCAACCACTCGGCCAGCTCACCCGGGGCGACGATGCCACCGCGGACGTCGAAGCCTTCCTCGGCTTCGGGCTCGACCGACGCGAGCGTCTCGAACAGTCGGTCCCGAAGAATGCGGAATTCCAGATCGTCGAACAGCGCGTGGATCTTCTCGCGGTCCCACGGGGCAAGTTCGAGCTGATCGGGGGTGTACGGCAACGGCACATCACGCACCATTTCGGTGAGCTCACGATTGAGCACCACACTCGACAGGTTGGCGCGCAGCGCGTCTCCCACTTTGCCCTTCACCTTGTCCACGTTGTCGACGAGGGCAGTGAGCGAACCGTATTCGATGATCCACTTGGTTGCCGTCTTCTCGCCCACACCGGGAATGCCGGGCAGGTTGTCACTCGGATCTCCGCGCAGAGCAGCAAAATCCGGATACTGCGACGGCGTCAACCCGTACTTGCCGGCGACCTCCTCGGGGGTGAACCGGGTCAGGTCCGAAACCCCCTTGCGCGGGTACAACACCGTCACGTTGTCGGTCACCAACTGCAATGCATCGCGGTCGCCGGTGACCACGAGAACGCGGTAGCCGAGCGCCTCCGCCTGCGTCACCAGGGTGGCGATGATGTCGTCCGCTTCGAATCCGGCCTCTGCCATCACCGGGATGCCCATGGCCCCGAGCACATCCTTGGTGATGTCGACCTGGCCGGCGAACTCGTCGGGGGTCTTGCTCCGGTTGGCCTTGTACTCCGGGAACCGCTCGGCGCGGAAGGTCTGCCGCGAGACGTCGAAGGCCGCGGCGATGTGCGTCGGCTTCTCGTCTCGCAGCAGATTGATCAGCATCGAGGTGAATCCGTACACGGCGTTGGTGGACTGACCGCTGGTGGTCTTGAAGTTGTCCGCAGGCAGCGCGAAGAACGCGCGAAACGCCATGGAGTGGCCGTCGATGAGGAGCAGAGTGGGTCGCTCCCCGCCTGCTTTCGCATCGGTCTCGGCCGCGGGCGCTGCGCTTTTCTCGGTTACTGGGCTCACGGTTGACCAGTCTAGGTAGCGGGTCCGACAACGCGTACCCGGATGCTCGCTCGGCGACGCGCTCGCCCTCACGACGCGCGTCGTGCACCGCGAAACACAACCGATACTTTCCGGAAATCTCAGTCGCCGATTTTGCGTCGTTTCAACGGATAGAGTCCGACAATTGCAGTAAATCCCCAACCCGTGACTCAACGACAACCGTCCGGAGGACGTGCGTGGCTCCAAATGTTCGATGGACCAGAAAGGTGCAACCGCCGAGGTTGCGCGCAAGATCTGCCGTTCGGCTACTTCAGCGAACACTCCTACTCGCCGTTCTGAGTTCGATCGCCGCGCTGCTGTTCAGTGCGCCGGCGTTGGCCCAGGAACCTACGCCCACTCCCCCGGCTGCGCCGGGGACGAGTGCCGAGCAGGCACCGCCCGCAGACGCCGTCAGCGTCGCGGGATCTCTCAACAACGCCGGCGAGCGACTCGTCGGCGTCGATGTCGCGGCGCTCGACGCGAGCGGCACCGAAGTCGCTCGAACCACCAGTGAAACCGGCGGCCGCTGGACTCTCGAATTGTCTCCCGGGACATACACATTCCAGGTGGTCCAGGAAACGCTTCCCGACGGGGTGAGCGTCCAGGCAGAAGTCCAGCGTGACGTTCAGGCCGGGCGTTCGAACACCGTCATCTTCTCGTTCGGTGAAGCCAGAACTGCCACCAGCATTCCGTTCTACGAGAAGTTCGTTCGCACCACGGTCGACGGTTTCCGTTTCGGCCTGGTCATCGCTCTGGCTGCGGTAGGGCTGAGCCTGATCTTCGGCACCACCGGCCTGACCAACTTCGCGCACGGCGAACTCGTCACCCTCGGAGCCGTCGCGGCGTGGTTCTTCAACGTGAGCCTCGGAATACAGCTGATTCCGGCCACGGTGCTGGCAATCATCGTCGGAGTCGCGATCGGATGGCTCAACAATGCCTTGATCTGGCGACCACTGCGCAAGCGTCGAACCGGCCTGATCGCACAGCTCGTGGTGACGATCGGACTTGCGATCGCACTGCGCTACCTCATCCTGATCTTCTTCTCGGATCGCTCCGAGCCCTTCGACGACTACCAGGCCCAGACCGAGAACAACTGGGGCCCGCTGTCGATCACCAACGTCAATCTGGCGTGCATCATCATCAGCGTCGTCGTCCTGGTCGGCGTTGCACTGATGTTGCAGCGCACCAAGATCGGTAAGGCCATGCGAGCGGTGGCCGACAACCGTGATCTCGCCGCGTCCTCGGGCATCAATGTCGAGCGTGTCGTCACGTTCGTCTGGTGCCTCGGTGGCGGCCTGGCCGCGCTCGGCGGCGTGCTCTTCGGACTTTCCGAACTCGGCGGACGCGTCCAGTGGGAGATGGGCTTCAAGCTCCTGCTGCTGATGTTCGCAGGAATCACGCTCGGCGGACTGGGAACGGCCTACGGCGCATTCCTCGGTTGCGTCATCGTGGGTCTGCTCGTCCAGTGGTCGACGTTGGTCATCAATCCCGATCTCAAATACATCGGAGGGTTGCTCGTCTTGATTCTCATCCTCGTCGTCCGACCACAGGGCATCCTCGGCTCGCGACAAAGGATCGGGTGACCACCACATGGATATCATCGGCGCACTTCAGATCTCACTCGCTCAGCTGGTCGGACCGTCGGCCATCTTCTACGCTCTGCTCGCCATCGGCCTGAACCTGCACTTCGGCTACGCCGGGCTGCTCAACTTCGGGCAGATCGGCTTCGCACTGCTCGGCGGCTACGGCGTCGGCATCACCACGATCACCTACGAGCAGCCACTGTGGCTCGGCATTCTGGTCGGTCTCGCCGCGGCAGGCTTGCTTGCTCTGGTTCTCGGTATTCCGACTCTGCGACTGCGAGCCGACTATCTCGCGATCGTCACCATCGCAGCCTCGGAGATCCTGCGATTGGTGTTCCGTTCGACCGCAACGGATTCGGTGACCAAGTCGACCAACGGCATCACCGGCTTCGCCGGCCCGTTCACCAGCATGAGCCCGTTCGAGGGCGGTAAGTCGTACAGCTTCCTCGGCGTGCGCTTCCTGGGTAACGACCTGTGGGCCATGCTCGTCGGCTGGACACTGGTGCTGCTCCTGTGCGGAGTGATCTACCTGCTGACCCACAGCCCGTGGGGGCGTGTACTCAAGGCCGTCCGTGAAGACGAGGACGCCGCCCGCTCACTGGGCAAGAACGTCTTCGTCTACAAGATGCAGGCGCTGGTTCTCGGCGGCGTCATCGGCGGTATGGGCGGTGTGTTCAACGCACTGCAGACTCAGTCCATCAACCCCGATTTCTACTCGACGGCGCAGACGTTCTTCGCCTTCGGCGCACTGATTCTCGGTGGGGCGGCAACAGTGTTCGGCCCGGTACTGGGCGCGATGCTCTTCTGGTTCCTGCTGTCCATTCCCGATGCGATTCTGCGGCAATTGATCTCCGGCGACGACCCGGTGCTCAACCTCACCGGTGCCCAGGTCGGTGCCACGCGATTCGTGCTCCTGGGAATCCTGATCGCCGTGTTGATGGTGTTCAGACCTCAGGGCATTCTCGGCAACAAGCGAGAGGTTCAACTCAATGCCTGACCTGAGCAAGGATGCGGCTGCAACGGCTGCACCGAGCAAGAAAGCCAGCACACTCGAATCACGCGCTGCCCAGGCGTTGTCGAGCGATCAACGCGCCGCCCTGTTCGCCGGTGTGCCCAACGAACCCGGCGCACCGAAACCCGACGCCACCATGGTGGTCGACGGCGTGTCCCGCACCTTCGGCGGTCTCAAAGCCGTCGACGTGGCGCACCTCGAAATCCAGCGCGGCTGCATCACCGGTCTCATCGGTCCGAACGGTGCGGGTAAGACCACGCTGTTCAACCTGCTCACCGGATTCGATCGCCCCGACACCGGGACCTGGTCGATGGATGGCCAGGAGCTGGGCCGAATGCACCCGCACCAGGTGGCCCGCAAGGGCGTGGTGCGCACGTTCCAGTTGACCAAAGCGCTGTCGAAACTGACTGTGCTGGACAATGTTCGGTTGGGCGCAACAGGTCAGCGCGGCGAGCGCATGATCAACACGTTCATGCCGTGGACGTGGAAGGCCCAGGAGCGTCAGATCACCGAACGCGCCTACGAACTGCTGGGGCGCTTCAAGCTCGACGCCAAGGCCGACGACCTGGCCGGATCACTGTCGGGCGGTCAACGCAAACTGCTGGAGATGGCACGTGCGCTGATGACCGATCCGTCGGTGGTCATGCTCGACGAGCCGATGGCCGGGGTCAATCCGGCTCTGACGCAATCGCTTCTGGGGCACATCAAGTCGCTGCGCGACGACGGTATGACCGTGGTGTTCGTCGAACACGACATGGACGTCATCCGCGACATCAGTGACTGGGTGGTGGTGATGGCTCAGGGCAGCATCATCGCCGAGTCCACGCCGGAGGAACTCTCCAACAACGGCGCTGTGGTCGACGCCTACCTCGGCAGCCACCACGATCAGGCTCTCGAGTTCGACGCCGACGGCAATCCGGTCGGGGCAACCGCCGAACTGGCGGAGGCACTCAAACAGGCCGAGAAGGAAGAACTCGAAGCGGGAGGCGATCTTTCGGAACCGGAGTTCGTCAGCCCAGTGACGCCCGACGTCGCCGAGGGCGGCTCGCACCGGGCCAAGGAGGACAACTGATGAGCGAACAGACATTGACGCCGGCCGAATTCGCCGCCACACCCGAGGAGCACGCTCGCCTGGCCGAAGGCGCACTGTTGCGCGCCGACGGATTGGTCGCCGGTTACATCCCCGGCGTCAACATCCTCAGCGAATGCAACTTCTTCCTCAACGACGGCGAGATCGTCGGCATCATCGGGCCCAACGGTGCCGGTAAGTCGACATTGCTCAAAACGCTCTTCGGGCTCGTTGCCGTGCGCGAGGGCAGCGTGAAGCTACGCGGTGACAACATCACCTCTGCCGAGGCGCACGTGCTGGTCACTAAGGGCGTCGGATACGTTCCGCAGACCCAGAACGTGTTTCCGTCGCTGACCATCGAGGAGAACCTCGAAATGGGAATCTATCTGCGTCCCAAGAAGTTCGGCGAGCGCTTCGAGTTCGTCAGCGAGTTGTTCCCCCTGCTCGGAGAGCGCAAGAAGGTCAAGGCAGGCGCACTGTCCGGTGGCGAACGACAGATGGTCGCCATGGGACGCGCACTGATGATGGAGCCCTCGGTACTGCTGCTCGACGAACCGTCGGCCGGACTGTCGCCGATGTTCCAGGACGAGGTGTTCATCCGCTGCAAGAAGATCAACGCGGCGGGGGTCTCGATCATCATGGTCGAGCAGAACGCCCGTCGCTGCCTTCAGATCTGCGACCGCGGCTACGTTCTCGATCAGGGCCGCAACGCGTACACCGATACCGGTCCTGCGTTGATGAACGATCCGAAGGTGATCGAGCTGTATCTCGGCACACTGGCCGGAAGCAAGGAGAAGAAGACGTAGATCTTCTTCGTCGACGACGAAGCCCCGGTTCGACTCGATGTCGAGCCGGGGCTTTGTCTTTGCACGCGCGTCGACGGGTACACACAACACTGGGCCCGAGTCCTGATCGAGGACTCGGGCCCAGTGCCTGTGTGTCGGTTACAGATCACTCACCGACGACGATGTATCCGTCCGTCGTCAGCTTGTTGTCCGGCCCGAAGACCAGGTTGCCGTAGGAACCGGTGGCGGGCTCACCTGCGTCACTGAAGTTCAGCGCGCCCGTGATTCCGTCGTAGTCGATATCCGTTCCGGCCTTGACGAGCGGAAGGCACTCAGCGTAGCTGGTGCACTTGGTGCCGTCCTTGGTGATGCTGTTGATGTTGGCAGCTATATCGGTGCCTGCCGTCGACTTCGCCTGCTCGGCCGCGAGTGCCGAGATGACCACTGCGTCGTAGGACTCACCGGCGTAGTTGAAGTCCACCAGCGCCGGGTCGACTCCCTTGAGGCGGTCCTGGAAGGCCGTTCCGACATCGGTCAACGGGGTGGTTCCGCGCATGGTGTCCAGCAGACCTGCTGCCACAGACTCACCGAGCGCATTACCCATGTTGCCGTCGACGCCGAACACTGCCGTGCCGTCGGACGGTCCGATGCCGATCTCGTGCATACGGGTGATGATCTTCGCGGACTCCTCGAAGCCGATGATGGCAACGGCATCCGGGTTGAAGTTCTTCACGCCGTCGACCTCGGCGTTGAACGACTGTGCGTTCGGGTCGTAGATGGTCGTCTGAATCTGGTCTGCCGCGATGCCTGCCTCTTCGAGGTTGTCCGCGGTGTTCTTGGCCAGACCCGTGCCGTAGGGATCGTTGAGCGCGAGGATGGATACGCGCTGCGCGCCGTCCTCGGCGATCAGCTGTGAAAGGGCCTGTGCCTGCAGCACGTCGGTGGGAGCGGTACGGAAGTACTGTCCCTTGTCCGGGTAGCAGACGAACTGGTCCGAGGTGTTGGCAGGCGAGAACTCCACAACGCCTGCGCTGGCGATCTTGTCGATCACCTTGAGGGAGACCGAGGACGATGCTGCACCGACGATGACGTTCGCGCCGCCGGCGAGCAGGCGGTCGACCGTGGTGTTGGCGGTGTCCGTCGTCGTATCGCCGGAGTCACCGGGGATGAGGGTGACGGGCTGATCGAGGACGCCACCGGCACCGTTGACGTCGTTGACGGCCAACTGAACGCCGGCAACCTCGGGCGGTCCGAGGAAGGCCAGGGTTCCGGTCTCGGGGAGAAGGGTTCCCACCACCAGAGGCGACGTGTCGGGGGTTGCCCCGGCAGTGGCCTGCTCGGGCGTGCAGTCGGTGGAGACGGTCGTTTCCGCGGCTGCAGTGCCGCCGCTGGCACTGGTGGTATCGGTCGAGCCGGAGTCGTCGCTCGACGAACAGCCGAACAGTGCGAGCGAGGTGACGCTCAGCACCGCAGCCGTGCGGACATAGGTCCGAATTGCCATCTAGGTTCTCCTTGAAATTGCTCGTCGTTGAAGCGCACCTGAGTTACATGTGGCTCACGTGTGGATCAGACGCTAATGCTCGGAGTCGATTCGCAAGGCCTAGAACGACGCTCGTGACCTGACTGTGACCTAGAGAGACGAAGTTTTACGTGGCCGTAGCTTTCGCGAGCCGATCAGCCCTCTGCCGCAGGCTTGTTCGCAGGAGTACCGAGTGTCTCGATCACAACCTCTGCGACAGCCTTCATCGTCGTTCTGCGATCCATCGCTGCGCGTTGAATCCACTTGAACGCCTGCGGTTCTGTGAGCGATTGCGACTCCATCAGAATGCCCTTGGCCTTCTCGATCAACTTCCGCGTTTCCAGTCGATCCTGCAGATCGGCTATCTCGGATTCGAGTGCAGAGATCTCGCTGAAACGACTGGCTGCCAACTCCACCGCGGGCATCAGATCTGCTTTGGTGAACGGCTTGACCAGATACGCCATCGCTCCGGCGTCGCGTGCCTTCTCGACCAGCTCACGCTGACTGAACGCGGTGAGAATGACGACGGGGGCGATGCGCTTCTCGGCGATCTCCGACGCCGCATCTATCCCGTCTCGACGCGGCATCTTGACGTCCATGATGACCAGATCGGGACGCAGTTCGACGGCCAAGTCCACCGCCTGCTGACCGTCCGCGGCCTCCCCGACCACGTCGTAGCCCTCTTCGCGGAGCATCTCCACGAGATCCAATCGAATCAGGGATTCGTCCTCTGCCACCACCACCCGAAGCGGGGGCTTGCCAGTACCGTGCGCACCAGGAGCGTTCATCTGTATCGGTCTCCTTTGACAGTCATCGCCCATCAGGGCCGTCGAGCATCTGAAGGGTACCGGTGCGCGCCCCCGAAAGCGCATCTTCTAAACTCGTCAATCGTTGCTTGAAAGACGCCAGCCCTCGTATCCCAATTGGCAGAGGAAACGGATTCAAAACCCGTCCAGTGTGAGTTCGAGTCTCACCGAGGGCACCACAGCACAGCGTTCGATCGTCACGCCGGTAAAGACCGCCCACGATCGCGCCTACAGTGGAGTCATGTACATACCCAGCAGTCTTCGATGCCATGACACCAGCGCGGGCAAATTGTGCGCGCAGAAGGTCGACCACCGTTTCGGAGATTCCGCGGACCAGTCCGCTCAGTGGGTGTACTACACCTGCAGCGCGGACTCCGCTCACGAGACCGGTTACGTCGACCGCCTGGTCACCGCCTGAATCATGTTCGTAGAGCGCGCCTACGTCGATGCCGACGACGTCGGATCGAATTGGCCCTTCACTGTGCCTGCAGTCGCCGACCTCGCTCGCGACGGACTCGAATTCCTGGCACCGGTCACAATTCTGGTCGGCGACAACGGTTCCGGTAAATCGACCCTTGTCGAGGCGATCGCCGAGGGTTTCGGAATCGATGCCCGCGGTGGGCGGGCGGCGCAGCAGTCGCGTCGACTCGACGAGGTGACCAGCGCCCTCGGCGAGGTGCTCGAGTTGGAAACCACACCGCGGGGTTCTCGAATGCTTCGTGGCCCACGACTGCAGAAACGCGGCTTCTTCCTCCGCGCCGAAACCGCATTCGACATGGCCGAACATCTCGGTGGTATGCCGGGTTTCTGGGAAGAGAACACAGCCGAGATGAGTCACGGCGAAGGCTTCCTCGCCATGTTCGGTGCGATGTTGTCCGAACCCGGCTTCTATGTCCTGGACGAGCCCGAGTCGGCTCTGTCGTTCACCGCAAGCCTGCAGCTCGTCGCGCTGATGTCCGAACTGGGCGACGAGGGGGCACAGATCGTCTGTGCCACGCACTCTCCGATCCTGGCCTCGACACCGGGCGCTGACATCGTGGAAGTGGGCGAACACGGTCTGCGCCGAAGTACCTGGGACGAACTGGAATTGGTGCAGCACTGGCGTCGATACCTCGACGATCCGAACAGCTACCTCCGCCACCTGCTCGGCTGACCTGCAGCCCCGTCGCTCACCCTGCCGTCAGCGAGACCTCCTGACGACGACGCACGCTCCCCGGTGACACCCCCGTCGCGCGTTTGAACGCCTTACCGAACGCCGCCTCCGAGAGATAGCCACTGCGCCGGGCCAATTCGGCTACCGAGACATCTCCCGACCGAAGACTGTCGTGGGCGATCTGCATCCGCCACATCGAGAGGTAGCGCATCACCGATTCACCGACCAACTCGGTGAATCGGGCAGAGAACGCCGAACGAGACATCTTCACCTCGGCAGCCAATGCGGCAACCGTCCACTGCGCGTCGGGGTTTCGATGAATGAGGGCGAGCGCCGCGCCGACCTGAGAATCCGCGAGTGCGCCGAGCCATCCGGACCGTGCCCGCTCGTCGTCCGCCATCCACGACCGCAGAGCCTGGATCACCAGCACGTCGGACAGCCTGGTGATGACCGCTTCTCCCCCAGGCTCCAGCGAGGTTGCCTCGTCGGCGACCATGGCCAAGAGCGAGTGCATCCGAGACTGCCGCGGGCCCGAATCCGCATCGATGACGACGAGCGCAGGCAACACACCGATGAGTTGCTGCGCCGCCGGATGATCCAGTCGCACTGCGCCGCACATGAGCGTCGCGCTCGCTTCCCCACTGCCGCTTCGGATGACCGCGTATCGATCGCTGACGTAGTCGTGCGGAAGGTCGTAGACAACAGGCGCACTCACTGCTGCGTCGTCATCGCTGGCGAGCACGTGCCCGCGGCCGTGCGGAACCAGAGCGAAGTCACCGGGAAGCAGGTCGCGAGTGGGGACGCCCGGCACCGACAACCGACATCGCCCGCTGACGACGGTGTGGAACCAGAGCGCGTCTTCCATGGACGGCAACTCCAAACCCCACGACCCGGACAGCTCGGATCTGCAGTAGAAGGATCCTGTCATTCGCAGAAAGTGCAGCGCCTCCCCGAGTGGATCGGGCGACTTCCACGGGTCGAGTCCACGCATTGATCGATCGTCTCACAGCGTGGACGATCGGACATCTTTTCGAGCCGATAAGTCATTGTCCATCCAGCTCTGGACGTCCAGAGTGGATGCAGTGACAACGGACTCAACGGAAGGAACACCATGATCACGATTCTGGGAGCGACCGGTCAGGTCGGATATCGCGTCGCCGAGAGACTGCTGAAGGAGGGCAGGCACGTGCGCGCAATCGGCCGGAACACCGATCGCCTCGACGCGCTGGCGGCCGGTGGCGCGCACACCGTCCAGGCGGACCTGACGCCCGCGCCGGCCGCATCCTTCGACGGGAGCGAGGCCGTCTTCGCGATGCTGCCGAGCAATCCCTACGCCGAGGACTTCTCCGCCGAGCAGGCAATGTGGGGTGCCTCGATCGTCGATGCCCTCCGCGTGTCCGAGGTGGAGAGGATCGTGGCGCTGAGCAGCCTCGGTGCCGATCGACTCGACGCACCCGGCGTCATCGGCTGCCTCGCCGAACAGGAGGAACGCCTCAGGACATTGACCGATCGGAGCCTGCACCTGCTGCGTCCGGTCTCGTTCTTCGAGAACTTACTTCCGGCGGCGCAACAGCTGACCGACAGTGGTACACACGTGGACTCGGTGGACCCGCACCTTCCGATTCCGATGATCGCCACCTCGGACATCGCCGACGCCGCCGTACGGGCACTGACCGATTCGCCGTGGGACGGCGTACGCACCCAGGTTCTGCTGGGCGAGCGAGACCTCAGCTACACCGAGGCCACGGCAATTCTGGGTGACCGACTGGCAATCACAGCGGCGCGTTACGAGCGCCTGCCGTACGAGGCCATGGCAGACCTGCTCGTCTCGATTGGATTCTCGCGATCGTATGCACAGTTGTACGTCGACATGACCAGGGCATTCAACACCGAAGAACTGACCCGAGACGTTCGCCGGTCACCCGACAACAGCACCGAGACCTCCTTCGAAGAATTCGCGGACTCGATTCCGGCACCGGCAGCCGTGTCATGATCGACCGAATAGCTTCCGCATCAACACTTGTGGGCGCAATCGGATCAGCATTGATGGCGGGAGTGCTGCTGGCGTTCTCGATCAGCGTGCTGCCCGGACTGAAGACCCTTCCGGTTCCGGTCGCGATCTCCTCGATGCAGAGTGCCAATACGGCGATCCTCAATCCGCTGTTTCTCATCCTGTTCATGGGCACGGCGCTGTCCTGCGTGATCGCAGCCGTGTCGACTCCGTTCACCGACCGCGGCCACTCCGCACTGATCATCGCTGGGGCAGTGCTGTACGTGATCGGGTGCTTCGCGGTCACGGTCACACTGAATGTGCCCCTCAACGACGCGTTGGCTGCAGCCGACTCGACCACCGCGGCAGGAGCGGCGACGTGGGAAGAGTTCACGACGAAGTGGGTGCTGTGGAACAACATTCGTACCGCGGCCGCGACCGCCGCATGCGCGGTCCTGATTCTGGGTCAGGGCAGATCGGTACTGGGCTGATCGGACGTCGAATCCTGGTGTCGCTTGCGAATTTCTTCCTCGAACCGCGCGATGAGGTGGTCGGTGTCGGCGGTCGAGACGTCGCGTGCGCCCTCGTCCATCGCTGCGTCACGCCCCCGGCGCAGTGCGGCGAGTTCGGCTTCGAGTTCGTTGTTGTCGAGTACACGTGGATCCAACATCTCTCCATTGTGGTCCCCACTCCCGCACCCCCGCGGGGATTTGCTTCAATCGCGCCATGAACGTCGTGCACAGTTTCGAGCCGATCGTCGGCCCGGGCGCAACCACCCTGGTGCTGGGCTCCATGCCCGGCGTCGCATCGCTGGCGGCGCAGCAGTACTACGCCCATCCACGAAATGCGTTCTGGCCGATCATGGGAACGTTGTTCGGTGCCGGACCCGAACTGGCGTACGACGCACGCACCGAGCGTCTCCGAGGCCACGGAATTGCCGTCTGGGATGTACTGAAGCTGTGCACGCGCGCGGGCAGTCTCGACTCGGCAATTGTCGAATCATCCATCGTTGCAAACGATTTCGAGACACTGTTCGCACAGCAGCCGAATATCGACAGGGTGTTCTTCAACGGAGCCAAGGCGGCCGAGAGCTACCGACGTCACGTGGCGACGGGACTGCCACTCCCCCGCGTCGAATTCACCCGGTTGCCCTCTACCAGTCCGGCGCACGCCTCACTGGACCTTGCAGCCAAGACTCGGGCCTGGGCGAGCGCGTTCAGTCGCGGACCCGCTTCGGAAAATGTCGAATGAGGCCTTCTTGCACGACCGTTGCCAGCAACTGGCCGTCCATCGAGAAGAAACGACCGGTGGCCAGGCCACGCGAGCCGGCGGCGACGGGTGATTCGGTGGCGTACAGGGCCCATTCGTCGAACCTGAACGGTCGGTGGAACCAGATGGAGTGGTTCACCGTGGCGGCGACGATCCGATCGAGTCCCCACGACAGGCCGTGAGTGGTGATGATCGAATCGAGCACGGTGGTGTCCGACGCGTAGCCCATGGTCGCGGCGTGAAATATCGAGGCGTCGGGCAGATCTCCGTCGGCCTTCATCCAGACTCGATTGTGATTGAGCTTCTCACCGGTGCCGTGCATGATCCAGGCCGGATCGTTCGCGTAGCGCATGTCGATCGGCTTGAGAGCATCCACGAACATCTGAAGTCGATCCTCGTACCCGACGAAATGATCGCCCAGGGGTGGCAGCGCGTCGGGGTACGGAACCTCGGGAACTTCGACGCTGTGTTCCAGGCCTTTTCCGAAATCTTGGAACGCTGCGAGCATGACGAACAGCTCGTTGCCGTCCTGGACAGCAGTCACCTGACGGTTGGCGAAGGCGCGGCCGTCGCGCTGGCGCGAGACCCGGTATTCGATGGGCTTCTTGACGTCACCACCGCGGATGAAGTGGGCGTTGATCGCGTGTACGTCCCGCGACGTGCCGGACACGGTGCGACCCGCAGCGATCAGGCCCTGTGCGACCAGTTGTCCCCCGAACGTACGGCTCCCCACCTGCTCGGGGTGAACACCGACGAACACGTCCTCCTCGATCTCCTCCAGTGCGAGGAGATCGAGGAGCGTCTCGAGATCGGTCTTCACCGCTGTACTGCTCGGCGCGCTTTCGCTGACGCCGGTTCCCCCCGCTTCGACCACTTACCGGTCCTCTTCTCCGATTCGGTGCACATGGATCAAGTTGGTCGAGCCTACTGTGCCGGGAGGGGCACCGGCCACGATCACGACCTGATCGCCCTTGTTGTACCGACCGAGTTCGAGCAGCGCCTTGTCGACCTCTTTGACCATCGCGTCCGTGGATCCCACGTCGGGTACCAGGAACGTCTCGGTTCCCCAGCTCAACGACAGCTGGCTGCGTACCTCGGAGATCGAGGTGAAGGCGAGCAGAGGAAGCTTGGTGTGCAGACGGGCCAACCGTCGAACGGTGTCACCCGACTGCGTGAAGGCCACGAGAGCTTTGGCATCCAGCCGCTCGCCGATGTCGCGGGCGGCGTAGGAGATCACGCCACGCTTGGTGCGCGGCACATGCGTCAGCGGCGGAACGCTGTCGCCCTCGGTCTCGACCGTCTCGACGATGCGCGCCATGGTCCGCACCGTCTCCATCACGTACTTGCCGACCGAGGTCTCACCGGACAGCATCACTGCATCGGTGCCGTCGAGCACCGCGTTGGCCACGTCGGAGGCCTCGGCGCGCGTCGGACGGGAATTCTCGATCATCGATTCGAGCATCTGAGTCGCGACGATGACGGGCTTGGCGTTGGCGCGAGCGATCTGAATGGCGCGCTTCTGCACCAGCGGGACCTGCTCGAGCGGCAACTCGACGCCGAGGTCACCGCGGGCAACCATGATGGCGTCGAACGCGAGCACGATGGCTTCGAGGTTGTCGACAGCCTCGGGCTTCTCCAGCTTGGCGATGACGGGAACTCGGCGGCCGACACGATCCATGACGGCATGGACCAGTTCGACGTCCGCGGGCGAACGGACGAACGAGAGCGCGATGAAGTCGCATCCCAGAGCGAGTGCGAATTCGAGGTCCGCGATGTCCTTCTCGCTCATGGCCGGAACGGACACGTCCATGCCGGGCAGGGAGACGCCCTTGTTGTTGCTGACCGGTCCACCTTCGGTGACACGACACAGCACGTCGTTGCCTTCGACTCCGGTGACCACGAGGCCGACCTTGCCGTCGTCCACGAGGAGGCGGTCGCCTTCCTTCGCATCCTGAGCCAGTTCCTTGTAGGTGGTCGACACCCGGTCGTGGGTGCCTTCGCACTCCTCGACGGTGATCCGGATCAGCTCACCGCTGGCCCAGGTGGTCGAGCCCTCGGCGAAGCGGCCGAGACGAATCTTCGGTCCCTGCAGGTCGGCCAGAATGCCCACGGCTTTGCCGGTGGCATCCGACGCTGCGCGGACCCTCTCGTAGTTGGCCTGGTGATCGGGGTGATCTCCATGGCTGAAGTTCAGTCGTGCGACATCCATTCCACTCTCTACGAGTTCACGGATTCGCTCTGTGGTTGCGGTTGCGGGTCCAAGGGTGCAGACAATCTTCGTACGTCGGCTCACGAAAGCGAGCCTAGCCGCTGGACGCCACGTTCTCTATCGCAGACGTTCCCACTCGGATACTACCGATGGGTAGCCTCGCTACGCCGCTGCTGGGACGGTCTGCACCGATTCAGAGACGAGCGTCACACCACCGCGAGAGGCAGTGCCGTGGGGTGTACCGGAGACGGCAATTCCGAGTGCCCGGTGAGGAAAGCGTCGACTCCATGAGCCGCCGATCGTCCCTCTGCGATCGCCCACACGACCAACGACGCACCTCGATGCGCATCTCCGCAGACGAACACCCCAGGCGCGGTGGTCTGCCAATCGGGACCACACGACAACGCACCACGCTTGGTGAGCGCGAGGCCGTACTCGTCGAGCAACGGACCGTGCTCGACACCCTCGAAACCGATGGCGAACAGCGCCAGATCACAGGGCAGTTCGACCTCTTCACCGATCGGTGTGACGACGCGTCGACCGTCCGCGTCACGCTGCACCTCCACCTCGGCCAGCACCATGGCACGCACGTGTCCGCGCTCGTCACCGAGGAAGCGCTGCACGGCCACCTGATGACGCACAACGCCACCCTCGGCGTGCGCAGGCGAGGTGCGCAGCACCAACGGCCACGACGGCCAGGGCGACAGGCTGTCGTCACGGGCACCCGGCAGGGCGGGGTTGTAGTCCAGTTGGGTGACCGACGCGGCACCCTGGCGGTGCGCCGTACCCAGACAGTCGGCCCCGGTGTCGCCGCCGCCGATGATCACCACATGCTTGTCCGCGGCCGAGATCGACGTGGGACCGTCGCCCTCACATTCCTTGTTCGACGGCACCAGGTGCTCCATCGCCAGGTGGATACCGTCGAGTTCGCGACCGATCACCTCGGTGTTGTCTCGGGCCCGCAGAGCGCCGACCGCCAGGACGACGGCATCGAAGGATTCGCGGAGCTGCTCGACCGTGAAGTCGATCCCCACCTCGCAGTCGGTCACGAAATGCGTTCCCTCGGCCCTCATCTGCATCAGGCGCTGATCCAGCACCGACTTCTCGAGCTTGAACTCGGGGATGCCGTACCGGAGCAGCCCGCCCAGGCGGTCATCCCGCTCGTACACCGTGACGTCGTGTCCGGCACGTGTGAGCTGTTGTGCCGCAGCCAATCCCGCAGGACCGGATCCCACGACGGCGACTCGCTTCCCGGTGGTGATCGTCGGCGGCTGCGGAACGATGCTGCCCTCTTCCCAGGCCAGATCCGCGATGGTCTGCTCGACCCGCTTGATCGTGACGCTACCGCCGGTGGCCGCCTCGGAAATCGAAAGCACACAGGCCGATTCGCACGGTGCCGGGCACACCCGACCGGTGAACTCCGGGAAGTTGTTGGTCGCGTGCAGTCGGTCGCTCGCTGCATCCCACCGGTCACGACGAACCAGATCGTTCCATTCGGGAATCAGATTGCCCAGCGGACAACCCGCAGTTCCGGAGTGGCAGAACGGAATTCCGCAGTCCATACAACGACGTGCCTGATCGGAGACCTCCGCGGCCCGTTCGCTCGTGGGCTGGTGCGAATACACCTCATTCCAGTCCTTGACGCGCTCGCCGATCGGACGCTTGACAGCCTCGCGCTTGACGACTTTCAGAAATCCCTGTGGATCAGCCACGTGCAGCCTCCATGATCGCAGCATCGACGTCGCGCCCTTCGGCACGCGCCATTCGAGTCGCTTCCAGCACCCGCTGGTAGTCGACGGGCATGACTTTGGTGAACAGCGCAGACCGGCGTGGCCAGTCGGCCAGCAACGAGGTCGCGACGGTGGACCCGGTCCAGCGCTGGTGATTCTCGACGGTCTCGCGCAGCCACACCAGATCGTCCGGGTTGGGGACCTGCAGTTCGACCATGGCCATGTTCACGTCGGCCGGATCGAGACCGAGAACGAAGGCGATACCGCCGGACATTCCCGCGGCCATGTTGCGACCGGTCGGGCCCAGCACGACGACCCGGCCACCGGTCATGTACTCGAACGCGTGGTCACCCACGCCCTCGTTCACCGCGACCGCACCCGAGTTGCGGACCGCGAAGCGCTCCCCTGCCTTGCCCCGCAGGTACACCTCGCCCGAGGTTGCGCCGTACAGAATGGTGTTGCCGGCGATCACGTTGTCCTCGGCGACGAAGGGCGCATCGTCGGCCGGGCGCACCACGATGCGACCACCCGACAGTCCCTTGCCGACATAGTCGTTCGCGTCACCGACCAGATCGATCGTGATACCCGGCGGCAGGAAGGCACCGAGCGACTGCCCTGCCGATCCGGTGAACGCAACGCGAATGGTGTCGTCCGGGAGTCCACCCGCGCCGTAGCGTCGGGTGACCTCGGACCCCAGAAGCGTTCCGACAGTGCGGTTGACGTTACGTACCGGCAGCTCCAGCTTCACCGGATGCGCGTCCTCCAGCGCTCCCTCCGCCAACTGGATCAGCGTCCGATCCAGTGCGAGATCGAGACCGTGGTCTTGCCCGCGAAGGCGTCGACGCTGCGACATCGGGGCACCGTGCCGGTCGACGGGCATCGCGAAGATCGGAGCCAGATCCAGGCCCTTGCTCTTCCAGTGTGCGACGCCTGCCGCTGTCTCCAGTACGTCGGCGTGGCCCACTGCCTCGTCGATACTGCGGAAGCCGAGCTGCGCGAGGTACTTTCGCACGTCCTCGGCGATGAACTTGAAGAAGTCCTCGAGAAACTCCGGCTTCCCGGTGAACCGCTTGCGCAGCTCCGGGTTCTGGGTCGCGACCCCGACCGGGCACGTATCGAGGTGGCAGACACGCATCATGATGCATCCCGCCACGATCAGCGGAGCCGTCGAGAATCCGAATTCCTCCGCACCGAGAAGTGCCGCGACGATGACGTCGCGACCGGTGCGCATTCCACCGTCGCACTGCACGGTGATGCGGTCACGCAGGCCGTTGAGCACCAGCGTCTGCTGAGCGTCGGCCAGGCCGATCTCCCACGGAGCGCCGGCATGCTTGAGCGAGGTCAACGGTGCCGCCCCGGTTCCGCCGTCGTATCCCGAGATGAGGACGACGTCGGCGTGCGCCTTACTGACGCCGGTCGCCACCGTGCCGACGCCGACGGAACTGACGAGTTTGACGTGCACGCGCGCATTCTCGTTGGCGTTCTTGAGGTCGTGGATCAGCTGCGCGAGATCCTCGATCGAATAGATGTCGTGGTGCGGGGGCGGCGAGATCAAGCCGACGCCCGGCGTGGAATGTCGCGTCTTCGCGACCCACGGATACACCTTGTAGCCGGGCAACTGACCGCCCTCGCCCGGCTTTGCTCCCTGCGCCATCTTGATCTGAATATCGGTGGCGTTGACCAGGTAGTCGCTGGTCACCCCGAAGCGGCCACTGGCCACCTGCTTGACGGCACTGCGGCGCTTCGGGTCGTAGAGGCGATCGACGTCCTCACCGCCCTCACCCGAGTTGGACCGGCCGCCGAGGTTGTTCATCGCCACGGCCATCGTCTCGTGCGCTTCGGCGGAAATGGATCCGTAGCTCATCGCTCCGGTGTTGAACCGCGTCACGATCGATTCGACCGACTCCACTTCGTCGAGCGGAACCGGTGGCCGCACACCATCTTTGAACTCGAACAAACCACGCAGGGCACCGCCTTCACGGGCGAGCCGGTCCACCTCGTCGGTGTACTTCTGGAACACGTCGTAGCGCCCGGTGCGGGTCGCATGCTGCAACAGGAACACCGTTTCGGGCGTGAACAGGTGCAGTTCACCTTCCCGCCGGAACTGGTACTCACCGCCGATATCCAACCGACGGTGAACACGGTCGGTGGGGTTCTCGGGGTACGCCCGACGGTGGCGCAGCTTGACCTCCTCGGCGAGCACGTCCAGACCGACGCCGCCGAGCTTGCTGACCGTGCCCTTGAAGTACTCGCGCACCACCTCGCGATCGAGACCGACCGCCTCGAAAACCTGTGCGCCGGTGTAGGACCCGACGGTCGAGATGCCCATCTTGGACATCACCTTGAGCACACCCTTGCCGAGACCGTACAGATAGTTCCGTACTGCGACCGTCGGTTCGACGCCGGTCAGCTCACCCTCGCCGACGAGATCCTCGATCGATTCCATCGCCAGATACGGGTTGACCGCGGCGGCACCGAATCCGATGAGCAGCGCGAGATGATGGACTTCGCGTGCATCGCCGGATTCCACGACGAGTGCGATCTTGGTGCGCTCCTTGGTGCGCACCAGATGGTGGTGTACGGCCGAGGTGGCCAGCAACGACGGAATCGGAGCGCGGGTGTGGTCCGAGTCGCGATCGGAGATGATCAGCGTCGTGTACCCGGCAGCGATGGCTTCCGATGCCCGAGCACGCAGTTCCTCGATGGCCTCGGCGAGACCTTCGCCGCCGCGCTCGACCTCGTAGAGGCCACGCAACACCGTCGCCGACAATCCGGGGTGGTCGCCGTCGTCGTTGATGTGGATGATCTTGTTCAACTCGTCGTTGTCGAGCACCGGCCACGGCAACACGATCTGCCTGCACGACGCCGCGGTGGGCTCGAGCAGGTTCTGCTCGGGACCCATCACCCGCGCGAGCGAGGTCACGATCTCCTCCCGGATCGAATCCAGCGGCGGGTTGGTGACCTGGGCGAACAGCTCGATGAAGTAGTCGTAGAGCTGACGCGAGCGCTGCGACATGACTGCCGCAGGGGTGTCGGTGCCCATGGACCCCAGTGGCTCTCCCCCGGATGCGGCCATCGGCGTCAGTACGACGCGCAGGTCTTCCTCGGTGTAACCGAACGCGACCTGCCTGCGCACCACGGAGTCGTGGTTGTACTGAATGTGCGCGCGCTCGGGCAGGCTCTTGATCTCGAGCAGTCCGGCATGCAGCCACTCCTGATACGGATGTTCGGTGGCCAGTCGGAGCTTGATCTCCTCGTCGGGTACCAGTCGTCCGGCGACGGTGTCGATCAGGAACATCTTGCCCGGCTCGAGTCGGCCCTTGGCGACGACCTCGGATTGCGGCACATCGAGCACGCCGGCCTCGCTGGCGAGGATCACGCGACCGTCGGCCGTTTGCCACCAGCGACCGGGGCGAAGCCCGTTGCGATCGAGCACGGCCCCGACGTAGCTGCCGTCGGTGAACGTCACACAAGCCGGGCCGTCCCAGGCCTCCATCATCGACGAGTGGAACTGATAGAACGCCCGCACTCGCGGATCCATCGTGCGGTGGTTCTCCCACGGCTCCGGCACCATCATCATCACCACATGCGGAACACTGCGTCCACCGAGGTGCAGCAGTTCGAGCACCTCGTCCAAGGACACCGAGTCCGACGCATCGGGATTGCAGATCGGGAACAACCGCTCGAGGTCACCGGGGATCAGGTCGCTCGAGAGCAGCGCTTCCCGAGCCCGCATTCGGTTTCGGTTGCCCTTGACGGTGTTGATCTCACCGTTGTGGGCCACGTAGCGATGCGGGTGCGCCAGCGGCCACGACGGAAACGTGTTGGTGGAGAATCGACTGTGAACGATGGCAATAGCACTCGTGCACAACGGGTTCCGCAACTCCGGGAAGTAGAGCGGCAACTGCATCGTGGTGAGCATGCCCTTGTAGACGATGGTGCGCGAGGACAGCGACGGAAAGAACAACCCGGAGCCCTCGGCCTCGATCTCGGGGGTGACCCGTTCGGAACGCTTACGTAGCGCGTACACCAGCCGATCGAGCGCCAGACCGGCCGGCCGCACGCCGTCGACCTCGGGGGCGGTGACGAAGAGGTAGCTCATGTACGGCATACAGCCCAGAGCGGTGACTCCCACGTCGGCTCGATCGGGATCGACCTCGACCGGCACCCAACCCAGGATCTCCAGACCTTCCTCGGTCGCAACGGATTCGACACGTTCGACGGCGACCGCACGCTCCCGGATTCCCTGCGGCAGAAAACACACGCCGGCTGCAAAAGTATTGTCACCGTCGGCTGATGCCGTAGGTAGATCGAACGGCGCGAGAGAGACCAGAAGTTCGACCGGGAGCTGGATCAGAATGCCCGCGCCGTCGCCGCTGTTCGGCTCGGCCCCGGCAGCGCCACGATGTTCCAGATTCTCCAGTGCCAGAACGCCGTCGGCCACAATGGCATGAGACCGTCGTCCCGCGATGTCGGCGATCATCGCCACGCCGCAGGAATCCTTCTCCAAGCTCGGGTCGTACAGACCCTGCTCCGCAGGCATCCGAGAAAACAGCACCACGATCACCTCCACGTAGGCCGGTGGGTGCGTGAGGGCGAAGCAGCGACCTCGACCGCTGCGCCGTGAGTCTCGGCAACCCCGCCGGCTGGTTCGCCTCATGTCGACCGGAACGGTCTCACAAGCCGAAATCGAAACGCCTGTCGGGAATTCACCGGGACAGCCCTGGCCCGCGAAAGAATCCGAGATTGCTCCCGGATGGCGAAATCGTAGCAGTTGGAATTCGCAACGATGCAATCGCGAATGCCGGTGGCCGTCGAAACGGTCGTCAGTCGCGCAGCGGTCGACCGTGCTCGTCGCGCACGCTGCCGGTGAGCATCATGATCCCGTCGATCAACGGCCAGATGCCACCGATACCGCAGGTGAGCCACGTGACGGCAATCTGGGCCACTGCAATACCCGGCTGGTTGAGATAGAAGCGACCGGCTCCGAATGCGCCGAGGAGGATGTTGAGCAGGCCTGCCGTCAGCTTCTGCTTGTCGGAGAAGGGTTCGCCGGTGACCGGGTGCCGACCGTAGGGAGCCATCGGGTCCATGAAACCAGGCCCACCCGCGTACTGCGGCCCACCGTACTGACCACCCGCGTACGGCGGCGGCGGCGCGAAGTACTGACCCGAACCATCGGCGGGCGGTGGATAACCGACGCCGGGAGGAGGTCCGAACTGCTGACCTTGATCAGCGCCGCCCGGGGTGCCGTAGTTCGGTGTCGTGTAATTGGGATCGGGTGCGCCGTAGACGGGACCCGAGCCTGAAGGGGTGCCCTTCTCGAACGAGATCGTCGGTTCCGTGGAACCGGATGCGTCGCCCGGTGATCCGTCGGACGACGATGTACCTGAGTCACTCACTTCGGGCTCCCTTGTTCGAGTGCAGTGCGAACGAGGGCTCAGTCTCTCAGTTTTCGCCCCTGAGCGTCCGTTACATTGCCCACCAAAATGAGCACGCCGTCGACGACGTGCCAGACGAAAAGCCCGAACAGCAGAATCAGCCCGAGGCCGAACACTGCGGTGAGCAGAACACCGAAGAAGAACAGGAGCAACTGGGCGACACCGATCCCGGTACTGCCGAGGTAGAAGCGACCGACACCCAACCAACCGAGAAATATCTGCAGCAGGCCGCCGACGATCTTGGACTTGTCCGACAACGGCTCGCCGGTGACCGGATCGCGACCGTACGGAGCGTCTGGGCCGACGCCGAGCGGGTGTCCGCCCGCATAGCCCATGGGCGCACCGAAACCCTGCGACTGACCGAACCCTTGTTGCGGGTAGCCCTGCTGTGGGTAGCTCGGTTGCTGGCCGTACCCCGGCTGCGGGTAGCCCTGCGGCTGGCCGTACCCCTGCTGCGGGTAGCCCTGCTGCTGGCCGTACCCCGGCTGCGGGTAGTTCTGGGGCGGGTAATTCTGGGCCGGGTAGTTCTGGGGCGGCGGGAATCCTCCCACGGGATTGTCGATACTGCCGTCCGGGCTCGGAGCCGGGTAGCTCGGTGTGCTGGACCAACCTGGGCCGTTTCCGATACCCGAATACGTATCCCAGCCCGGCCCCGTGGGCCCGGTGGGACCGTGCGACGGTGCGGATTCCGAGGTTGCCGGAGGCTCCGAGAGCGACGCCTCGGCGGTGGCACCGTAGTCGAACGGAGTGCCGAACGGCGTGGTCGGCTTGGCGTCACCGTCACTGGAATCGCCTGTGCCGGAACCGGATTCGGGGCCGTGGGTCTTGTCGAAATCAACCACGTGTACTGCCTTCTTCCTCGGCTTTCTTGTCGGACGTCTGCACGTCCAGAGCATCGGCGGTTCGGTCGTTCACGTCGGTCTCGTCCGCATCGCCGGAGGCATCGCCGTCTGCGGCGTCGCTACCGCCGTCCACGTCGTCGTTCGATTTCAGAGTCGCTGGATCTTCGCGACCCTTTGTCGCGATCACGAAGTAGGCGACCGCCAGGACGAAGACGATGGCGGATGTGAAGGTGTTGACGCGAAGTCCCGCGATCTTCGTCGCGAAATCGTCACGCATGAGTTCCACCCAGAAACGTCCGACGCAGTATCCGGCGACGTACAACGCGAACAATCGTCCGTGACCGATCGTGTACTTCCGGTCGATCAGCACCAGCAGGGCGACGATCGCGAGGCTCCACAGCAACTCGTAGAGGAACGTCGGGTGGACGACCTTCTCCACGAACCCGGTCGATACGCCGTTCAGAGGGTCCAGTCGACCGTTCGAGTCGACTCGCTCGTAGATTTCCAGACCCCACGGCTGCGTGGTTGCGCGACCGTACAGCTCTTGGTTGAAGTAGTTGCCGATGCGGCCGATCGCCTGGGCCAGCAGAATCGGGGGCCCCACCGCGTCACCGAATGCAGGCAAGGGGATCCCTCGTCGACGGCAGGCAATCCAAGCACCGACTCCGCCGAGGAACACCGCTCCCCAGATTCCGAGACCGCCGTTCCAGACGTACAGAGCTTCGACCGGATTTCCGCCGGGACCGAAGTACGTCTTCCAGTCTGTTGCCACGTGGTAGAGACGTCCACCGAGCAAACCGAACGGAACGGCCCAGACTGCGACGTCGAGGACGGTGCCCTTGGTTCCCCCTCGAGCGACCCAACGGCGATCGCCCCACACCACCGATACGACGATGCCGATGATGATGAACAGGGCGTAGGCCCGCAGAGCAAGCGGTCCGACGTGCCACACTCCCTGCGCAGGGCTGGGAATGTAGGCCAGAATCTCGGTCGAGGTCACGACGCTACGTTAGCGGAACGGACACCCTCGGCGAGTTCCGTCGTCAGGTCACGCACCGCGTCGAGTCCGTTGTCCACGGCACTGACCAAGGCCGATCCGACGATGACTGCGTCGGCGTAGCGGGCGATCTCGGCGGCCTGAGCGCCAGAGCGAACACCGAGGCCGACGCCGATGGGGATATCGGAGTGCTTACGGATGCGAGCCGACAGTTCGGGGGCCATCGAGGACACCGCGTCGCGGGCACCGGTCACGCCCATCGTCGAGGCGGCATAGACGAAACCGCTGCTGGCCTCGACGGTGCTGACGAGCCGTTCCTCGGTGGACGACGGAGCTACGAGGAAAATGCGGTCGAGTCCGTACCTGTCGGAAACCTCGATCCATTCCTGCGCCTCGTCCGGAATGAGATCGGGGGTGATGATTCCGAGCCCGCCCGCACCGGCGAGATCGCGGGCGAAGTTCTCGATGCCGTATTTGAGGACCAGATTCCAGTAGGTCATGACGACTGCTTTTCCGCCCGCGGCAGAGACCTGCTCGGTCACTGAGAACACGTCCTTGACCCGAGCACCGGCTCGCAGCGCGACGTCGGCTGCGGCCTGAATCGTGGGTCCGTCCATCACCGGATCGGAATACGGAATGCCGACCTCGACGATGTCGCATCCGGCGTCGACCATGGTCTTGAACACCTCGACCGAGCGCGGCACTGTCGGAAAGCCCGCCGGGAGGTATCCGACGAGTGCTGCGCGACCTTCGGCGCGGCACTGCGCGAAGGTTCCCGACAGGCGAGAGTCGTTGTTGCTCATGGCTTGATACCCACTTCTTCGTCCACGTTCGCGTCGCCGTCTCCGTCGATCAGCCCGAACCACTCGGCCGCGGTGTCGACGTCCTTGTCGCCGCGTCCGGACAGGTTGACCAGAATGATCGCACCTTCGCCCAGCTCCTTGCCGAGGGTCAGTGCGCCTGCGATGGCATGTGAGGACTCGATGGCCGGAATGATGCCCTCGGTACGGCACAGCAGCTTGAACGCATTCATCGCCTCGGTATCGGTGATGCCCCGGTACTCTGCGCGCCCGATGTCATGCAGGTAGGAATGCTCGGGGCCGACGCCCGGGTAGTCCAATCCTGCTGAGATCGAGTGGGATTCGACGGTCTGGCCGTCCTCGTCCTGCAGCAGGTACGAGTACGCCCCGTGCAACGCTCCCGGAGTTCCACCGCTGATCGTCGCAGCGTGACGGCCCGTCTCGACGCCGTCGCCCGCCGCCTCGAGGCCGATCAGCCGAACGTCGGCGTCGTCGATGAACGCATGGAAGATTCCGATCGCGTTGGACCCACCGCCGACGCAGGCGGCGATGGCGTCGGGCAGCCTCCCCGTGGAGGCGAGCACCTGCTGCCGCGCCTCGAGGCCGATGATGCGCTGGAAGTCGCGCACCATGACCGGGAACGGGTGCGGCCCGGCGACGGTGCCGAAGCAGTAGTACGTGTTGTCCGCGTTGGTGACCCAATCGCGTAGCGCCTCGTTGATGGCGTCCTTGAGGGTGCGCGATCCCGACTTCACGGCCACGACGCTCGATCCGAGCAAGCGCATCCGAGCGACGTTGAGTGCCTGGCGTTCGGTGTCGACCTCACCCATGTACACAACGCATTCGAGCCCCATAAGGGCACAGGCCGTGGCGGTCGCGACGCCGTGTTGACCGGCACCGGTCTCTGCAATGACACGAGTCTTGCCCATTCGCTTCGCGAGCAGCACCTGTCCGAGAACGTTGTTGATCTTGTGAGAACCTGTGTGGTTCAGGTCTTCTCGCTTGAGCAGGATGCGAGCGCCACCTGCGTGCGCGGACAGCCGAGTCGCCTCGAAGACCGGCGAGGGTCGACCGGTGTAGTCGCGCTGCAGTCGATCGAGTTCGCCGAGGAATTCGTTGTCGCTGCGCACCTTCTCGTACTCGGCGGTGACTTCCTCGATCACACCCATCAGTGCCTCGGGTACGAACCTGCCGCCGTAGACGCCGAAATGCCCGCCCACATCGGGCTCGTGCGCGCTGCGATCGGTGAGGCCGATGCTGCTCTGCGGCAGATCAGCGCCCTTGAAGCGGACTACCTGCGGGGCGTCCGCGATGCCTGGAGAATTGCTGGTGCTCACCGGTCCAGTGTGCCCCAACGGCGGACTGCCGCCGCGCTCGGGTCGGGTGCCCGAGTCAACTCTGCAGGGTCAGCGTGCAGGCTTGGGGCACGACGGATGCGTTCCCGCCGTCACCAGGTCCGAGACGGCCGTCCGAGGATCGCCTGCGGTGACCAAGCCCTCGCCGACGAGCACTGCGTCGGCACCGGCACCGGCGTAGGCCAGCAGGTCGGCAGTTCCTCGTACACCGGACTCTGCGACACGAATGACCTCGCTGGGCAGACCGGGCGCAATTCGGCCGAAGCTGTCGCGGTCGATTTCGAGTGTCTTGAGGTTACGTGCGTTGATGCCGATGACGCGGGCACCGGCCTCGAGAGCACGATCCGCCTCGGCTTCGGTGTGCACCTCGACCAGTGCCGTCATGCCCAGCGACTCCGTGCGATCGAGCAACGACGCTAGCGCATCCTGTTCGAGTGCCGCGACGATCAGCAGGATGACATCGGCACCGTGGGCCCGAGCCTCGTGGATCTGATACGGACCGACGATGAAATCCTTGCGCAACACCGGAATCGAGACTGCGGCACGAACCGCGTCGAGGTCTGCGAGAGATCCGTGGAAGCGACGCTCTTCGGTGAGGACGCTGATGATGCGGGCACCGCCCTGCTCGTATGCACGGGCCAGAACCGCTGGATCACCGATGTCTGCCAACGCACCCTTGGACGGGCTGGCACGCTTGACCTCGGCGATGACGCCGATCCCGTCCTCACGAAGGGCTGCCGCTGCGTCGAGAGGTGCCGGGGCTGCTTTCGCTGCTGCTTTGACGGCGGCGAAATCGACCACCGATTCACGCGCGGCCACGTCGGCCCGCACACCGTCGAGAATCGAGTCGAGAACAGTCATGGTGCCCCCAGTCCTTTCTGAGCGTCGACTTCCGATGTGAGGAATCTCATCGGGGTCGGACCTAGCGTAGAGGGCGGTTTCATCACGACGAACGCGGGGTACCGGACTCGTCGGTAGGATCTTCGCCCGCGTCGAGCGCGTCCCACATCATGCGTTCGGTGAGGTCCTCGCCTTCGTCCTGCACGCCGTTGTCGGACGAGGAACTGCGAACGCGTCGAGCCACCTCGTCACGTCGCACCGCCGGAGCGTCGTACTTGGACGAGAGTACCTGCGAGGCAGCTGTTTTCCGAATCGACACCACCGCCGCAACAAGGGCGCACAACGCACCGATCAGGGTGACGATCGCCGGGAGAATCGACACCTCCGTCATCGAGACCTGAGCCCTGGCGGGGAGTTCGGCAAGGGCCGCCGACTCCGAGTCGGATGCTCCCGCGGTGAGCAGTCGAACGGCCGGAACAGCGGCCGACACGGCCACCACCGCGATCAACACAGCCAGCACCCGAGAGGCCCACCCGCGCACCGCGAACGACGCGGCCACCGCCGCCAGCAGCACCAGCGCGAGCGGTGTGGTGGCAGCGGCCCAGGTGCCACCGAGAAGGTCGTCCGTTCGACTTTCCCCGAGACCGTCGGAGGACGTCACCCGAACCCACGTCATTCGCGACGCTCCCCACAGGCATGCCGCAGCCACGATCAGCAGCGCGACCGGCACAGCGGCCGACGCGCGACGACCGGATCGCTCGGTCATCGCCCACCGACCTCGCGGAGCGATTCTGCGGCCGCAACTGCACCCAGTACGGCCATGGCTTTGTTTCGTGCCTCGTCGTCCTCGTATTGCGCGACCGAATCCGCCACGACTCCCGCACCGGCCTGAACGTAGGCGGTCCCGTCCTTGATCAGAGCGGTCCGAATCGAGATGGCGGTATCGGCGTCACCCGCGAAATCGAGGTAGCCGACGATGCCGCCGTAGATACCGCGTCGCGTCGGTTCCAGCTCGTCGATCAGTTCCATGGCGCGCACCTTCGGCGCGCCCGACAAGGTCCCCGCCGGGAAGCAGGCCTTGACCGCGTCGAGGGCACGCTTGCCCTCGGCCAGACGGCCCGTCACCGTCGAGACCAGATGCATGACATGGCTGTATCGCTCGATGTGGCGGTAGTCGCTCACCCGGACCGTGCCGGGGGCACAGACGCGCCCGAGATCGTTACGACCGAGGTCCACGAGCATCAGGTGCTCCGCGTTCTCCTTCTCGTCGGCGAGTAGATCCTTCTCGAGCAGCACGTCCTCTTCCTCGGAGGTACCGCGCCACCGCGTGCCCGCGATCGGATGCGTGGTGGCGAGGCCGTCGACCACGGTCACCAGGGCCTCGGGGCTCGATCCGACGATCGAGAACGCAGTCTCGTCGTTGTCTCCCGGAACGTGCATCAGGTACATGTACGGACTGGGGTTGGAGGCCCGCAGCATGCGGTACACGTCGAGCGGCGACGCATCGGTGTCCATCTCGAAACGTTGCGAGAGAACCACCTGGAACGCTTCGCCGGCTTCGATCTCCTCCACCAGGCGGGCGACGTCGGCACCGAATCCCTCGGAGGTTCGCTGCCGACGAAACTGCGGTGCAGGCTTGGAGACGGTGGAGACGGTGGAATCAGCCGGCTTGGACAGGTCGGCGCACATGCGGTCCAGTCGGCGCACGGCGTCGTCGTAGGCCTCGTCGACGTTGTCGTCGGTTCCGTCCCAGTTGACCGCGTTCGCGATCAGAGTGATCGCACCCTCGTGGTGGTCGACGGCCGCCAGATCGGTCGCGAGCAGCATGACCAGCTCGGGCACACCGAGGTCGTCCTGTGCATGTTCGGGTAGCTTCTCGATGCGCCGTACCGAGTCGTATCCCAGGTAGCCGACCATGCCGCCGGTCAACGGGGGCAGACCTGGCACCCGCTCCGAGTGCAACAGCTCCAGAGTCCTGGCCAGGACCTCGAGTGGATCGCCCCCGCTGGGCACCCCTGCCGGAACGTTGCCGCGCCAGGCCGCCTGGCCGTCGATTACCGTCAGCGACGCCGGAGCGCCTGCACCGATGAACGACCACCTCGACCACGAACGGCCGTTCTCCGCGGACTCGAGCAGAAAGGTACCGGGCCGGTCCGCACCGAGCTTGCGGTACGCCGACAACGGAGTCTCGGAGTCGGCGAGCACCTTTCGTGTCACCGGAACCACTCGGTGCTCGGCTGCGAGGTGCCGGAACACCTCGCGGGAGGTGGTGGAGTCCGAGTTCTCGGTACCGGAGGTGGGACTGGGGTCGGTGGTCGTCTCGCCGCGCATTGCCCCATCCTCCCAGGTTCGGCACAACGGGTCACTCCGCAGGCTCCGCTCCGGCGACAAGGCCGGCGCTCGCGGTAACCTGCCGAGCATGAAACCAGGCGAACTCGTTCCCGACTTTTCCCTACCGGACCAGACCGGACAGATCCGAACCCTGACCGAACTGCTGACGAACGGTCCGATCGTGCTGTTCTTCTACCCGGCTGCCTTCACCCCCGGGTGCACGGCCGAAGCCTGCCATTTCCGGGACCTGGCCTCGGAGTTCGCCGAGATCGGAGCCACCCGAGTCGGTATCAGTGCCGATGCCGTCGCCAAGCAGGCTGAATTCGCCGCGGCCAAGTCTTTCGACTACCCCCTGCTGTCCGACGAAGACGGTGCCGTCGCCACCGCGTTCGGCGTCAAGCGCGGTCTGCTCGCCAAGCTCTCTCCGGTCAAGCGGGCGACGTTCGTCATCGGCACCGACCGGAAGGTACTCGAGACCTTCTCGAGCGAAGTACGGTTCGAGGCTCATGCGGACAAGGCGCTCGAATACCTGCGCGCGCATCGCACGTAGAACATCTGTCCGACGTGGTGCCTCGGGTGGGGGGACCCTCGAGGCATCATGTGCAGACCACAACTATCTGGGCAGGAGTGAAGCCTGCAGGAACGACCCAGAGATAGGAGTGGAGCCTGCAGGAACGACCCAGAGATCGAGAGGTTCCCCGCGATGGACATGTCGGCGACACCGATGGAGGCGACACCGAGTGATGCGGTGGATCCCCAGTGGCTCACCGAGAGTCAACAGGAGGCCTGGCGGTCGCTCGTCGCCCTCGTCACTCGACTTCCGGCCGCGCTGGACGCGCAGCTGCAGCGCGATTCTCAGCTGACCCACTTCGACTACTTCGTTCTCGCCACCGTCAGCGAGAGCCCACAGCGGCGAATCCAACTTCGGGATCTGGCAGAGTTCGCAAATGCGTCGCTCTCGCGGCTCTCACATGTGGTGACCAAGCTCGAGAAGGCCGGATGGGTTCGCCGAGAGTCCATCCCGGGCAGCCGTGGTTCCTACGCGGTGCTGACAGACTCGGGTATGGCGAAGGTCGTGGAATCGGCTCCCGGGCACGTCGGCACGGTACAGGCGCTGGTGTTCGAGGGGCTCTCGGATGCCGAGGTCGAGCAGCTCTCGACCTTGAGCGCAACCCTGTTGGCCCAGTTGGACAAGGGAATCGCTGCGGGCACAGGTCACGCCTGAGAGTTCTCGGGCCCCATCAGCACGTCGGCGTCGAAGCAGGTGTGCGTGCCGGTGTGACATGCCGCACCGACCTGATCGACGACCAGAAGCACGGTGTCACCGTCGCAGTCGAGCCTGACCTCGTGCACGTACTGCGTGTGCCCCGACGTCTCACCCTTCACCCAGTACTGCTGCCGGGACCTGGAATAGTAAGTGCCCTTGCGGGTTTCGAGGGTTCGAGAGAGTGCCTCGTCGTCCATCCAAGCGACCATCAGCACCTGCCCGGTCGATCGTTCCTGCACGACCGCACTGAACAGTCCGGCCTCGTTGCGCTTGAGTCTCGCGGACAGACTCGAGTCGAGTGTCATCGGAAAACCTCTTTGCTATCGGACGACGATGCGCTCGACGCGCATCGCATCTTTGACCTGACCGATGGTGAGGTCACCGAAATGGAAGACGCTGGCGGCGAGAACGGCGTCCGCCCCGGCCTGCACTGCTGGTGCGAAATGCTCCACCCGTCCCGCTCCCCCGCTGGCGATGACCGGCACGTGCACCGCAGCCCGGACAGCCGCGATCATCGGTAGATCGAACCCGGCCTTCGTGCCGTCGGCATCCATCGAATTGAGCAGAATTTCTCCCACGCCCAGTTCCGCACCACGAACCGCCCATTCGACGGCGTCGATGCCGGTTCCACGTTTGCCGCCGTGGGTGGTGACCTCCCAGCCCGATGGGGTGTCCTGCTGCCCCTGAGGAACGGTACGAGCGTCGACCGAGAGCACGATGCACTGAGACCCGAACCGCTCACTGAGCTCGCGCAGCAACTCGGGTCGGGCGATCGCGGCGGTATTGACACTGACCTTGTCCGCTCCGGCCCGCAACAGACGATCGACGTCTGCGACGGTGCGTACTCCCCCGCCGACAGTGAGCGGAATGAACACCTGCTCGGCTGTACGGCTGACGACGTCCAGCATCGTGCCTCGATCCGAGGTGGACGCGGTGACGTCCAGAAAGGTCAGCTCGTCGGCTCCCTGTGCGTCGTAGGCAGCCGCTAGTTCGACGGGATCACCTGCGTCGCGGAGGTTTTCGAAGTTGACGCCCTTGACGACACGTCCGGCATCGACGTCGAGGCACGGAATCACTCTGACCGCGACGCTCATCGCGCAGGTCCTTCCAGGTAGTCGGCGGGGTCACCGAGTTCGGTGATCACCTTCAGTAGCTCCTCGTGCACCCCTGGCCCGGCCGCGAGCACCGACGTCGAATCGACCGTCCAGGGGTCGCCCGCGAGGTCGGTGACGATTCCGCCTGCGGCGCGCACCAGCAACGCACCGGCAGCGTTGTCCCAGGCCCGGTGGCCGAAGACCACAGCGCCGCCCAGTACACCGCTGGCCGTGTAGGCCAGGTCCACTCCGGTGGCACCGTGCATCCGCAGACGAGAGGACTGCATCGACAGTTCTTCGAGGATGCGGAACCTGAACCGTCCGGGCAGCGAGCCACGACTGGCGACGTTGAAGGCACCGAAGCCGATCATGGACTCGCGCAACACCTTCGGCTGCAGCGTCGGGAGCGCAACACCGTTCAGCAGAAGCGGACCGCCCGCCACCGCAGCGAAACGCTGGTCCACCAGCGGCAGCCACGTCAGGCCGAGGACGGGCACACCGTCGTCGAGCAACGCCAACAACGTTCCTGCCGAAGGCAACCCCGACGAGTAGTTGAACGTGCCGTCGATGGGGTCGAGCACCCAGACGAGCCCGGAGCTCAGATCCGGTCCGCCGAATTCTTCACCGTGAACTGCAATTCCGGTCGAATCGAACAGTTCCGCACCGAGCCGACGCTCGAGTTCCAGATCCACCGCGGTGGCGAAATCGTCGGGTCCCTTCTGCACTGCACTCGGTGCGCCGACGCCCGCGACGAACCGATCGTGGACGCCGTCGAGCAATCCACCGGCGATCTCGAGCAGACGAGTCGGTTCCTCGGGAAGGGTCATTCGTTGCTACCGAGACACCGCGGCGAGGGCGTCGGGCAGCGTGAAACGTCCGGCGTACAACGCCTTTCCGACAATGGAACCTTCCACGCCGCGATCGACCAGACCGGCAATCGCTTCGAGATCTGCGATGGTGGACACGCCGCCCGACGCGATGACCGGCTTGTCGGTCTTGGCACACACGTCGGCGAGCAGTTCGAGGTTGGGCCCCGTCAACGTGCCGTCCTTGGTCACGTCGGTGACCACGTAGCGCGAACACCCATCGCGCTCGAGCCGCTCGAGCACCTCCCACAGATCGCCGCCGTCGCTGACCCAGCCGCGGCCGCGTAGTCGCGGAGCTCCGTCGACGATCAGCACGTCCAGGCCGACCGCTACGCGATCACCGAACTCTCCGATCGCACGGGAGCACCACTGCGGATCCTCGAGGGCTGCGGTACCGAGATTGACTCGCGCACAACCGGTCGCCAGCGCCGCGCGCAGCGACTCGTCGTCGCGAATGCCGCCCGACAGCTCTACCTCGACGTCGAGTTCGCCGACGACCGACGCGAGCAACTCCCGGTTGGAACCCCGCCCGAACGCAGCGTCGAGATCCACGAGATGGACCCATTCCGCGCCGTCGTTCTGCCACGCGAGGGCGGCATCACGAGGCGACCCGTACTTGGTCTCGCTTCCGGCTTCTCCTTGAACGAGACGAACAGCTTCGCCGCCTGCGACATCGACAGCAGGCAATAAGACCAGGCTCACGTGCGGTTATGCTACGGGCCGAGCGGGCGTGAACTCAAAACGGGTCGTCTGTGGTCCTACCGGAGGTCCCTGCGCGTCATGCGCGTGGACACCACTCCCATTGCTGCGATCGCTCCGACCACACCGGCCAAGGCAATGAACAGCGCTATGCCGGCGCTCGGCTGCAGGACGGCGATCAGGCCAGTGACGAGAGCCAGCACCGCGACGGCGGCACCGAGTGCCCGGAAGGCCAACCTGCCCAGCGAGAACTCGCGGTCGCTCACACCGATCGAACCCAGTTCTCGAGTAGCGCGGCACCGGCGTCACCGGATTTCTCCGGGTGGAACTGAGTGGCCGAGAGTGCGCCGTTCTCCACGGCAGCGAGGAATCGGCCACCGTGATCGGCCCACGTGAGCAACGGCGCGGCGATGGTGTCGCTGGGTTCGAGCTCCCACTGCTGCGCAGCGTAGGAGTGGACGAAATAGAAGCGGGTCTCGGGATCGATGCCGTCGAACAGCACGCTTTTCTCCGGTGCCTCGACGGTGTTCCAGCCCATGTGGGGCAACACGTCGGCCTGCAGGCGCTCGACCGTTCCCGGCCATTCACCACATCCGTTGGCCGCGACACCGAATTCGACGCCACGATCGAACAGAATCTGCATTCCGACGCAGATTCCCAACACCGGGCGTCCGCCGGCCAGGCGACGCCCGATGATGCGGTCACCGCGCACCCCCAGCAGACCCTCCATGCACGCAGCGAACGCGCCGACACCGGGAACGACCAATGCCTCTGCATCGAGGGCTTCGTCGAAATCCGAGGTCACCGTCACGTCGGCACCGACCCGGGCCAACGCCCTCTTCGCCGAGTGCAGATTGCCCGAGCCGTAATCGAGCAACACCACAGAAGTCATGAAGGAAGTCTATCGGGGCGTGGTCGGGCGATGAGCGCCACCGCCGCAACGACGACCACCGTGATTGCGGCCGCGGTGAATCCCGCGGTGTACCCCACGCTCGTGGCGAGAACGCCCAACGCGAGCGCACCCGCACCGGTGCCCGCGTCGAAGCTGATGTTCCACACGGCGCTGGCGCTGCTGTAGCGAGCGGGCCCGGCCGCGTCGAACGCCATCACCAGACTGTCGTTCTGGCATGCGCCGTACCCGATTCCGAACAGAACGGCGGCGACGAAGAACAGTGCAGCGGGCATGTTGCCCAGCGCTGCGATCGCGAACAGCGCGATGCCGATTGCAGCCGAGACCAGCGCGGGAACGACGGAGCGTCCGATGCCGATTCGATCTGCAACCGATCCTGCGGTGTACCGGCCGACGAGCATCGCGGCACTGACGACGGCCAAGGCAAGACCGATCATGGCGGCTCGGTTCGATTCAGCGATCGGCAACAGACTGGTGATTCCGCCGTACGCCGCGGACACCGAGGCCACGACGAGACACGGCACGAGGAATTGCCGTACGTCGAGGCGAACCCGTTCGATTCTGGGCGGCTGCGGTGCGGGTCTGGTGGGCGGTAACAGTGCCACGCCGATCAAGCCTGCTGCAGGCACGAGAGCGCCGAGCACGAACACGGCCGTCGGATTCGCCGCAAAGATCACCAAACCCAGTGGCAGCGTGATCATCTGAGCCAACGCGACGGCGATCCCCTGCGCGCCCGTCGCACGGCCGAGCAGAGCAGTGGGGGCCAGCTCGGCGACGATGGCAGCACCGGCCACCGTCAGCATGCCGAAGCCTGTTCCTCTCAGGGCCGACACGGCCAGTGCCGGTACGGCATCGACCGACACGATGAACAGCAGAGACGGAACACCCAGCAGCAAGCACCCCGCGGCAAGTACCGCGCGGTGGCCGACGCGCATCAGCATCCGCGGCACGAACAGCTGCGTGATCACCGTGGTGGTCATGAAGATCGCGGTGCTGGCCGCTGCCACCGCGTCGGATGCCCCGGATTGCGACACTGCCAGGGGTATGACCGGAAGCAGCAAGCCCCAGCCACCGAACGACGCTGCCCCCATTGCCATCGCGGCCGGAAGCCCGCGAATCGCCAGCAGACCGCTCAAAGTACGAGCGCCGGTCGATCGATCACAGACTTCCCTTGGTGGACAGAACTCCGGTGACCCGCGGGTCGTACTCGGTGGCCTGACGCAGTGCCCGCGCGACCGCTTTGAACTCCGCCTCCGTGATGTGATGCTGGTCGCGGCCGTAGATCACTCGGACGTGCAACGCGATCCGAGCGTTCGAGGCCAGCGTCTCGAACACGTGCTTGTTGATCACAGTGGAATACGGAACACCGGGGTAGCCGCCGATCACCGAATGCACCATGTAGTCCGGCTCGCCGGTGTGCACGCAGTACGGACGACCGGACACATCGACGGCCGCGTGCACGAGCGTTTCGTCCATCGGAATGAACGAGTCGCCGAACCGGGTGATCCCCGCCTTGTCGCCGAGGGCCTGCCCGAGGGCTTGACCGAGCACGATGGCGGTGTCCTCGACGGTGTGATGTGCCTCGATCTCGATGTCGCCCTTCGCCCGAACCGTGAGGTCGAAACGAGCATGGGTGCCCAGCGCGGTGAGCATGTGGTCGTAGAACGGAACGCCGGTGGAGATGTCGACGATGCCCGTGCCATCGAGGTTCAGCTCGACCGAGATGTCGGATTCCTTGGTGGTGCGCTCGATCTTGGCGATGCGGGGAGCGGGTGTGGTCACTTCGGTGCCTCTGCTGTTTCGGTCGATGCGAGTGCTGCGCTGACGGTGAGGAATCGGTCGTTCTCGTGCGCCAGTCCGATGGTGACGCGTAGATATTCAGGAATTCCGACGTCCCGGATGAGGACGCCTTCGTCCAGGTACCGCGTCCAGGTTGCGGCCGCATCGGAGAACCGGCCGAAGAGCAGGAAGTTGGCGTCGGACGGGACCACGTCGTATCCCTGGCCGGCGAGTGCACGTGCAACCCGATCACGCTCGGCCGAGAGCTCGGCCACGCTGCCGAGGGTGTCCGAGGCATGCCGCAGTGCCGCGCGAGCGGCGGCCTGGGTGACCACAGACAGGTGATAGGGCAAGCGCACCAACAACATTGCGTCGACGACGGCCGGGGCCGCAACGAGGTATCCCAGCCGACCACCGGCGAACGCGAACGCTTTGCTCATGGTTCGGCTGACCACGATCTTGCTGGGATAGCTCTCGATCAGTCCGATTGCGCTTGTCGCGGAGGAGAATTCGGCGTAGGCCTCGTCGACCACCACGATTCCCGGTGCGGCGTCGAGGATCCGCCGCAGATCCTGCTCGTCGATGCTGTGCCCCGTCGGATTGTTGGGGCTGGTGACGAACACGACGTCGGGCTTACGCTCCTCGATCGCGTGCACCGCATAGTCGACGTCGAGCGAGAAGTCTGCCCGACGCTTCGCCGGAATCCATTCGGTCTGAGTTCCCGATGAGATGATCGGGTGCATCGAGTACGACGGCACGAAACCCAGCGCGGTGCGGTCCGGTCCGCCGAACGCCTGCAGAAGCTGCTGCAGAATTTCGTTCGATCCGTTGGCTGCCCACACGTTGGCGGTGGCGACTGCGAAGCCGGTCTGGTCGGTGAGGTAGCGCGCGAGGTCGGCACGCAACTCGTCGGCATCGCGGTCCGGGTAGCGGTGCAGTTGCGCAGCCGCGATCCGCACCGATTCGGCGACGTCGTCGATCAACGCCTGCGTCGGCGGATGCGGATTCTCGTTGGTGTTCAACTGAACCGGAACGGTGAGCTGCGGCGCGCCGTACGGCGACTTGCCGATCAGCGCCTCGCGCAGAGGTAAGTCTTCCAGCGAAACCGACTGTCCCAGAGCATCACTCATGACGCATCACCGGTGCGCAACCCTTCGAACCGCAGCCGCACCGCTTCGCCGTGGGCCGGCAGATCCTCCGCATCGGCCAGGGCAATGACATGCGCAGCAACATCTTTGAGCGCGGCTTCGCTGTAGTCCACCACGTGGATGCCCCGCAGGAACGTCTGCACGCTCAGGCCGGACGAGTGCCGAGCGCACCCGGCCGTCGGGAGCACGTGATTGGACCCGGCGCAGTAGTCACCGAGGCTCACCGGCGACCAGGCTCCGACGAACACGGCACCGGCGCTGCGCACCCGAGCCGCGACGTCGGACGCGTCCTTCGTCTGAATCTCGAGGTGTTCGGCGGCGTACGCGTTGACCACCGCCAACCCTTGCGTGACGTCGTCGACCAGCACGATGCCGGACTGGCTGCCGTTCAGTGCCGTGGTGACGCGTTCCGCGTGCCGGGTGAACGCGATCTGCGCATTGACAGCCTCGTCCACGGCCTCGGCGAGCTCCATACTGTCGGTCACCAGCACACTGGCGGCCATGACGTCGTGTTCGGCCTGGCTGATCAAGTCTGCTGCCACATGTATCGGGTCAGCGGTGCCGTCGGCGAGAATCGCGATCTCGGTGGGGCCTGCCTCGGAGTCGATTCCGATGAGCGAGCGGCACAGCCGCTTGGCGGCGGTGACGTAGATGTTGCCGGGACCGGTGATCAGATCGACCGGTGCCAGTTCGCCCCCATCGGTATCCACACCGCCGTAGGTGAGCAGCGCAACGCCCTGGCCGCCGCCGACAGCCCAGACCTCGTCGACGCCGAGGAGCTGCGCGGCCGCGAGGATGGTCGGGTGGGGCAGGCCACCGAAGTTCTTCTGCGGCGGTGACGCCACCACCAGCGAACCGACACCTGCAATCTGGGCCGGAACGACATTCATCACGACCGACGACGGGTACACGGCGTTGCCACCGGGCACGTAGAGCCCTACGCGATCGACCGGAATCCAGCGCTCGGTCACGGTGCCGCCGGGTACCACCTGAGTGGTGTGGTCGGTTCGGCGCTGATCAGAGTGCACCAGACGGGTTCGTTCGATGGCAACCTCGAGCGCGGCCCGGACGGCCGGATCCAGCTCCTCGAGTGCACGAACCAATTCCTGCTGAGGAACTCGAATGCGGTCCGGTCGGACTCCGTCGAACTTCTCGCTGAACTCGAGGGCCGCGTCGGTACCGCGCTCCTTGACCGCGTCGACGACGGGGCGAACCTGATGCAGCACCGAATCGACATCCACTCCGCCTCGGGGAAGTGCGCCGCGTAGTTCGGCAGTGGATGGAGTTCGTCCGCGTAGATCGACGCGGGCGAGCTCGATGCGGGCAGGCATAGTGGGCCCCTTCGTGAAGTCGGTTCGGTGCCGGGGTTCGGTCGAATCAGTGTTGTCCGAACTCCCAGGATAGTTCCACCGAATTCGGCTCAGCCCCGCACGTCCCACAGATGGTGAATCGGATCGTGGATGTAGTACGCGGCGAGTGATTCGACGGAGAAGTTCGACCCGTCGCTGCGTCGACCCGTCCGGTGGCGCTTCTCCGGCGGCACGGCGGCGAAATCGTCGGCGAGGGCCCGGGCAGCATCGCCGAGCTCCGCCGCCACCGCCGCAGGGTTCTGATCGTTGTAGTTCTCGGACACCGCGGTGGCGTCCTGGTCCCAGTTCGCGAACTCAGGATCGTCCTCGGTGAGCACCAGCTCCAGGCGGGTACGAAAAATCCGATGCGCGTCACGGACATGAGCGGCGTATTCGAGCGCAGACCACGTCGCGTCGTCGGGGCGCAGCGCTACGTCGTCGCGCCGAAGAACTGCATCCCAACGCTCGACGTCGGCGCGGATCAGGTCCGGGATGTCGTCGTAATCGACGGCACTCGAGTCGAACCCGCAATCCGGGCACGCTCGCTCCAGTACCCAGGTCCAGTTCTTGGTGTCGGGATCGATCGGCATGCCGGTCAGAATAGATTCAGGTCAGGCGTAGCGGGCAGCCAGGTTGTGCAACGTGCTCTTGATGCCCTGCGCGTTCTTCTGCGGCATCTTGAACAGCTCGAGCATCTTCGGGACCTTGGCGGTGCCGTACTTGAAGCTTTCGGTCACCGTGGTCAGGCCCGGCTGCGTCTCCACGAATTCCCAGCGCCAGCTGTGACCCATCGGGTGCTGCCACTCGACGACCTTGTGCCGATCGGCGTCGACGAATTCGGTGACGGTGCTGGTGATCTTGTACGGCACGCCGTACTGCTTCATGCCGACGGAGAACTTCGCGCCGGTGCTGAGGCGATCGGGACCGCGGACGGTGTCCTTGACCGTGCCCGATCCGTCGAGCTCGCCGTGCCGAGTGGGATCGGCGACGATGTCGAACAATTCGGTCGCCGACGCCCGCACCTCGGTCTGACGGGTGACTTGCTGCGGACCTGTGTCGATAGTTCTGATGTCTGCCATTCCCACGGCCTACCCCACAGCGCCTCGTTCGACACACCGGTCGAGACGAAAGCGAATTGACGGGCATAGTTCAATGAACACATGTCCTGGTCAGTGTGGCTCGCGTTTCTCGGCGCGAGCATCGTCATCAGTCTGTCCCCCGGTGCCGGTGCCATCGCATCGATGTCCACCGGGCTTCGCTACGGCCTGCGCCGCGGGTACTGGAACATCTTCGGTCTGCAGATCGGCTTGCTTTTGCAGATCGGCATCGTCGCCGTCGGACTGGGTGCAGTCCTCGCCAGCTCGGCGCTGGCGTTCACCGCGATCAAGTGGTTCGGTGTTGCGTACCTGGTCTACCTGGGTGTTCGTCAGTGGCGTGCAGCTCCCACCGACGTCGCCGACGCCCCCGCGGTGGCCGATCGCGGAACGACGATGCTGGCACGAGGATTCCTGGTCAACGCCAGTAACCCGAAGGCCGTCGTGTTCATGGTCGCCGTCCTTCCCCAGTTCCTCGATCCGGCGCGGCCCCTGCTCGCTCAGTACCTGGTCATCGCGGCCACGATGGTCGCGGTCGACATGCTGGTGATGACCGGATACACCTCGCTGGCATCTCGGGTGCTGCGGCTGATGCGCTCACAGCGCCAACAGAAGACGATGAATCGCACGTTCGCCGGGATGTTCTTCGCTGCCGCAACGTTTCTCGCGACTGTCCGTCGGGTGACACCGTGAGGAAGTACCGCGTGATCATGAAGAACGCGCTCGGCGGAGACCCGATCCCGTTGGGATTGTTCGACACTCTCCTCGAAGCCAACACGTGGATTCAGGATGTCGGTAAGCGCGACGAGCACGAACTCGGTACTTACACAGTGGAAGTGGAAGCAGCGGAGTGAGTCGACGGTGTCCATGTTCGAGTGGTGACACGTTCGACGCGTGTTGCGAGCCGTATCTGCGCGGCGATGCGAGCGCGCCGACAGCCGAGAAGCTGATGCGGTCTCGATTCACCGCGTTCGCTGTCGAAGACGTCGACTATCTGCGCGCGTCGTGGCATCCCGATACTGCGCCCACCGAATTGGAACTGGACCCCGATCAGCGGTGGTACCGACTCGACATCGTCGGGGTCGACGCGGGCGGCCTGTTCGACGACGGGGGAACAGTCGAGTTCCGAGCGCACTACAAGCACCCCGAGGGTGCGGGCACGATGAGCGAGGTAAGTCGATTCGTCCGCGTGGGCGGCCGCTGGCTCTACCTCGACGGAGTGGTCTCGCGCTAGAGGTTGCGCAGCTTGGTCGGCCGGTTCCCTGCAGTACGACGCGCTTCCTGCTTCTCCTTGATTCGTTCGGCATCCTTGCGAACCTGGATCTGCGTGCGGCGCTCACGAACGAGCCACTGCGGCGGGCTGGCGACGAGCTCGTCGATGGCTTCACTGGTCAATGCTTCGGTGACTCCGCCGCGGGCAAGGCCTGCGATGGACACGCCGAGCTTCTTCGCGATGACGTCGCGCGGGAACGGTCCGTTGGTCTGCAGTTCGGTCAGCCACTGCGGCGGATCGTTGCGCAACGCGTCGAGGTCGGACCTGCTGACCATCGAGTTCCGAAACTCTTCGGGCGCTGCGGGAAGGTAGATGCCGAGCTTGTTCGCCGCGGTCAATGGCTTCATGGTCTGCTGTTTGTTCTCCGGGCTCACCCGACCAGCTTATCCGGCATTCCGCGGTCTCGACGCCACCGTCCCGCACGGTGCGCGCCGTCCCATAGGCTCGACTCCGTGAACATCGACGTGCAGACACTGCGCTGGTACGCCGCAGTGGCGCAACAACTGCATTTCGCCCGCGCTGCTCAGTCGCTCGGAATATCGCGAATCCGCCTGAGCAAGACCATCGTGGAACTCGAGGAGCAACTCGGCGTCGACCTGTTCGTGCCGGGCGTCTCCCCCACCGAACTCACCGAGGACGGCCGCGCTCTGCTCGAGCGGGCTCTGGTGGAGATTGCCGAGGACGATCGGCGCTCGGAGCTCGCGCAGGCCGCCGCTACCCAGCCGACGACGTTCACCATCGGCTACGCCGAAGGTGTGACGCTGACGAAGTGGACGCGAATCTGGGCGGATCGGTTCCCGGACGTCACGCTGTCCGTAACGGCTACGACGCCGGAGACTCAGGTGTCGGCCCTGCACGACGGAACGGTCGACGTGAGCTTCGTACGACCGCCGTTGGATCGGGAGGGCCTCAATGCGATCGGCCTGTATCAGGAAGTCCAGGTTGTGGTGGTCCCGAAAGACCATGCCGTCGCAGCATTCGATTCTGTCACCGCGAGCGATCTCGCCGACGAGCATCTGCTGGCCGATCCCGCGACGGTGCCCGAATGGGCAGCTGTGGCAACGGAACTCGAAGCCGGCAACCGCCCTGCCCTGCCCCCGATGAATTCCACTGCCGAGACGTTCGAGTACGTGGCGGCCGGGCTGGGGGTGGCGATCGTGCCGCACTCGGTGGCCCGATTCAACGCTCGCAAAGATCTGGTCTACCGCCCGGTGACCGACATCGAGCACTCCCAGATTGCATTGGCGTGGGTCGCCGAACACGAGGACGACCGCATCGAGGAGTTCATCGGCATCGTTCGAGGACGGTCGACCCGAAGTTCACGAGGCTCGGCAGACGATGCGCCGGTCAAGAAGAAGAAGGCGCACCCCTCCAAGCCGGCCCGTCCGGTTGCGAAGACGAAAACGAACGCCCGCCGCAGCGGCAAGCGTCGCTGAGTCGGTCTCCCCACGTCGCTTCCGGTCCGCGGGAACGTGTGTTCGAAAACTTGTCGGTGGGTCGCGATAGATTCTGTTCATGCTTTCGGGGGACGGCGGATCAGGGGTGGACGGCATCGAAACGGTGCCGCCCGCCCCTGAGGTGTCCGATCCCGAGTTGTCGGTGTTGGTGAACCGTGTCGAGTCCGCGGTCGCCGAGTTGGCCGGGCAGGGGTCGGTGTCGTGGACGAACGCCGACCGGCGTGCGGTGATCCAACGCATGGAAACACTCACCCGATCGGTGACGGCCTACTCGTACACCTGGCTCAACGAGCTGATCCCCCAGCGCGGCCTCGATGTGTATCCGGGGTCGGTGCCGTGCTCGGTGGCATGGATGCTGCGGATCACCCCACGCGCAGCAGGCGCGCGAGTTCGACTGGCTGCGGAGTTGGGAGATCGGACGGCATTGTCCGGTGAGGTTCTGCCTCCGTTGCTGCCGCATACCGCGGAAGCATTGCGGGCGGGGTTGCTCGATGCCAAGCATGTGCAGATGATCCGCGAATTCTTCAAGCACTTGTCTGCCAGTGTCGATCTGCAGACCCGCGATCTCGCAGAACAGCAGTTGGTGGGCTACGCCTCGACCAGACGCCCCGACGATTTCGCGCCGTTGGTGGCGCACCTGGACTCCATCCTCAACCCCGACGGCGACTACGACGAGGACGAGGACGAGGACGGTAAGCCCAAGCCCCGGAAGCGACGCGATGCGTTCTTCTATCTCGGTGAGCAGGGTGCCGACGGTATGTCGGAAGGCAACTTCTGCGTCGATTCCGAACTACGCGCCTACCTCGAGGCCCTGTTCTCCAAAGCCGCGAAACCCGGCGTGAACAATCCGGCCGACCCGACATCGGTCGTCCACGACGATGGAGATGGCGAGAACGGCAGCGACGACGAGGGCGACGGGAGCGGCAGCGACGACGAGGGCGACGGGAGCGGCAGCGACGACGAGGGCGACAGGAGCGGCGGAGCCACAGCGCCGAAGCCCGAGCCGGCCGCCCACGAAGCAGGTGCCAGCGATGCGGGGTCCGGCGATGCAGGCCTGTGGGATGAGACGAACAACGACAGTGACGACGATTGCGGCATTGGTGTCGACTGTCGTTGTAGCACAACGCACGACGGCACAGCGGCACCCAAGGACCCAGCGGCACCCAAGGACGCTGCTGACCCGGACGGCATAACCGATACCGAGGGCGCACCCGACACCGCTACGCGGGATGCTGCCGCCGCGCGGGATCGACGCACCCAGAACGAACGCCGTCACGACGCCCTGAAAATGGCACTACGGCACACACTCGCCTCCGGGAACCTCGGCACCCACCGCGGCCTCCCCGTCACCGCCATCGTCACCATGAGTTTGAAAGATCTCGACGCCGGTTGTGGTTACGCGATGACCGGCACCGGATCCCGCGTGTCCATCCGCGATGCGATCCGTATGGCCTCCCACGCCCACCACTACCTGACCATCTTCGACGACCACGGCCGAGCCCTGTACCTCGGTCGGTCCAAACGCATCGCCTCCGCCGACCAACGCATCGTGCTCATCGCCCGCGACCGCGGCTGCAGCTTCCCCTCCTGCACCCGCCCCGCGACCTGGCGCCAAGCCCACCACCTCGACGACTGGACAGACGGCGGACCCACCGACATCGACTCCCTGACCTTCGGCTGCGACATGCACCACGCCCTCGTCGGCACCGGACCAGGAAAATGGGCAACCACCAAAACCACAGCAGCACATCGATATCCGGGCCGCACCCTATGGCACCCACCCACAGGAATGGACCCCAAGCGCCGCGGGCTCATCAATCACGCACACCACCCCGAAGAAGTCCTGTACCCACCCGACCAGCACGACGACACAGGCGACGAGGAACCACGACAACCCGCATGACGACCTACACCAGCATCACGGCACAGCTCTGCCTGGGCAGGCCCTCAAGCGCCTCAGCGAACAGGGTGACGCTTTCGATTGCGAATCAGAACTGCGATTCCGAGTCCCACCGACAGCAACAGAAGCGGTGCGGCAATGGCGAGGGACGCATCGATAGCCAGAAACAGAATGAGCAGCAACGCTGCTGCCACAAAGTACACAGCCGCGAAACGTGACGTCCACTGGACGGAGTCCATGCCACACCTCCTTGCGCGTACGAGCCTCTTGTCGTTACCTAAGGTAACTGAATAGGTTCGCGCGCACTAGAGACCCAGGCCCCGCAGTCGGTCGATCTCACGACGATCGCGCTTGGTCGGTCTACCTGCTCCTCGATCACGACGCGGTACGGAGGCCAGAACTTCCTTCGGAGGCGGCGGCGGACTCTGATCGATCAGGCACTCGGGGACGACAGCTGCACCGACACGCTTGGTGATCGCCCGCACGACCACGACGATCTTCTCGACTCCGTCGACCCGCAGCCGAACCTCGTCGTTCGGGCCGATTCGCAGACCAGGCTTGGCGGGGGTTCCGTTGACGCGGACGTGCCCACCGCGGCAGGCAGCGGCGGCCGCGGACCGCGTCTTGAACAACCGCACCGCCCAGATCCAGCTGTCGAGGCGGGCACTCTGTACTTCCATCTTCGAACGAATTCCTCACATCGCCTGACTACATGTCCAGACCGAGATCGAGCACTGTCACCGAGTGTGTCAGACCGCCCACGGCAAGAAAGTCGACCCCCGTCCGCGCGTAATCCCGTGCCACGTCGACCGTCAACCCACCCGAGGATTCCAGCTTGGTCTCGGGAGCGAACTTGTCACGACGCTGGACCGCCATCTGTGTCTGCCACAGCGCAAAGTTGTCCAGCAGAACGAGTTCGACGTTCTCTGCAAGCACCTGGTCGAGTTGTTCGAGGCTGTCGACCTCCACTTCACAGGCGATGTTCGGTGCAGCGGCCCGCACCGCGTTCAACGCAGCGACGACCGAACCGGCAGCCGCAACGTGATTGTCCTTGATGAGCGCAGCATCGCCCAACCCCATTCGATGATTGACGCCACCGCCGGCGCGCACCGCGTACTTCTGCAACGAACGCATGCCCGGCAACGTCTTTCGACTGTCTCGAATCTTGCACTCGGTGTCTGCAACCTCGGCGACCCAGCCGGCAGTCGCGGTGGCGATCCCCGAGAGATGGCACACGATGTTGAGCATCGTGCGCTCGGCCGTGAGCAACCCTCGAGTCGGGGCCTGAACCGTCAGAACGGCCTGTCCTGGTTCCACATTCGCCCCGTCCTCGACGCGATGCACGATGGAATACCCCTCGTGACCGATCACCTCGTCGAGAACCAGAAGGCCGACGTCGAGGCCCGCGATCGTGCCGAACTGGCGTGACACGACCGAGGCCGTCGCCACCGCGTCCTCGGAAACCGTTGCCGTGGTGGTGATGTCGGGCCCGTACCGCAAGTCCTCGTCCAGCGCCGTCCGGATCAGTGCGAGCACCTCCGCTCGGTCGACACCCGGGTTCACCTCGGTCGAGATTTCGGACATGTCAGCTCGCTCCCGTCATCACGTCGTCGTTCACGATCCCCAGCCGTCCGTCGGGATCTCGTTCGATGTGCAGGCTTCGGCGTTGCGCCGGCGCACTCTCGGGGAAATCGCGTCGGGTGTGGCACCCTCTGCTTTCGCGGCGGTGGTTCGCGGCCAGGACGATGACCTCCGCCGCGGCCGTCAACGCAGCATCCTCGACTGCACGTGCATCGACCGGCGGTTCCGATACGACACCCTGAGCCAGGACACGTTGTGCCGCAGCGAGTCCCACCGCATCGCGAACCACACCGACCTCGGCAGTCATCGTGCGCTGCAGCACGCCGCGGTCGATGCGGCGATAGGTGGGTAGCGCGAGGTCCGTGACCTCGACTCTCCTGCCGACCCGTTCGGCAGCCACAATTGCCGCACGCTCACCCACGACAAGACCTTCGAGCAGACTGTTCGACGCCAACCTGTTCGCGCCGTGCAAGCCCGTGCGTGCCACTTCACCCGCGGCGAGCAGGCCCGGAACCGAGGTGCGTCCAGCCGTGTCCGTCACCACTCCTCCGCATGAATAGTGCGCTGCGGGTGCCACCGGAATCAGGTTGGTCGCCGGATCGATGCCGGCCTCGAGGCACGAGGCGGTCACGGTCGGGAATCGCTCGTGGAAGTGCTCCACGCGGCGGGCGTCCAGCAGCACGTGGTCGTCGCCGCTGTCGTGCAGCAGTTCGGCAATGGCCCGGGACACCACGTCGCGCGGGGCAAGATCACCGAGCGGGTGCACTCCGGCCATGAACGCGCGGCCTGTGACATCGACGAGGTGGGCACCCTCGCCGCGTACCGCCTCGCTGATCAACGGACGGCGTCCCGTCGTCCCGGCAGCGAACAGCACCGTGGGATGGAACTGCACGAATTCGAGATCGGCCACGCGGGCACCTGCATCGAGGGCGAGTGCGATGCCGTCTGCCGTCGCGCCGGCCGGATTGGTGCTGCACGAGTACAGCTGTCCCAGTCCGCCGGTGGCCAGGAGAACCGTCGGGCAATGAACGATTCCGAGGCCGTCGGGCCCGCGGACGAGCAGACCGACAACCTCGCCCTCGGTGGTCAGCACCCGCAACGCGGTCGTGTCGAACTGCACCGTCGGCACTGCACCGTCGAGCGTGCGCTGCACCTCCGCACCGGTGGCGTCGCCCCCGGCATGGATGATGCGGCGCACACTGTGGCCGCCTTCCCTGGTGCGTGCGACGGAGCCGTCGGCAGCACGATCGAATTCTGCTCCCGCAGCTTCGAGCGAAGCGATCGCCGCACGCCCGCCCGCAACGATGGAGCGCACGGCGTCCTCGTCGCACAGTCCGGCACCGGCAGCACACGTATCGGCCACGTGCGATTCGATCGAATCGCCGAATTCTGCTCCGACGACCGCGATTCCGCCCTGGGCATACTGCGTCGCGGTGTCGGTGGAGCTGCCCTTGCTCACGGTCAGCACCCTGAGGCCGCGGGCGGCAGCGGTACGAGCCGCAGTGAGTCCGGCGATACCGCCGCCTACGACGACCAGATCAGCTCCCGTTTCCCACGCGACGGACGGATTCACTCTCCGCCGCCGGGGGTACCGATTTCGATCATCCGCTGCACCGACTTGCTGGCGATGTTCGCAGTTTCGAGGTCGACATGTACCTCGTCTCGCCCTTCGACAAGGCAACGAAGCAGCGCGGCAGGGGTGATCATCTTCATGTAGCCGCACGATGCACGGTCGTTGACAGCGAGGAAGTCGACGTCGGGTGCGGCCATGCGCAGTTGGTGCAGCATGCCGATCTCGGTGGCGACCAGAACCTGCTTCGACGCGGTGGTGCGGGCAGCGTCGAGCATGCCGCCGGTGGAGAGGATCTTGACCTTCTCGGCCGGAACGAACCCTTCGCCGGCGAGGTAGAGAGCCGACGTGGCGCAACCGCATTCGGGGTGCACGTACAGCTCTGCATCGGGATGGGTGCGAGACTTCTCGGCCAACTCGTCGCCGTTGATGCCGGCGTGCACGTGGCATTCTCCGGCCCAGATGTGCAGGTTCTCGCGTCCTGTCACGCGCTTGACGTGTGCGCCGAGGAACTGATCGGGCAGGAACAGGATGTCGCGGCTGGGGTCGATGGACTGCACGACCTCCACAGCGTTGGACGATGTGCAGCAGATATCGGTCAGTGCTTTGATCTCGGCGGTGGTGTTGACGTACGAGACGACGACAGCGTCGGGAAAATCTGCCTTCCATTCGCGGAGCTGGTCTGCGGTGATGGAATCGGCCAGCGAGCAGCCGGCGCGCTGGTCCGGGATCAGGATCGTTTTCTGCGGGCTCAGGATCTTGGCGGTCTCGGCCATGAAATGAACTCCGCAGAACACGATCGTGTCCTCGGAGACCTCGGCCGCCATACGCGAGAGCGCTAGGGAGTCGCCGACATGGTCCGCGACGTCCTGAATCGCGGGCAGCTGGTAGTTGTGCGCGAGCAGCGTCGCGCCGCGCAGATCGGCGAGCCGTCGTACTTCGGCCGCCCATTCCGGAGTTGCCTCCACTCCCCCGTAGCCACCTGCTCCGTCGACGATGTCGCGAACTCCGGCGAATGCCGAGTCCAGGATGTTCACCCGGGTAGCGCTGCTGGTCATGACGGTTCTCCTTCACCGATCATCCGGTCGTCGGTGACCGAATTTCCTCCGAGGGAGTTTTCGACCTATGATCGAAAACATGATTCATCGTAGCACCGTCCACGAAGTACTCATCGCGGTGTTCCAAGTTCGATTCTTTTCCGACCCGGATAGCCCCGAACTGGCGGTGCTGCTGTGGCAGCGCGCTCTCGACCCCGAGGTCGGCACCTGGTCGCTTCCCGGTGGGACCCTGCGCGACGACGAGAATCTCGCCGCGTCCGCGCGCCGTCAGCTCGCCGAGAAGGTCGATGTGCGCTCGGTTGCGCACCTCGAACAGCTGTCCATCTTCAGCGAACCCGACCGCGTACCGGGAGATCGGCGGATCGCGTCGACGTTCCTCGGCCTGGTGCCGATATCGGCCGAGCCGACACTCCCCTCGGACACCGCATGGCACCCGGTTTCCGCGCTGCCCGACATGTCGTTCGACCACGGAACCGTCGTCGCTCACGCCCGACACCGCTTGGTAGCGAAGCTGTCGTACACCAATATCGGCTTCGCACTGGCTCCGGTCGACTTCGCGATCTCGTCGCTGCGCGAAATCTACGGTGCGGCACTGGGGTATCAGGTGGATGCCACCAACCTGCAGCGGGTGCTGAGCCGTCGGGGCGTCATCGAACCCACCGGCCGTCGGGCACCGTCCGGCAAAGCCGGCGGCAGGCCGCCGGCTCTGTTTCGCTTTGCCGACAACAGCATTCGGGTCACCGACGAGTTCGCTGCGTTGCGTCCTCCGCAGGCGTGAACCTGGCCGACGTGTCAGTCGGCCCGATTCGAATCGAACGATGGCGGCGGGAACGGCTCGGCGTCCACGTCCTCGGGTTCGGGATCGGTATGTCGCAGATTGTCGTTGGGGTTCATTGCTGCCAACAGCAGGACGACCAACGACGCCGTCAGCGCCTGGACGATCAGCACCAGTGGAGTCTCGATGCTCGGTGCCACCGTGACGATCGAGCCCACTGCAGGGTCGGTGGCCTTCGGAAATCGCAGGGCGGCAATAGCATTGCCGACCACGATCGCAGCGATCGAACCGGCGAGCGCACCCACGAAGATTGCCACGAAAAGGCGTGGACCCCGCTCCGACTTCCACAGCCACCAACCGACCGGGAGGACGAGACCGAGCGCGAACGAGACGAGGGAGAAGATCGCGATGGCGTCGAATCGGTGCAGACTTTCACCGGTCAGAGCCGCCCCGCGGTCCTGCGCCACCACGAGCAACTGCTGCGCAGGCGCCAACAGGCCCCACAGCATGCCGCCCAGTGCGGACAGCGCCACCGATATCGCTACCACGACCGCCAGAACCCGGCGGGTGCTGTGTCGCGGCGGACTTTCGAGCAGTTCCGACATGGACACCTAGCGCCTGCCCGTCGCTGCCGAGTCGATCAGGCCGTGCCGCGAGCACACCGAGGACCACCCGTCGGGGACTATCTGCACCACCATGCGGCGACCGCATTCTGCGCAGAACCGCGGCGGCTCCAACCCGAGCCGGACGGCGACCGACAACGAATCCGCACCCACCTCGGCTCCGGCGTCGACAGGCCGACCGGTGTACGGGTCGTAGCGGGTCTCACTCGTCATTCGACCCACCCTAATACGCCCATCAGATAGTCGAGTTGAGCGCTTTGATCGGCATCTGCAGCTCGCCGAGAAGATCGAGATCCTGCTCGGCCGGACGACCGAGCGTCGTCAGGTAGTTACCGACGATGACGGCATTGATGCCGCCGAGAATTCCCTGCTTGGCACCCAGATCACCGAGAGTGATCTCGCGCCCGCCCGCGAATCGCAGAATCGTCCGCGGCAGCGCGAGACGGAACGCGGCGACGGCGCGCAGAGCGTCGGATGCCGGCAGCACGTCGAGGTCTCCGAACGGGGTTCCCGGTCTCGGATTGAGGAAGTTCAAGGGCACTTCGTCGGGCTCGAGTGCGGTGAGATCGGCCGCGAACTCGGCTCGCTGCTCGAGTGTCTCCCCCATCCCGAGGATGCCGCCGCAGCACACCTCCATGCCTGCCTCCCGCACCATCCGAAGCGTGTTCCACCGTTCCTCCCAGGTATGCGTGGTCACGACATTCGGAAAGTACGAGCGAGAGGTCTCCAGGTTGTGGTTGTAGCGGTGCACACCCATCCCTGCGAGCTGATCGACCTGATCCTGCTCGAGCATGCCCAGCGAACACGCGATGTCGATGTCCACCTCGCCTCGAATGGCTTCGATTCCCGCAGCGACTTGGGCGAGCAGCCTGGCGTCGGGTCCGCGGACCGCCGCGACGATGCAGAATTCTGTCGCCCCTGTCTTCGCGGTCTGCTTGGCCGCCTCGACCAGAGACGGGATGTCGAGCCAGGCAGCGCGCACCGGAGATGCGAAAAGTCCCGATTGCGAACAGAAGTGGCAGTCCTCGGGGCATCCACCGGTCTTGAGGCTGACGATTCCCTCGACCTCGACCTCGGGGCCGCACCACTTCATCCGTACCTCGTGCGCGAGCAGCATCGCCTCCTCGAGACGGTCGTCGCCGAGCTGGAGGACCTCGAGAACCTGAGATCGTTCGAGTGCAATGCCGTCGCCGAGCACCTGTGTACGCGCCGTGCGCAAAATGTCCATTCCGGTCCCCTCGTAGTCGAACGGCGACACATTGAACACCGTTCAAGTTGAACGGTGTTCACGTTAGGCACCGCGCTCGGCTACTGTCAAAGCGACGAGGCGTCGATCGACATGGGGGAAGCAGTGCAACTCAACAGGCAAGACGTCCTGGACGGCGCGATCGCCATTCTCGACGAGTACGGCCTTGCCGACCTGACCATGCGACGGCTTGCGACGTCCCTGCACGTGCAGCCCGGTGCGCTGTACTGGCACTTCCCCAACAAACAGACCCTGCTCGGCGCGATCGCCGACCATCTGCTGTCCAGCGCCGATGCACCACCGGCCGAGGGAGCGTGGGACACGCAGATCGAGCAGATCGCGCATCGGCTGCGCGACGCGCTTCTCTCCCGTCGAGACGGGGCCGAACTCGTCGCCGCGACCTACGCGTCGAGGATGACCACCAATCGAATTCGCGAACGCATTGCCGCCGTCTGCATTCGCGCGGGACTACCGCGACGCGACGCGGAACTGACCGCCGACACCCTGCTGTACTACGTTCTCGGCCAGACAGTGGACGAACAATCGCGTCTACAGATGGACTCCGCGGGAGCCCTCACCCCCGAGGCGTCCCCGATCTTCGAGAGTCCGGACCCGACCAGCAGATTCGATTTCGGATTGCGGCTCTTCGTCGACGGAGTACGCCACTCGACAACCGATCGGATCCGGCGCTAGAGATCCGGCCGATCAGGACTCCGCGAAGACGATCCGTTCGCTTCCGTTGTCCAGGGTCATGGTGCCGTCGTTCCGAGACCACCGCGGCGTGGACGTCAAGAATGCCGAGAGCCACGCGTCCTGATCCATCAATGCCTGTGGGCAGCCCATACGGGTAGAACCGAGAGAGTCGGTGGTGATCCTGCCCTGCGAGGTGTCGACCGTGCCGAACAATCTGTTGCACCCGGCCTCCGCCGAGATTCGGTCGTCGGCGAATTCGAGCCTGATCGTGGTTCCGTCCACCGGCGCATAGGAGTCGGAAGCGTCGATGGACGTGTAGATCTTGTCGGCCGGGAATTCGCCGTACGAGTCGGCACACCCGGAGGCCACCGCGCTCACGCCCAACGCGAGAGCGACCAACGCGCGCCGCGCGTCAGCCACCGAAGATCGGCCCCAGGCCGGCCGCACCGGCATTTCCGCGGGACGCGAACGGGTTGTCGTGCACCATGTACGTCCAGGTCGACGTCGGTCGACGCAAACCGGCATCGTCGAGATCGATTCCGTCGGAAGTGATGTCGGCCGACTCGAAGGTGGCGTGCGAGAGATCCATCGCCTTCGACGACACCGTCTTGAACGCTTCGACCGCAATGCGGTGATACTCGTCCAGCGGATTCTCGCGGCCCAATGCCCGAAGGTGGATGCTCTCACGCACGTCTGCGAGGTGCGCGAGGTAATCGGACCACGATCGATCGAGGTGGTACAGAACTATCTGGCGAGCGACCTCGATCAGCGTCTCCTCCGAGACTGTGTCGCGAAGCTCCTTCGAGCGCTTCGGCGAGTGCGCCTCGAGCAGGGTCAACGCCTCGTCCGAGTTGAGCAACGTCGCGCGGCTGCGATCCAGAATCTCACGATGCTGAGCCGTCAACTGGTTGTAACGCCAAGTGCGAGAATGTATTTCGAGCATCTGGCCCTCGGCGATGCGTTGTGCGTGATCGACACGGTCGGCCGCTGCCGGCGAGGTGAACATTCCGCTGTCGTCGATACCCTTCGGTGCGTCCTTTTCGCCGATGTTGTTCTTGACGACGTCGTCCTCCCAGCTGCCGAAGAACAGCGAACGACCCGGATCTCCTTGTCGACCTGCGCGTCCCCGGAGCTGGTTGTCGAGTCGCTCGGTCGTGTGGCGGCCGGTGCCGAGAACGAACAGTCCGCCGAGCTCGGCAATACGTTCGCGATCGGCACCGTCGGGACCACCGAGCTTGATATCGGTTCCGCGACCGGCGATCTGAGTCGACACCGTCACCGCGCCGTGCACTCCGGCCGCGGCGATGACCGCTGCCTCCTCAGCATCGTTCTTTGCATTGAGCACCACCACGTCCACGCCCGAGGCCGTGAGAGTCGCCGCCAACGCCTCGGACTCGGCGACATCATGGGTTCCGATGAGAATCGGCTGCCCGGTCTCGTGAATCTCCTTCACCTGCAAAGCAATTGCAGCGTTCTTGTGCTCGATCGTGTCGTACACACGGTCGTTTTCGTCGACGCGCACCGTCGGCACGTTGGGCTCGATGACCGAGACGCCGAGGCTGTAGAACGTCCGAAGCTGCTCCCCCGCCGCCATGGCCGTTCCGGTCATGCCGCACACCGTGGCGTACCGATTGATCAATGCCTGCACGGTGATCGTGTCGAGAATCTCGCCGGTCTCGGTGGGAGCAAGCCCCTCCTTGATCTCGACCGCCGCCTGCAGCCCGTCCGGCCAGCGCTGAAGTTCGGCGACACGTCCACGCGAGGCGTTGATCAGCTGAACCCGTCCGTCACGAACGATGTAATCGACATCGCGCTGCACCAGCACCTGGGCGTGCAGGGCCACGTTGACCGCCACCAGGGTCGATCCGACATGCTGTTCCGAGTACAGATCGATTCCGCCGAGCTCCTTCTCGATCCGCAGGGCACCCTCGTCGGTGAGGAACACGTTCCGCCCTTCGGCATCGGTGTCGTAGTGAACACCCTTGTCCAACAATCGGACTGCGTCCATCACGGTCGAGGTCGAGACGTCACCCGATACCGAACCGGCCAACACCAGCGGGACGAGCGCCTCGTCCACCAGCACGGAGTCGGCCTCGTCGATCAGTGCGACGTCCGGGACGGGCAAGACCAGATCCTGTCGATCGTTCACCAGATGATCACGCAGGACGTCGAAGCCGACCTCGTTGACCGAGGCGTACGTGATGTCGCAGGCATAGGCGGTGCGACGCTCCTGCGCGCTCGACGCCTCACCGATGGAACCGACCGTGATACCCAGAACCTCGAACAACGGCTTCATCCACTGTGCATCGCGTTGCGCAAGGAAGTCGTTGACCGAGATGACGTGCACCGCGCGCCCGGACAAGACGTACCCGACGGCAGCGATGGCGCCGGCCAACGTCTTGCCCTCACCGGTCGCCATCTCCACCACGTCGCCGGCGAGAAGTCGAACGGCACCGTGGAGTTGTACATCGAAGGGCCGCATGGACAGTGTTCGCTCACTCGCCTCGCGCACCAACGCGAGGTACCGCGGAACATCGAGCCGCGCTGCGTTGTCGACGCGAAGTGCGGTCGCCTCTGTCGCCAAGTCGCTGTCGTCCAGAGCAGCCGCCCACTCCGCGTGCTCCTGGGCTCGGTCGACGCGCTGACGGGACGTGCTCTGCGCCTTCTGCGCGGAGCGTCCGAGTACACGCCAGAACCGGTCGGAGCCCAAAGCCATGTGCAATCCCTACCTGAGAAAGAAAGAACGTTCCTTTCCACAGTACCGAGTGCGACGTCGTCCTCGGTTCCACATCATCGATCGACCGTGTACTCGTTCACCACCACGCCGGACTCGAAGGGGGTACTGGCCACGAGGCGACTTCGGATCGGTGAGTACGCACGCTCGGCGAAGAGACGCTTACCCGAGCCGAGGAGGATCGGGTTCACCTTGAGGATCAGCCTGTCAATTTCGCCCGCGACAGCCGACGCCAACATCCCTCCACCTGCCAGCCAGATCCCACTCCCCCTCTCGCTCTTCAGCTTTCGCACGACCGCTACGGGATCTTCATCGGTGAGAGTCACGGCCGCTTCCACGCCCGAGTGTTTGCGCGAGAAAACGTACTGCTTCAGGTGGCCGTACGGACCCTCCGGGGGATGGATTCCACCGGCCTTGTACGTGTTCCACCCCATGAGCACGGTGTCGAAACGACTCAGGTCGGGGGTCAGTCCCGTCGCCCGAAGTCCCAGCGTCGGAATGGTGTCGGTGTACTCACGCAGAATCATGTCGATGTGGTCGCCGTGCATCGGGAAGTCGGCGAAGGAGTCGTCGGGGGCAGCGATGTAGCCGTCGAGACTGACGGCGACGTAATAGACCAGTTCACGCATGAGTTTCTCCGATCACGACGGGTGTAGTGGTTGCCTCAGACTACGACATCCGTAGTGGTTCCGCTAGTCTGTTTCCATGGCTCGCAACCCGCTCCGACGCTCCGAACTGGCCGACGCCGGACTTCGCCTGCTCGCAGCGGAAGGAGCGCGCGGACTGACCCACCGCGCGATCGACGAGGAAGCAGCTGTGCCCAAGGGAACGGCATCGAACTATTTCAAGACCCGCGCCGACGTCATTGCCGGATTGATCGAGCGGATCGGCGAGAGACTCGCACCCGACGCGGAGGTCCACGAACCACTCGCCGCGCAACCTCCCAGCCCCGACCTGTTCGGCGCGTACATCCGCGACATCGTCGCCCGACTGCTCGCGAACAGCGACGTGACACTCGCCTTGTTCGAGTTGCGGCTCGAGGCATCGAGACGACCGGAGATCAGGGAGATGCTCGGCAGCTGGCAGCGCTCGAACTTCTCTGCCGACGTCGAATTCAACCTCGCCGCAGGATTACCCGGGGGTCGCAAGGAAGTCGCACTCTTCCACTACGCGATCGACGGACTTCTGCTCGACCGCCTGACCTACCCGATCGATCCGAACACCTCGACGGACGAGGTTGTCGACGCCCTGGTTGCGGGCCTCCTGCACCCCTGATCGCACGACTTCGACGCACGCGACCTCCACCTGCAGTTACTACGCGTCGAGGGGCGTCGTCACCGCGATCCGTCGTGTGCCGTCCTCGGCCGTCACGACCTGATAGGCATTGCGCTCGGTTCCCACCGGCGAGCCGTCGGAGTCGAGGTTCTCCAGCAGCAGATGACCGACCCACACCCCCGGCACCTCGATCTCGGTGACGATGTCGCGCGCTCGCACGCCCTGTATTCCGCGCGATCGATAGTAGGCCTGCCCCTGCTCGAAGAACTCTCGGGTTTGCTGAGGCGCGACGATAGCTGCGCAGCCCCGCGCCGTCACAGCCAGCGCAGGATAGTTGTAGATCTCTGCCAGATTGTCGAGATCACCCGAGGTCAGATACCCCGTGTAGCGAGCGAAGAAGCGGTCGATCGTTTCCGTTTCGGAGGTCATACCGAGAACGGTACGACTCATTCCCGTCAGGGCGGTGTCGGGAATCGGGAAGAATTCGGACAGTGCCCAAGGAGACCTCGCCCCACTCGCTCGACAGCGCCCTCACCCTGCGTCGCGTCGTGCGCCAGCACCGGATCGTCGAGTGGCTGAGTTCGGCAGCGACGCCGCTGACCTCACCCGAACTTGCGCAGCGATTGCGAGTGAGCGTGCGCACGGTCGAGCGCGATCTCGCCCGATTGCGTGAATCCGGCGTACCCATCGATGCGGCCTCGGGTGTGCACGGCGGATCACGGCTGGCGAGTGTGGCCGGTCCACGTCCTGTGCGTCTGACCGTCCCGGAGATAGCAGCCCTCATCGCCAGTCTCGCCGCCCTGGGACCCACCGAAACCGACAGTGCCGCATCGGCAATGAGCGCACTCATCGATGCCCTGACCATCCACTGACCGCAAAAACCTGGACAAACAGACGAGTCCGCATTACCGTCTTCCACTAATCAACTAGTGAAAGGGTCCTGGTGATCGCTTACCGTATCGATCGTCAGTCCGGCATCCCCACATATGTCCAACTGATACTGCAGACCAAACAGGCCCTGCGCCTCGGATCACTCACTGTCGGCGACAAGCTCCCGACGGCAAAAGACGTGGTCACGGCGCTCGCCATCAACCCGAACACCGTGCTCAAGGCCTACCGCGAACTCGAGCGAGAAGGCCTGGTCGAACCACGGACCGGATCGGGAACCTTCGTCGTCGCCTCCCTGGCGAAACCCGGCATGGCCGAACGATCGGCTCTCGAGAACGAACTGAGCCGCTGGATTCGCCATTGCCTGGCAGCAGGACTGGACAGACCGGACCTCGAGGCCATCGTCACCGCTGCCCTCGACACCCACTTCGACCGACCGGAAAGAGACGGATCATGACCGACGCAGTGCTCACCATGGACGAGGTGGTCAAGTCGTTCCGCCGAAAGACCGTCCTCGACCACTGCTCGTTTGCCATCGAAAGAGGAAGCGTCACAGCGTTGGTCGGCTCCAACGGCGCAGGCAAGTCGACTCTGATGTCGTTGGCGGTCGGACTGCTCACACCGGACTCCGGGAACATTCGAGTACTGGGCGAAGCCGTAGGCCAACGCGGCATCGCGCCCGGCCTCTCCTACCTCGCTCAGCACAAACCTCTCTATCCACACTTCACCGTCGCCGATACGCTCCGCTTCGGCCGAAACACCAACGTGCACTGGGACGATGCGTATGCGGCAGAACTCGTGGACGCAGCGGGGATCGCGGTCTCGGCACGCGTCAAGTCACTCTCCCCCGGCCACCGCACCCGGGTCGCGCTGGCCTTGGCCCTGGGTCGGCGACCGGAGGTACTGCTGCTCGACGAGCCTCTCGCAGATCTGGATCCGGTTGCCCGCCGTGCTGTGGCCCGGACATTGATGCGCGACGCGGCCGAGAACGGCACGAGCATCGTGCTGTCGTCGCATGTGTTGTCCGAACTCGTCGACGTCGCCGACCGACTACTCCTGTTGCGCGACGGACGCATTCGACTCGACGGTGAACTGGATACCATCACCGCCGAGCACTACCTGCTCGTCGGTAGCACCGAGGCCGAACCCACCGTTGACAACGGAACCATCATCTCCGACGTATCCGGTTCCAGTGCAGCAGTATTCGTCGTCCACGGCACTCGACCGGAGACAGCGCGACCGGGCTGGACCGTCGAGGACGCCACCGTGGACGACGTTGTACTCGCACACCTCGGCGCGGAGGTAGCGGCATGATCTGGGTGACATGGAGACAATTCCGCGCGACAATTCTGTTCGGGGTCCTGACTCCACTTCTGTTGGCGGCCATCATAATTGCCATCACACTGATCGACGGGGGTGTGGCACCCGTACCCGTACTCCAGCGCTGCCTCGGGATCGGTGAGGACTATTGCACGGCGGAGACCGCGCAGACCATGGCGATTCTTCTGACGATCGCCCTCCCCGTCGTGCTCGGCGCTTTTGTCGGGGTCACCGTGTTCTCCCGCGATCTCGAACGTCGAACTCACGTACTCGGTTTGACCCAATCGGTGAGCAGACGACGGTGGTACGGCGTGCGCGTACTGGTCGTGTTCGTTCCGACGATCCTCGCCATGGCGTTGCTCGGATGCGCCCTCTACTGGGCGAAATATCGCACCTCGCCTGGGTCGTTCACTTTCATGAGCACCGGCGAGTCCCGCCTGGACTTCCCCATTTTCGGCGCAACGGGATTCGTTTCGGGCGGGTATACGGCTGCCGGACTGATGCTCGGCGCAGCATGCGCACTGGCCATGCGGAACACCGTCGCCGCGATGATCACCACTGTCGTGCTGTCCACTGCCTTCCTGGCGCTGCTGCCGACGCAGATTCGCGAACACTACGCGACTCCCGCGGTCGAGACCCGAACACTCGAGCAGAAGATGAACGACATGTACGGCGGCACACCGGACTACTACCGGCCGTTGGATTCGATCTCGATGTATCCGCGATGGAACGTCTCGGCGGACTACGTCGACGGCCAAGGAACACCCGTAGCGATCGACCTGCTGAAGTGCACGTGGCCCGACAACTACCGGGACATGAGCGAATTCGAGACGGTCGCGCAATACGAGGAATACGCCGATCTCCGTGCCGCGGAGGACGCTCGCACACAGATCGACTGCACCCGAGCTCAGGGTGCCGAAGCCTTCGAGACGAAGTACCACGAGGATCGATTGTTCTGGCGGTTCCAGGCGATCGAGACAGCTCTGACGCTGCTGATCGCCGGTCTACTCGGAGGACTGTCGCTGCTACTGGTCAAGAGACTGCGGCCCTGAGGTCGAGCGGTCGGTGCAACGGCCACGGCGACAGCGTGTTTCGGCGTTCACAGTCGCGCAACGAGGGCCGGTAATCCCACCGCAGCACTGGTGCGCCACCGGTGATCGGCCATGTCCGAGACCTCGGTCTCGACCGGGTTGATCTCCACTACCGTGGCTCCGGCGCTACGAGCGATCGCAGGCAGTCCCGCGAACGGGTACACGACTCCCGACGTGCCGACAACGAGAACGAGGTCGGCACGTCGGACGGCGTCCTCGGCCGCGTCCCACGGGGCCTCGGGCAGCGATTCGCCGAACCACACCGCGCCCGGCCGAATCAGCCCACCGCACAACGGGCATTCCGGCGGCGGAACCCGCTGATCCGCCTCGGCCGGTGCGTCGGCGGAACCGGCGTCGAGTGCTGCTCGTGTCCCACAGTCGCTGCAGTACGGCTCGAACAGGGACCCGTGCACATGCGACAACACCGTGGCTCCGGCTCTCTCGTGGAGATCGTCGACATTCTGGGTTGCGATGTCGACGTGCGCCCGCTGCTGCCATTGCGCGAGAGCCACGTGACCGGCGTTGGGCTCGGAGCGTCGGACCAATTCCGCTCGCCATCGATACCAGCCCCACACCAGATCGCTGTCGGCCGTCCAGCCCTCGGGACTGGCGAGATCCTTGGGGTCGAAGTCCTTCCACAACCCGGTCTGGGCGTCCCGGAAGGTGGCGATCCCCGACTCGGCGGACATGCCTGCGCCCGTGAGTACGGCGATGCGCGACGCTCCGCGGGCAGCGTCCACCACAGGTTCCGGAACAGCATGGGCCGGCAGGTCACGAGGGAAGGTCACGGCCTCATTGTGCCAAGCTGTGTGTCCGGTCGCGCTACCGTGGTGGCATGAGCATCGACACCAGCGCGCGTACTCGACGACGGTGGCCACTGTGGGTGGCGGCGTGCACGGCGGTCGTCGTGGTTGCGGTCGTTGGTGTTCTGTGGCTGGCCCCGAGCCGGTACCTCCCGTGGGACACCGAGGCATTTCCCGAGGTGAACACCGGTGAGCTGACCGCCGATCAGGCCCGGGTGGTGGAACTGTTGCGCGCCGAGCACAAGCAGCAGCGCCCGGGAACGTTCTATGCCGAGGGTGTGGACGAAGCCTGGTGTGCCGACTTCGTCAGTTGGATCATGAAGGAAGCGGATATGCCGCTGTCGAACCCCAATTCGGGTTCGTGGCGCATACCCGGCGTCTACACCCTGCAGGAGTACTACCAGGAGCAGGGTCGGTTCGAGGCTGTCGGCAGCTACACGCCGTCGGTGGGCGACGTGGTGCTCTACGACAACAGCAGCTGGATCGGCCAGCACACCAACGTGATCGTGGCGGTCGACGGCGACGAGGCCGTCACCGTCGGTGGGAACGAGGCCGGCAAGATCCGAGTTCACACCCTGCACTACGGATCCGACTCCGGCGTGGTCGGATTCGGCCGACTGGCGAGCTGACGCTCACTCGCCGGATCGGCGGCTTCCGTCGCTGTACGATCGCGCGCCACCATCTCGCTTGGCCTGAAAGAGCAACATGTCTGCGCGATCGAAACAGTCGTCCACGGACTCGCCTCGCCGCAACGTCGTGTGCCCCGCGGAGAACGTCTGCCGGTCGGGAACGACGGCGGCAAGCTCGGTCAGCACGGCCGCCATCGTCGTCGATCCCACTCCCGGCATCGCGAGAGCGAACTCCTCCCCACCCCATCTCGCGATCGAGGCTCGGCCACCGAGCAGATCTGCCGCAGCAGCGGAGAACCGAACCAACAGTTGATCACCGCGGCCGTGGCCGTACTTGTCGTTGTACAGCTTGAAGCGGTCGAAATCGATCATGGCGAGCGCTACCACGCCCTCGGCCCCCGGCGGTGTGGTCAACTGGTGCAACCGATCTCGCCATCCGCGCCGATTGAGCAGTCCGGTGAGGGCGTCGGTCTGTGCGGCTACGCGCAGGTCTTCCTCGACGCGCCTTCGATCGGTGATGTCGTGCACAACGGCCATCGTCCACCGTTGTCCCTCCGGCCCAGGAACCTCGCTGGCCGAGATCCAACCCCACCGGACTGTGCCGTCGGCATGCAAGTATCGCTTCTCGACGTGAACCGATTCCCCTCGAGTCTTCGCGTCGTCCATGATCTGCTCCATGGCGGCGTGTTGGGCCAGGTCGTCGGGATGGGTGAATTCACGAGAAGATCTGCCGGGCAGGCGCTCACGAGGACATCCGACGATGGCTGCGTAGGCCTCGTTGGCGAGAACGAGCAGTCCGTCTTCGTCGGCGAGCGCCAATCCGACCGTGCTGGCCTCGAACATCTCCCGGTACCAACGATCGGCGTCGACCATCTTCAGCCAGGTCTCTTCCTCGAACGGTGCGAGCCACGACGACTCACACGACGACCCGACGATACGCCGCGCTGCCACGCCCGGCCCTGGGAAGGCGAGGCAGACGGTCTTGACGTTGACGTAGCGTCAAGGTTCACACTGAACACATGAGAATCGGATCTCTGGCGGAGGCCGTTGGAACGACACCGCGAACGGTGCGTCATTACCACCGCCTCGGCCTGCTCGACGAGCCGCGCCGTCTGTCCAACGGATATCGCGAGTACACGATCGACGACGTGGTTCGTCTGATGAGAATCCGGTGGCTGGCCGACTGCGGGATGCCACTCGGCGAGATAGCCGCCGCCCTCGGTGAGTCTCCGGCGGGCGAGACCGATGTGGTCGCTGATCTCAGGGCGCTTCTCGTCGGTTTGGAACGGGAGCAGTCCGCGCTCGCGCGCAAGCACATCCGCCTGTCGGCACTGCTGAACGACGCAGTCGAGCATCGTCAGCTGACCGCTCTTCCGCGCGAGGTTGCCGACGCCCTGAGCGCGCTGATCGACGCTTCCGCGGAGCCGGACCGAGAAGCATTGATCCGTGAACGCGATCTACTCGAGGTGATGGCGATATCGGGCGCCGTTCCCGCATCGTTCTTCGAGACGGTGACCACCACACTCGGCGACCACGGCCTTCGTCAGAGGTACCTCGGACTTCTCCGCAGGTTCAGCGCACTGGAGGGCCGAAATCCGGCCGAGGCCGAGAGCGATATCGCGTCGCTGGCCGCAGAACTGGAGTCGATGTTCGATCTCGATTCACTCGCCTCCGATCCGTCCGATACCACTGTGGACACCGAGGAGATCGGTTCGCTGAGTATCGACGACATCCTGCCCGATCCGGCCCAGCGCACCGTGATCGTCCGCGCCACCGCGCGCCTGCAGACGACCGAACACCCACGCTCCGGAGGCACCCGATGACGGTCGACTTCCCTGTCCAGGTCGGTAGATGGCACTCGTTGGCGCTCTGGACGCGCGGGCAGCACGCGCCGATCGCTGCGGACGCGACCGTGTTCACTGCTACCCGCGGAACACTCGGATTACCCCTGATGTTCGGTGCTGCCACCGTGATCGAGATGGTCGTTCTGCACCTGCTGATTCCGTGGCTGTGGCTCAGTGCGCTGGTCGCAGCCGCGTCGGTGGCGTCCCTGGTGCTACTCGCATCATCGGTCGCCCTGGCTCGGGCGCACCCGCATGTTCTCTCACCCGAAGCCCTCGTTATGCGCATGTCGGGCACGGTCGTAGCGAGGGTCGACCGTGCGAACATCGTGTCGGTTCGTATCCACCGTCGCTACGGCGTCGTGTCGCCCGCTCTCGACGGAGGCCGGCTCGTCCTACCGAACCAGGACGGCACCACGGTCGATATCGAGCTGTCCAGTGCCGCAGAGGTGGTGGTTCCCGCACTCCTGCCGCGATGGCGGATATCCGGCTTCGCTCACTCGTTCGGTGTTCAGGTGGACGATCCCGCAGCACTGGTTGCTGCGCTCACTCCGTCCACTGCGGCACCCGAAGCGGAGCGGCGCAGCAGACGAGTTGCGAACAACAGGACCAGCAACGCAAGCACGGTGATACCGGATCCGGCCCAGATGGGCGAGGTGTAGCCGAGGCCGGCCGAGATCGTCACGCCGCCGAGCCACGCGCCCAACGCATTTCCGAGATTGAACGCGGCGATGTTCGCACCGGACGCCATCGTCGGAGCGTCGGGCGCAAACGACATCACCCGCATCTGCAGCCCCGGCACCGTCGCGAAACCGAAAGCGCCCATGAGGACGAGAGAGGCAACAGTCGCCGGTCGACTCTCTGCGGTGAGCGCGAAGAAGACGAGAACGACGGTCAACGCGCCGAGCAACGTCAGCAACGTGGCGGTGAGGTTGCGGTCGGCGGCCCTGCCGCCGAGGTAATTTCCGATGAAGAGGCCTCCACCGAACAGCACGAGCAGCCAGGGCACCGAGCTCGACGCGAACCCGCTGACGTCGGTGAGGGTGAACGCGATATACGTGAACGCGCCGAACATACCGCCGAACCCGAGCACCGTCGTGGCGATGGAGAGCCACACCTGGGGAGACCGGAACGCACGCAATTCGCGGCGCAGATCGCTCTCCTCACCGATCCCGGTTTCCCGAGGAACGAGGGCCGCGATGCCGATCAGCGCAACGATGCCGATCACCGTGATGGCCCAGAACGCCGACCGCCATCCGTAACTCTGACCGAGGAACGTTCCGAACGGAACGCCGAGAACGTTGGCGGCGGTGAGGCCGGCGAACATCATGGCAATCGCTCCCGCCTTCTTTGCGGGCTCGACCAGACCTGCCGCGACCACGGCACCGATTCCGAAGAAGGCTCCGTGGCACAGTGCGGCGACCACACGACCGAGCAGCATCGTGTCGTAGCTGCCCGAGAGTGCAGAAATCAGGTTGCCTGCGATGAACAGGCACATCAGTGCAAGCAAGACGGTCTTGCGGGGAAGTCGCGTCACCGCAGCGGTGACCACCAGCGCTCCGACGACGACGGACAACGCATATCCGGTGATGAGCCAGCCGGCAGTGGCTTCGGCAACCGAGAAGTCGGCCGCGACCTCCGGTAGTAGGCCCATGATGACGAATTCGGTCAAACCGATGCCGAATCCTCCGATTGCGAGGGCGAGCAGGCCGAGAGGCATGTCGAATCTCCTGAGACGAAGTGGCGTAGGTAAATATCTGGCTATCGCGTGTAGTTGCACGCGCTTGGCAAATAGTTGCACACGCGCTCTATCCGCGCAAGAAGACAATGCGCCGGATCAGCCTCTACGCTCCCGAACTGGGACTATTGCCCCGAAGCAGACTCCGAGAAGTGCTTCACCTCGCGTACACGTATTGTTTGCCCGGTATCGCACATCCGACCGAGTAGTCGATCGACAGCCGGAGCCACTTCTCCTTCATGCATGTACACCCGACCGACAGCGACTCGGCCACCGATTTCTCGACACCGGTCCAGGGCGCTTCCGCTCCGGCACCCGGCCCACAGGGTCGACCACCGCAACGGCGAGATCTCAACGGCTTGCGCGGCGTCGCGATCGCACTCGTCGTCGTGTTCCACATCTGGATGGGTCGCGTGTCGGGTGGCGTCGACGTCTTCCTGACGCTGTCCGGGTTCTTCTTCACCGCATCCCTACTGCGATCGGCCGAGGCCGGGGCAAGCCTGAATCCGATCACCCGCATCACGCGCGTGCTGCGCAGGCTGGGTCCACCGCTGTTGATCACGCTGCTCGCAGTCGCCGTCGCATCGGTGTTCCTGCTGCCGCGCACCCGCTGGGCAGACCTGGGTGATCAACTCGTATCCGGTGTTTTCTACTACGTGAACTGGCAGCTGGCGACAACAGCGAACGACTACTTGGCGGCCGATCCCTCGGTGAGCCCCGTTCAGCATCTGTGGTCGGTCGCCGTGCAGTTCCAGTTCTATCTGCTGGCCATTGCCGTCGTGTTCGGTCTCGCATGGCTCCGACGCATCGCCCGACCCAAGGGGCCACGAAGTCTGCGACCACGCACCTTTGCCGTGATCTTCGCCATGATCGCTGTGGTGTCCTTCGTGTACGCGGCGGACGGTGTTCGACGGCATCAGGCCTGGAACTACTACGACACCGGTGCGCGCCTTTGGGAGATCATGCTCGGTGCGGCACTGGCGGCAGTGCTCGCCTCGCGATCCAACAGCGCGGTGGCCGCCGCCTCGCCCGGACGTGCCCGCTTGTCGTCGACGGCACGCGGAGTCCTTGCCGTTCTCGGCATGACCGTCATCGTCGCGTGCGGTTTCGTCGTCGACGGAGTGACTGCGTTTCCCGGTCCCCTGGCTTCGATTCCGGTGCTCGCGACCCTCGCGTTGATCGTCGCCGGGTCCGAGACCGCCGTAGCGGCAACGCTCTCCAACCGGTTCTTCGCCTGGGTCGGATCGATCGCATTTCCGCTGTACCTGTGGCACTGGCCGCTGCTGATCTTCTACTTGTCGGCCACCGGCAGATCCCATGCCGACGCGCTCGGGGGTCTCGGCATCGTCGGGGCGTCGGTCGCACTCGCATGGCTGACCGTGCGCCTGGTCGAGCGCCCCACGCAGTCGAACACGTTCACGCCGGGACGCATCGCGGTCACTGCCTGCGCGGGGATCGCCGCGCTCGCCGTCACGGCCGGTTCGGTCGGATGGAACGTCTACATCGACCGGTCGATCACCGCGGTGCAGGCCGATGAATCGGTCGACGAACTGACTCACCCGGGGGCGCTCGAACTGACCGACGGAATTCGCGCCGAACCGGCCGCCGTCCGTCCCCCGCTGTATTCGGCTCCCGAGGACCTCCCCGCCACTACCCTCGAAGGCTGCATCGCCGACTTCGAAACACGCGATGCGGTCTCGTGTAGCTACGGCGACCTCGACGCGAACCGAACCATCGTGCTGGCGGGCAGCTCGCACGCCGAGCACTGGGTGACGGCCCTCGACGCGCTCGGACTCCAGCACGGGTTCAAGGTCGTCACATTCCTGAAGATGGGCTGCCCGTTGAGCATCGACACGATGCCGATGCTCGGCCCCAACGAATACCCGGATTGCCTCGACTGGACGCAGACCGTGCTCGCCGACGTCGCAGCGATGGAACCTGCCTACGTGTTCACCACCGCCACCCGCCCGCGGGAGGACTTCCCCGGCGATTACACCCCCACCTGGTACGCCGCGGTGTGGCAGCAACTCGCTGCGGACGGTGTCGGAATTCTGGGCGTTCGGGACACCCCGTGGCTCGCGTACCGGGCGATCGATTGCCTGGCCGACGGCGGCGATGCCACCTCGTGCGGCATTCCCAGGGACGAAGCACTCGACCCCGTCAATCCGGCGCTTGCGGCCTCGTTTCGGCTCCCCGGGTTCTCCGCTCTCGACCTGTCCGATGCAGTCTGCGACGCCACCGTGTGCCGCGTCGAGCAAGGCAACGTACTCGTCTACCGTGACGAGCATCATCTCACTGCGACCTACGTGCGAACTCTGACCACCGAGCTGGGACGGCAGGTCGGATCGGCCACCGGGTGGTGGGCCGGACCGTGAGCCGAGCGCCTCGCGCTCGGTAAGCCCGGGCCCACCGGCCACAGTAGGGTTGATCCATGCTGCACGAAGCCTCCGACGACACGCCTGCCATCGCAGTATGGCCGGGATCCGCCTATCCGCTCGGCGCGACCTACGACGGAGCAGGAACCAATTTCGCACTGTTTTCCGAGGTCGCGGAGGCCGTGGATCTGTGCTTGATCGCCGACGACGGAACCGAGACCCGCATCCGCTTCGAGGAGTCCGACGGCTACGTCTGGCACGCATATCTGCCCACCGTGGTACCGGGTCAGCGCTACGGCTACCGCGTTCACGGCCCGTGGGATCCGGCAGCCGGGCATCGCTGCGACCCGAGCAAGCTGCTCGTGGATCCGTACGGCAAGGCGTTCGAGGGATCGTTCGACGGCGACCGATCGCTGTTCTCGTACAACATGGACGCGCCCGCTCCCGAACCCGAACCCGAGGTACAGATCGACGACGAATCCGCGGATTCACTCGACGCCGAGGCCCCGTTCGAGGACGCCACCGATCTTGCCGATCCCGACGACGAGATCATCGAGGAAGCTCCCATCGCGCACGACGACGTGCCGAACAACGATTTCCCGCAGCATGATTCGCTCGGTCACACGATGACCACCGTCGTGATCAACCCGTTCTTCGATTGGCAGGCGGATCGCGCCCCCAAACGCCCGTACCACGAGACCGTGATCTACGAGGCCCATGTCAAGGGCATGACGATCAACCACCCCGACATTCCCGAGGCCGAGCGCGGCACCTACGCCGGGCTGGCGCATCCGGCGATCATCGATCACCTCAACCACCTCGGAGTCACGGCCATCGAACTGATGCCGGTGCACCAGTTCATGCAGGATCAGGTTCTGCTGGACAAGGGACTGCGAAACTACTGGGGCTACAACACATTCGGCTTCCTGGCCCCGCACGCGGAATATTCCTCACTGCAGTCCCCCGGTGCGGCGGTCACCGAGTTCAAGGCCATGGTTCGCTCGTTCCACGCCGCCGGCATCGAGGTGATACTCGACGTGGTCTACAACCACACCGCCGAGGGCAATCACATGGGCCCGACCATCAGCTTCCGCGGCATCGACAACGCGGCGTACTACCGGCTCGTCGACGGCGATCTCGAGCACTACATGGACTACACCGGTACCGGCAACAGTCTCAACGCCCGGCACCCGCACACGCTGCAGCTGATCATGGACTCGTTGCGCTACTGGGTGACCGAGATGCACGTCGACGGGTTCCGATTCGACCTCGCATCCACGTTGGCTCGCGAACTGCACGACGTCGATCGCCTCAGTGCATTCTTCGATCTCGTTCAGCAGGACCCGGTCGTCAGCCAGGTGAAGCTGATCGCCGAGCCCTGGGACATCGGTGAGGGTGGCTACCAGGTCGGCAACTTCCCCGGCCTGTGGACGGAGTGGAACGGCAAGTACCGCGACACCGTGCGTGACTACTGGCGCGGGGAGCCCGCGACGCTGGGCGAGTTCGCGTCGAGGCTGACCGGATCCTCGGATCTGTACGAGTCGAACGGTCGTCGCCCCGGAGCCAGCATCAACTTCGTCATTGCCCACGACGGATTCACCCTCAACGACCTGGTCTCGTACAACGACAAGCACAACGAGGCCAACGGTGAGGGCAACAACGACGGCGAGAGTCACAACCGGTCCTGGAACTGCGGCGTCGAGGGACCGACCGACGATCCGGAAATTCTGGACCTCCGAGCCCGCCAGATTCGCAACATCATGGCGACCTTGCTGCTCAGCCAAGGTACGCCGATGATCGCTCACGGCGACGAGATGGCACGAACACAGCAGGGCAACAACAACGTCTACTGCCAGGACTCCGAACTGGCATGGATGGACTGGTCGTTGGCCGAGACCAATGCGGAACTGATCGAGTTCACGCGCAACGCCATCGCATTGCGCGCCGAACACCCGGTGTTCCGCCGGCGCCGGTTCTTCGAGGGCCGTCCCATCCGAACCGGTGAGCAGGCACGAGACATCGCCTGGCTGACCCCTGCGGGCGAAGAGATGACGCCCGAGGACTGGGACAGCGGCTTCGGCAAGTCGCTGACCGTGTTCCTCAACGGCGAAGGAATTCCGGAACCGAATCAGCGCGGTGAGCGAGTGGTGGACGACTCGTTCCTGTTGTGCTTCAACGCACATCACGAGACGCTCGAGTTCGTGACCCCGGACGGGAACTACGCCAAGGAGTGGACGGTCGCCTTGGACACAGCAGCCCGAACGGGAGCGGGTGAGAAATCGATAGAAGCGGGTACACCGGTGGAAGTCACCGCTCGTTCCTTGCTCGTTCTACGAAAGACTGCCTGACACATGCCGCTGCCCACCAGTACATACCGGTTACAACTGCGGGGCGATGCCTTCACCCTGGCCGACGCCTCCGACGTGGTCGATTACCTCCACGACCTCGGGGTCACTCACCTGTATCTGTCACCGATCCTGACAGCGACCGACGGATCGACACACGGATACGACGTCACCGACACCTCGACGGTGTCGGCCGCCCTGGGCGGCCGAGAAGCGTTGACGCAGTTGCATTCTCGTGCCGCAGAGCTGGGCATGGGGATAATCGTCGACATCGTCCCCAACCACGTCGGAGTGGAGGACCCGCGCCAGAACGCGTGGTGGTGGGACGTGCTGCGACGCGGTCGCGACTCCGAGTACGCGACGTACTTCGACATCGACTTCGGAGCCGACAACGGCGTCGACGGCAAGATCGCGATCCCCGTGCTCGGCAGCGCGAGCGACGTCGGCGAGCTGACCGTCGACCGCTCGGAGGAGCAGCCTCTGCTCGCGTTCTACGAGCACCGCTTCCCCATCGCAGACGGCACCGACGGTGACGATGCGCAGGCCGTACACGACCGCCAGGCCTACCGATTGGTGAGCTGGTCCGACGGGCTGATCGGATACCGACGGTTCTTCTCCGTGAACGGCCTGGCGGGAATCCGGCAGGAAGACCTCGACGTCTTCACCGACTCCCATCGTCAGGTGGCCGGTTGGATCGACGACGGACTGATCGACGGATTGCGGGTCGACCATCCCGACGGCCTGGCCGACCCCGCCGGCTACCTCACCGAACTGCGCGGACTTCTCGGGCCCGACCGGTGGCTCGTCATCGAGAAGATTCTGGCCGACGGTGAACCGCTGGACGAGTCGCTTCCCGTCGACGGAACGACCGGGTACGACGCGTTGGCCGCGGTCGGCGGAGTGTTCGTCGACCCTGAGGGCGTTCATGCACTCACTGCTCTGTCTCAGGTGCGCTCGGGCATCGCCTACGACGCCGAGACGTTGCACGAGACAGAGTTGGATCTCAAGACCGGCGTTGCGCGCGGCGACCTCTCCCCCGAGGTGCGACGCCTCGCTCGGGCCGTGGTTCGCGAGTCCGGCACCACCGTCGACCTCGAGTCCGTCATCGACGCGATCGTTGCCGTCGTCGCGGCCGTACCGGTCTACCGGACCGACTACGCGCCGCTCGCAGGCGTGCTGCCGGGCGTGATCGCTGCTGTCGGCGAGGAGCAGCCGGACCTGGCCGGCGGTCTGGGCGCACTGGCGACCGCCCTCGTCACCGGTGCAGAATCGCCGGTCCGCTTCGACCAGGTCTGCGGTGCCGTCACGGCCAAAGGCGTAGAGGACTGCCTGTTCTACCGCGCCAACCGGTTGATCTCCCTGCAGGAGGTGGGCGGCGACCCGAGCCGATTCGGTTGCAGCACAGCGTATTTCCATCTGACCAACGCCGATCGAGCGCAACGCTGGCCGGCTGCGATGACCACCCTGTCGACTCACGACACCAAACGCGGCGAGGATGTACGGGCGCGAATCGGCGTGCTGTCACAGACTCCCGAACTGTGGGCTCGCTGCATCACGGACTGGGAAGAACTGACCCCGAGTCCCGACGGTACAACAGGAATGTTTTTGTGGCAGAACCTTTTCGGCATCTGGCCGGTCGACGGAGTGATCACGTCCACGCTGCGTGAGCGCGTTCACGCCTACGCGGAGAAGGCAATCCGCGAGGCCGCCCTCCGCACGACGTGGACTGCTCCGGACGAGGAGTTCGAGTCCGCGGTACACAGCTGGCTCGACGCCATCTTCGACGGTGCCGTCGCTCGATCGATGACGATGCTGGTCGACAAGCTCGCTCCCCACGGCCATTCCGACGCACTGGGTCAGAAACTGTTGAATCTGGCCGGGCCCGGCATCCCCGATGTGTACCAGGGCACCGAGTTGTGGGAAGACTCGCTCGTCGACCCCGACAACCGCAGACCCGTCGACTACTCCGTCCGTCGATCGATGCTCGCCGCGTCGAACACCGATGCACTCTCGATCGATACGGGTGCTGCCAAGCTGGCCGTGGTTCGCTCCGCGCTGCACGTGCGCCGCGAGCGGCCGGAGAGCTTCGTCGGTGGCACCTACGCGCCGATCGTCGCGGACGGATCCGCGGCCGAGCACCTCGTCGGATTCGCACGCGGACCGGTTCCCGGAAACGCCGACGTGATCGCACTGGCGACCAGACTCTCGCTCGGCGTGTCCGAGACGGGCTGGGGCGAGACATCCGTGACGCTGCCCGACGGCCGATGGCGCGATCGCATCACCGGCTCCGAACACACGGGCACCGTCTCGGTAGCCGAGATGTTCGCCTCACTCCCGGTCGCACTCCTGGTGCGCGACAACGAAGAAGCGGTGACACAGTGACATCGACATCAGCGACATCGACGGCAGCGACCTCTTCGGCGACGACACGACGATTCCAGGTCTGGGCACCGTCCCCCGAGACGGTCCGATTGCAACTCGACGACACGGTGCATCCGATGCAGCGTTCCTCGGACGGGTGGTGGCACGCCGACGTCGATGCCGCACCGAACTCTCGATACGGCTACCTGCTCGACGACGCAGACAAGGCACTGCCCGATCCGCGATCACCGAGGCAGCCCGACGGCGTGCACGAGCTGTCCCAGGTGTTCGACGTCGATCCCACGCTGTGGACCGATTCGGCATGGACCGGGCGTCAACTACCCGGCTCCTCGATCTACGAACTGCACATAGGGACGTTCACCGAGGAGGGCACCTTCGAGGCGGCCATCGGCAAGCTCGATCACCTCGTCGATCTCGGCGTCTCGTTCATCGAGATCATGCCGGTCAACGGGTTCAACGGTGTGCACAACTGGGGGTACGACGGCGTGCTCTGGTACACCGTGCACGAGGCGTACGGCGGCCCGGAAGGGTTGCAGCGCTTGGTCGACGCATGCCACGGCCGCGGCATCGGCGTCGTCCTCGATGTGGTCTACAACCACCTCGGCCCGTCCGGCAACTATCTCGAACGTTTCGGCCCCTACATGACCGAAGGGGCCAACAGCTGGGGCCAGGCAATCAACTACGCCGATGCAGACTCGGGCGAGGTTCGGCGATACGCCCTGGACAACGCTCTGCGTTGGTTCTCCGAGTTCCACATCGACGCGTTGCGACTGGATGCAGTTCACGCGATAGTCGACCACACCGCGGTGCATCTGCTCGAGCAGCTCTCGATCGAAACCCGCACTCTGTCAGCGCATCTCGGTCGTCCACTGACCCTGATCGCCGAGAGCGACCTCAACGATCCTTCGCTGATCACGGCACGGTCGGGTGGCGGCTACGGACTCGACGCGCAATGGGACGACGACATTCACCACGCGATCCACGCGGCTGTCTCCGGTGAGCGGCAGGGCTACTACGGCGATTTCGGTTCCCTCCGGGGCTTGGCGAACACGCTGCGGCAGGGGTTCTTTCATGCCGGAACGTATTCGAGCTTCCGCGGTCGGATCCACGGCCGCCCGCTGGACACGCGCCGAATTCCGGCCAGTTCGCTGGTGACCTACACGACCACACACGATCAGGTCGGTAACCGCGCAATCGGCGATCGACCGGGTTTCTACCTCTCCCCCGGCCAGCTCGCTATCAAGGCTGCTCTGGTGTTGACCTCGCCCTACACACCGATGTTGTTCATGGGAGAGGAGTGGGGAGCGTCCACGCCGTTCCAGTTCTTCACCTCTCATCCAGAGCCCGAGCTCGGTAAGGCGACCGCCGAGGGACGCAAGGCGGAATTCGCCGAACATGGCTGGGACAAGAGCGATATCCCGGACCCACAGGATCCCGAGACCTTCACGCGGTCGAAGCTGAACTGGTCGGAACTGGGCGACGGCGACCATGCACGACTGTTGGCCGTCTACCGCGATCTGTTGACGCTGCGCCGCGACCGGACCGAACTGACCGACCCGTGGCTGGACCACGTGAAGGTGGACTACGACGAGGACGCGAAATGGATCGTCGTTCGCCGTAGCCGACTCAGCGTGGTGTGCAACCTGTCCGAATCCGCTGTGACCGTGCCGGTCGGCGGCTCACCACTGCTCGAGTGGGAGCCGACGACATCGGACGAAACTGGCTCTGCCACAACGGTTCCCGGTCACTCCGTCGTGGTACTGGAATCCTGACGCCTGCGTAGATTGACCAGGACGAACACGGCGGTGATCGCCAGCACCACCGCGGTGGCGACGGCCGCGACATGCATGCCCGAGACGAAGGCAGCATGCGCGGAGTCCAGTAGACCCGTCGCCACCGAGTCCGGCAGCTCACGGGCTACCGAATCGGCACCGCCGAGAGTCTCACCGGCCCTTGCCCCCAGTTCGGGGGTCAGCTGCGTGACGTCGATGCCGCGACGGAAGGTCGCCATGACAACGGTGCCGAGAAGTGCGACGCCCAGTGCGATACCCAGTTCGTATGCGGTTTCCGACACTGCCGAGGCAGCTCCCGCCCGTTCGGGTTCGACGGCGCTGACCACCAGCTCCGAGGTCAGCGTCAGCGCGACACCGACACCGGCCCCCACGAGGACGAACCCGGCAATGAACAGGGCCGGACCGCTGTCGGTTGCGAGGCCGACCAGGATCCCGGCACCCGCGGCGGCGACGAACATTGCGACCCCGAGAACCGTTCCCGCACTGAAGTATCGAACCAGGACCGCAACCAGCAGTGAGGTGACGATGCTGGCGGCGGTACCGGGAAGCAGCAACAGACCCGCCTCGAGCGGGCTGTTGCCGAGCACGAGCTGCAGATACTGCGAACCGAAGAACAGGACCCCGGCGAGGGCGAACACCGACAGGAAGTTCGTTGCGACGCCCGTCGAGAAGGCCCGGTTGGCAAACAGTCTCAGGTCGATCATCGGTGCCGCGAGGGTGCGCTGACGGCGGACGAACACGTATCCGGCGATCACACCGACCACCGCCGACAGCAGGTAGACCACTTCGAAGCCGTGTGCCGCGGTCTCCTTCACCGCGAATACCAGCGGCACGATGGCGAGCATCGACAGCGCCGAACTCGTCAGGTCGAACCGACCCGGGTTCGGGTCCTTCGACTCGGGAATCACCAGCGGTCCCAGCGCGATCAGCACGAGCATCACGGGGATGTTGATGAGAAACACCGATCCCCACCAGAAGTGCTCGAGCAGCCAACCGCCCACGAGCGGACCGGCAGCGGCACCGCCACCGGCCATCGCGCCCCATACTCCGATCGCGGCGACGCGTTGACGCGGGTTCAGGAAGATGGTTCGAATCAAGCCCAGGGTCGCGGGCATCAGTGTCGCACCGGAAATACCCTGCAACACGCGGGCCGCGATCAGCATCTCCGCGCTGGTCGACACGGCCGCTACGAGTGAGGCGATGCCGAAGCCCGCAGCACCGATCAGTAGCAATCGGCGACGGCCGATTCGGTCGCCGAGCGTGCCCATGGTGATGAGCAGGCCGGCCAGCACGAACGAGTAGACATCGATGATCCACAGCAACTGGTTGCTGGTCGGTGCCAAGTCCGAACTGATGAAAGGCAATGCCAGGTCGAGGACAGTGCCATCGACAGCGATGAGCAACACGGCGAACGCCAGTACCACCAGACCGAGCCAGTCCCGCGGGGTCGCCCGGTGCTCGGATCCCCCGGCTACCTCGTGCACCGAACCGGTGCGCATGTCACTCACTACATCTCCTACGTTCTGCGCCCGGTGCGCCGGCGATCGCCGGGTCCGAAACGCTCCACAGCACCAACCGTCCAGCCGGTACAGTGATTGAGAGTACCGCGAACCGTCCAGCCGGTAAAGTGGATTCCATGTCATCGGACACCCGCGACCGAATTTTGGACTCACTCGAGACGCTGCTCCTCGAACACGGCATGACAAAAGTGACTCTGGACAGCGTCGCCGCCGCCGCCGGGGTATCGAAGGGCGGCTTGCTGTATCACTTCAAGACAAAGGACGCGCTGGTTGCTGCCATGGTCCGGCGGCTCGCCGTTCAGGCCGATCTACAGCGTGCCGACGCTGCGGAGGGTGGCACCTCTGTGGCGGAGTGGTATCTGCAGCCACCCGATTCCATTTCGGACAAGGAAATCGCCCTGTATCGCTCCACGCTGGCGGCACTGCGCAGCGTCGACGGGAACTCGGGCGAGGTGCAGGATGCCGTCACCGACATGATGCAGCAGTGGGACGAGGGTCTACGCACAGAGATAGACGATCCGGTCCAGGCCGAAATCATCCGGCTCGTCGGCGACGGAATCTACCTCGGTGCCGTGCTCGACCTGCCGGCCGTGGACCCCGAACTGCACAAACGCGTCGTCGACCGCCTGCTCGGTCGCTGACTCAGGTCAGGTACCGGTACACCGGCGAACCCGGCTCCAACTGCTCCACCTGCAGGTGCGATGACCGCATACGTTCGAGGAGGGAAGAGAGGCCGTCCGCATCGCCGAGTTGAATGCCGACGAGCGCGGCACCCGTCTCCCGGTTGTTGCGCTTGACGTACTCGAACAGGGTGATGTCGTCCTCGGGCCCGAGCACCTCGTCGAGAAAACGACGCAGTGCGCCGGGCTCCTGCGGAAAGTCCACGAGGAAGTAGTGCTTCAGGCCCAGGTGAACGAGCGATCGCTCGAGAATTTCGCCGTAGCGAGAGACGTCGTTGTTGCCGCCGGACACCAAACACACGACTGTGCTTCCCGGCGCGATGTCGAGATGCTCGAGCGCCGCAACGGCCAACGCGCCTGCAGGCTCTGCGATGACGCCTTCGTTCTGGTACAGCTCGAGCATCGCGGTACAGACCGCGCCCTCGTCGATCTGGGTGATCAGGAATGCACCGGGGCCGGAACTGTCGAACACGGGCGCGGTGATCAGCGGCAACGAAGCATGGGACACCACCGTGGCACCGAGCGACTGCAACGCTGCGTACGGCACGTCGCCGATGCGGCGGACGGCGGCCCCGTCGACGAACGGATCGATCTCGGAGAGCGTCACCGGACCGCCGGCGATCAGCGCAGCGGTCATCGACGCCGCGCCGGACGGTTCGACACCCACCAGTGACGTCTGCGGTGCGCGCTCACGGAGGTAGCTGGAGATGCCTGCGATGCATCCGCCTCCGCCGACGGGCATCACGACGACATCGGGTGCCCCACCGAGCTGATCGATCATCTCGGCGGCAATGGTGCCCTGCCCGGCCACGGTTCGCGGATCGTCGAACGGCGGCACCATGGTGGCACCGGTGCGGGCGACATCTGCGGCTGCGGCAGCTGCCGCGGCATCGAACGTATCGCCGATGACGATGAGCTCCACGAAGTCACCGCCGTGCACTCGGATTCGGTCGCGCTTCTGCTTGGGGGTGTTCGCGGGAACGTAGATGCGACCGTGCACCTGCATCGAGCGACACGCGAACGCCACTCCCTGAGCATGGTTGCCTGCGCTCGCGGTGACCACGCCGACAGCCCGCTCCGCATCGGTCAGCTGGTCCATCAGGTTGTAGGCACCACGAATTTTGTACGACCGCACGATCTGCAGGTCTTCGCGCTTGAGGTAGACCCTCGCGCCGGTCTCGGCCGACAATCGCTCGCACAACTGCAGGGGTGTCGCGGCCACCACCGACGAAATCCGCACCGCAGCGGCATCGATATCGGCAGCGGTGACGGCTACCGACGATGGGTGCTGGGAGGCGAGGTCAGGGGATGAAGACACCAGCACATGCTGCCACCAGAGTGGAACGGTCACCCACTCGGGACCGTTCCACTCCTCTGACGGCTCGCGATCAGACGCGCGCGAGGACGAACACCGGGATCTCGCGATCGGTCTTCTTCTGGTAGTCCGCGTAATCGGGGTAGGCAGCGACCGAGCGTTCCCACCACACGGCTTTCTCGTCGCCGGTCACCTCGCGAGCGACGTAGTCGTGCTTCTCGGTTCCGTCCTGCAGCTCGACGAGCGGCTCGGCTTTGACGTTGTGGTACCAGACGGGGTGCTTCGGCGCTCCGCCCAGCGAGGCCACGATGGCGTACTCGCCGTCGTGTTCGACTCTCATCAACGGCGACTTGCGCAGCTTGCCGCTCTTGTTCCCCTTGGTGGTCAGCAGCACGACCGGCATCCCGTTCATGGTCGTGCCCTCGGTTCCGCCGGAGTTCTCGTATCGCTCGGCCTGCTCACGGGCCCAGTCGGATGAACTCGGTTCGTATTCTCCTGTCAATGGCATGACTTTCAGTGAACACCTCTCGTACGCGTGACGCCACAAGATCGGCCACATTGCCTGGTCCGGATGCCAAGTTCGGTGGACCGAATCTTTCGGTGGGTATAGTCTGAACTTCGCGCGCCGGACAGCCGAATCGTCACCACACCGGGCGCAGCAGAGGAGAACGCGATGACCTTCACGAGCACCCGGGTGAGCCACCGACCCACCGCTGCCCTGCGCAGCGTCGACGTCGCAGGCATCGCGTGGCCGGTCTACAAACTGGAAGCCCTCGCGCTGGGATCATTCGTGTTCGTCGCGACGCTCGTCATCGCCGGCTCCCTGCACGCCGCAGTACTCGCCGGTGCCGCGATCGCGGTCGCGGCCTGGTGGACGCTGCGCCTCACCGAGCTACACCCGACCGCGCCTGCATCACCCCGTCAAGCAGCCGGGTCCCAGTAGCGCCTTCAGGTCTCCCATCAACGCCGATGTCGGCGTGACGCGCAGACTGTCGTCCAGCTTCATCGTGGTGATCTTGTCACCGCTCACCAGCCGAAGGTGCACATCCGAGGTTCCCGGGTGGCTGGACAGGACTCGTTTGAGAGCACCGACCTTGTCCGCCGTGCACAGCCGCGTCGGCAGACTGACCGCGAGAGGCTTGTCGATACCGATCGCCGAAAGATCTGGTACCGCAAGGTCGTTCGCGATCAAGGAGACCCGGTCGTCGCGCACCGACACCCGACCCTTGACGAGTACCACCGAGTCCTCGGTGACATCGGCACCGAACACCGAGTACGCCTGTGGGAAGAACAGCACTTCGATACCACCGGCCAGATCCTCGAGCTGAGCCGACGCCCACGTCAGACCGTTCTTGTTGATCCTCCGGTTGACCGAGGCCAGAATTCCGCCGACGGTGACCTGAGTTCCGTCCTTGATGTCACCTTCGAGAATGGTCGGGATATTGCAGTCGGACTTCGCGACCAACATGTGCTCGACGCCCAGGAGCGGGTGGCCGGAGACGTACAGGCCGAGCATCTCGCGTTCGAGGGCGAGCCGATGCTTGGATTCCCACTCCTCGTCCGGCACCCGAACGTTGAACACCGCGGAGATGGACTCGTCGGCGTCCTCACCGCCGAACAGATCGAACTGACCTATCGCCTCGGCCTTCTTGGTGCCCATCACCGCGTCGATCGCGTCGGCGTGAATGAGCATCAGGCCCTTGCGCGGATGGTCGAGCGAGTCGAAAGCGCCTGCCTTGATGAGGGATTCGGTGACCTTCTTGCTGCAGGCAATTGCGTCGATCTTGCCCAGGTAGTCCGAGAAATCGGTGTACTTCGACTTCTCCGATCGCGCCCTGATGATCGAGGCGACCACATTGGTGCCCACGTTGCGCACTGCACCGAGACCGAACCGGATGTCCTTGCCGACCGACGCGAAGTTCAGCTCGGATTCGTTGACGTCGGGAGGCAGCACGGTGATGCCGAGCTTGCGGCAGTCGGCAAGATAGATCGCGGCCTTGTCCTTGTCGTCGCCGACGCTGGTGAGCAGGCCGGCCATGTACTCGGCCGGGTAGTTCGCCTTGAGATACGCGGTCCAGTACGACACCAGCCCGTAGCCCGCCGAGTGCGACTTGTTGAACGCGTAGCCCGCGAACGGCAGCACGGTGTCCCACAGCGCCTTGATGGCCGCCTCGGAGAAACCGTTGTCCAACATGCCCTGGCGGAACCCGGCGTACGCCTTCTCGAGCTCGGAGAGCTTCTTCTTACCCATGGCGCGGCGCAGCAGGTCGGCTTGGCCGAGGGTGTACCCGGCGACCTTCTGCGCGAGCTGCATGATCTGCTCCTGGTAGACCACCAGGCCGTACGTTTCACCGAGAATCACCTTGAGTGGCTCTTCGAGCTCGGGGTGAATCGGCTTGACCTCTTGCCTACCGTTCTTGCGGTCGGCGTAATCGTTGTGGGAGTTCATGCCCATCGGACCGGGGCGGTACAGAGCCAGAACGGCGACGATGTCCTCGAAGCCGGTGGGCTGCATGCGGCGTAGCAGGTCTCGCATGGCACTGCCGTCGAGCTGGAACACGCCGAGTGTGTCTCCGCGCGAGAGCAGATCGAACGTGGCCGGATCGTCGAGCGGCAGTGCGTCGAGGTCGATCTCGATCCCGCGGTTGGCCTTGATGTTGTCGATCGCGTCACCGATGACGGTGAGGTTGCGCAGACCGAGGAAGTCCATCTTGAGCAGACCGATGGCCTCGCACGACGGGTAATCCCAGCCGGTGATGATCGCGCCGTCCTGCGCGCGCTTCCACACCGGAATGGCGTCGGTGAGCGGTTCAGAGGACATGATGACCGCGCAGGCGTGCACGCCTGCGTTGCGGATCAGGCCCTCGAGGCCCTTGGCCGTCTTGTAGATCGTCGCGACGTCGGGGTTGGAGTCGATGAGCGCACGGACTTCGACGGCCTCCTTGTAGCGCTCGTGGGACGGATCGGTGATGCCGGCCACCGAGATGTCCTTGGCCATGATGGGCGGCGGCAGCGCCTTGGTGATCTGATCGGCGATCCCGAAACCCGGCTGCCCGAACTGCACTCGTGCGGAGTCCTTGATGGCCGCCTTGGTCTTGATGGTGCCGAAGGTGATGACCTGAGCAACGCGATCGCTGCCCCACTTCTCGGTGGCGTAACGCACCATCTCACCGCGGCGACGATCGTCGAAGTCGATATCGATATCGGGCATCGACACGCGCTCGGGGTTGAGGAATCGCTCGAACAGCAGACCGTGTGGCAACGGATCGATGTTGGTGATGCCCATGGCATAGGCCACCAGCGATCCGGCCGCGGAGCCTCGGCCGGGCCCGACGCGGATGCCGACGGCCTTGGCATGGTTGATCAGGTCGCCGACCACGAGAAAGTAGGCCGGGAAGCCCATTTCCAGGATGACCTTGATCTCGTACTCGGCCCGCGCGAGGTAGTCCTCGGCCGGGCCGTCGGGGAACCGACGCTCGAGCCCGGTCATGACCTCGTGGCGCAGCCAGGTGCCCTGGGTGTGGCCCTCGGGAACCGGGAAGATGGGCATCCGGTCTCGGTGCGCCCACACTTCGTCGTACGGCTGGACTCGCTCGGCGATGAGCAGCGTGCTGTCGCAGGCACCGGGCACCTGGTCGTCCCACAGTGCACGCATCTCGGCGGCCGACTTGAGGTAGTAACCGTCGCCGTCGAACTTGAAGCGGGTGGGGTCACTCAGAGTTTTACCGGTCTGAATGCACAGCAGCGCCTCGTGGTTCTCGGCAGCATCCTTGGTGACGTAGTGGCAGTCGTTGGTAGCGAGCGGCGGGATGGAGAGCTTCTTACCGATGTCGAGCAGACCCTCGCGGACGCGCCGCTCGATGGACAGGCCGTGGTCCATCAGTTCCAGGAAGAAGTTGTCCGGTCCCCAGATCTCCTGCCACTTGGCTGCAGCTTCGAGCGCCTCACGCTCCTGGCCGAGCCGGAGCCGAGTCTGTACCTCGCCGGACGGGCAGCCGGTGGTGGCGATGATGCCTTCCGCATGCGAGGCAATGATCTCCTCGTCCATGCGGGCCCACTTGCCCAGCTGGCCCTCGATGGATGCCAGCGAGGACAGCTTGAACAGGTTTCGGACGCCGGTGGCGTTCTCGGCGACCATCGTCATGTGCGTGTACGCACCACTACCGGAGACGTCGTCGGACTTCTGGCTCCGATCGCCCCACAGCACGCGCTTCTTGTTGAACCGAGACTCCGGGGCGATGTAGGCCTCGATACCGATGATCGGTTTGATACCGGCCTTCTTGGCCTCGTTGTAGAACTCGCTGGCTCCGTACATGTTGCCGTGGTCGGTCATCCCGACCGCCGTCATCTCCAACCGCGCCGCCTCGGCGAACATGGCCCCGATCTTGGCGGCACCGTCGAGCATCGAATATTCGGTGTGGTTGTGCAGATGAACGAACGAATCGGCCACGAAGGTTCTCTCCTGAAGGTCGTGCGTTTTCGAAATACGAGCCGCGAATGCACCCACTCTAAGCGGTGGAACCGACAGAATTTTCGTAGCTGTCGGTGTGTCCTGGGAGGACGTGACGCGTGTGACGAACGAGACTGGAGTTGCCCTCATTCCGCCGGAATCGGCCCGTCGTCCGGCAGCGGCCCGACGATGTCGACGTACTCCGGAAGCAACGGCTCGACGGCGAACTTCCCTGACACCGCGTCGGGCGGAAGCGCCTCCACAGCCCGTACGCCGTCGCGGCCGGCCACCTCGCTCAACTCGGCCGCGGTGCCCCGCACCACCAATGTCACCACGCACGCACACCCGCCCAGCAACCGGCGCTGCGACACCGCCTCTATCTGCGCCTGCCGGTCCCCTGCGCCGAACGATTCCTGTATCTGTCCGGCAGCGCGTGCGGTCGAGTTCAGTACCGACCGTTCACTGCCGGGAACACCGACCGTGAGTATCGGGGTTTGCACGCGATCGAGCGGTACTCGGAAGAGCACCAGCGAGATGCGCACACCGTTCGCCGCGGCGTAGGCCTGTTCGGCGGTGAGTTCGCGATCGAACGACACAGAGCCCCAGCGGGGTTCGGCACCATCGGCGAGCAGGCTCGTCTCGGCGCGAGCCAGGTAGTCGGTCACCTGCTCACCGCTGTCCGGGCCGAGCCGGTCGGTACCCACACCCAGTTGCCGTTGCGGGTTCAGGTTCCCGACGACGGCCAGGCCCCCGACCACCAGAGTGGCAGCGGCGACGAGACCGACCACGCCCGAGAATCCGCGCATCACGCCTTCCGGAGCACCTCGAGGGCGTGCTCGAGGTCGGCCGGATATTTACTCTCGATCTCCACCCAACGGCCGTCGGACGGATGCGCGAAGCCGAGCGAACGTGCATGCAACCACTGGCGTTCGAGGCCCAACCGTTCGGCCAGGCGCGGATCGGCCCCGTAGGTCAGATCCCCGCAGCACGGGTGGCGCAGGGCCGAAAAGTGCACTCGAATCTGGTGTGTGCGACCGGTTTCCAGGTGTACGTCCAGCAAACTCGCGGCCTGGAACGCCTCGACCGTGTCGTAGTGGGTCACGCTCGGCTTGCCGTCCGCGCGCACCGCGAACTTCCAGTCGTTGCTGCCGTGTCGCCCGATCGGGGCATCGATGGTTCCACTGCTCGGATCCGGATGTCCTTGCACCAGAGCGTGATAACGCTTGTCGATGGTCCGCGCTTTGAACGCACGCTTGAGCACGGTGTACGCCCGCTCGGACGTCGCGACCACCATCACCCCGGACGTTCCGACGTCGAGACGGTGCACGATTCCCTGACGCTCGTGTGCACCGGAGGTGGAAATTCGGAAGCCGGCAGCAGCCAGACCGCCGATCACCGTCGGGCCGGTCCAGCCCACGCTGGCATGAGCAGCGACACCGACGGGCTTGTCCACGGCCACGACATCGTCGTCGGCGTAGAGAATCTCCATCCCCTCGACCGGTTCGGCTTCGATCGTCAACTCACGGGCGGGCTCGGGCAGTGTCACTTCGAGCCACGAGCCTGCGGCCAAACGATCGGACTTGCCCACGGCCCCGTGATCGACCAGAACCGAACCCTCTTCGGCCAGTGAGGCGGCGACGGTACGCGAGAGCCCCAGCAATCGCGCGAGCCCGGCATCGACCCGCATTCCGTCCAAACCGTCGGGCACCGGCATGGAACGCGATTCCCTCACGAGTCGGCCTTCTCCGGGGCATCGGACGTGGACTTGGTCACGCGTTCGCCGTTCGGCTCGAAGCCGAACAGACTCAGCACGACGAGCAGAATCGCCCCGCAGACGATGGACGAGTCGGCGACATTGAACACCGGCCACCAGCCCACCGACACGAAGTCGACGACGTGGCCCTGGAACGGACCGGGAGCGCGAAAGAAGCGGTCGATCAAGTTGCCCAGTGCGCCGCCGAGAACCAGACCCAATCCCAGTGCCCACCACGGTGATCGCAGCGTCCGGCCGATCTTGATCACACCGATGACGACAGCGACGGCCACCACCGTCAGCAGCCACGTCATGCCGGTGGCCATGGAGAACGCCGCACCGGGGTTGCGCACCAATCGCAGCGTCACCACGTTGCCGACGATCTCGATCGGATTTCCGGGCTTCACGAAGTGCACGACCAGAATCTTGGTCACCAGATCGAACAGCAGAATCACCGCCGCGATGGCGATCAGCAGTCGAGTTTTCAGTGGCTTCACGGGCCTGGCGACAGCGCTGTCGGAATCGGTCCCCTTCGGGTCCGCGGTCTCGTTCGGTGCCGAGACACCGCTGCTCTCGGGTGTCGGGTCGTCGGCGCGGTCTTCACTCACCTGTCCATCATGGCGCATCGGCGGCGGCGGACACTCATCCGTGCCGCGCGGTACGGCTACCGGCAGGGCTGTCAGTAGCCTGGTGGCCGTGAAGTCGACCGATCGCGCCAGCACTGTCCACTCCAGCACCGTCCGTGCCGGTTTCCTCGCTGCATGCTGCGCGGTGGCTCTGGTGGCGGGATGTTCGAGCACCGACACCGAACCCGCAGCCGAGCAGACAGCGTCCACGAACGAGGTGACGATCGCGGTGACGCCGACGACCACCACCGTCGTCGACCCCGGGGCCGAGCCACGCCGCGTACTGGCTTTCGACACAGCCGACACCGACTCGCAGAACATCGACCTCACGACCACGTCCACCGTCCAGCAACAGATCGACGTCGGGGCGGCGCAGGACTTCTCCAGTCCCGAGTTGACGGTGCCGCTGAGCGCGTCGACGGCCGATGCCGTGCCGGAAGACGACGCCTCGACCGGGGCGACGCGGTCGATCGACCTGACCATCGGGGCCGCCACCTCACCCGACGAGGGCCTGACCGACGCACTGTCCGCGTCGGAAGGCTCCACGGCGCGGCTGGCGGCCACCGAGTCCGGAGCGATCACTGCGTTGCACATCACTCCGGCCGATGCCGCGCTCGATACCGCCAGGGCAGCCATCGAACGCTCGTTCAACGCCGCGGTGTACCGCTCCGTCGCCTTTCCCGACGCAGAAGTCGGTGTCGGTGCCGTGTGGACAATCGATCAGCAGGTGCTGAGCGGAATCACCCTGAACCAGCGCACGATGGTCACGCTGCGAGCACTCGACGGCGACCGGGCGACCGTGGATATCGCCATCACACAGACACCCGAATCACCGGTGTGGGACCTCCCCGACAATTCCGGCACGCTAAACATCGCGTCGTACACCTATACAGGCGCGGGAACCCTCGACATCGACCTGACGCAGCCGCTTCCCGTCGGTGGGACGATCACCGCGGGTGGCGATCAGATGTACACCGATCCCGACAGCACGACCGTGTTGCGGCAGACGGTCGGAGATTCGATCACCTGGGGTGACCGATGACACGAACCACCACGCGTCTGCTGGCCGGGCTGTCGTTGGTCGGACTCGCCGCAGCCGCCGGATGCAGCTCGGACGAACCGTCGCAGGCCACCGCGCCGGCACCCACTGCCGTCGCGGCTCCCGATCCCCTGCTCGGTGTGCCCATCACCGACAGCGCCGTTCTGACGGCATCGATGCTGGGGCTGGGCGATTTGCCGGACGGCTTCTCCTCGATTCCGGACCCGGTCCGAGATCTGGGATTGGACCCGGCCCCCGACTACGACTCACCCGACAAGTCCAGTACCGACCCGTCTGCGTGCGCGGCCGTACTGGCACCGGTCTCGGAACAACTCGGCGGTGCGGCGTCGTCCGCGGTGGCTCGCTTCTCGGGGCCGAACTTCTCGTCGATCGACGAGGACGCGGCGAGCTACACCGGGACCGGAACAGCAGAGGCATTCGCATCGGTGCAGCAGGCGTGGACCGGGTGCGCCGAGTTCACCGGCACGGATGCGGACGGGGTGAGCGTCGAGTACGCGCTGGCGGGCCGCGAGCAGCCGCAGATCGGTGACGCGTCCGCCTCCATTCGTCTGACCACCAGCAGCGAGGGATTCACGTTGATCTCCGACGTCGTGGTGGCCGTGGTCGATTCGACCGTCCTGCAGATCGTCGTCTCGGATCAGAGCGGACTCGAACCCGCGACTGTCACGGCCGTGGCCGAGGCCGCCGCCGACCGTATCCGAACGGCCACGCCCAGCGCCTGAGTCGGTACGAGCCTCCGAACGAAGAACTGCCGGTGACATGTCCCCGCGAGGAGATGTCACCGGCAGTTCAGGTGCGGTCAGAGACGATCGGCAGGACTCAGGGTGCGGGGCACGCCGGGCTGGTCAGCTGCGCGAGCGAAACGATGCCGCAGGCGTTCTCCTTGGAGAGCTTCCACACGCCGTCCTCGGGGACGAACTGGAACGTGCCGGGGTTGGCCTGCCCGTTGAGGGTGATGGTGATGCCCGCGTTGAGAACTCCGGTACCGAGGTCGTCGATGCTGGTGATCTCGATCTGAGCGTTGTTGGCCACAGCAGCGGCCGCAACCTGGTTGATCAGATCCGGGTCCTCGGACGCGCCCTGGATCAGAGCCGCCTTCTCCTCGACCGGGACGTTGGGATCGAGTCCGCGCATGAGCTGAGTGTTGAGCTCCTCGACCGTGGGTGCAGGCGGGTACGCGCCGCCCTCGGGAGCGGTGGAGGCCGAGGTGGTGACAGCCGTGGTCGTCGTCGCGGTGGGCGTTTCGTCGCCGCCGGAGCTGCAGGCGGTCATGGTCAGTGCACCGGCGATGGCGATACCGGCAACCATTGCCCGTCGGGTGTTGCGAAGCTTCAAGTGCTTGTCCTTTTCACTCTGAGTCACGTCTCGATCGTTCTGTGACTCGTCGGTCGTTGCGGGTAGTGGTCGTCTCGGACCGGAGTCCACTATGTCAGCTCGGATCGGTCGAGACACAACCCGTAACGCCTACCTGTGAAACCTCACAGAGTTTCCTCAGCTCTGCCACAACTCACTTCAGGCTGTCGAGAACATCGGCGACGACCAGGTTCTCGTCCGATTCGGCAAAGGTACGCGCGGTCCCGGGCCCGGTGGTGCGGGTCTCGAATCGCACGGTCACCACCGCGTGCCCGGCACCCTGCACCCAGCCGTGACCGAATTCGGGATGCCTGACGTCCATACCGGGCTGCCACCGCGGACCGTCCGGAACGACGACGTCCGCGGCGGCCGCCACCGGCACGGCCGACTCCTCCGTTGCGTCTGCCGCATCCACGACCGGTTCGTGTTCGAGTTCGGGAAACAGAGATCCCTGCCGAACGGCCGACAGCCCGGCCAGGCCGACCCCGACCAGCCGGATCGGTCCGACGTCGACGGGATCGACCGCCAGTCGCTGTGCGGTGGCCACGATCGTCTGCTTGTCCACGGTCGCGTAGGGCAACGTCGCCGATCGGGTGATGATGCTCATGTCGGACTTGCGCAGTTTGAGCACCACGGTTCTGGCACCCCGGCCGTCCTTCAGCAACCGGCGATGAGTCGATTCGACGATGGCTTCGATGGCAGGGCGTAGCTGAGCGAGGGAGATGACGTCCTGCGCGAACGTCGTTTCGGCGCTGACCTGCTTGGCCTCGGCCCGCTCGGCCACCACGCGATTGTCGATGCCGCGCGCCAGCTGATGCAGACTCGGCCCCATCGTGGCCCCGAGTATCGACGCCACCTCGGACTCAGGGGTGGCCACGAACTTGCCGATGGTATCGATTCCCAAGCGCCGCAACCGTTCTCCTGCCACCGGTCCGATACCCCACAGCTTCCGCACCGGCAGGGCCGCCATCAGCTCTGCTTGTATTCCAGGGGCGACGACGGTGATGCCATCGGGCTTCGCCAGGCCCGACGCGATCTTGGCGATCTGCTTTCCCGATCCGGCACCGATCGAGGCGACCAAACCGGTCTCGGCGAGTATCAGCGCGCGCAGCCCAGCGCAGAATTGCTCGACCTCACCGACCGAAGCTCCGGCCAATTCGAGCGGCTCGCCGAAGGCCTCGTCGATCGAGAGCTGTTCGAGAACGGGCATCGGTCCCCGTAGTGCCTCGAACCCCCGCCGACTCAACTCCGAGTACAGCGGGAAACGCGGCGGCAGCACCACCGCACTCGCACCGACCAGTCGACGTGCCTGATGCATCGGCATCGCCGATCGGGCTCCGAACGCACGCGCCTGATAGCTGCAGCCCGCCACCACACCTCGCCCGCCGGCTCCGCCGACGAGAACCGGGCGGCCCCGCAGCGTGGGCCGAGTCAGTTGCTCGGCGGAGGCGAAGAACGCATCCATGTCCAGGTGCAGCACCCATCGGCGACTCCGCAGGGTGTCGTCGGCGATGTTCGGCACAGTCAGCGAGGATCGACGGTGAAGCCGAGCGCCTGACCAGCGCGTTCGGGTGTCGGATCCGACCACAGTGCACCGTAGTTCTCGGTCGTGGTCAACGATCGGGTGTGCGCGATGTCGATGTACAGCGTTCCGCCGAGGTGGTCGGTCTCGTGAGCAACGATTCGGGCCGGCCAGCCGCGGACCACCTCGTCGACCTTTCGACCGAATTCGTCGGTGCACGCGAGCCGTACCTCGGCTGCCCGGCTCACGACGGCCTGGTAGCCGGGAACGCTGAGGCACCCCTCGTAGAAACCTGCCGTCCTCGACCCCACCGGCGCGTACCGGGGATTGACCAACACTCGGAACGGCAGCGGCGTGCGCTCTCTCGCACGAGCGACAGCCTCACCGACGTCGAACAGATCCTCGATCACCGCAATCTGCAGCGGAATACCGATCTGCGGCGCAGCGAGACCGACGCCCGGTGCGGCGTGCATCGTCGCCCGCATCACCTCGACCAACTCCGCGAACGTGTCGGCGTCGAGTTGCCCGTCGTACGCCGCTGCCCGCGACCGTAGAACCGGGTCGCCGGCCGCGACGATCGGCACTACGCCACCGCGAGCTCCGGCGAGGAGCTCGTGAACGGCACCGACCACCGCCTCCTCGGTCACATGCCCTTCACTCACATGCCCTTCACTCACGACGACTTCGTGACCGCTGCCCGAACTCCTTCACCGAGATCGCTGCCGTCGTCTCCGACGCGTCCGTCGACGAGGGAGTGTGCGAGCACCTCGCGCGCGATCAGATCCCGGTGAGTGTCCAGCCATGCCTGTCGGTGCTCGGGCACCTCGATGACGATGTCGATACGGTCCGAGACGTCGAGTCCGTGATTACGACGCGCGTCCTGTAGTTCTCGGATGCGATCCTTGGCCCAGCCCTCCGCCTCCAGCTCCTCGGTGACGGCGGAATCGAGCACCACCAGACCGGCGTTACCGGGCAGTGGTGCCGTCGATTCCGGCTCGGCCGCAACGAGTTTGCGGGTGTACTCCTCGGGCAGCAGCACTGTTCCTGCTGCGCTCACGACACCGTCGGCATCCTCTTCCCAATCGCCTGCCTTGACGGCCTTGATCACCTTCTGGACGTCCTTGCCCATACGCGGGCCCGCAGCACGCGCGTTGACGACGAGCTCGAACTTTCCGTGTACGGCAACGTCTTCGGTGAGGTCGACCTTCTTGACGTTGACCTCGTCGGCGATGATGTCGACGAACGGACGCAGGCGCTCCGCATCGGCGGCGGCAACCGTCACCTCGGGCAGCGGCAACCGCACTCGCAGGTTCTGCGCCTTACGCAGACCCAGCACGGTGGAGCACACGGTACGAACCTCGTCCATGCTCTCGACGAGTTCCGGATCCGACGGCAGTTCGTCGGCCTCGGGCCAATCCGTCAGGTGCACCGAGCGGCCACCGGTCAAGCCCCGCCACACCACTTCGCTGATCAGCGGAAGCAACGGAGCTGCGATGCGCGTGAGCACCTCGAGCACGGTGTGCAGGGTGTCGATCGCGTCGGCGTCCTCGCTCCAGAACCGCGAACGAGACCGTCGCACATACCAATTGGTCAGTGCATCGCAGAACGTGCGCAGCTCGTCGCAGGCACCGGCGATGTCGTTGCCCTCGAGCGCATCGGTGATCGCGTCGCGGGTGGCCGACAGCTTGGCGAGAACGTAGCGATCGAGCACGTGCGGCGAATCGGTACGCCACTGGCCGGGCGTCGAGGCGTAGAGCTGAAGGAAGCTCCACGCATTCCAGATCGGCAGCAGTGCCTGCCGCACGCCCTCGCGGATGCCCTGCTCGGTGACGATCAGGTTGCCGCCGCGCAGGATGGGTGACGACATCAGGAACCACCGCATTGCGTCGGAGCCGTCGCGGTCGAAGACCTCCTTGACGTCCGGGTAGTTACCCTTGGACTTGCTCATCTTCAGACCGTCGTCGCCGAGCACGATGCCGTGTGCGGCAACAGTTTTGAACGCAGGCCGATCGAAGAGCGCGGTCGCCAGCACGTGCAGCGTGTAGAACCAGCCGCGGGTCTGCCCGTTGTACTCGACGATGAAATCGCCCGGGTTGTGCGTGGAGAACCATTCCTCGTTCTCGAACGGGAAATGCACCTGTGCGTACGGCATCGAGCCCGACTCGAACCAGCAGTCCAGCACCTCGGGAACGCGACGCATCGTGGACTTGCCGGTCGGGTCGTCCGGGTTGGGTCGCGTCAGGTCGTCGATGTACGGACGATGCAGATCCGTCGGACGCACACCGAAGTCACGCTCGAGCTCGTCCAGGCTGCCGTACACGTCGAGACGAGGGTAGGCGGGGTCGTCGGACGTCCAGGCCGGAATGGGGCTGCCCCAGTATCGGTTTCGGCTGATGTTCCAGTCTCGTGCACCTTCGAGCCACTTGCCGAACTGGCCGTCCTTGATGTGCTCGGGCACCCAGGTGATCTCCTGGTTGAGCTCGACCATTCGATCACGGAACTTGGTGACCGCGACGAACCACGACGGAACCGCCATGTAGATCAGCGGCTGACCGCTGCGCCAGCTGTGCGGGTACGAGTGCTCGATGGTCTCGTGCCGCAGCAGGCGGCCCGAGGCCTTGAGGTCCTTGATGATCACCGGGTTGGCATCGAACACCATCAGACCCTCGTACGGCGGCACCAGCGAGGTGAACTTTCCGCCCGCGTCGAGGGGTTGCACCACCTCGATACCGTTCGCGGTGGCGACGTCCATGTCCTCTTCACCGAAAGCGGGTGCGAGGTGCACGATTCCGGTGCCCGAATCGGTGGTGACGTAGTCGGCCTGCAGCACGCGGTGCGCGTTCTCGTGGCCGAGAAAGAAGTCGTACGGCGGTGCGTAGGCGAGTCCGACCAACTCGGTGCCGGTGTGCTCCGAGAGCACCTCCGGCTCCTCCCCCAGTTCCTTCGCGTAGTGCGGAAGACGCGCAGCGGCAAGCACGTAACGCTCACCGTCCGTGCCTCGCACCTGCACGTAATGCACATCGGGGTGCACCGCGATCGCCAAGTTGGACGGAAGGGTCCACGGAGTGGTGGTCCAGATCAGTGCGTTCGCGCCGTCCAGCGGTGAGCCGGGAGCCGTCAACGGCATCGTGACGGTGACCGCGGGATCCTGACGCATCTTGTATGCGTCGTCCAGGCGGGTCTCCTGATTGGACAAGGGCGTCTGCTCGTACCAGCTGTACGGCAGAACTCGGTAGCCCTGGTAGATCAAGCCTTTGTCGTGCAGCGTCTTGAACGCCCACATGACGGACTCCATGAAGTCGACGTCGAGGGTCTTGTAGTCGTTGTCGAAATCGACCCACCGCGCCTGCCGGGTGACGTAGTCGCGCCACTCGTCGGTGTACTGCAGTACCGACTGCTTGCAGTAGGCGTTGAACTTCGCCAGGCCCATTTCGTCGATCTCGGACTTGTCCTTGATGCCGAGCTGCTTCTCCGCTTCCAGCTCTGCGGGCAGACCGTGGCAGTCCCAACCGAACCGACGCTCGACCTTCTTGCCGCGCATGGTCTGGAAACGCGGAACGAGATCCTTGACGTACCCGGTGAGCAGATGTCCGTAGTGGGGCAGGCCGTTCGCGAACGGAGGGCCATCGTAGAAGACGAATTCCTCGGCATCCGCGCGGTTGTCGATGCTCGCCCGGAACGTACCGTCCTCGGCCCACTCGTGCAGCACCATGCGCTCCAGATCAGGGAACGGAACACTTCCCGATCGACCCTCGGCCAGATCCACCAGCGGGTACGACGCGCTCGTGGGACGTGAGCTCGAATCTGTCATATCTGTCTCCTCCGTGCCGGACGCGTACGAGACGCGACATCTGTTGGCACGGGGACGACATTCGACGATCTGGACGCCGATACCGCGGTACCACCCCGCTTGCTCGCACTCGACGTTCCTGCCGTCGGAGCGAGCCACTCCACGTGAGCTGTGACGGGCTCACCCGTTCGGTTCTACTGAACGTCCATCCGAAACACCTCGGCGCTTCGCATCGACGTCGTTCTTCCGAAGGCTCCCCGGTGATGGCCGGATCGACGCCTGAACATACCTGTCCTGAAAGAGATGCTACCTGTCGAGTTCCGGCGGTGGTCGACGGCCGGTGAGCGCGCCGACCAGAAGCAGAATCGCTCCGAGGATGCACACCACTATGCACGCCCAGGCCCACACGACGGACCCCGTCATCAGGGCGAGAACCAAGAATCCGAAACCGATCGCCGCTGCGCCGAGAGTCAGGACCAACACGGGATTCCTCGCTCACCATTCGCCATGACAGCCGGGTCCGACGCTGCCGTCATCGGCAGCGTCGGCGGACGCAGTGGAGCGTCAGTTGCCCTTGGCGTACGACTGGCTGTAACCGGACGACTGGTTGTCCTGGTTGAAGTTGTCCTGGCCGTTGTCGACAGGCAGAGCCGACGAACGATTCTCGAGCTCTTCGAGCTGAGATTCGAGGTACGACTTGAGGCGCACCCGGTATTCGCGCTCGAACGTCTTGAGCTGCTCGATGCGGCCTTCGAGAACGGAGCGCTGCTGGTTGATCGTCGCCATGATCTCGGTGTGCTTGCGCTCGGCGTCGGCCTGCAGTGCGTCGGCCTTCTCCTTGGCCTGACGAAGCTGGGTCTCGGAGCGCGTCTGTGCATCGGAGAGCAGCGACTCGGACTTCTGCCGAGCCTCGGACATCATCGACTCGGAACGCGTGCGGGCATCGGACACCAGACGCTCGGCGTTGGTGCGAGCGTTGCCGAGCAGCTGCTCGGACTCCGACTTGGCATCACCGGTGAGACGATCGGCCATCTCCTGAGCGAGGCCGAGGATCTTGGCGGCCTGCATGTTGGAGTCGCCACTCTGCTGCGGGGCTGCGGCAACGGGTGCGACCGGTGCAGGCTGCTGAACCACAGGCGCGGGCTTCGGGGGATCCACCGGGCGCGGCGGCTCGACCTTCGGTGCCGCGACCTGAGCGGGCTGCGGGTTCTGCCGAACCGAGCTCTTGGCGTCCGCGAGCTCCTGATCGAGCTCACCGACTCGCTGGCGGAGGTCGGCGTTCTCCTCGATCAGTCGCGACAACTCTTGCTCGACGAGGTCGAGGAAAGCGTCGACCTCGTCTTCGTTGTAACCACGCTTACCGATAGGCGGCTTGCTGAACGCTACGTTGTGCACATCAGCTGGAGTCAGCGGCATGGAAGGATCCCTTCACGCGTCTTGGGGCGGTAGAGCAAGCATTCAGTTATATGCCATTCCGCGCGAGTGCAGAACAATCAAACTGTAACTGGCGTCCATTCTGTCACACAGGACACGCAGCTTGCGCGCGTCCTACGTTCTAACATTCCATCTTCGGCCTCAGGCCGCGAGACTGCTGGTCACATTCCACGCGATGAAGACGACGAACAGCAGGACCATGATGGACAGATCCAGCCGAACTCCACCGAGGTTGAGCGGCGGAATGATCCTGCGGAGAAGCTTCACCGGCGGGTCGGTAACCGTGAAGATCGCCTCGAGCAAGATGACGACCACTCCCGTCGGTTGCCAATCTCTCGCAAAAGTCCTGATGAACTCGACGATGATTCGACCGATGAGAAGGAGCCAGAAAAGAAACAATACGATGTTGATCACCGTGAACACGATCACGGCTATACTCTGCCTGACTTCGCCAGGCTGAGCAAAGTGCGCTGGTCACAGCCTCGAACTACCGCTCCGAACAGAGAAACTCTCACTGCTGACTGTAGAAACCGGTCTCAGCGATGCGCCTGCGCTCCTGCGGCGATACATCGACGTCGGCGGGCGACAGCAGAAAGACCTTCGTCGCTACCTTGTCGAACGAACCACGGAGCGCAAAGGCCAGACCGGCAGCAAAATCGACCAGTCGCTTGGCGTCCGCGTTGCTCATCTCCACCAGGTCCATGATCACCGGAGTGCCGTCGCGGAAACGCTCGCCGATGGTGCGGGCCTCGCTGTAGTCGCGCGGACGCAGCGTGGTGATCTTCGACAGCGGACCACCGTCGTCGACGATCGGGCTGCGCCGAGTTTCCGCCCGCACATCCATACGGGTGTCCATGGCCAGTGCTCCGCGAGTGGCCGTACCTCGGGTCGACGGTGCCGATGTACGTCCTCGGCCACCGATCGGGGCCAGGGTGGCCGCCGGCCGAGGAGCCTCGTAATCGTCGTAGTCGTCGTCGAGTTGAGCGTGCCGAGATCCACCGAACGACGGCTTCACGAACTCACGCTCGTCGATGTCGTCGTAGCTGTCACGCCCACCACGGGAGCTGCGCCGCGCGTCCGGATCGTCGAGGTAGTCGTCCTCGTAGTCGGCGAGCGGAACCATGCCGAAGTACGCCTTGAACTTGTGCAGGGTGCTCATCGTTCTGCCTTCCGTGGAGTGTGTCTACCGTCGATCCCCAGGTTCGCAAGTGTCTGTTGTGACTGATGTGATCCGTGGACTGTTATTGCGAGGTTATCGGCCGGGCCCCGAGTATTGCGGTACCGACACGCACGCACGTCGATCCGTGGCGCACAGCAGCTTCCAGGTCTCCAGTCATACCGGCAGACAGCTCGAGCGCCTCGGGATGATCGAGCAACAGACGATGGTGGAGATTCTCGAGGTCGGCGAACGCGGCCTCCGGTTCGGCGTCGAGAGGCGGCACCGCCATCAACCCCACCAGACGCAACCCTGCTGCGTTCGACACAGCCTCGGCCAGCTCGTGGAGTTCGTCACGTTCGACGCCTCCGCGGTGCACATCGCCGTCGAGACTGACCTGAAGAAGCACGTCGAGTTCCGACCGACGCACACCCTCGTCGAGCGCGGATACGGTCGCTTTCGACAGCGCCGCCACGAGCCTCGCACTGTCCACCGAATGGATGGAATGGGCCCAGGCCGCGACGGACTTCGCCTTGTTTCGCTGCAGGTGCCCGATCATGTGCCACCGCGGCGGATCGGGGAGAAAATCCTCGGCCGTCTCGGCAACCGTCGGCGATGCGTCCTGCTCTCGGGATTCGCCGAAGTCGCGGCAACCGAGCCGGTACAGGGTGCGCACGTCCGACGCCGGAAAGAACTTGGTCACAGGCAGCAGGGCCACGTCAGCGGGCGTCCGGCCTGCATCGACACAGGCGCGGCGCAACCGCTCGCGCACCGACGTCAACGCTGTCTCGATCTCGACCGCACGGTCCGCGACCGGCCCGCCATCATCGATGGGTTCGCTCATGACATCCCCTTCTGCCGTCTCAGCGATCGACCGCTGCGGGCCGATCGTCCGTCGATGCACTGTCCATCCACACCACGCTGGCGATCCGGCCGGTCGACCCTTCCCGGCGGTGGCTGAACAGAGTTCTGTCCTCGATGGTGCAGCGCGGATCCTGCGCCACTGCGGACACTCCCGCCGCGAGCAGTTGGGCCCGGACACCGGCGGGGATGTCGAGTCCCGGTGTGTTGCGAACCGTCGTCGTCGCGCTGCCGGGGAGATGCTTGTCGACGTCCGCGCGCATCGCTGCGGGCACCTCGTACTGGCGTCCACTCGCGGCCGGGCCGAGAAATGCACCGATCCTCGCGGGCACTGCACCGAGCTCGACCATGGCCTCCACGACCCGAGGAACGATGCCGATACGCGCACCGACCCGGCCTGCGTGCACAGCGGCGATCACTCCGGCCTCCTCGTCGGAGAGCAGGATCGGTACACAATCGGCGGTCAACACGACCAGCCCGAGGTCACGCTGCGTCGTCACCAATGCATCGGTCATCGCCACCGGCTCGGCTACGGGACCGTCGACCACCGTGACGGTGCGTCCGTGAACCTGTTCCATGAAGACGAGCCGCTCGACTCCCATTCCCAATCTCTCGCCGAGACGACGGCGGTTGGCCTCGACGGCCGACGGATCGTCGCCGACGTGATCGCCGAGATTGAAAGTGTCGAACGGGGGTGCCGAGACACCGCCCGCTCTCGTGGTCGAGACGCGTCGAACGCGGAACGGAACAGCGGATGCGGTACCGCTCACCGCCGCATGAAGGACGGCACGTCGACTTCGTCTTCGCCCTCGTCCTCGGCGATCGGCACTCGACGGCCGGAGCCGACACCCTCGCGGCCCTGCCCGCCGCCGGATTCCCGGCTGGACGACTCGCGGTTGGACGAGCTCGACGAGTTCAGCGGCGGCAGGCTGCTGCCACTCGGTGCACCGACCGGGTCACGGAACACAGCACCTTCGGAGCTCTCGTTCGTGCGCGAGGACACCTCACCGGAGCGGGCCGATCCGATCGGACCGCGTGTGGACGTTGCCGCTTCGACCGGGCGGCGCGTCGGGGTGCCGCCGTCGAAGCCTGCGGCGATGACGGTCACCCGAACCTCGTCGCCGAGCGAATCGTCGATGACCGTTCCGAAGATGATGTTGGCGTCGATGTGGGCTGCTTCCTGCACCAGCGACGCAGCCTCGTTGATCTCGAACAGACCGAGGTCCGAGCCGCCGGCGATGGACAGGAGCACTCCGCGTGCGCCTTCCATCGAAGCCTCGAGCAGCGGCGAGTTGATCGCCGATTCGGCGGCCTTGATCGCGCGACCTTCGCCGCGGGAGGAGCCGATGCCCATCAGCGCACTGCCTGCGCCGGACATGACGCCCTTGACGTCGGCGAAGTCGACGTTGATCAGGCCCGGGGTGGTGATGAGGTCGGTGATGCCCTGGACGCCGTTGAGCAGAACCTCGTCGGCGCTGCGGAATGCATCCATGAGGCTCACCGCTGCATCGCCGAGCTGGAGCAAGCGGTCGTTGGGGATGACGATGAGCGTGTCGCAGGACTCACGAAGCTGCTGGATGCCGGTATCGGCCTGTCCGCCGCGACGCTTGCCCTCGAAAGAGAACGGCCGAGTGACGACGCCGACGGTCAGTGCGCCGAGCTTGCGAGCGATGTTGGCTACGACGGGAGCGCCGCCGGTACCGGTGCCGCCGCCCTCTCCTGCGGTGACGAAGACCATGTCGGCACCCTTGAGCACCTCTTCGATCTCGTCCTTGTGATCGTCTGCTGCGCGGCGACCCACCTCGGGATCGGCACCTGCGCCGAGTCCGCGGGTCAGCTCGCGGCCCACGTCGAGCTTGACGTCTGCGTCACTCATCAGCAAGGCCTGAGCGTCGGTGTTGACCGCGATGAACTCGACTCCCTTGAGTCCCTGTTCGATCATGCGGTTGACCGCGTTCACGCCGCCGCCGCCGATGCCGACGACCTTGATTACGGCGAGGTAGTTGTGCGGGGGCGTCATGGGCTCTCGCCTTCCGTGGGTTGTTGCGTGAAATGTGGAAAACCCTCAACCTAAACCACAGGCTTAGAGTTATGTCAAGTACTGAACTGCCCGGAACGCTATTCATCCCCGACGGCTATCGCCATTAGGCGCGCCGACGCCGCGCCGGAAATATGCGTCACTCGCGCCGAAACTACTTCGTGGTGGGTAGATCCGGACTCGACACGTCGAAAATCTGGCCGGGCTGCGACAGCAACGCGATCGCCACCGCGGCCTTGCGTTCGGAGTTGTCCTTGCTACCCCACACCACGGTTCGCCCGTCGAGCAACAGAATCGAGATGTCGGACAAGGTGCTCGCGCGCAGCTCTCCCACTTGATCTCGCAACAGTGGCGGCAGCGTATCGAGCACCGCCAGAGCATCTTTCGTCACCGCATCACCGAACACCGGATTCTCGGTCACCAGCCGCACAACCCCGGGCGGCGGAGATGCGATCGCAAAATCCACGCCGGTGGAATCGAGCAGATGAGTGCCATCCGGAGAATCGAAGAACGCCACCGGCGTTCGCTCCTCGACAGTCACCTGCACGGTCGACGGGTACTTACGCTGCACGCGCACCGTCGCCAACGCCGGAATCGTCGCCACCCGCTGCGCCGCCGCAGCCGTGTCCACCCGAACCAGCGGAAGACCGGCGGGAACGTCGAGCAGATCCAGGATCTCCTGCTCGGACACCGAGGACTCCCCCGCGACCGTGACGCTCCGAACCGAGAGCAGCGGCGTGAAGTACACCAGCGCAGCCGATCCCACCACCACGACCACGACGGCAAGCGCAATCAGCACCGCCTTGCGACGCGACCGCTTCACCCGAGCGCGCTCGTGTTCCCTGGCCAGGGCGCGCACCTGCTTGTCGCTCAGATGCTTGTCACCGACCTGGGATGGCGAATCATCCTCTGCTGCAGCTGTTCCCGACCTCGAAGAACGAACTCGATCGGAGCGGCGGTTCACTGCGCCGGCCGATCCTTCGGTACGCCGCGGCCGGTCGCAGCACCGAAATCGGTTTTCGAGCGAAGTGCGTCCAGAATCGGACCACCGAGCATCGTCACGTCACCGGCACCCATGGTGATGACCACGTCGCCCGGCCTGCTCAGATGAGCGACCTGCTTGGCCACCAACGACAGATCCGGTTGATAGTTCACCGGTTTGGTCACCGAGGCGGCAACCAGTGCCCCCGTCACACCGGGCAACGGCTCCTCGCGCGCACCGTAGACATCGAGCACCACGATCTCGTCCGCCAACGACAACGCAGCACCGAACTCCTCGGCGAACGTCGCGGTCCGTGAATACAGGTGCGGTTGGAACACCACCACGACCCGCCCCCGCTCGAGACCTGCGCGGTCCTGGCCGGCGACGAGAGCCTGCGCTGCCGTCAACACCGCACGTACCTCGGTGGGATGGTGTGCGTAATCGTCGAACACTCGGACGCCGTGCTCTCGACCGGTGAACTGGAAACGTCGGTGAACCCCGCCGAAGCCGGTGAGCCCGGCCAGCAGTTCCTCCGTACCGGCACCCACCTGACGCGCCGCGACGAACGCCGCAAGCGCATTGAGCGCGGTGTGCCGTCCAGGAACACCGAGCCGAACCGTGCGCGCCGCATCCTCACCGGCGATCTGCAGCTGCGCGACGCCGCCGATGTCCTCGGGCTCCCACGCCAACAGACGGACGGCCATCTCGACCGGTCCGGCGTCTACGTCGGCCGACCCGTAGCCGAGCACGGTCACGCCGGGCAGGTTCTTCTCGACCACTCGGCGTGCCAGCGCTGCCGAACCCGGATCGTCCATGCATGCCACGAGCACGCCGCCGGGGCGCAGCACGGCGGCGAAGTCGTCGAACACCTGCACGTAGGCCTCGGTGGTGCCGAAGTGGTCCAGGTGATCGGCCTCGATGTTGGTCACGATGATCACGTCGGCCGTGTACTGCAGCAGCGAACCGTCGCTCTCGTCCGCCTCGGCCACGAACACGTCGCCGCTTCCGTGGTGCGCATTGGTCCCGGCCTCGTTGAGCTCTCCCCCGACGGCGAACGACGGATCGAACCCGCAATGCTGGAGCGCGACCACCAGCATGGAGGTGGTCGACGTCTTCCCGTGGGTGCCCGAGACCAGCAATGTGCGGTAGCCCTGCATGAGAGAGGACAGCACGGCCGGCCGCAGAACCACCGGAATTCCGCGCATCCGGGCCTCGACCAGCTCCGGATTGGTCTTGGGAATCGCGGCATGGGTCGTCACCACGACGGTGGGACCGCCGTCGATCATGTCGAGCGCACTGGCGTCGTGACCGATACGAACCTGCGCACCACGTGCACGGAGCGCGAGCACACCACGTGATTCCTTGGCGTCCGATCCCGATACCTGCCCGCCGCGAGCCAGCAGGATGCGTGCGATACCGGACATTCCGGCACCACCGATACCCACCATGTGTACTCGTTCGAGCTCTGCCGGCAATTCCGACATCGCCGCACCGTCAATTGTCACGCGGACGTCTCCCTCGTTCTCTTCGCATGCGCGACACCGCCCGGGTCAGCGTCTCGCCGCGTGCGCGGTATCGAGCACGATCTGCGCTACGGCCGCTGCTGCTCCTTTGTGCCCGGCACCGGCCGCGGCCCTGGACATAGCAGCAATCTTTTCCGTGTCGTTCAGCAGCGCGATCACCGTGTCGGTCACGTACTGCTCGGTCAGTGTCGCATCGGACACCAGGATGCCACCTCCGGCGTCGACGACCGGACGGGCGTTGAGCTCCTGCTCACCGTTTCCGTGTGGCAGGGGGACGTACACCGCGGGCAGACCGGTCGCGGACACCTCGGCGACCGTCATGGCACCGGAACGACAGATGGCCAGGTCCGCGGCCGCGTACGCCAGATCCATCCGGTCGATGTACGGCAACGCTACGTACGGAGCGTTCGGGTTGCGCTGCTCGACGTCCAGCGAGTTCTTCGGTCCGTGCGCGTGCAGAACCGAAATGCCCGCCTCGGCGAGCGCAGACGAGGCACCGGAGACTGCGTCGTTGAGTGATCGGGCTCCCTGCGAACCACCGAACACCAGCAGCACCGGGCCGTTCTCCGGCAGACCGAAGTGTTCGCAGGCCTGTGCGCGCACCGCCGCGCGGTCGAGTTCGGTGATGGTGGGGCGCACCGGAATTCCGATCACTTCAGCGTCGGCTGCACCGCGCGCTGCGATACCCGATCCGGCGACGGCCGCAAGCACCCGTCGAGCGGACCGAGCCCCGACCTTGTTGGCGATGCCTGCCCTGGCATTGGCTTCGTGAATGACGACGGGAAGTCGTCCACCACGACCGAGCAGCCGTCCACGCGCGGCGAGATAGGCGGGCAACGCGACGTAACCACCGAATCCGACGAGCACGTCGGCCTCGACGGCCGCGAATATCTCCCTGGTTCGACGTACCGATCGCACGACGCGGACTGGCAGCTTCAACAGGTCGATGGTGGGCTTACGCGGCAGCGGCACCGGCGGGATCAGTTCGAGGGCGTACCCACGGGCCGGAACGAGCGTCGTCTCCAGGCCGCGGCTGCTGCCGAGAGCGGTGACGGTGACGGTGGGGTCGAGGACGCGGAGGGCATCGGCCACGGCGAGCGCCGGCTCGATGTGCCCGGCGGTTCCGCCTCCGGCGACCACGACTGAGATCGGTCGAGAGGTCTGCTTCACCGTCGATATCCTCGCTCACCCGAGCGAACGGGTGGGCGACCGGGTTGTGGTTCCGGACGCGGACGGTACGAAGTCTGAGCTTCGGGACGGGGCCGGGGGGACGTCCGGGACCCTGCGGGGTACCCGGCCGACGGCTCACGACGCGGTTCGGCGCGGCGAGGCCGGCCGCGGAGCGAATCGCCGCGTCGGTCGGTCGATGCGGGCGACATCGTGTCGGCCCGAGAGCTCGATACTCGGGTACGACCTGGCTCGGGTGCCCGCGCTCCTCGTCCGTCTTTGCCCCTGCGGGCCTCGAGACGCTTGCGGTCCTGAGCGGCCAGGGTGGGGCGAGTGGACTTCGAGCGAGCCATCGCGGCGCGTTGGGGCGAGAACACCGCGGGCAGCGGAAGCTTGAGGGCCCGCGCGATCCGGCCCTCCTGGCCGGCGTGCAGGGCCGCGATCGCTTCCGGCTCGTGGCGGGCAGCGCTGGCGATGATGCCGAACATCAACAGCGTGATCGCTGTCGACGTGCCGCCGTAGGACACGAGTGGAAGCTGCAGACCGGTCACCGGCAGCAGGCCCACGACGTAGCTGATGTTGATCATGGCCTGCCCGAACACCCAGCAGGTGGCACCGGCCGTCAACAGGCGCAGAAAGGGATCGACCGAGCGCATGGCGATGCGCAGGCCCGTGTAGACGAACAGTCCGAACAAGCCGATGACCGCAAGGCAGCCGATCGTGCCGAGTTCTTCGCCGATGATGGCGAAGATGAAGTCGTTGTGCGCGTTGGGAAGATAGCTCCACTTCGCACGACTCTGCCCCAACCCGCGGCCGAACAAACCGCCGTCGGCCAGCGAGTATTTCGCCTGGGTCGACTGATAGGACAGTCCCGAGGTGTCTTCTCCCGGGTTGAGCCAGGCCTTCACGCGGTTGGAGCGGTAGCCGGCGGTGAACGCGAGCACAGTCGCCAGCGCCAGACCCGTCATCAGCACCGCACCGAACAACCGGGCGTTGAGGCCGGCGAACCACAGCAGCGCCACCAGGATGATGCCGAGGGCGATGGCCGTACTCAGGTTCGGCTGCAACACCACCAGCAGACACATCAGCAGACCAGCAGGCAGCAGCGGCACCAGCAACGACTTGATGTTGCCGTGTTCGCTGCGACGCGAGGCCAGCAGGTGCGCACCCCACAGCACCAGTGCCACCTTGGCCAGCTCGGACGGCTGGAACGAGACGACGCCGAAGTCGAACCAACGCCGCGCACCCTGACGCTCGGCACCGATTCCCGGAATCAGCACGAGCATCAACATCGTGATCGAGACCAGGAACAGCGTAAAAGACAGCTTCCTGAGGTACCGAACCGGGAGTCGGAGAGCGACGTAGAACGCGACGACTCCCAGTGCCACGCCGATCAACTGCTGAGTGAACAGCGCGTAGCCGGACTCGTCGGCCGCGAAGGACTCGGCGGACGACGCCGACAGAACCATCACCAGGCCCAGCACCGTCAGCAGTACGGCGATCGTGACGATGAGGTGGAACGACGCCAACGGACGGCCGAACCACAGGCCGATTCGAGTGCGGGGCGGCGAGGTGCGACGAGAAGAGCGCGGCGGCCGAGCAGCGGTGGTCACGAGCGCAGCGATCCGATGTCGGTGGCATCGAGGTGCTGGACCGACTCGGCGAAGCTGCGGCCGCGATGGCCGTAGTCGGCGAACATGTCCAGCGATGCAGCCGCGGGAGCCAACAGGACGGTATCCCCCGGCGCAGCGCGTCCGGCCGCATGGGCAACCACCGCCCGCATCACCGCATCAGCATCTTCAGCACCATGAGTCACACCAGCATCGTCTCCCGAAGGGAGCCTGACGACCGGAACATCGGGCGCGTGTCGCGCCAAAGCCTGTGCGATCTGCATCCCATCGCGGCCGAGCACCACCGCAGCAACGAGTCGATCGGCGATCTCCACGACCAGATCGTCGATCACGGCACCCTTGAGCAACCCGCCCGCGATCCATACGACGCGCTCGTGGGCCAGGATCGACGAACGAGCGGCATGCGGATTCGTCGCCTTCGAATCGTCGATGAACGTCACTCCGCCGAGGTCGCGCACCACCGCCGCGCGATGCGGTCCCACCCGATAGCTCTGCAGACCGGTACGAACCGCATCTGCCTGCACCCCTATCGAGCGAGCCAGCGCGGCGGCCGCCAGCGCATCGAGAATGCCGGAGGGTCCACTCGGCTCGACGTCCTCGGCTGCGAGGAGTTCGACGTTCTCACCGAAGGCGTTGTCCACGAGTACGCCCGACCGCACTCCCAGCTCGCCCGAGGCGGGTTCGCCCAACCGGAAACCGACGACGTCGACCGCAGGCGAGCCCGCGGCCAGACTCGCCGCTCGCTCATCGTCGAGGCCGACGACAGCGACGGTGCCGGACAGCGCTCGAGCCTTGGCGTGGACATATCCGTCCATGCCGCCGTGCCAATCGAGGTGATCCTCGGCGATGTTGAGCACCACCCCGCCCGCCGGATGCACCGACGGAGCCCAGAACAACTGGAACGACGACAGTTCCACGGCGAGAACACTCGGATGGGGGGTGCGACGCAACGCGTCGGCGATGGGGAGCCCGATGTTTCCGCAGGCCACCGACTCGATCGCGGCCGCCTCCAGAATCGACGCCAGCATCGAAGTGGTGGTCGTCTTCCCGTTGGTTCCGGTGACCACCAGCCAGCGAGTTCTGGGGCCGTACAGCTCGGCCCGGTCCACGTGCCAGGACAATTCGACATCGCCCCACACCGGAATGCTCTGTTCTGCGGCAGCGGCCAACACCGGAGAATCGGGACGGAAGCCGGGACTGGTGACGACGAGTGAAAACGCTGCCAGCGCCGCGGGATTGCCGAGCAGGTCGTCCTGCAGCACCACCGCGGCACCGATGCTCGACGCCCCGTCGAGCGCACCGCGATCGGAGTCGGTGACAGTGACGACGGCCCCGAGATCCAGCAATGGGCGCACCACGGCGAGGCCGGACACGCGGGCACCGGTCACCAGCACCGACTTACCGCGCAACCACGTCAGGTCATTCGAAGATTCGTTCATGCCCTATCCGCCGACGGCAGCGAGGTACTCGCTGTAGAACAGGGCGAGTCCGACGGCCGACGCGATGGCGGCCAGCAACCAGAACCGGATGATCACCGTCGTCTCGGCCCATCCCGCCAACTCGAAGTGATGATGGAACGGGGCCATGCGGAACACGCGTCGGCGACTGGAACGGAACACCGCGACCTGAATGACGACCGATGCAGCCTCGGCGACGAACAGCGCCCCGATGACGACCATGATCAGTTCGGTCTTGGTGACCACCGACAGACCTGCGATCAGGCCGCCGAGGGCGAGAGATCCGGTGTCACCCATGAAAATCTTGGCCGGCGCCGCGTTCCACCACAGGAAACCGATGCATGCGCCCGCAGCGGAGGCGCAGACCAGAGCCAGGTCGAGGGGGTCTCGTACGTCGTAGCATCCGGGGGCAGGCCCGGCGGGGCCTGCGCAGGCTTGCCGATACTGCCAGAACGTGATGACGGTGTAGGCACCGAGCACCAGCGTCATCGACCCGGCGGCGAGGCCGTCGAGGCCGTCGGTGAGGTTGACCGAATTGGACCACGCGATCACCAGTAGGCAGACGAAGAACACGAACACGACAGCGGACATCGACCAGGTGGCGATGTCTCGGACGTAGGAAAGTTGAGTACTGCCGGGAGTGAGACCGCTGTCGCTGCGGAACTGCAGTACCAGAATCGCGAACAGCACGGCCGCCGTTATCTGACCGACGTACTTGCCGGTGGCGTTCAGGCCAAGGTTGCGCTGCTTGCGGATCTTGATGAAGTCGTCGAGGAAACCGACGAGCCCGAGCACCGTCGTCAGTCCGAGGACCAGCAGAGCAGAGGCCGACGGACCGTCGGCGTCGTACCCGATCCCGATCAGGTGAGAGCCCCAGTAGCCGGCCCAGATTCCGACCAGAATTGCCACGCCGCCCATCGTGGGCGTACCACGCTTGGACTGGTGACTCGCCGGACCTTCCACTCGAATCTCTTGACCGAAGCCCTGTTTCGAGAAGGTCTTGATCAGAATCGGGGTCAGCAGAATTGCGACGGCGAGCGCGATGCCACCGGCGAACAGGATCTGCCTCACTGCTCGCCCTCCGCGACGGCGTTCGACTCGGCCAGGACGGCGTCGGCAACTGTCCACATGGCCCCGGACTGTGACGCCTTCACCAGAACGATGTCGCCGGGACGCACCTCGTCGAGGAGCACCGCGATCGCCGACTCGCGGTCGGGTACGAGCATCGACTCCTCGCCCCACGAACCTTCCATGACCGCACCTTGATGCAGCGCCCGAGTGGGACGTCCCGAGTCGACGATGATCAACCGATCGACGTCGAGTCGTACGGCCAGCCTGCCGATCGCGTCGTGCTCGACCACCGAGTCGGCACCCAGTTCGCCCATCTCTCCGAGAACCGCCCAGCTACGACGCTTGGGCCCGTCGTCACGGCGCGACATCGACACCAGGGCCTTGAGTGCGGCGCGCATCGAATCGGGATTGGCGTTGTAGGAATCGTTGACCACCGTGACCCCGTCGGCACGAGTACGCACGTCCATCCGCCTGATGGACGTCGGAGCAGCGGTCGACAACGCGTCGGCCACCTGCGCCAACGTTGCTCCGCATTCGAGCGCGACGGCCGCTGCCGCGAGCGCGTTGCCGACCTGATGCTCACCGTGCACCGCGAGGGTGATCGCTACCGTGCCCGCCGCGCATTCGAGCGTGAACGACGCGCGAGCGTCGGTATCGACCTGCACGTCGACCGCCCTGACGTCTGCATCGGCGCTGCGCCCTACCGTGACGACGGATGCCGTTGTGCGCGTTGCCATCTCGGCAACCAGACGATCGTCGATGTTGAGAATCGCCACTCCTCCGTCGGCGGCACCGGGCAGCGCTTCGACGAGTTCACCCTTTGCCAACGCGATGGCGGCACGCGACCCGAACTCGCCCAGGTGCGCCGTGCCCACATTGAGCACCACCCCGATCCGCGGAGGCGCGAGCTCGGCGAGCTCGGCGATGTGGCCGATTCCCCTGGCCGACAATTCGAGACACAGGAAGTCGGTATCGGCGTCGGCCCGCAGAGCCGTCCACGGGTGGCCGAGTTCGTTGTTGAACGATCCGGGCGGGGCCACCACCGAGCCGAGCGGTTCGAGTACCGCGGAGATCAGATCCTTGGTTGAGGTCTTTCCCGACGATCCCGTCACGCCGACGACGGTCAGGCCGTGCTCGGCGGTCAACTCGAGCACCGAGGCCCGGGCCAGAGCTCCGAGTGCGGTCAACACGGCCGAACCGGAACCGTCCGGGTCGTTCTCGAGCGCCATCGCACGACTGTCGTGCGGGACCGGACTGACGACCACGGCCGGTACGCCCACCGGACGCGCGGCCAACACCAGCGCCGCACCTGCGGCGACCGCGTCGGCGGCGTGGTCGTGCCCGTCCACCTTGGCTCCGGGGAGGGCGAGGAAGATACTGCCGGGGGTCACCTTGCGGGAATCGAACTCCACCGGCCCCGGCACCACGACGGTCGGATCCGACACGTCGTGCAGTGTGCCTCCGACGATCTCGGCGATACGGCCCATCGTCAGCGGAATCACCGTGCGCCCGCGCTCGTGCCGACCAACCGCGCGTCGATAGCCGAGGCGAGTACCACTCTGTCGTCGAACGGGTGTTTCACCCCTGCGATCTCCTGGCCTGTCTCGTGCCCTTTTCCTGCGATCAACACAACGTCCCCTTCGCGCGCCCACACCACGGCCTGTTCGATCGCCGCCGCGCGGCCTGCCACATTTCTCACTTCACCACGAACATCGTCCGGCACCGACAGCGCTCCGTCTTCCACGGCCCGCCGAATGGCGGCCGGGTCCTCGCTGCGCGGGTTGTCGTCGGTCACCACGAGGAGATCGGCTCCCCGAGCCCCGGCTGCACCCATCAGCGGGCGCTTGGCGGTGTCGCGGTCTCCGCCCGCCCCGAGCACCACCGCGATCCGGCCACGGGAGGATTCACGCAACGTCGCCAGCACGGCCTCGACGGCCGCGGGCTTGTGCGCGTAGTCCACCACGGCCAGGAAGTTCTGACCTCGATCGATGCGCTGTACGCGTCCCGGCACGTCGACCGTCGCGAGCCCCGCCGCCGCTGTCGGCGCGTCCACACCGGCCGCCGCGCAGGTCGCCAGCGCGAGCACGGCATTGGCCACGTTGTAGCGACCCGGCAGTCGGACCGAGACCGGCACCGACAGACCGTTCGGATCCGCGACGACGAACGACTGCGTGCCGTCGTCGTGCTTGGCCCAGTCCGACACCGTCCATTGCGAGTCGTCACCGGTCGATGCGGTCACCACCGTCGAACCGGCAGCGCGAGCGATGTCTGCCATCCGCACACCCCACGCATCGTCGACACAGACGACCGCGGTGTCGGCGCGGACAGCAGAGTCGGCCGCGAACAGACGACTCTTGGCCAGAAAGTAATCCTCGAGCGAGTCGTGGAAATCGAGATGGTCCTGAGAAAGATTGGTGAACGCTCCGACCGCGAAGCGGGTTCCGTCGACTCGGCCCAGAGACAACGCGTGCGAGGACACTTCCATCACCACTGTGTCGACGCCCTCCTCCACCATCACCGCGAAGAGCGCGTGCAACTGTGGTGCCTCGGGCGTGGTGAGTGCGCTCGGTACGTACCGACCTGCGACGCGTGTCTCGATGGTGCCGATCAACCCGCACCGACGACCGGCGGCCGTCAGGCCTGCCTCGACCAGATACGACGTCGTCGTCTTTCCCGATGTACCGGTGATCCCGACGACGGTCATCCTCGACGAGGGATTGCCGTAGATCAGCGCGGACACCCCACCCAACACCTGACGAGGACGATCGTGCACGAGCACCGGAACCTGACGGTCGACGCCGGCGAGGGCGCGCACCACGATGTCGAGTCCGGCGGGGTCGGTGAGAACCGCCACGGCACCGCGACCGACCGCGTCCGCTGCGAATTCGGCTCCATGGCGAGACGAACCGGGCAGCGCGGCGAAGAGATCGCCGGACAGGACGGACTGTGCTCGCAGATCGATGCCGGTCACACGCACGCCTGCGGGGTCTCCGGCACCGATCGTGGCTCCGGCCGCGGACGCCACCTCGGACACCTCGGTGTGCGGTGGATGCGCCGGACGTGAACCCGGAGCCGGTTGTGAATCCGCTGAGACAGTCACTCCTGCTCCCTTCCTCTCTACTGCAGGGCGCGCGCCTGCCCCGGCTCGATCACGCCGCGGCGGCGGCCGAACGAACGCGCCCGAACCGATGTGTCAGATTACCGGCGACCGGGATCGCGATGTTGCCGCCCCGACTCGAAGAACCGGCGGGTTCGGAACTCAGTCTGCCTGCAGAACCAGCTTGGGTCCGGGGTCTGCCGACATGGGCACGCTGTCCCGTTGCAGCATCCAGCTGGCGATGTTGTGGAACAGAGGGGCTGCCGACTGACCGCCCGAGCCGTCGGCGCTGCGTGTCGGGGCGTCGAGCATGATGCCGATCACGTAGCGAGGATCGTCGGCGGGTGCGATACCCGCGAACGTGATCCAGTAGTTCGAGTTGGAGTAGCACTTGCATTCCGGATCGACCTGCTGCGCCGTACCGGTCTTGCCACTGATCTGGTATCCCTCGACGCCTGCGGCGACACCAGTCCCGCGCTGGTTACCCGTGTCGTCCTGGGTGACGGAACGGAACATGTTGCGAACCGTCTTCGCGGTATCGGGGCTGACGACGTACACCCCGTCCGGCCGCTCGGTCTCGGTCCGCTGGCCGTTCGCGTCCACCGTCGCCTCGACGATGCGTGGGGGGATGCGCACGCCGTCGTTGGCGATCGCCTGGTACATCCCGGTCATCTGCAGCAGCGTCATCGACAGGCCCTGACCGATGGGAAGGTTGGCGAACGTGCCGCCCGACCACTGATCCCGACTGGGCACGCTTCCGGCGCTCTCGTTGGGCAGACCGACATCACTGCGTTGGCCGAGGCCGAACCTGCTGAGCATGTCGGCGTATCGGTCCTCGCCGACGCGTTGCGCCAGCATCAGCGTGCCGACGTTGGAGGACTTACCGAACACGCCGGTCGTGGTGTACGGCGCGACACCGTGGTCCCACGCATCCTTGACCGACACCCCGGACATGAAGATGCTGCCCGGAACCTGCAACACCTCGTCCGGCGTGGTGAGTCCGTATTCGATGGCCGCAGCCGCCGTGATGATCTTGTTCACCGAACCCGGCTCGAACGGAGTGGTGACCGGGAGATTGCCCATCTCCTTGGTGCGCTCGTTGTTACCGACACCGATCCCGGCATTGAAGGTGTTGTCGTTCGACATCGCCAGTACTTCACCGGTGCGTGAATCCTGCACGTAGGCAGACGCATTCTTGGCTCCGGACAGGTCCTTCGCCAACTGCACCTGCTGCTGCACGTAGTACTGAAGATCTGCGTCGATGGTCAGTTCGACGCTGGAACCGTTGACTGCAGGCTGCTTGTCACGCCAGCTGCCGGGAATGACGGCACCGTCGGACCCACGGTCGTAGGTCTGCGAACCGTCGGTTCCGGCCAAAGTCGCGTCGAGCGAATCCTCCAGGCCGAGCAGACCGTGTCCGTCCCAACCGGTGGCACCGACGATGTTGGCGGCCAGAGATCCGCCCGGATACTCCCGAATGTCCTGACGCTCCAGCCCGACCTGCTTGAAATCCGCACTGATCTTCGACGCCACGGAGGCGTCCACACCCCGTGCCAGGTAGGTGAATTCGTCGTTGCTCTTCAGTTTCGCGAGCAGATCCTTCTCGCTGATCACGTCGCCGAGATCGTTGTGGATGCGCGCGGCGATGTCCTCGAGGTACTGCTCGGTCTCCGGCGCAGTGGGATCTTTCGCCCTCGCCTCGTCGAGTTCCTTACGAACCCGAACCGGCTGGAACGTCAGCGCTTTCGCCTCCATCGTGAAGGCGATCGGATTGCCGTTGCGATCGAGAATCGACCCGCGCATCGCGGGATCGACAACTGTGGTGGTGCGCTGCGACGCCGACTCGGCCGACAGTCTCGGACCGTCGAAACCCTGAATCCACAGCAACTGCGCTGCCGCGACGGCCAGCGCCACGTACATCAGAATTCTGCCGGTTCCGTGACGGAACCGAAAGGTGGACGAGTCGAGACGCTTTCGGCTCGGTGGCCGTCGACTCGGAGCAGGCGTAGGCCTGGTCACTGCCCGTCACCCGCGGCTTCTTCGGTGGCCGGAGCCACAGCGGTAGCGGACGACGGTGCTTCGGCTGGCGGTGTCTCGAGCGAGGGGATGCTCATGGGAATGAATTGTTCAGGAAGAGCTACGTTTCCAGCGCCATTGCTTGCACTCGGCGTGGCGGCACGAGTATCGACCGTGCCCGAGGTCCGGTTGGGCTGCGACGCGCTGCGCGGCGTCTGTTGCTGCGACTGTGATCCCACTGTGGGGACGGTGCCCTCGCCTGCAGCGGCGGCTGCCACCGGATCGAGCGGAGCAACCGGCGCACCGTCGGCCGGAGCCGGGGTACCCACGACCTGCACGCCACCGTCGGGCGCGACGATCAGGCGCGCAGGATTCTTGGCCGGAACCATTCCGAGCTCGGCGGCTTTACGTGCCAACTCGGGCGCGGATTCCGCCAACTCGACGTCCTTCTGCAGCGAGGCCCGTTGCTGGGCAAGCTCGGTGTTGACGGCCTTGGCGGCGCTGAGGTCGTAGGAGTCGCCGGCAGACCGTGTGGTCAGCAACAGCGTCAAACCGAGCCCGAGGGCGAGCAAGCCGATGATCAAGGCGACGAACGGAATTCGCGCAGCGATAGCGCCTCCGTCGATCGACCGACGAGAGCCGGAACCACGAGCGGAGTCCGACGTGTGAATCGAGGCGCGCTGCTGCCTGCGCTCGTACGCACGAAGAGCGGCACCGGATCGTCCACCGCCCTTACCCGTACGTTCAGGGCGTACCAGGGGAACCCGATTGCGCTGTGTTCCAACGGTTGTGCCTGGAACCGTCATTCCGCTCTCCTTGCAATCCGTTCGGCGGCGCGCAATCTCACCGGGGCCGAGCGTGGGTTGACGTCGATTTCTTCATCCGAGGCGCGCTCGGCACCTCTGGTCAGGAGCCGAAACTCCGGACCCATTCCGGGAAGCTCGACCGGCAGCCCCTCGGGGCTACGGGACTTGATCCGAGGGGCCAACTCCTGCTTGACGACTCGGTCTTCGAGCGACTGATACGACATGAAGACCACCCGGCCCCCCACAGCCAAGGCCTCGAGCCCGGCAGGCACCGCAGACTTCAGCGAGTCCAGCTCGCCGTTGACCTCGATACGCAGGGCCTGAAACGTGCGCTTGGCCGGGTGTCCACCGGTGCGCCGCGTCGCGGCCGGGATTGCGGCGTAGAGCAGCTCGACCAACGGACCACTCGTGGTGAACGGCGTGTGCTCACGTCGTCGCAGAACAGCGGAGGCGATCTTGCCGGCGAACCGCTCCTCGCCGTAGGTGCTGAGCACCCGCGCGATGTCACCGTGCGAGTAGGTATTGAGCACGTCGGCAGCAGTGATGCCCACCGTCGGATTCATCCGCATGTCCAGTGGCGCATCGACGGAGTAGGCGAACCCGCGATCGGACTCGTCCAGCTGCATCGACGACACTCCGAGATCGAACAGAATGGCGTGCACGGAATCGAGTGCCGGCAAGCCGGCTTGGTCGAGTGCCTCGGCGATACCGTCGTACGTTGTGTGTACCAACGTGATTCGATCGGCGAACGGGGCCAACCGGGATCCGGCGAGTCGAAGTGCATCGGGATCGCGATCGAGTCCGATGAGGTGCAGGTGTGGATAGGTTCGGAGGAAGTGTTCGGCATGACCGCCGAGTCCCAGGGTCGCGTCGATCATGACGCGGGTGCCGTCTGCGGAATCGAGTGCGGGGCCGAGTAATTCGTCGGCGCGGCCGAGTCGAACCGGTACGTGCAGCGGACCTGCGGATCGACGATCGGGTCGGTCTGCGGACGATGCGCTCTCGTCCTGCCCGTCGCCCTCCGTCATGGTTCCTCCCGGTCGTGCGTACGTACGTCTCGCCCGGGTCCGGGCCGTGCGGGTTGCCCACGGACGCCGGTGCGAATGCTTCGAGGTCCCTGTCCGATAGGGAACCTGGCGTTGGGGAAGAACGTCAGGGTCCTGATCTGCGAAACCTGGCGTTGGGGAAGAACGTCAGGGTTCTGATCGGGCAGAGGCCTCGCTGCACTCGCAGGCGACCTGGGCGGGCTACAAGATTCCTCCGAGGGATTCGTCGAATGCGTCGGAGAAGTCCTGCTCGTTTTCAGCGGAGTAACGGGCCCATGCTTCGTCGTTCCAGATTTCGATGAAATCCATCGAACCGATCACGACGCAGTTACGTTCGAGTCCCGCGTAGCGACGGTGCTCTGGGCTGATGGTGATGCGCCCCTGTCCGTCCGGCCGCTGCTCGTCGGTTCCCGAAAAGAACTGACGAACGTAGGCGCGGGCTTTCGGGTTGGCACGAGACGCCGCCGTCAGCTTCCGAGACCGCTCCGCGAAGTCTGCCGCGGTGTAGACCGCGAGGCTGAAATCCTGCCCCTTGCTCACCATGACACCTCCTGCAAGCGCGTCCCGAAACTTGGCCGGCAACGTCAGTCGACCCTTGTCGTCGAGCTTCGGCGTGTAGGTACCGAGAAACACTCGCCACCTCCAGCCTCGACTCTCCGCTGCGGACCACTTTACCCCACTCTCCCCCACTTCGAACCATTCGCAGCGTGAAAACTTTGGGCAGTTACACATTTCCGCAGCTCAGCTACAGCAAGACTGCTGGAATTACCGGTCAGCACCCGAACTTGGAAAGTCGCCACGATCCGACGCCGGGCACCCAGACTCCTCCGGTCCAGAGGCATGACCAGGCCCTTCACACCACAGGGCGGCGGAGAAGCATCGCCTCGAGGCCCCCAGTGGGGCTCAGGTGGGGAAAAGTGGGGACTTTTGCTGACCGTGGGGCGAAGTGGGGAGGCGGCCCGCCATGCGCCCGGCTACGACCATCCACACCGGGCGTCCCACGTCGGCTCGGCCGAGGCGGCCGCGGCACGTGGTCCGATCACGGCGGAAACGACAACAGCACCCCACCCGAAGGTGAGGTGCTGCTGTGCGTGACGCGTGAAGTTGTGGGAGCGAACCGATCTCGGGCGGGTTGCTCGGAACCCGGACGACTCAGTCCTGCTCGAACCTCTTACGGAACCGGTCTTCCATGCGAGAGGTGAAGCTGCCGCCTTTGCGGCCACCCTTCGACTTCTGTCCGGAACCACGACCGGAGGCCTCGGCAGCACTGTTGGTTGTGCCACCTTCGTCCGGCGTCGCTGCGGCTCCCTTCTTGGAACCGCCGAACAGGAACAGTGCCCCGGCACCGAACATGAACAAAAAGCCGATGAGACTGACGACGAGAAAAGCCAAGCTGTTCGTCGACAAAGCAACACCGGCGACGAGCAACACGAGTCCCACGACGAACAGCGCGGCAGCCTGAAAGCGCCTCCTGCTCGACGCCGCGCGAACGCGGCCGCCCCTCACATGAGACGCGAACTTGGGATCCTCGGCGTAGAGAGCGCTCTCGATCTGATCGAGCATGCGCTGCTCGTGCTCGGAGAGTGGCACGGTACCTCCCCCTGCACTGATATTGAAGGTCGTTTCTGTTGCGAAACGACGGGAAGCTGACCTTGGCGGCTACCTAGTGACGATGATACGAGCTGAATCCGCTGCTTACCACCTACTCGCACGATGTGTTCCTGAGAAACGCCGAAGTTTTCGAGACGGGCGTCCCGGAAACTGCGGTCGAACACCGTGTGACGTGGCAGTTCACACCCGTCGACCAGCTCGTTGAGCTACGCCGACAACGGTGTGGCCATCGGATCGACGGAGGCGAACCGCGACTGACCGCCGAGTCGATCGTCGACCGAGTTCAAGAAACGACTCACGTGCCGATAGAAATCGTCGGCATCGAGATCGGCGATCGTGCTCGACGCGCCCGCTTCGACCGCGGCGCGGGTGGCCGAGAACGATGCGAAGTAATCCGACCAGGCTGCGAGTTCGGGTGCCGCCTTCGCCATCAACACCCACGCGTTGCGCGAGCGCGGGCGCGCACCGATCGAGTTCGGCAACGACGCCAGTACTGCCGCCGCGCCTTTGAGCGCCGCGGCATAGCTTCCGAGAAACCGATCACCCGCATCGCTCTCCCCGATGGACTCGGACAACAGAGCATCGGCCCGACCGAGCAGAACCCGGGCCTGACGCGGCACCGGCGACCGCACGCCGGCATCGAATGCCTTCGTGATCGTCATACTCGAACACCTCCAGTTCGAATCTCCGGTGCGTACCTGACGCGCCCGGAACCGTGACGAAGCCTTACAGTCGAACTCCGGAGTATTCGACCCCCTGATTCGAGTCGAAACCACCGGCGCACTCGGCCCCGATCGTCGAACACCCGTTCGACGCTTTTCAATATAGCTGTGCCCACCGACAAGTTTCCGAAGAAAGGTTGAGGACAGTCGTCACCGATGCGCGGACAACGCCGTACCTGGTCGATCTGACGCCCCCGGAATTCCGCCTGCGGCTGCTCGAAGCACTGTCGATCTACGTCGAAGCCATGGGTTACCCACGCGGAACCGAGCAGAGCCGGGCACCGATGTGGAGCGAACATCTGCATCGTCCGGGTTGGCGAGCGGTGGGAGCGCTGCTCCCGAACTCCGACCCGAACCAGCCCGATTCACTGGTCGCAGTTGCCTACGGCTACCACGGTGCACCCCATCAGTGGTGGCATCAACAGGTTCGTGACGGATTGCGCCGCTCGGGGCACCCTCCGCACAGCGTCGAGAACGCGTTGGGGAACTACTTCGAGCTGACCGAGCTCCACGTCCTCCCGAGCGCTCAGGGATATGGCCTCGGCGGGCAACTGTGCCATCGGTTGCTCGACGGTGTGAGCGCGGACAACGTGATGTTGTCCACACCCGAGGTGGCGCGGGAGGACAACCGAGCCTGGCGGCTCTATCGGCGGCTGGGCTTTTCGGACGTGCTGCGGGACTTCAGGTTCGCGGGCGATCGACGCCCGTTCGCCGTCCTGGGTCGCCGGTTGCCACTGGACGGGCCAGTAGCCTGAAAGATGTGATCGACGCTGTGGTGGTGGGCTCCGGCCACAATGCCCTGACCTCCGCCTGCTACCTGACCGATGCCGGGTGGTCTGTCGAGGTTCTCGAACGCGACACCGTTGCCGGTGGCGCAGTATCCACCGTGGAGCGCTTTCCCGGACATCGAGTGGATCGCGGTTCGTCGGCACACATCATGATTCGCCACACCGGCATCGTCGAGGAGCTCGACCTCGCACAGTTCGGCCTGCGCTACATCGACTGCGATCCCTGGGCGTTCGCACCGGGAGCCGTCGACACCGACGAGCGCGCCCTCGTCTTCCATCGCGATCTCGATCGCACCTGCGACTCCATCGCCGCCGCGTGCGGGGCCGCGGACGCCCGCGCCTACCGCACGTTCGTCTCGGTCTGGGGTCCCCGTAGCGAACGAACCATGCGCGCGTTCGGCGGGCCGCCGACCGGGGCGAAGCTGCTCCGCTCCTTCTGGGGTCTCGGGGCTCCGGACGGGGGCAGCATGCTCTCCCGCGAATTTCTCGCCACCGGTGATTCGTTGCTGGACGAGATGTTCTCGAGCGAACGCCTCAAGGCCGCGCTGGCATGGTTCGGCGCGCAGTCGGGGCCGCCGATGTCCGAGCCGGGTACCGCCCCGATGGTCGGTTTCGCCGCTCTCATGCACACCCTTCCACCCGGCCGCGCCGTCGGCGGCAGTGGTGCGCTGACCGAGGCGATGATCGCCCGGTTGCAGCGGGACGGGGCCGAACTCACTCTCGGCGACGCCGTGACCTCGCTCGTACGCCGGCCCCACGGCTGGACCACCAGGACCGCGTCGGGTCGGGAGATCGACAGCCGTGTGGTCGTTGCCGGTTGTCATATCCTGACCACGCTCGACCTGCTCGCCGACGGTGGGCACGACGCGGCGCAGATCGCTCGGTGGCGCAGCACGATTCGGGTGGGTCCGGGACTCGGTACTGCGGTCCGGTTGGCCACCGACGCCCTTCCGGTGTATCCCAGTGCCGACCGAATCGAGGACGGCACCCACGGCCTTGCACTGCTGGTGCGCGATCGCGGCCAGCTGCGCCTGGCGCACGGCCATGCACTCGCCGGTGATCTGCCGCCGACTCCGGCCGTGCTGGGAATGTCGTTCAGCGCCATCGACCCCACCATCGCGCCGCCGGGACAGCATCAGATCTCGCTGTGGTCGCAGTGGCATCCGCACACTCTCGCCGACGGCAGAAAATGGCGTTCGGACGTTCCGGGCGAACGCTCGTTGGCCGAGTTCGAGGCGGACCGGATCGTGGCCGAAATGGATCGGTACGCACCCGGGTTCGCCGGTGCAGTGCTGGATCGACACGTCCAATCTCCGCCCGACATCGAGCGTGAGCTCGGGCTGATCGGAGGCAACATCATGCACCTGGACATGTCACTCGACCAGATGATGATGTGGCGGCCGCACCCACAACTGGCGGGTCATCGAGTCCCGGGCGCGGACGGGCTCTATCTCACCGGCGCATCCACCCACCCCGGTGGCGGGGTGACCGCAGCCAGTGGTCGGTCGGCCGCACGAATCGCGATCGCCGACGCCCGCGCCGGACGCCGTCGCGAGTTCTTTCGGAGGAGGCGAGTATGAGGATCGCACCGATCGTCGTAGCGGTCGCTGCTGTCGGCTGCCAGATCGTCTATCCACTGGTGTCGGGCTCGACCCGAGACGCGGTGACTGTTGCTGTGGTCGCGTTGCTGGCACTCGCATCGATCCTGCATGCCGTGCTGCACCGAGGAGCGGTGTGGGCCACCGTTCTGGTCCTCGTCACGGCAGGCACCGGTTTCGCCTCCGAACTGGTGGGCACCGCCACCGGCATCCCTTTCGGCGAATACTTCTACGCACAGAATCGCTTGGGTCCCAGTCTGTTCGAGGTGCCCGTGGTGGTCCCGCTGGCCTGGACGGCCGGTTTCTACCCGATCTGGTGCGCGGTAACCTACGTCGTTCGCCGTCTCGGCACGACACAGGTCCGCGCCGCCGGCCTCCGGATCGCGGCGGTAGCGGTGGGCATGGTCGGCTGGGACCTCTATCTCGATCCGCAGATGGTCACCGACGGCCAATGGACGTGGACGGCCGGTGCCGTCGGCCTGCCAGGGGTGCCGTCCATCCCGCTGACCAACTACCTCGGCTGGCTCGTGGTGGCCACGCTGATGGCGGCGGTCGTGGAGTCACTCGACCGTGCCATCGGAGGCGTTCGCCCGTCCGACACCCGGCTGCAACCGCTCGACGATGCGGTACCGATCGGGCTGTTCCTGTGGACTTGGCTCGGGTCGGCGCTCGCGCATGCCGTATTCCTCGACGGTCCGGAACTTCGATTCTCGGCGGTGTACGGGTTCCTGGTGATGGGCGCGGTCGGCGTACCGCTGGTGTGGATCGGTGGCCGCGAGCGTCGCCCACGATCGCGCGCAGCAGTCTCCGGTCTCGGTACCGACACGCCTCGCTGACAACCCCTGCCGACTGACATCGGCTCGATGCCCTGGCACGATGTCGCTGTGCAGTCGACATCGCGAACATCTCACCGAACCCACCGCCGCAGAATTCTCTCGGTGGTCGCACTGGCGCTGCTGGTCGCGCCGCTGCTGGCCGGGTGCCTGCGGGTACAGGTCACGATGGGGGTGTCGGCGAACGACCGGGTGGCGGGCCAGATCGTGGCGGCCAGCGTGCCGACCTCGGACTCCGATACCGGCCCGGAGCTGGTGGTTCCGTCCTCGATCGAGGACAAGGTGCGCGTCGAGCCGTACAACCAGGACGGATATGTCGGCTCACAGGCCATTTTCGACGATCTCTCGTTCGGCGATGTGCAGACGCTCGGCTCCATCTTCCAGAACGCCGCCGGATCGTTCCAGCTGGAGCTGCAGCGATCGGGTGACACCGTCACCCTGGCGGGCAACGCGGACCTGTCCTCGGTTCCGGCTCAGGGTTCGGACGTGCAGTTCACCATTGCATTCCCTGCCCGCATCGGAACCACGAACGGCACCCGCGAGAGCGACAACTCCATCTCCTGGAAGTTGCCAGCAGGCGAAGTGACGTCGGTGCGCGCCGAGGTCAACTACCCCGATCCCAACACCAGGAGCTTCGCCGGCTGGGCGGGCATCGTCGGTGGTGTCACCGTCGGCGTCGCGGCCATCATCGGAGCCATGGCCTGGGTCTCGCGCAACCCACCGCTGCGCAATCGGCAGCCTCGAGGACCCGAGGCGGACAGTTCGACCGACAGAACGTCGGTGTGACCGACCGACTCCTCGCACGAACGACGGCGACCGCTACCGTCCTGGCAACGGCGTCGGCCGCAGTGTCGCTGCTCAATGCGCGCTTCACGCCCGGCTTGCGCACTCCGGATCGGGACATCGCCGAACGCATCGTCGTCTGCATTCCCGCCCGCAACGAGGTAGCGACACTGCCCTTGTTGATCGGCGATCTCACCCGTCAGCGATCGTGCACCGATCTGCACGTCATCGTCCTCGACGACGACTCGAGCGATGGAACGGCGTCGGCTGCCCGCGCGGCCGCCACCGGTGACCCGAGGATTCGCGTCGTGACCTCCGATGCCGCTCCCCCGGCCGGCTGGACCGGCAAGGCCGCCGCCTGCGCCGAGCTGGCGAGACTGGCCGACGACGGCGACGCACAGGCGTCGCTGATCGTGTTCGTCGACGCCGATGTGCGACTCGCGCCCGATGCCGTGGCGGCCGCGGCTGGGACGCTACGACAGCACGCTGCGGCACTGCTGTGCCCGTGGCCCGAACAGCTGGTCGGCAGTGTCGCCGAGCGACTCGTTCAACCGCTGCTCGCCTGGTCCTGGATGTCCACTCTTCCCGTGCCGTTGGCCAACTCGACGCTGCTGCCCTCGATGGCGGTGGCGTGTGGTCAGTTCATGGCGTTCGACGCCGCCGCTTATCGCGCGATCGGGGGCCACGGCTGCGTCGCGGCCAGCGCAACGGAGGATCTCGATCTGGCACGCACCCTGCGCCGGCAAGGCATGCCGACGGTGGTGGTGTCGGGAGCAGGGTTCGTCAGCTGCCGGATGTACCAGTCGGTTGTCGACCTGCGGTCCGGGTACAGCCGGTGGCTGTGGAACGAGTTCGGCGGCCCGATCGGTTCGGCCACCGCAACAGTGGCGTCGGCCGCGATCTACCTGGTGCCGCCGATAGCGGCACTCACGGCTTCGGGATCGGTGCGTCGCCTCGGCTGGGCCGGATACCTCGCGGGCACCGTGTCTCGAATGGCCGCGCGTCGACGCGAATCGGGACCGCGGTTCGGCGTCGACGACGTGGTCGACGCGGCACTGCATCCGGTGTCGATTCTCGCCTTCACCGGGCTCGTCGCGGAATCCCACGTTCGTAGGCGACGAGGATCGTTGACGTGGAAGTCACGTCCGTCGCCCTCACCGCACCGCTGACGCGGCTACACCCGCGCGGGCGCGAGACCCAGGTTGCACAACACCTCACGGGTGGCGCGGGCAAAGTTCAACGTGATGAAGTGCAAACCGGGTGCACCTTCGGAGATCAGCCGCTCGCCGATGTTCGTGGCAAGTTCGATGCCTACCTCTCGGACGGCGGCGCGATCCTCTTCGGGCCCGGATCCGGCTGCGCGAGTGAACTTCTCGTCCAGGGAGGACGGCAGCGTGGTGCCCGAGAGCTCGAGCATCCGGCGAACCGACCGGAGCGAGGTGATGGGCATGATCTCGGGAATGATCGGCTTGGCACCTTGCTCGGCGTCGTACGCAGAGACGCGATCGCGCAGACGCAGATAGTCGTCCACATCGAAGAACATCTGGGTGATCGAGTACTCGGCCCCTGCACGGAGCTTGCCGACCAGGCACCTGGTGTCCTGTTCGAGGTCGTCGGCGCGGTGGTGTCCTTCAGGGAACGACGCCACTCCGACATGGAAGTCACCGAGATCGCGCACCAACCGAACGAGTTCCTCCGCGTACTCGACGCCGTCCGGATGCTTCTCCCAGTCACCGAGCGGATCTCCCGGCGGATCTCCGCGCAGCACGAGGATGTTGGTGATGCCGCGGTCGGCGTAGGACCCGACCATCGACCGCAACTCGTCGACACTGTGCGAGACAGCAGTGAGATGCGCCACAGGGAGCAGTGTGGTCTCTTCCGCAATCTGTCCGGTGACACGCACCGTTCGATCTCGGGTCGAGCCTCCGGCACCGTACGTCATCGACACGAACGCCGGTTGCAGTTGCTCGAACTCACGAACTGCGCGCCACAACTTGGCCTCGGCTGCAGCATCGCGCGGCGGCGAGAACTCGACAGAAAACGGGATTCTGGCGTCCGGTTCACTGCGCAGTCGGTCGACGATGGACGGCGTGCTCGACGCGTTCCCTCGGCTCGCCCGCCCCCGGACTGATTCTTCGCTCACCCGAAGATCATAGGTTGCGCGTCGGAACAGCCCGTCGGGCATCCCGGGCGTCGGTGTTCGCTGCACGTCGGCGCACGGGTGTGGGCGACTACTAGTCTGGGAACCACATTCCGACGCACCCACCGCACACCTTGGAGGATCGTCCTGTCCGGAGACTTGTCCTCGCCCGTCGTCGACACCCCCACCGCTGCAATCGGACCGGAGGCGCTGCGTGCTGCCGTGGACGCGAAGCTCGCCGAGTTCTTCGCCACGCGACGCGAGGTCGTCGACACCGTCGGCGGTGGCTACCCCGCAGCCGTGGCAGATCTCGAAGCGTTCGTACTGCGCGGCGGCAAGCGCATGCGCCCCGCGTTCGCTTGGACGGCATGGCTCGGTGCGGGTGGCGAACCCACCGGTCCGCGATCCGACGCAGTGCTTCGCGCCTGCTCGGCGCTCGAACTGATCCAGGCCTGTGCCCTGATCCACGACGACATCATCGATTCGTCCAACACCCGGCGAGGCTTTCCGACCGTGCACGTCGGCTTTGCCCAACGGCATCGGGACGCGGGCTGGTCCGGCTCCTCGAACCACTTCGGCGAGTCGGCGGCCATTCTCGTCGGTGATCTCGCCCTGTGCTGGGCCGACGATCTACTCCGCGAATCGGGCATCGACAACGACGCGGCACGCCGGGTCCAGCCGGTGTGGTCGGCCATGCGCACCGAGGTCCTGGGTGGCCAACTCCTCGACATCGAGGCCGAAGCAGGCACCGACGAGGGGGTGGCGGCGGCAATGCGGGTCAATCGCTTCAAGACCGCCGCGTACACGGTGGAACGACCGCTGCACCTCGGCGCAGTTCTGGCGGATGCCGACGAGGACCTGATTGCCGCCTATCGCAGCTTCGGGGCCGATATCGGGATCGCGTTCCAGTTGCGCGACGACCTGCTCGGAGTGTTCGGCGATCCCGAGGTGACCGGCAAACCGTCGGGCGACGACATCACCGAAGGTAAGCGCACCGTGCTCATCGCGTCGGCGCTGAAGCACGCCGACGAGAACCGGCCCGATCTGGCAGCCACGATCCGGGCCAGCCTCGGAACCGAACTGGACGCCGAGGCAGTGGCCGACATTCGTTCGATTCTGGTCGAACTCGGAGCAGTCGACGCCGTCGAACGGCAGATCGACGAGCTCGGCGCTCGGGCGGTGGCGACCCTCGACAACAGTTCGATCGAGCCGGCTGCCGCCGCGCATCTGCGCGCCATGGCAACCGCCGCAATCAAGCGGCAGTACTGAAAGTGAGCGTCATGTCTTCGATTCGCACGGTCGCCGGACCCACCGACCGGGTCGTGGTGGTGGGAGCCGGATTGGCTGGATTGGCTGCCGGTCTGCATCTGCTCGGAGCAGGCAAGAAGGTCACCATCGTCGAACGAGACGAGACCGTGGGCGGCCGGGTCGGGGTGTATCCGGTGTCCGACACCGACGGCTCGCATCTGTACGACATCGACAACGGCGCAAGCGTGTTGACCATGCCGAACCTGGTGCTCGAGGCTCTGGCCGCGGTGGGTGCCGATTTCGAGTCGACGACGCCGCAGATCCGGCTCAGGGCGCTGTCGCCGTCGTACCACACGCGGTACGCCGACGGTACGTCGATCGATGTCTACTCGGACCCGGAGGCGATGGCGGCCGAGGTCGAACGGACCTGCGGGCCCGCCGAGGCGCAGGGATACCGCAACCTGCGTCGGTGGCTGGCCGACATCTTCGATGCCGAGTTCGACCGGTACATCGACTCGAACTTCGATTCCCCGCTCGATCTCGTGGGCTCGAAGGCCGCCGTTCGCGACACCGCCACACTGATCAAGTTGGGCGGCTTCGGCAGACTCGGACCGCGCGTCGACAGTTTCCTCGAAGACACCCGGCTGCGCCGCGTCTTCACTTTTCAGGCGCTCTACGCCGGCATGGCACCGCAGAAGGCTCTCGCGGTCTACGGGGCCATCGCACACATGGACACCTCGCTCGGCGTCTTCTTCCCCGACGGCGGAATGGCGGCCATCGCCAGGGCCATGGCCGACGCGTTCGTCACCGCGGGCGGAACACTCGACCTCGGCACCGAGATCGTCGACATCACCGTCGACCGCGGGCGTGCCGACTCCGTGCTGACCGCAACCGGCCATCGAATCGCCTGCGACGCACTCGTTCTCACCGCCGACCTGCCCGTGGTCGATCGACTACTGGACCGGGCGTCGGTGTCGAAGAAGGGCAGGCACAACGGCTACGGCGTCGTCTCACCGTCGGCGGTCGTCGCGCACGGAACCGTTCCCGTCGAACAGACCGCGAAGTGGCCCGCTCGCGCGCACCACACCATCGACTTCGGTGACGAATGGGCCGAGACGTTCCGAAGGATCACCGCCAAGGCGGGCAAGGGATCGTTGATGGCCGATCCCTCGTTGCTCATCACCCGGCCGTCGGTGAGCGATCCGAACCTCGAAGTGGTGCGTAGCGGTGTTCGCAGTGAGCCGGTGTCGATATTGGCACCGTGCCCCAATCTGGACAGCGCCCCGCTGGCGTGGGCGGAATTGGCGCACCCCTATCTCCGCGAAATACTGACGACGATGGAGGGTCGCGGGTACACGGGACTCCTGGACGGATTCGTTCTCGACCACATCGACACACCCGAGACCTGGGCGCGGAAGGGCATGATCGAAGGATCGCCGTTCTCGTCCGCTCACGTGTTCCGGCAGACCGGGCCGTTCCGACGCAAGAACATGGTCGCCGGACTCGACAACGTGGTTCTCGCCGGCTCCGGTACGACGCCCGGTGTGGGCGTTCCGACGGTTCTGGTGTCGGGAAAGCTCGCCGCCGAGCGGGTGGCAGGACGCTCGGGGCGGTAGCTTCGTTCGATTCACTGCACGGACCAACTAAGCTGAACGCGATCGTTTGCCGGTCGCGTTCATTGCTGCGACCATGATCGTTCGGCGTCGGGCGAAAACGCATCGGCTTCAGATGTAGATCGCGAACAACAAATTCGTTGCAGAGGAGGAGTAGGCGGCAATGTCTTCGATTTCGTCGCACTCCACCTCCGAGGATCGATCGTCGGACGACGCCTCTGCGTCCTCGACCTCACCACGACCGTCGAGAATGACCGCCACGGGAAACTTTCTCCGCAGCCCGGAGGGCAAAGCGGCAATCCTCGGTGTTGTCGGGGCCGTCTGCATCACGTTCGGCGGGTTCGGCGCAGGTAGCGTCCGCCGACGCGATCCGCTGCTCGAGGAGATGCACCTGTCGTGGCTGCGATTCGGCCACGGATTCGTTCTGTCGACCATCATCGTCTGGGTCGGCGTACTGCTGATGATCACCGCCTGGGTCCGGCTCGGGCGAGCGACCCTGCACGGACGCACCACGGTCGGCGAGCTCAGGTGGATCGTTCCGGCATGGACGGCACCGCTGTTGCTGTCGGTACCGATGTTCAGCCGCGACGCCTACTCCTACCTGGCTCAGGGTGCCCTGCTCCGTGACGGTTTCGATCCGTACGGCGTTGGCCCCGTTGCCAATCCGGGGGTTCTGCTCGACAACGTCAGCAATGTCTGGACCACGACGACGGCCCCCTACGGCCCCCTGTTCCTGCTACTCGGGCGCGGTATCACCACGTTGACGGGCGACAACGTCATCGCGGGGACCATGCTCCTGCGCCTGACCATGCTCCCCGGTCTGGCGCTGATGATGTGGGCGGTTCCGCGGCTGGCCAAGCACCTCGGCGGCCGCGCGACCACGGCTGTGTGGCTCGCGGTTCTCAACCCCTTGGTCCTGATCCACCTGATCGGCGGGGTGCACAACGAGTTGCTCATGGTCGGCCTGATGACGGCCGGCATCGTGTTGGCCCTCGAACATCGCCACGTGGCCGGCATCGCGCTGGTGGCGATCGCGGTGGCGATCAAGGCGACCGCGGGCCTGGCACTGCCCTTCCTGGTCTGGATCTGGATGTTGCACGTACGGGACAAGGCCCGCGCGGAAGGTCGAACGCCGCCCTCGCCGGTGCTGGTGTTCACGAAGACCGCGGGGATCGGAGCCGCGGTCTTCGTTGCGGTGTTCGCGGTCTCTTCGCTGGTCGCCGGAGTCGGAATCGGGTGGCTGACAGCACTCTCGGGATCGGCGAAGATCATCAACTGGCTTTCGCTGCCCACGATTCTCGCGCACCTGGTGACCGTCGGTACCTCCTGGTTCCTCGATCTTCGACTGGACCCGGTTCTCTACGTCATGCGGCTGCTGTGCTCGATCGCCCTGGTGGTCATTCTCGCTGCAGCCTGGTGGTGGGGCCGTAAGTCCGAGCGAAACGCCGTCAAGGGCATCCTGGTTGCCCTCGTCGCCACGGTCGTTCTCTCCCCCGCCGCCCTGCCCTGGTACTACTCGTGGCCGCTGGCGATCGCCGCCGGCTTCGCACTGTCTCGAACGACGCTCATGGTCCTGACCGGTCTGTCGACATGGCTCATGCTCGTCTTCCAACCCGACGGTGCCATCGGCCTGTACAACATCGTGCACGTGGCACTGGCCGTCATCGCGGCCGTGGTTGCCGCCCTCGCGTTGACGCGCGTCGACCCGCTGCGTTTACGATCGGACCGATCCAGGGAACACCGTGCCGTGCCGAACGCGCCCAAGAACACCGCACCCGAACCAGCCGGAGACGAGTCCACGTCATGAGACTCCCGTGATGAAGGAGCTGGACGGCATCGATCCGGCGCTGCACGAGGCGTACCGAATCTGTCGCGAGCTCAACGCCCAGCACGGTAAGACCTACTTCCTCGCCACCCGCCTGCTGCCGACAGACAAGCGCGCAGCAGTGCACGCGCTGTACGGATTCGCCCGCATGGTCGACGACATCGTCGACCTCGAAGGCACCGACATCGCCGTCGGATCGGACGAGCTCAACGCTCGCCGCATCGTCGAGCTCGACGCGATCGAATCCCGAGTGCGCGACGCCTTGGCCGGAAAGCCGTTGCCGCACAGCGTGACCGACCAGGTACTGAGCGCACTGTGCGACACCGTGTTGCGGTACGACATTCCACACGACTACTTCTTCGCGTTCATGCACTCGATGCGCATGGACATTCCTGGCAGCGATGTGTTCGTCTCGCGCTACCGAACGATGAAGCAACTGCGCGAGTACATGTACGGCTCCGCTGCGGTCATCGGACTGCAGATGTTGCCGATCCTGGGAACCGTCGTCGAACGGTCCGAGGCCGAGCCTCCTGCCGCAGCACTGGGCGAGGCGTTCCAGCTGACGAACTTCATTCGGGACATGGGCGAGGACCTCGATCGCGATCGAATCTATCTCCCCACCGACGAGCTGGCTGCCTTCGGAGTCGACGAAGAACTGCTCCGGTGGTGTCGCACGACCGGCAGCGTCGATGCCCGGGTCACCCGAGCTCTCGCCCACCTCATCGCCGTCACCCGCTCGATCTATCGCACGTCCGATGCCGGTATCGACATGCTCGACCCGCGAGTGCGTCCGTCGATGCGTACGGCGTCGATCCTCTACGGCCGGATTCTGGACGAGGTCGAGTCGCAGGGCTACCGCGTGCTCTCCCAGCGGGCGACGGTGCCGCAGTGGACTCGAGCTCGAATCGCACTTCCACAGTTCGCGGTCACCGGCTTCAAGCGTGCGACCGTTCGCTAGAAGGCCATGGCCTGTGCGCGCCTGATCACTTCGCGCATCAGATCACCGTGCAGTGCGGCCACGGGCGCACCGGGCAAGCTCTCGTCTTCGGTGAACAGCCACCGCAGGATCTCTTCGTCCTCGTAGCCGCCGTCGTGCAGCACGGCCAACAAGCCGGGCAGACCCTTGACGATGGTGCCCGTCCTCGCGTCGAGGAACTGCTCGGGAACGCCGGGCACACGCGAACGCTTCAGAGCCAGCAGCTGGCGATCTCGAACGAGCTGCTCGACGCGGGTCTTGGGAACGTCGAGGATCTTCGCGACGTCGGCGAACTGCAGCAAAGACACCGACGGATCGAGCACGTCGTCGGCATAGGGAATGGCACTCACGCAGGTAACGTTAACGGGTCCGGCGTCCAGACTTCAAAAACGGCAGACCCGGCAGGGACAGCACGACACGATCGCCGATGGCCGGTCGACACACCGATACGATCGGCGTCGTAGTTCCGCACAGAAGAGGTCCGGTACCGAAGCGGACAGCACAGCAGCCAGAGCAGTGGACGACGAGAGGAGGTTCGGTGAGACCGGGTTCGATGCTCGATCGTCGGTACCGTATCGACGGACCGATCGCACGGGGCGGTATGTCGACGGTCTATCGTGGCCTCGACACCAGGCTCGATCGCCCGGTCGCGGTGAAGATCATGGATCCGAAGTTCGCCGAGGATCCGCAGTTCGTCCAGCGATTCGAGTTCGAGGCGCGGGCCGTGGCCAGGCTCAGCCATCCAGGCCTCGTCGCCGTCTACGACCACGGGCGGGACGGCGAGCACGCCTTCCTGGTCATGGAACTCGTCGAGGGTGGAACCCTCCGCGAGCTCCTGCGTGAGCGTGGCCCCATGCCACCGCACGCGGCAGTCGCCGTCGTTCGGCCGGTTCTCGAGGCGCTCGCGGTCGCCCACCGAGCAGGATTGGTGCACCGCGACATCAAACCCGAGAACATTCTGATCAGCGACGACGGCGACGTGAAGATCGCCGATTTCGGACTCGTGCGTGCCATCGCAGCCTCCACGGTGACGTCCAGCAGTGTGATTCTGGGCACCGCCGCGTACCTGTCTCCCGAACAGGTCACCACCGGCTCGGCGTCCGCGAGCAGCGACGTCTACGGCGTCGGGATCGTGCTGTTCGAGCTGCTGACCGGACGCACCCCGTTCACCGGCGACACCTCGCTGTCCATCGCCTACCAGCGCATCGACAACGACGTACCGCTTCCCTCCACCTTCATCGCGGGCGTTCCGCCGCAATTCGACGAGGTGGTCCAGCACGCGACCGTCCGCGCCCCGGAACACCGGTATCGCAACGCCGACGACATGGCGCGTGCGCTGCGCGGGGCCGCGTCGGCGCTGGCGCTGCCCGACTACCGAGTACCCGCGCCGAAGCGGTCGGCCGAGCATCTGAGCTCCGCGGCCGCAGGAGCACCGACGACGGTGGCCGGTGATCGTGCGCCGTCCGCTCGCACCCAGGTGGTCCAGGATTCCCCGCCCCCGCCCCCGCAACACGGGGTGCAGCACACCCGAGTGGTGACGTCACCGACCTCCCGCGGTGTCGAGTACGCCCCGGAAGACGACGATGCGCCGCCCGCCGAGCCACCTGGGACAGGCCGAGGGCAGTACCGTTTCCCGGACTTCGAGGCGGATCGACAGCGCTCGCGTCGAGCGATCGTCATCTGGCTCCTCGTCGTCGCCCTCCTCGCCGTGCTGGTCGGCTTCGGCGGCTGGTGGATGGGGTCAGGTCGTTACACCGCCGTCCCGATGGTCGACGGGCTCGACACCACCGGTGCCACCAGCGCCGTCGAGGCCGCCGGGCTGGAGGCGGCGGTGCGCGGAACCTACTCCGATTCGGTGGACACCGACCGTCTCATCGGCACCGACCCCACCGGCGGATCACGAATCGCCAAGGGCGACACAGTGTTTTTGCTGGTGTCACTGGGCAGCCCGAGCGTTCCCTCGATCGACGCGAGCGCGTCCGTCGCCGATATGGAACAGCAATTGAGAGACCGGACCTTCACTCCCGTCGACGGCGGCGAGGCCTTCAGTACCACCGCTCCCATCGGCGGGGTCGCAGCACTGGACCCACCACCGGGCACCGTTCTGACCACCGGAAGCTCGGTGACGGTACTGCGCAGCAAAGGCGCACCGCCGGTCGAGGTGCCCGACGTACGCGGCCAGAGCGTCGACCAGGCCCGCACAACGCTCGAATCGGTGGGAATCACCGTAGGCGAGGTTCGGGAGACGTTCGACGACGAGACCGACGGCGGCAAGGCAATCGGAACGACGCCGGAAGCCGGGCAGACCGTCAGATCGGGAACCACCGCCGTGCTCGAGGTGTCCAACGCCGTCACCGTGCCCTCGCTGCTCGGGCGTTCGGTCGGTTCGGCGCGCACCACGCTCGCAGCCCTCGGCCTGACCATCGACGTCCGTCAGGTGGTCGACACGGACGGCTCGCTGGTGATCACCCAGAGCCCCGGAGCCGGTTCCCACGTGGAACCGGGCTCCGAGGTGATGGTCGTCTCGCTGCCCTGAGCCGGATGTAGGGACCGAATCAGTCGCGGAGCATCTCGGCTACGAGGAAGGCCAGTTCGATGCTCTGCTGCGTGTTCAGCCGCGGGTCGCAGGCCGTTTCGTAGCGGCCGGCGAGGTCCAGATCGGAGATGTCCTGTGCGCCGCCGAGGCACTCGGTGACGTCGTCGCCGGTCAGCTCGACATGGATTCCGCCCGGATGCGTACCGAGGCCGTTGTGTACCTCGAAGAAGCCCTGCACCTCGTCGACGATGCGATCGAAGTGCCGCGTCTTGTATCCGGTCGACGCCTCGTGGGTGTTGCCGTGCATCGGGTCGCACTGCCAGATGACCTGGTGTCCGGTGGCCTGCACCTTTTCGATGATGGCAGGCAGGATGTCGCGAACCTTGCCGTTGCCCATGCGTGAGATCAGCGTCAGACGGCCCGGCTTGTTGGTCGGGTCGAGGCGCTCGACGTACTCGACGGCCATCTCGGGGGTCGTCGTAGGCCCGATCTTGAGACCGATCGGGTTCGAGATCAGCTCGGCCAGGGCAATGTGTGCCCCGTCGAGCTGGCGGGTGCGGTCGCCGATCCACAGGAAGTGAGCCGACAGGTCGTACAGCTTGGGGTGATCGTCGGTGTTGTCCAGGCGCAGCATTGCCCGCTCGTAGTCGAGAACGAGCGCTTCGTGGCTCGCGAAGATCTGCGCGGTGTGCAGGTTGGGGTCGGAGACGCCGCAGGCATCCATGAACCGCAGCCCGCGGTCGATCTCACCCGCGAGCGCCTCGTAGCGCGCACCGGCAGGCGATTGCGCGACGAACTCTCGGTTCCAATCGTGCACCTTGTGCAGATCCGCCATGCCCGCGCCGGTGAGTGCGCGAACCAGGTTCATCGCGGCACTGGCGTTGGCGTAGGCGCGCACCAGTCGCGACGGGTCGTGGCCGCGGACGCTCTCGTCGGCCACCAGCGAGTTGATCATGTCGCCGCGGTACGACTGGAGACCGAGCGCATCGATGTTCGACGAGCGCGGCTTGGCGTACTGTCCGGCGATCCGCGCCACCTTCACCACCGGCATGCTCGCTCCGTAGGTGAGCACCACTGCCATCTGCAACAGCGTGCGGATGTTGCCCTTGATGTGCGGTTCGGTGTTGTCCACGAACGTCTCGGCGCAGTCGCCGCCCTGCAGCAGGAAGGCCTCACCGCGCGCAACGGCAGCAAGCTTGTCCGACAACGCCTCCACTTCACCGGCGACGGTGATGGGCGGAACGCTCTCGAGCACCTTGCGCATGTCCGCTGCGTGCTCGGGGTCCCATTGCGGCTGCTGCGCAGCCGGCTTGGCCAACGCATCGTCCAATCGAGTGCGCATCGTCGGCGACAACGGCGGCAGGTCGGGCAAGCGATCGATGGGTACGTCGACAGTCCAGTTCACGGGTACAGGATATTCGCACCACTGTCATCGCAGGACAACGGGTGTTCACCCGCGGTGCGAGTACTCCTCGATCGCCTGGAACTTCGCCAGATTGTGCCGTGCATCGGCCAGTGCATCGTGCGCATCGTCGGGAACCGACGGCAGCTCGGGGCTGCCTCGATCCTCCCAGTGCTGGCGCAACTCCCGGGTGAACCGCGGCAGAGAACGGGGCAGCTCGGTCATCGAACCCCACAGCTGACACAGCGCTACGTGGTCGTACGCAGCCACCCACGCCCACAATTCGACCTCGGCACCGTAGTGCGGCACCAGGAACTCGAGTAGTTCGTCCCGGATTCGAGACCGACTCATCCACAGCGGTGACGAGTACGGTGGCAGCTTGGGCAGCACGTTGCGCCGAACCCAGCGGCCTGCGCGCTCGGGATCGAACTCGGAGGACACCGCATAGAATTCGCGACCGTCCTCCGAAACCACACCGATCGAGACCAACTCGATTGTGCGACCATCCTCGATGAACTCTGTGTCGTAGAAGTAGCGCACGCGGCTCACCCTAGCGCGTGCCCCGACACCTCCCCACGTACCGGTAGTCCGAATCCGAACAGCCCCGAAAGGCCCACGTTGTGACATCGCCCGACACCAACCGTCCGATCGCCGAGGCATCGGAGCCGGCCGGGCCGACGCCACGTCGGTGGCCGCGATGGGCCGTCGTGTCGAGCAGGATCGTCGTCCTGATCGCCGCCGCGGTCGGCGTCTTGTTCCACCTCAACGGCTTTCCGGGTCTGCGGGCTCTCGGCGAGCACTACCGACTGGATCTGGACGTGTATCGACTCGGCGGTCAGGTGTTCGCCGAGGGCGGGGACCTCTACGGGCAGTTGCCGCCGATCGCGACCGGTACGACCCTGCCGTTCACCTATCCCCCGATCGCCGCGGCGATCTTCAGCCCGTTGTCGTCGGTGTCGCTGTACGCCGCGTCGATCGCGGTCACGGTGCTGTCCATGCTGCTGCTGCTGGTCACCGTCGTAGTCACCCTCACCTCGCTCGGACTTCGTCCTCGCACACTCGTGTGGTGGTCTGCCGGAGCAGTGTTCGCGTTGTCGGTGCTCGTACTGGAGCCGGTCACCTCGACGCTGAACTACGGACAGATCAACATCGTGCTGATGGCGTTCGTGGCCCTCGACTGCCTGCCGAAGAAGACTCCGTGGCCGCGAGGGGTTCTGATCGGTCTCGTGGCCGCCGTCAAGCTCACTCCCGCCGTGTTCGTGTTGTTCTTTCTGTTGCGCAAGGACTTTCGTGCTGCAGTGGTCTCGGTTCTGAGTTTTGCCGTGTTCACCGCAATCGGCTTCGCGCTGACGTGGTCGGACTCGGTGAAGTACTGGACCGAGACCATCGTCGATTCCGACCGGATCGGTGGCCCGGCCTACCCGCCGAACCAGTCGATCACCGGCGTACTCGCGCGCCTGGGGTTGGACGAGCTGCCCCGGTCGATCCTGTGGATCGCATTGTCGGTGGTGGTACTCGGCATAGCGGCGGTCGCAATGCGAAAGGCGTTCGCGGCCGGGCAGATTGCGCTGGCCCTGACGATCAACGCCATGTTCGGCCTGCTGGTCTCGCCGGTATCCTGGTCGCATCACTGGGTATGGGCGGTCCCGTTCACCATCGTGCTGGCCGTCCTCGGCTATCGCCGCCGCAGTGCATTGCTGCTGACTCTGGTTGCGGTAGGACTGGCGCTGATGGTGTACCCACCACATTGGAAGCTCGGCGAGGGACGATGGAGCGGGCTCGGCTGGCCGTTGTTGGACCAGTTCGCGGCCTCCGCCTATGTGTGGTGGGCTCTGGCTTCGATCGTTGCCCTGGCCGCGATCAGCTTCTCCGACCGCTCGAACACATCGAACTAAGCCGCTGCGGTTCAGCGATAGCGGGTTCAGCTGGCCTTGGAGTCGGGGATGCGGCGCGCCGCGGGAGCCGAATCTTCCACCGGTGCAGCCTTCTTCAGAGACGCGGCGTACACGTCCACGTACTCCTGACCGGACAGCAGCATCAGGTCGTACATCACCTCGTCGGTGACGGCACGCTCGACGAACCGATTGCCTGCCATTCCCTCGAAACGTGAGAAGTCGATGGGCTTCCCGACGCGGATGGTGACCTTGGCGGGCCGCCAGACGCGCGAACCGATGGGGTTCATCTTCTCGGTACCGACCATCGCGACCGGTACGACCTGAACTCCGGTCTGCAGAGCCAGACGCGCCATGCCGGTCTTGCCCTTGTACAACCGGCCGTCGGGAGAGCGCGTGCCCTCGGGGTAGATGCCGAGAACCTTGCCCGCTTCGATCACGCGGACACCGGCGTTGAGAGCGTCTTGTGCCGCGTCGGCTCCGGTGCGATCGATCGGCACCTGTCCCACCGCAGTGAAGAACCACTTCTGAAAGGCACCTTTGAGTCCGGGACCGGTGAAGTATTCGCTCTTGGCGAGAAAGGTGATGCGGCGAGGCGTTTTCAGCGGGAGGTAGAAAGAATCGAGAACGGCTTTGTGGTTACTCGCCAGAATGACCGGACCGTGCGTCGGAATGTTCTCCGCACCCTCGATCGTGGGCCGACCCAAGGCGATGAGCAGGGGCCCGACGATGACGAATTTGAACAGCCAGTACCACATTGACGCGCTCCCTGATGATGGTCCGGAAATCATTTGGTGCCGGCTCCCGCGAGCGAGAATCGACCGCGGCCGTGCGTCCTGGAACCGTGCCGCGTAGTGAACTGTACCCACGGTTTATGACACCAGCCACATCATCTGCGACTCCGGGACCGAGCTCACACGATATGGGTCGATTCAGTCAGCGCACACCGGTGACGAACTGGGCCCGGGCCAGCTCCGCGGCCCCGATCATGCCCGCCGCTTCGCCCAGTTGCGTACTCCGAATACGAGCCAACGGTCGATGGCCTGTACCGGTCACCAGCTCCGCGTACTTGTCGGTCGCACGGGCGAGAAACTGGCTCGACGACGTGGCCACTCCCCCGGCCAGCACGATCAGATCGGGGTCGTACACGTCACTGACCATCGACAGTCCGACCCCGAGCCACTGCGCGAAATCCTCCATCGTCCGTCGCGCGATCGAATCACCGTCATGCGCGGCAGTGGCGATCCGACGACCTGTCAACGAGCCTGGATCGAGGAACACCTCACGGGCCAGAGTCGTCGACGACGACGGGTCGGCGGCAAGAAACTCGACGGCGGTATCCACCAGCGCAGTACCACTGCAGTACCGCTCCCAGCAGCCACGCTTGCCGCAGGGGCACGCCCGGCCGTCGGGAACCACCTGAATGTGACCGAGTTCCGGTGCCACGCCGTGGCTGCCGCGGTAGATCCTGCCATCGATCAGCAGCGCAGCGCCGATTCCGGTACCTATGGCCACCATCACCACGTTGCGACCACCGGATGCGGCTCCGAATCGATATTCGGCCCACGCCGCCGAGTTGGCATCGTGTTCGAGCAGCACCGGCAGTCCGATGCGCTTGCTCATCTCGGTTGCGACGGGGGTGTTCACCCACGGCAGATGCGGAGCGAACCGAACTGTCGTGCGCTCGGAATCGATGAATCCTGCAACCGCGAGCCCGACGGCGGCGATATCGTGTCGCCCGGCCAACTCCTGCACGGCACGGTCGAGCCCGCGCTCGAGTGCCCGCGCGGTGTGCGGAGTGGGAGCAGCCGTCGAATCCAGCACTTGCCCCTCGGCGTCGACGACGGAGGCCCGCAGGCTCGTCCCGCCCACGTCGATGCCGACCGTCAGTCGCTGCTGGTGTCGTTTCATTCGTTGATGCCTTTCTCCGCCGTCCCCCACACGGCTGTCACCGGTCGATCCGCGCGCTCACCCGTCACGGACGATCCTGCGTGTCCGATCGTGAATTTTTCACTCGAACGGTAATCGGAACGAACGCCGCCCGACGTTCGCCCGGGATATTCGTGTCGACCGACACGTTCGAAAGGTCGACCGGTTCGGTCGACGTCGGGTCCGGCCCGGGCTCTGGCGGCGAGGCTTCCGCAGGAGCCGCGGCGGTGTGACCGGTTCCGGTGTTCGTGTGGTCGGCGAGCAGTTGACGCAGCAACGCGATGATCACCGTCCCCTCGGAGGCCACGAGTTCGACCAGATCGTGCCGCTCGCCGCGCACCAGTGCAGCAAGTGCACATACCGGACACCAACTGCAGCTCTGTTGATCACGTTCCTGCTGAGTCTCTGCAACCCGGCGCAGGATGGGGTCGAGCCGAGTGAGCACGGTGTCGGCCAGGGCCAACAGATCGGCCCCCAGCTCGGAATGCCCGGAGGTCATCGCTGCACCCCGAACGTAGTGAGCGCAGTCGTTACTGTGGCCGCACGTCTTGTCACCGTGGCCGCACTTTCTGTCACAGTGGCCACACGTCGGGATTCGGGCGGAAGCGCACCACCAGGCAGGGCCCGTCGAGCTCGGCGGAGTCTGCGATGCACCGACGAAGCACCGACGCCAACCTGATGCGTCGTCGCCTCCCGTCGGCAGTGACTATCAAGTCGTCCTCCACTCGCCCCACACCCAAGGTCGTCGAATCCACTACCGGCAGCAGCATTCTCATCGCATATACGGATTCGAGTCCGCTCCCGGACTCGAGTACCACGGAGGGCTGCTCACCCCGCTCCGGCGCGCGCCGTTCGAGCAAGCTCGGTTCCAGGCGATCGGCCACGTCCTGCAAGGGCCCCAACCCTACCGGTTCACCAGGAACTCGCTCCACCTCCACTATCGGTACGGTGCCGATGCGTCGGCGCAGCTCGGCGACGGCGGACAGCTGCGTGGCCCGCCAGCTCTCGAACCAGAACACGGCCGGATTGGCACCGACCAGACCGATCGACGAGGAGTTGAGCCCCGGCAGAATCTTGTTGACGAGAACCCGATCGATTCTGATTCCGAGCAGTGCCGCGGCCGACAGTGTTCGCTCGGCATCGACGACCGAGAGCTGTTCGGCAGTGACGACCACGGTTGCGCCGGCGCGCGCAGGGTCGGTGATCAGCGATCGAACCGAATCGACCTGGGCAAGCACTCGCTCGATCATCGCCACCACGAGCGTGAGCCGCACATCGGAACCGGTGCCGGCCACCATCCGATCGTGGTGCGGCCAGATCCGCTCCACATACGCGGCCACGGTGTCGGGCAACTGCAGAGTTCTCAACGCATCGGCCGATGCAGGCATGTCCACTATCACTGTGTCCCAGCGACCTTCGTCCACCAGACGACAGATCTCGTGCATCCCCAGCAACTCTTCGATTCCCGGAAAGCCCAGTAGTTCCTCCGGCTCTATCGCCCCGAAGCTCACCCCGTGCTCGTGGCCCGCCGACGCCATGGCCACCACGGAACCGAGGCTTCGATACCGCGCCTCGAGCAGTCTCAGCGTGTCGATCTCGACGATGTCGAGGCCCGCCGTGACGGATCGGACTCGGGACAGCTCCACGGACTCGTCGTCGACAGCGCCGTCGGGCAGGCCCGAAAACGCGTCGACGAGCGACTGTGCCTGATCCACGGAGGCAATCAACACCCGCTGGCCGGCCTTCGCCAGTCGCAGGCCCGACGCCGCCGCCAGCGTGGTTTTCCCCGCACCACCTTTGCCGAGGAACAGCATCACCGTGGTGCGGGGTTCGGTGCGAGCTTCGCTCAGCCTTCGACCCGCTTCTTCAATTCCTTGAGTGCAGTGTCGGTGATGACCTTCTCTGCCTTGCGCTTGAACAGGCCGATCATCGGGATGTTCAGGTCCACGGTGAGCTCGTACGTCACGTCGGTGCCGCTGCCGGTTTCGCGCAGCGTGTACGAGCCCTTCTGCGACTTCTGCATTTCACCCGATACGAGGTTCCACGACACGGAGCTGCCGTCGGCGGCCCAGTCGTACTCGAGTTCGTAGGTGTCCTTCACCATCCCGGCGTCGAGCACGAACTTCACGCGCTTACCGCGTCCGTCCGCATCGACGTCCAGTACCTCGACGGACTTCGCGGCCGAGACCCACGTGGGGTACGCGTCGAAATCGGCGATGACGTCCATGACCTGGTTCGGCGGGGCTTCGACGACGATCGATCTCTGGGTTTTCTCCGCCATGACTTCTCGTCCGCTTCCTCTCGGGTACTTCGATCGATTCGTTCGCTGTTGAGCCGTGGAACAGGGGCAGATCTATCTCACACGATCGATCCGCGGACGCACAATCGCGAACCGGCCGACCGTACCGCGCGGTTCAATCGCGAGCTGAACTCGACGCTACGTGGCTCGGTGCCTCACCCGCAGACCGACCGGCCTCCAGCTCGCGTTTGAGCTCGAAGGTCATGGCACGGCCCGCCACCCGACGAGCATGCTGCTGCGACGCGATCTCGCCGGAACCGGAGGGCTCCGCATGCAAGAAGTAGTGCACGACGACTCCGTCCAGCGCGGGCTCGAGCCACAGTTCCATCGTTCCGACAACACCGCCGCGCACCGCCCAGCGGATCCCCTTCTCACCCCGGTCCTCGGTGATGGTCAGGTTCAGATCCGGCCACCACCGACGCCACCGCTCGGGTGAGGCGAACGCCTGCGCCACCCGTTCCCCGGGGGCGGCCACGAATGTCTGGTCCGCAACTTGAATACTGCTCATCGACAGAGCTTCACATATCCGGTCGCAGGCCGCGCACGTCACCTCTTTTACGGCTCGTTCCTGCAGGCTCCACTCGAGGCGCATTCACGCGTCCTCGAGCCGGGTCTAGAGTATCTGTGAAGCCGAGCTATCGACTTTCGTTCTCCCAGTTCTATCCGGAGGTAATCCCGTGCGCGAGTACACCGCCGCCGCAAAGTACGCCATCGAGGACACCGACTCGGCTGTCGACACCGTCTTCCTCCGTGCTCGCAACACGCCCGATGCCGTCGTGTTCCGCCGCCTCGTGGACGGCAGTTGGACCGACGTCACCGCGGCCGAGTTCGAGCGACTGGTCGTGGGGGTGGCGCGAGGTCTGATTGCGGCAGGCATCGAACAGGGTGATCGAGTTGCATTGATGTCGTCGACGCGATTCGAGTGGTCTGTCGTCGACTATGCGATCTGGGCCGCGGGCGGGGTGACCGTGCCGATCTACGAGACATCCTCCGCCGGGCAGGTCGAGTGGATTCTCGAAGATGCCGAGCCGGTACTGCTCGTGCTCGAGAACGACGCGCACGTGCAGGAATCGAAAGATGTTGTGGCAGCGGCACAGTCCGTGCGTCGGACGTTCGTGATCGAGTCGGCCGACACCGAAACCGACGCGGTGCAGGCACTGATCGACGGGGGCGCAGATGTCACCGAGGACTCTGTGCACCGACGGGTTTCGGCATTGAGCTCGTCCGATCCGGCTACGTTGATCTACACCTCGGGCACCACCGGTCGCCCCAAAGGCGTCCAACTGACCCACGCCAATCTGCTGGCGGAGTCTCTCGGTATTCGCGAGACGTCGCTGAAGTCCCTGATGACGCAGGGCCGAAGCACCCTGATGTTCCTACCGCTGGCCCATGTACTCGCACGGGCGGTGAGTATCGCGTCGTTCGACGCCGGGGTCACGCTCGGTCACACCAACGACATCCCGAATCTCGTCGCGACGTTCGGAACGTTCCAGCCGGATTTCATCCTCTCGGTGCCGCGAGTGTTCGAGAAGGTCTTCAACACCGCGAAGCAGAAGGCGCATGCCGACGGCAAGGGCAAGATCTTCGATCTGGCCACCGAATGCGCGGTGGAATGGAGCGAGGCGCAGGACACCGGCGGGCCAGGAATCGTGTTGCGCGCCAAGCACACCGTGTTCGACAAGTTGGTCTACGGCAAGCTGCGTGCGGCGCTCGGAGGCAAATGCGAACTGGCCATCTCCGGTGGCGCTCCACTCGGTAGCCGGCTCGGCCACTTCTACCGGGGCATCGGCGTGACGATCTACGAGGGCTACGGGCTGACCGAAACCACCGCTGCCTTCGCCGTCAACACCATCGGCTTCCAACGCGTGGGCAGTGTCGGGCGTCCGTTGCCCGGCAACACCGTTCGCATCGCTGAAGACGGAGAAATTCAACTACGCGGGCCGGTGGTGTTCGACGGTTACTGGCGCAACGAGGAGGCAACCGCCGAATCACTGGACGACGGTTGGTTCCGCACTGGAGATCTCGGCAGCGTCGACGACGACGGGTACATCACGATCTCCGGACGCAAGAAGGAATTGATCGTCACGGCCGGCGGCAAGAACGTCTCGCCCGCCGGTTTGGAGGACCGACTTCGTGCGGGCGCTCTGATCAGCCAGGCTGTTGTCGTAGGCGATCAGAAACCGTTCATCGGGGCGCTCATCACTCTCGACCCGGAGGCGTTCGATCGGTGGAAGTCCGCGCACGGCAAGGCCGCCGACGCCACGGCGGCGGATCTGCAGAAGGACCCCGATCTCGTCGCCGAGATCGACGCTGCCGTCGCCGACGCCAACAAGTCCGTCTCGCACGCGGAGTCCATCAAGAAATATCGACTGCTCCCCCAGGATTTCTCGGAGGAAAGTGGCGAGCTGACCCCGACGATGAAGCTCAAGCGCAACGTCATCACCAAGACGTACGCCGACGAGATCGAATCCATCTACGCCCGGTGAGGCCAACGGCCTCGAACTACGGACGCTAGATCAACGATCGCAACTTCTCCGTCAGCACGTCCCAACGCCACTCGGCGTCGACCCATGCACGGCCGGCGTTGCCCATCTGCGTTGCCAGCGCGCGATCGGACAGGATTCGCACGATCGCATCGGTGATGCACGAGACCGACGTTCCGTCGACCACGAGCCCGGTCTTGTTGTGCTGCACAGCTTCCGGCGCACCCCCGGACGTTCCGGCTACGACGGGCACACCGCAGGAAGACGCTTCGAGGTAGACGATTCCGAGGCCCTCCACGTCGAGACCCGCGCCACGGGTGCGGCTCGGCATGGCGAACACGTCGGCGATGGTGTGGTGGGCGGCGAGCTCCGCGGACGGCACCGTGCCGGTGAACACCACGTGCTGCTCCATTCCGGTGGATCGAACGAGCTCGCGCAGAGTCTTCTCGTACGGCCCTCCTCCGACGATCACCAGAACGGCACCGTCGACGGCTCGCCGAATTCCCGGGAGCGCTCGGATCAGGAAGTCCTGTCCCTTACGGGGTACGAGCCGCGAGAGACACAGAACGGTGGGGCGGTCGCCGAGGCCGTAGCGCGCGCGAAGTTCCGCTCGCGCGGCGTCGTCGGGGACGAAACGATCCGTATCGACACCGGGCGGCAGGTGCTCGAGGGCTGCGGTCCGACCGAACGCAGAGCTGAACCGACCCCGGGTGTACTTGCTGACGTAGGTCACCACATCGGTGTTCTCGCCGATCGTGCGTAGGGTCGCCCGCCCGCCCGGCACCATCGACCAGCCGACCTCGTGACCGTGCGTACTGGCCACGATGCGCTCTGCCCCAGCCTTGCGCAGGTGCGACGACATCACGGCCAACGGAGCCGACGCCCCGAACCACACCGAGTCGCACCGATGCGACTTCAGGATTCGAGCTGCCCGGCGCGCCACGAGCGGAGTCGGCAGCATCAGCGTCGTCGGATGCCGGATCACCTCGAACGGCTGCCTGGCATCGAACTTCTCGTGCGAGTCTCCGCGCCACCGCGGTGCATAGACCACGAGTTCGTCTGCGGGTAGTTGCGAGGCGAAGCTGTGCAGATAGGACTGGATTCCACCCGGGCGAGGCGGAAAGTCGTTCGTCACGAGAAGAGTACGACGCATGGCGTCAACCGTAGCGCTCGAGGTCAGCGCGCCCGATCAGCCACCCAGTTGCCCCACGAGGCGACGAACTGGGTGCGGTCCAATCCCAGTACCGACGCGAAGGCGGCTTCGGTGGAGCCGTCCGAGGCAGGTCCAGCCGCCAACGCCTCGTACAGCCTGCGCAGTGTCGGCTCGCCGTACCGATCGGCCACGAAAGCGAACACCGACCACGCCGACTCGTAGGCCACACTCGACCGTGCCCCTCCGGCACCGAAATCCTCGTCCTTCGGCAGCACCGTCGGCGGTCCACCCGACGCCACGATCGCGGCGAGGGTAGGAGCGAGCTGCGAAAAATCGGCACCGGAATTGCGGTACCCGGAGTAGTCGGCGAACCCCTCCGCCACCCACAAGGCCGTACCGTCCGCCGTCCGCGCCCTGGCCGCCACGTGGGTCAACTCGTGCCGCAGAACCGAGCGAACGGTGAACGGCGTCAATCGGGCCGCGGCATCGGGACCGAACACCACCCGCTGGCCGGTCGGACGCGAACCGTCCCCTGCCACCGCGTCGGACACGGTCACCGCAGCCACGTCCGTCGACGGATCGGATCCGGTCAGCTCGGCGAACTCCTCCGCGGAGGATGCGACGAATACCAAACCGTCTCGCGCCCAGTCGTCTCCCCAGAAGTCGGTGACTGCATCGATTGCCGACGGGAGCTCGGCCGCCAGGGCAGCGACGAACTGCTCCCGGTCCGGATGCCCCATGACCACCGATGTCCCCGAAGCCGTCGGAACCGATCGTGTTGTCAACGATCCGAAGTCCCACGGCCCACGCCAGGTGTGGCGTCGATACTCGGGCAGGTCCGCATCGTCGACGAGCCGCCATCGACCGTCCCGCTCGGCTACGACGAGCGAGACCGGCCGACTCGTCGGCGACGCGTCCGGCCCCGCCACGGCGTAGCGCAGATACACCGGCGGTGCCCAGATGTCGGTGGCGTCCAGTGGCTCTGCAATCGAAGGAGGAACCGGTGTTTCCGGGTCGTCGCCGAGGACGTAGCCGAATTCGGAGAACGGTACGCCCGGAACCGACGCGGCCCGACGTACTTGCGCCTCGACGAAATCAGGATCGGCCCGCGGATCCATCAATGCCCGCAGACCGTCGACGTCTCCAGCGCGAACTGCGTCGGCCCATCGGTCGAGAAGGACGGTCACATCGGCGCGGCGCTGCTGATCGTAGGTCGGCGGGGCCTGGCCGACAGAAGTGTCGATCGACGCAGCTCGGGATTCACCGTCGGTGCTGTAGACGTTGTGAAGGACGACCACCGAGAGCGATACTGCGGCGACGAGAACAAGTGCCGTCCACCGAAGCCGCGCCGATCGGACCAAGAGGCGGATGCCCGCGGGCTGGCTCGGCCCGCTCATACGCGCATGCGTCGATCGTCGAGGCACACCTCAGTATCGACGCGCCCCGTAGTACGGGAACGATGCCATCGACTGCACCTTGACGGGGACCCCGAACGTCGACGCGTGCAACACGTTGCCGTTACCTGCATAGATACCGACGTGCGAAGCGTCCGGATAGAACAGCACCACATCTCCCGGCTGCAGATCTTTCTGATCCACCGGGGTACCGCCTTCGGCCTGAGCCTGACTCGACCGAGGGAGCGTCTTTCCCACCTGCTTGTACGCCCACACCACCAGTCCCGAGCAATCGAAGCCGTCCGGACCTGTTCCACCCCAGACGTACGGCTTACCGATCTGCGTCAGACCTGCTTGCAACGCGCTGGTACCCGACCCTGGCGTCAGATTCTGCAGAATCGTCGTGGGATCGAAACCGTCGGGCAATGCCGATCCAGCGAGAGAGAGCTGCTCGGACGACGACAGCGCGCTGTAGGCGGCCATCACCTCGGCTATCTGGCCCTGCAGTTCGCTCTGTTTGGCCTGGAGATCGTCACTGACCGCCTTGGCCTGCTCGGCCGCGACACGAGCTTGGTCCGCGGCCGTTGTTGCCGCCTGTTCGGCCGCTGCGGCATCCGAACTCGCCTGCTGGAACTGGGCGACCTGGCCGGCGGTCTCGGCCGAGATCACATCGAGAGCCGACATCTGGTCGAGCAGTTGCTGAGGTGAGTCGCTGACCATGACAGCGAAGAGGCGGTTCGTACGCGCGCCCTGATAGTTGACGTTGGCTACCTTGTCCATGGCCGGCTTGAGCTGAGTCAACTGCGCCTGCGCTGCGTCGAGAGCGGCGCGGCTCCGATCGACGGCGGCCTGGGCATCGAGCTGCTGCGCAGTCTTGGCATCGAGGTCGATCTGAGCGTTGTGCAGAGATTCGTTCGTCTGCTCGGAATCTCGGGAGAGCTCCGCAAGCTTGGTCTGGGCGTCGGACGCCGAGTCGAATCCCGGTTGAGCGATCGCAGTCTGCGTCGGCATTACGGCGATGCTTGCGGCCAACGCGACAGCAACCACCGAGTTACGGGCCAGCCGCCACACTCGGTTTGATCTCGATATCGCCACGGAAAGCGACTCTCCGTCCTTACATCTGTCGCCTTCACGAGGCGACGGTTGGATTAGCAGTCCGGAAACGAACCATACCCATGCTCTTGCGGGCGCGGAGGTGAACACCGTCTGAAATCGATGGGGTTCGTCGGTGACAGGTCACAAAGTAAACATCGACCAGGTCTCGATCAGATTACGAACTGGGGCGTCCGCTGTCCACCGGACCGGCGTGTCGCATGCCGTGTCCGGAGACGACGACAGGGTCGAGCCGGGGTACGGCTCGACCCTGTCGGTCGATCACAGCGAACGTCTGCGGCTCGAATCAGTAACGACGAGCACCGTCGAACGGCATCGAGTCCACGGGAGCAACCTTGACCGGCACGCCGGACGTGGAGGCGTGCACGACGTTGCCGTCGCCGATGTACATACCCGAGTGCGAGCCGCCGTAGAACGAGACGACGTCGCCGGGCATCAGGCTGTCACGCGAGACCGGTGTGCCCGCGGCTGCCTGGTCGTAGCTCGTGCGCGGCAGGCTGACGCCGGCCTGCTTGTATGCCCACTGGATCAGACCCGAGCAGTCGAACGAATCCGGACCCGAGGCGCCGTACACGTACGGAGCGCCGATCTTGGACTCAGCAGCCTGAACGGCCTTCGCTGCGGGCGTGACCTGGGGAGCCAGCGGCGCACCCGGTGCGGGGATACCCGGAATGTTGAGGGGAGGGAGGCCCGGGATGTCGGGAATCTCGAAGGTTCCGACGCCGGGGATGGTGAGGGGGGCCGCCATCGCGGGTGCAGCGGGAAGAATGACCACGCCTGCCGTGAGCGCTCCGGCTACGAGAACTCGCCGCAATGATCGGTTGGAAAGTTGTGACGCCACGAAAGATGGTGCTCCGTTTCTTCCTATCGTCCGCCGACCGAGTTAGCTGACGGGTTCGGGCTGGGAAGAGCAGCCCTACCCACCGGCCACTGTGGGTGGCTCAGCGGGATTCACCCCAGTAGATATCGGGTTCCCGGTACGAACACTCTCGCGAGTGATCGATTAGGCGGTGACTTGCGACGCCACTCCGGTTTGGACTGGCGAGACTCCGCAAGGTCTCAGGAAGGTTACGAAATGGCATACCCCTGTGTCGACCCCAACGCGCCGACGCAACCGAAATCGACCCGAATTTCGCTAACCAGCGCGCTGATCCCCCGTTGCGTCACGAGTCGGTAACGACGGAACTTCGGCGGTCTCGTCCGCGTTCGTCACGAGCTTGAGCGTAGGGACGAGACCGACATCCGCGAGCACACCCATCGCACCCAGTTCCTCCTGCTCGAGCGTTATCGGCGAGGGTGGTCCGACCCACCGTCCGTCCGACCTCGATGGCATTCCCGGCGGCCCCAGAAGCACCGTCACGACGCAGTCCGCGCAGGCGATGTCACGGACCAGGCAGTCACTGCAGTCGATGATCATTGTGATCCTTGTCTCTTTGCTGTTTCAGGCGGCCGAATCAGCCGATCGAGCGAAAGGTAGCGCGCGCCACCGACAGGTTTCGTGACACTTCACGGTCCGGGCGCGACGACACGGTCACCGACGACGCCGCCATGCGCGTTCTTGTCGGACGTCGGACCTACCGTCGTCCCGGTGAGCCTGCCCATCCAGCTGACGTTCGACGAACTGGACACCCCACTGCACGAGACCACGTTCGTCGTCGTCGACCTCGAAACCACCGGTGGCAGCGCAGACACGGAGGCCATCACCGAGATCGGTGCGGTCAAGGTTCGAGGAGGCGAAATTCTCGGCGAATTCGCCACCCTCGTCGATCCGGGCAGGTCCATTCCCCCGTACATCGTCGAACTCACCGGAATCACGTCGGCGATGCTGATCGGCGCGCCTCGGATAGAACGAGTGCTACCCGGTTTCCTCGAGTTCGCCCGCGGCTCGGTGCTGGTGGCCCACAACGCGGGCTTCGACACCGGGTTCCTCAAGGCCGCCGCCAGTCGTCTCGACATAGCGTGGCCCCGGTTTCAGGTGTTGTGCACCGTCAAGCTGGCTCGACGGGTACTCACGCGCGACGAGGCACCCTCGGTCAAACTCTCCGCGCTGTCCACACTGTTCCGATCCGGCACCCGGCCGACTCACCGGGCGCTCGACGACGCCCGTGCAACGGTCGACGTTCTGCACGGCCTCATCGAACGAGTGGGCAATCAGGGCGTTCACAGTTATGCCGAGTTGGTCGACTACCTTCCTGCGGTGTCGGCCGGCCAACGCGCCAAACGCGGGCTGGCCGCTCACCTGCCCGGCACGCCCGGCGTCTATCTCTTCCGCGGCCCGTCCGACGAGGTCTTGTACGTCGGCACCTCGAACAACCTCAAGCGCCGAGTACGCAACTACTTCACCGGGTCCGAGACCAGGGGCCGGATGAAAGAGATGGTCTCCCTGGCCACGCGTGTCGACCACGTCGAGTGCGCGCACGCACTCGAAGCCGGTGTCAGAGAGCTGCGCCTGCTCTCGGCGCACATCCCGCCGTACAACCGCCGGTCGAAGTTTCCCAAGAAGGGCTGGTGGATCACCCTCACCGACGAGGCGTTCCCACGACTGTCGATAGTCCGGACGCCGACGCCCAACAGTCTCGGACCGTTCCCGGTTCGCGGTGACGCCGCAGAGGCTTCGGCGCTCGTGGCGGAGTTCTGCCGTCTGCGCACGTGCACCCGCCGGCTGGCTCGTTCGGTTCGGCACGGTGACGACTGCCCGGCAACCGACGTCGGCGGCTGCCCAGCGGCGATCTCCGGGCCGATGACGGCCGACGAGTACTCCGGCGCACCGGCGCAGTTTCTTGCGCTCGTGTGTGGCCAGGACGACGCGATCCTCTATTCCATGCGCCGGCGGGTCGCCGAACTCGCGGACAGGGAGCTCTACGAGACTGCCGCGCGCCTGCGCGACCGGATCGCGATCACCGTGGAGGCGCTACGCCGGATGCATCGGTCGGCGGCCGTGGCCGCCATCGCCGAACTGGTGGCCGCGCGGCGGACCGCGGACGGAGGATGGGAGTTGATCGTGGTGCGATTCGGCCGTCTGGCCGGTGCTGCGGTCGCTCCCCGCGGAGTGCACCCGATGCCCGTCGTCGATGCCATCACCGCGTCCGCCGAGACGGTGATGCCCGATCCCACGCCGCTTCGGGGTGCACCGCCGGAGGAGGTCGGCCTCATCGCATCCTGGCTACGCACCGATGGGGTTCGCATCGTGCGCACCAGCAGCGGTTACTGCAGCCCGGCACGCTCTGCGGGTTCGTGGGAGGACTGGTGCCGAACGGCGAGAGAAGCCGCGCGGCAGGAGTGGAGCCCGCGGAATGACCGGTAGCGCAGGAGTGGAGCCCGCGGAACGACCGGTAGTGCAGGAGTGGAGCCCGCGGAACGACCGGTAGTGCAGGAGTGGAGCCCGCGGAGAGACCGGTGGAACTAGGGTTGGGTGGGAGCTCGTCGTACATCGGGCTCGAGATGCATGAGGAGCAGAGATGATCAATGCCATCGTCTTGATCGACGCCGAGGCCGATTTGATTCCGGAGGCGGCGCAGGCCGTTGCCGATGTCGATGGTGTGACGGAGGTCTATTCGTGCGCTGGGGATGTCGATCTGATCGCCATCGTCAAAGTGCGTGACCATGCCTCGATCGCCGACGTCGTCACCAAACACATCAATCGTGTGCGTGGCGTTCGGAGCACCACGACTCACATTGCGTTCCAGTCGTATTCGAGCGCCGACGTCGATGCAGGGTTCTCGATCGGCGAGTAGGGCACAATTCGTCAGTCGGCCAATGCAGTGGTGCAGCGAGCCCAGTCGGCGAGTAGCCGCGACGCGGAACCGTTGTCGACAACCGTTGCAGCAGTTGCCAATCCGGCTTCGATGCGCTCGTGTAGGTTCCCGGAGACGCCCTGATGCGCGGCAATGGCCGCGGCGGCATTGAGCAGCACGGCATCACGGACCGGTCCGTGTTCGCCGGCGAACACGCGATGCGCCACTGCGGCATTGAACTCCGCATCGCCGCCTCTGAGGGCCTCGATAGGTGCCCGGTCGATGCCGTAGTCGAGTGGATCGATCATCTCGACGGTCACCGAGCCGCCGGACACCACGTGCACCGTTGTCGTGGTGGACAGGGTGATCTCGTCCAGTCCGTCGTCGCCGCGCACGACGAGCACCGAGCTGCCACGGCCCGCGAACACGTCGGCCATCACGGGAGCCAAACTTTCGAAGGCGCAGCCGATCAGACCTGCGCGCGGGCGGCCCGGATTGGTGAGAGGCCCCAGGACGTTGAAGACCGTCGGGATGCCTATCTCCTTGCGCGGTGCCGCGGCGAAGCGCAGTGCGGGGTGGTGCATCGGCGCGAAGCAGAACCCGATTCCCACCTGCTCGACGCTCGCCGCGACCGCGTCGGCTCCCAGAGTCACCCGGACGCCCAGCGCTTCGAGTACGTCGGTCGTGCCGCTCTTGGACGACGCCGCGCGGTTGCCGTGCTTGACCACCCGGATGCCACTGGCCGCTACGACGATGGCGGCCATGGTGGAGATATTGACGGTGTCGGCTCCGTCACCACCGGTCCCGACGACGTCGACGGCGTCGGTATCGGTGTCCACCAGCACCGCGTGCGAAAGCATGGATTCGGCGAGACCGCTCACCTCCGCCGGAGTCGGCCCCTTCATCCTGAGGGCCACTCCGAACGCTGCGATCTGTGCCGCCGTCGCGTTGTCGGCCATGATCTCGTCCATCGCCCAGCCGGTGTCTGCGCTGGAAAGGTCGGTACGAGTCGTCAACGCGCCGAGAATTCGACGCCAGGTTCGTGGCTGCTCGTCTGCGGTCGGTGCGTTCATGGCTGGTTCCGTTCGTCGATCCGTGGCCGCGGCCTTGGTGCGGTGGAAGCTTAGCCAGACGCTTGGTCGGCCTGTGCCGGCTGCAGCGCATCCCACCCGAGCACAGCGCCACCCCGGCGTTGGGCGAGGCCCGCCATCCGAGATCGCTCCTGCGAACAATGCAGCGCGTCGAGCACCTGCACGCGCTGCAGAACCAGTGGAACGCCGTCGTCCACGTGCGGGCGGTATCCGTCGCTGTCCGAGAATTCGGCCGCGGGCCCCACTTCGTAATCGTCCTGGGCCGCGACCGCGGCCGCATCCTCTACTTCGTGTGCAGGCAGCAGCAGATGATGCCGAAGCAACACATCCGACGCCGCCGTCCACACCGGCGAAGTTCGGGCTGCGTCGTCGAGCACAGCCGAACACGCCTGTGCGTCGTCGAAGCAACTCGCCACTATCACCAGATCCTCGCGCGTGGGGTCCAGACGTTCTGCGGTCGACCGCGAGAACAGCCGCCGAAACCACCCACCTTCGGTGCTCTTTGCCATGAGGCCAGCCTTGCACGACTGGACCCTACCGGCCCGTACGGCCGTCCTGACCAGCGTGGGAACAAGGACGCTCCTGGATTCGTTGTGTTGCGACGCGCCCAGAGCGGACCCGGATATGCCTTCCGTACTACGACGGGTCATACTTCTTTCTGTGACGAGCGCTGTAGGGACTCAAGGATCGGCAATCACCCAACGCGTGCACTCGCTGAACCGTCCCAATATGGTCAGCGTCGGCACGATCGTGTGGCTGTCGAGTGAACTCATGTTCTTCGCCGGGCTGTTTGCGATGTACTTCGTCGCGCGAGCCCAGGCGAACGGAAATTGGCCGCCGGAACCGACCGAGTTGAACCTCACTCTGGCCGTACCGGTGACGGCCGTGCTGATCGCGTCGTCGTTCACGTGCCAGCTGGGCGTGTTCGCCGCTGAGCGCGGAGACGTCTTCGGTCTTCGACGGTGGTACATCATCACGCTGGCCATGGGCGCGTTCTTCGTGTCCGGCCAGGCGTACGAGTACTACCACCTGGTGCACGAGGGCACGACGTTGTCGAGCAGCGTGTACGGATCGGTCTTCTACATCACGACCGGCTTCCACGGACTGCACGTGATCGGCGGACTCATCGCGTTCGTCTTCCTGATCACCAGAACTCTGGTCAGCAAGTTCACTCCCGCGCAGGCCACCGCCGCCATCGTCGTCTCGTATTACTGGCACTTCGTCGACATCGTCTGGATTGCCCTCTTCGCGACTATCTACTTCATCCGCTAGTGACAGTCAGCACGCCAAAGATAACGAACGAACGGATTCAGCCCCCGACGTTCGGTCCGTCCCGACACGACAAGGGATAGAAGATGAGTACATCTCCCCCAGCAGCATCCGTCGACAAGGCCGCCGCCAAGACGCGACGGCAGCGTAAGACGCGCCGACGCATCACAGGTGCTCTCGTTCTGATGATGGGCCTTCTGAGCGCGGGTTTCCTCGCTTCGGCCCTGACCCCGACTCCGCAGGTCGCTACCGCCGACACCGACTCGGCTGCGCTCATTCGCGAAGGCAAGCAGCTCTACGACACGTCGTGCGTGACGTGCCACGGTGCCAACCTGCAGGGCGTTCAGGATCGCGGACCGAGCCTCATCGGCGTCGGCGAAGCGGCTGTCTACTTCCAGGTGTCCAGTGGCCGCATGCCTGCCGCGCGTAACGAGGCGCAGGCACTCCGCAAGCCACCGAAGTTCGACGACAAGCAGATCGACGCCCTCGGTGCCTACATTCAGGCCAACGGCGGCGGACCCACGGTCATCCTCGACGACAACGGCGAGGTTGCCCAGGAATCTCTGCGCGGCGACGACATCGCACGTGGCAGTGAGCTGTTCCGGTTGAACTGCGCGTCCTGCCACAACTTCACCGGCCAGGGCGGTGCCCTGTCCTCAGGCAAGTTCGCGCCCGACCTCGGTCCTGCGAACGAGCAGGAGATCTACACCGCGATGGTCACCGGTCCCCAGAACATGCCCAAGTTCTCCGACCGTCAGCTGACGATCGAGGAGAAGTCGGACATCATCGCGTACGTCAAGTCAGCTCAAGAAACCAAGGCCGCGGGCGGTTGGGGTCTCGCGGGCTTCGGTCCCGGTACCGAGATGGTTGCACTCTGGGTTGTCGGAATCGCCGCAGTCGTCGGCGCAACACTGTGGATCGGAGCTAGGTCATGAGCGACGGCGATTCCGGCCGCAAGGACGCGGCAAACACCAGTGGTGTGGATGCCGACAAGAAGTACACCGACGAGGAACTGGCTTCACTGAGCCGCGACCAGCTGGTCGAGCTCGGTACCAACCTCGATGGCGTCGACGTCGCTTTCCGCAGAAACCGCTGGGCCGTCGAGGGCACCCGGGCGGAGAAGCGCGCCGAGCGCAGTGTGGCGATCTGGTTCGCCATCGCCGGTCTCTCGGCTGTCGCGTTCATCGGTGTCTACCTGTTCTGGCCCTGGCAGTACGCCGGAATCGGCGACGAGAACTACCACCTCTACTCGCTGTACACGCCGTTGATCGGCGGCACGATGGGTCTGGCAATCCTCGCCGTCGGCGTCGGTGCGGTGCAGTTCACCAAGAAGTTCATTCCCGAAGAGGTCTCCATTCAGGATCGCCACGACGGAAGTTCGTCGGAGACGGACCGCAAGACGTTGGTGGCCGAACTGGGCGACTCTCTCGACACTTCGACCATCGGTCGCCGCAAGGTGATCAAGCGTTCCCTGTTCTTCGGCGGTGGCGCACTCGGCATCATGGCACTGCTCCCGCTCGGCGGCCTGATCAAGAACCCTTGGGCCAAGGGCGAAGATTCTCCGTTGTGGGTATCCGGTTGGACTCCTCGCTACGATGGAGAGACCATCTACCTCCGACGAGACACCGGGCGACCGGAAGATGTCGTTCTCGTTCGGCCCGAGGACTTGGACGCTGGTGCCATGGAGACTGTCTTCCCGTTCCGCGAATCGGACCGCGAGAGCGAGCACGAACTTCTCGTGTCACTGCGCGGAATTCGCAACGCCGTCATGCTCATCCGCCTGCGTCCCGACGATGCCAGCACGGTCGTCAAGCGCAAGGGTCAGGAAAGCTACAACTACGGCGACTACTACGCCTACTCCAAGATCTGCACGCACTTGGGTTGCCCGACATCGTTGTTCGAGCAGCAGACAAACCGCATTCTCTGCCCTTGCCATCAGTCGCAGTTCAACGCGCTCGAGTACGCCAAGCCGATCTTCGGACCGGCCGCGCGCGCGCTGCCCCAGCTTCCCATCACAGTCAACGAGGAGGGATACCTAGTGGCACAAGCCGATTTCCACGAAGCACTGGGTCCCGCCTTCTGGGAACGTCGACCGGAGCGTGATTCATGAGTCCTTCACTGCAAACTCTCGCAGCCAAGCAGGCCGACGACGTAGACAGTCGTTACCACTTGGCACCGGGACTGCGCCGTCAGATCAACAAGGTGTTCCCCACCCACTGGTCGTTCCTGCTCGGTGAGATCGCGCTCTACAGCTTCGTGATCCTGCTGATCTCCGGCGTCTTCCTGACCCTGTTCTTCGATCCGTCGCTCAGCGAGGTCGTCTACGACGGTTCGTACCTCCCACTCAACGGTGTGACGATGTCTCGTGCGTACGCCACTGCCCTCGACATCTCGTTCGAGGTCCGCGGTGGTCTGTTCATGCGACAGATCCACCACTGGGCTGCACTGATGTTCGCCGCGTCGATCATCGTGCACATGGCCCGCATCTTCTTCACGGGTGCGTTCCGTCGCCCCCGCGAGGCCAACTGGGTCATCGGCTGCCTGCTTCTGATCCTGGCGATGTTCGAGGGCTTCTTCGGATACTCCCTCCCCGACGACCTGCTCTCGGGCACCGGTCTTCGCGCCGCCTTCTCCGGCATCACGATGAGCATCCCGATCGTCGGAACGTGGATGCACTGGCTGATCTTCGACGGCGACTTCCCGGGCACCATCATCATTCCTCGCCTGTACGTGGCTCACGTCCTGCTGCTGCCGGCAATCATCCTGGCGTTGATCGCAGCTCACCTCGCCCTGGTCTGGTACCAGAAGCACACGCAGTTCCCCGGACCGGGACGTACCGAGAAGAACGTCGTCGGCGTTCGTATTCTCCCGGTCTTCGCGGTCAAGTCCGGCGCATTCTTCGCCGTGACGTTCGGTGTCCTCGCAGCAATGGGTGGTCTGCTTCAGGTCAACCCGATCTGGAACCTGGGTCCGTACAACCCGTCCCAGGTCTCGGCAGGTTCGCAGCCCGACTTCTACATGATGTGGACCGACGGCCTGGCTCGACTCTGGCCCGCATGGGACATCTACATCGCCGGTCGCTACACCATCCCGGCCGTGTTCTGGGTGGCAGTGATCATGGGTCTCGTATTCACGGTCATGATCGCCTACCCGTGGATCGAGAAGCGCCTCACCGGCGACACTGCACACCACAACCTGCTGCAGCGTCCCCGCGACGTGCCGGTCCGTACGGCCATCGGCGCGATGTCCATCGCGTTCTACGTCGTCCTGACGCTCTCCTGCGTCAACGACCTGATCGCGTACAAGTTCGACATCTCGCTCAACGCCATGACCTGGATCGGTCGAATCGGTGTACTGATCCTGCCTCCGATCGCCTACTTCGTTGCCTACCGGTTCTGCATCGGTCTGCAGCGCAGCGACCGGGCGGTACTCGAGCACGGAATCGAAACCGGAATCATCAAGCGCCTCCCGCACGGCCAGTACGTGGAAATCCACCAGCCGCTGGGACCGGTCGACGATCACGGACATCCGGTTCCTCTCGACTACCAGGGCGCACCGGTACCCAAGAAGATGAACAAGCTCGGCTCGGCCGGTAAGCCCGGCTCCGGATCGTTGTTCACCCCGGACCCTGTGGCTCAGAGCAAGGCACTCGAAGATGCACTGCACAAGGGCGAACACGAGCAGCTCGCGATGCTCCGCAACTACCAGGCGGGAATTCTCGGCAACGGCTCGAACGGCCACTCGAACGGCAACGGCAACGGCCACGCAAATGGCAACGGCCACTCGAACGGCAACGGCAACGGCCACGCGAATGGCAACGGGCACGAAGACGCGGCGATCACGTCGGGTCGTCAGGACAGCGACAGCGATCGCTGATATCTGACACAGCACGAAAGAAGGGCGGCACCGGCAACGGTGCCGCCCTTCTTTGCGTCCACTGCACTTGGACAAGACGAAGCGTCCACACCGACGGACAGGGACCTTCGTGCCTCTCCCCTCCCCCGGCCTCCGGCGTCCCCACACGCCGAGCTCGAACGGTCGGCGGACCGTCTCAGTGCGAGTGCACCACTGGGTCGCAACAGATCGGCCTCACCGGTATTACTATCGGCACATGGTCCGAATCCCCCTCACCCCCGGCGAACTCGCTCGCGGTGCCAGGCTCGGCGCAACACTGCGTCGTTACCGAGGCAGCCGCACCATGACCGATGTCGCCGACGCTGCCGGCATCTCGGTCGAGACGCTCAGAAAGATCGAGACCGGACGCATACCGACTCCAGCATTCTTCACCGTCGCGGCCCTGTGCGAGGCGCTGAGCATCTCGTTGGACGCCTTGGCGGACTCGACCTCGGACTCGATAGCGAGACACTCCGAGGCCGACGCCTCCTGACGTCGCGGACGCCCACTCCTGGTCGCCCCCCACTCCTCGTCGCGCACCTCTCTTGGGCCGTCATCGCTACACGTGCCGTCGCGGAGGCTCTTGAACTCACACGGGTACAAAAAAGGGCCCCGATCGTTCTCGCGAACGATCGGGGCCCTTTTCTGATGAAGGCAATCAGTGGCGCTCGGCTCCGACGTGGTACTCGAACACCAAACCAGCGGCCGCTGCGATGACGCAGACGACGCCCACAGCGATGAGCCACGGCTGGAAGAAAGCGAATCCGAGAGCCGTGATGGACGCAGCGCCGGCGAGCACGATCGGCCAGAAGCTGCCGGGGCTGAAGAAGCCCAGATCGCCTGCGCCGTCGCTGACCTCGGCATCGTCGAAGTCTTCGGGGCGGGTGTCGAGGCGTCGGGCGACGAACCGGAAGTACGTACCGACGATCAACGTCAGACCTACCGACAGGAAGATCGCGGTGACGCCGGCCCATTCCACTCCGGTGCGGCTCAGGCCCGTGAACAACGCGTACACGATGCCGACCAGGAGGAAGAAGACAGTGAGGATCTCGAAGATCTTGGCTTCGATTTTCATATCAGCATGCTTCCTTGGTCAGTTGCCTTCGGCGACAGTGGCGGTACGGACGGTGCGATCGGTCTCGAACGGCGAGGTACTGGTTGCGAGTGGGCTCTCACCGATGGCGTCGAGCGCCTGCGCATTGGTGAGCGCTTCGCCGCCCTCGGACACCGGCTTGCGCAGCTCGATGTACTGCTCGAACTTGTCCGGTGACACCGCGCGAACCTCGAAGTTCATCATCGAGTGGAAGGTGCCACACATTTCGGTGCACCGACCGACGAACGATCCTTCGCGTTCGATCTCGCTGATCTGGAACACGTTGTCGGAGTGGTTCTCCTCGGGGTTGGGAAGAACGTCACGCTTGAACAGGAACTCCGGCACCCAGAAGCCGTGGATGACGTCCGAGGACGCGAGCACGAACTCGATGCGCTTACCGGTCGGAAGAACCAGTACCGGGATCTCGTCGCTGGATCCGACCGTTTCGATCTTGTTGTAGTGCAGGTAGGACAGGTCCTGCGGGATCGCTCCATGGATCGCTCCTGGAACGAACTCGCCGTCCTCGCTTCCCTCGGCACCTTCGCCGGGAGTAGCGGCGGCTTCCGCCGCGGCCTGCTGCTCTTCGTCGGTGCCCTCGTACTTGGCGGCACCGTCCTTGAGGTCGATAGTCCGGTAGCCGAACTTCCAGTTCCACTGGTACGCAGTGACGTCGACCTGCACGTCGGGGTCGGCCTGCTTCTCGTCGACGTAGTTCTGCACCACGACGGTGAAGTAGAACAGGACGGCGATGATGACGAACGGCACGGCCGTGTAGAACAGCTCGAGCGGAACGTTGTACGCCGTCTGGCGGGGGAACTCCGGTGAGCTCTTCTTCTTACGGTGGAAGAGCACCACCCAGAAGATCAGGACCCACACGACGATGCCCATGACCAAGGCGGCAATGACCGACCAGGTCCACAGGTCGCCGATACGTCGTCCCTGAGGAGTGACGCCAGAGGCGAAACCGAAATTGAGTACGTTGTCGCTGCTGATGGAACAGCCCGACAGCATCAACGCGGCTACACCGAGAAATGCTGTCAGCCCCGCTCGCCGAAGGATCCGACTATGCGCCACGTTCACGCCTTCCTGATTGCCCACCACTGAAGAATAAGGGCTTCCACATGGAGATGCCCGAGTACTACGCAGCGTAGACCAAAGCCGACGGATAGCCATCCTTGGGTCGTTACCTACGCTCGTGCGTGTCTGCGGCATACTCGGTTCCTGATCTGCCGTCCCGCTGACGCCACTCGCGGAGACTCGGACCGCTGCATTGTCCCCAACTGCGAGAAGAGGTAGCAGACGCTGTGTGTGGACTGCTCGGAGTACTCACGTCTCACGGAACGACCGCCGCCGGAGTCGAGCTGGTGAGCTCGGCAACCCACTGCATGCGACACCGGGGCCCGGACGAGCCCGGCGGCACCTGGCACGACGACGACGTCGTCTACGGCTTCAACCGGTTGTCGTTCATCGACATCGAACACTCGCATCAGCCGATGCGATGGGGACCGCCCGAGTCCCCGAACCGGTACGCGCTCGTCTTCAACGGCGAGATCTACAACTACCTCGAGTTGCGCGCGGAGTTGGCGCGCGATCATGGAGCGGAGTTCGCCACACAGGGCGACAGCGAATCGATTGTCGCCGCATTCCACTACTGGGGTCCTGCCGCAGTGCAGCGACTGCGGGGCATGTTCGCGTTCGCGGTCTGGGACACCGAGACCCGCCAGATGTTCATCGCACGCGATCCCTTCGGCATCAAGCCGTTGTTCCTGGCCACCGGCCCGGGAGGCACCGCATTCGGCAGTGAGAAGAAGAGCGTGCTCGAGTTGATGGACCTGGTCGGGGTCGACGACGATCTCGATCAGCGCGCCATCGAGCACTACACCGTGCTGCAGTACGTCCCCGAGCCCGAGACCCTCCACGCGGGGATCCGTCGGCTCGAATCCGGCTGCTACGCCACCCTCTCCCCCGGTACCGCGCCGAAGGTCACCCGATACTTCACGCCGAAGTTTCCGGTCCGACCTTTCGCGCCCGGCAGCGAGAAGGCTCGTTACCAGGAGATCGCCGAGGCGCTCGAAGATTCGGTCGCCAAGCACATGCGCGCCGATGTGACAGTCGGGTCCTTCCTGTCGGGCGGTATCGATTCGACGGCCATCGCGGCGCTGGCAATCCGCCACAATCCTGATCTGATCACCTTCACCACCGGTTTCGAGCGTGATGGGTACTCCGAGGTCGACGTCGCCGCGGAGTCGGCGGCTGCCATCGGTGCTCGCCACATCGTCAAGGTCGTCGGGCCGGAGGAGTTCGCAGCATCCATCCCCGAGATCGTCTGGTACCTGGACGACCCGGTGGCGGATCCGGCCCTCGTACCACTGTACTTCGTCGCCAAGGAGGCGCGCAAGCACGTGAAGGTCGTGCTCTCCGGCGAGGGCGCGGACGAGTTGTTCGGCGGGTACACCATCTATCGCGAGCCGCTGTCACTGAAGCCGTTCGAGTCTCTTCCGGCATTCCTCAGACGCGCTGCCGGGTCGTTGAGCGAGCGGATCCCGGAAGGTACCCGCGGAAAAAGCCTGCTGAACCGCGGATCGATGACTCTCGAAGAGCGGTACTACGGAAACGCTCGTAGCTTCAACGACGCACAACTGCGGTCCGTACTGCGCGAATTCCGACCGGAATGGACCCACCAGGACGTCACTGCGCCGATCTATGCGCAGTCGCAGGGCTGGGATCCGGTGGCCCGCATGCAGCACCTGGACCTGTTCACGTGGTTGCGCGGCGACATCCTGGTCAAGGCCGACAAGATCACCATGGCGAACTCGCTCGAGCTGCGAGTCCCGTTCCTGGACTCCGAGGTCTACAAGGTCGCCGAGAAGCTACCGCTCGAGCAGAAGATCACCAAGAGCACCACGAAGTACGCTCTGCGCCAGGCGCTCGAGGGAATTGTTCCCGGTCACGTACTGCATCGCGCCAAGCTGGGATTCCCTGTGCCACTGCGCCATTGGCTGCGCGGCACGGAACTCTTCGACTGGGCGCACCAGCAGATCGCCGATTCGCAGACCGATCACCTGCTGAACAAGCCGGCGATCGTCGCCATGCTCGAGGACCATCGCGCCGGAAAATCCGATCACAGCCGACGTCTGTGGACGCTGCTGATCTTCATGGTGTGGCACGGCATCTTCGTCGAGAAGCGCATCGTGCCGCAGATCGCCGAACCGGAATACCCGGTCAACATCTGACCGGTACACCCGTCTCCCCCCGGGATCAATGTGGATTTCAGTCGCTCAGATTGCAACAGAGCCGCATTGATCCCGCTGAGGGAGGCCGATCTCAGGCCGGCAACAGCGCGCCGATCTCCTCGCCTGCCTCGGTGCCGTAGGCCGCGCTCAGACGCTTGATCGCGTCGTCGCGGTTCAGGCTCCACTCCTGCGTTCCGGTGGTTTCGAGCACCAGAACGGCGACGAGCGAGCCGAGCTGCGCTGCCCGTTCGATGCTTGCGCCGGCCAGATGCGCGGTGAGGAAACCGGCCCGGAAGCCGTCGCCGACGCCGGTCGGGTCGACCTTGCTGGTTTCCGGTACGACACCGATGTGGGTATGCGCACCGTCCTTGGTGACGATGTCCACGCCGCGCTTGCCCAATGTGGTGACACGCAGATCCACCTTCGCGGCGATGTCTTCGTCGGACATGCCGGTCTTCTGCTTGAGCAGAGCCCATTCGTACTCGTTGGTGAACAGGTACGCGGCGCCGTCGATCATCTCCATTGCCTGTGCAGCATCGAGGCGAGCGAGCTGCTGAGACGGGTCGGCCGCGAACGGGATGCCCGCAGCGCGGCACTGGGCGGTGTGCGCTGTCATCGCATCGGGGTCGTTGGCACCGATCAGAACCAGATCCAGGTCGTGCTGGGTCGCCAGCGCTTCGATGGAAATATCGCGAGCCTCACTCATGGCCCCAGGGTAGAACGATGCGATCTGCGCCATGTCCTGGTCCGTGGTGCAGACGAAACGCGCCGTGTGGGCGGTGGCGGAGATGCTCACGCCACTGCAGTCGACGCCGTGTTCTTCGAGCCAGCTGCGGTATTCGGCGAAGTCCGGTCCGACAGCTCCCACGAGCAGCGGCGAGCCGCCGAGGACTCCGAGCGCGTAGGCGATGTTGCCGCCTACTCCTCCTTTGCGGATGACCAGGTCGTCGACCAGAAAGCTCAACGAGATGTTCGAGATCTGGTCGGCGACGATCTGCTCGGCGAACCGTCCGGAGAATCGCATCAGATGGTCGGTCGCTATCGAGCCGGATACCGCGAGAGTCACGAAGGAGAGCCTTTCGAATGGAGGTGCTGGTTTGCTGACAGGCAGACACGACTGTGACCGATACACGCATGCGTGTATCGGTCACAGTCGAAAACGGGTCAGCTCAGTTGAACGAGTCGCCGCACGCGCACGAACCCGTGGCGTTCGGGTTGTCGATCGTGAAGCCCTGCTTCTCGATCGTGTCCACGAAGTCGATGGATGCACCCTCCACGTAGGGGGCGCTCATCCGGTCCACTGCGAGGGTGACGCCGTTGAAGTCGACCGCGAGGTCGCCGTCGAGGCTTCGATCGTCGAAGAAGAGCTGGTAACGCAATCCTGCACAACCACCCGGCTGCACCGCGATGCGCAGCGCGAGGTCGTCGCGGCCTTCTTGATCCAGCAACGCCTTGGCCTTGGCCGACGCGGTCTCGGTCATGGTGACCTTGTGCGCCGTGGTTTCGGTTGTTGTGGTCTCGCTTGAAACGGTCATGGGCTCTCCCTATCAGTCGTACAAAACCCGTGAACTACTCAACCGTACTCTCGGTGCCTCTATTCCTCACGCTCGCCGCCTCGGATTCACGGCAGAGTCTGCAACCTCGTCGGCGATACGTGCGGCGAGCAGTTCGAGCTGGTTCGCCGCATCGGACATCGCCAACTCCACCGATCCTGCGAACTCGCTGATCGAATGTGCGGCATCGATACCGGCCGAGGCCAGTTCGTCCTCGGTCAACGTGACCTGCCCCGCGAGCACGATCGTCTCCACCCCGGTCGCGCCACCGGCGGCCGCGATTCTGGTCACCAGCTTGCCGCGCAGCGATTGTGAATCGAACTTTCCCTCGCCGGTCAACACCAGATCGACGGTCTCGAGCAGTTCCTGCTGCCCGGTTCGCTCGGCCACCACCACGGCCCCCGGCTGCTGTGTGCCGCCGAGTGCGAACAGGGCGGCACCGAGGCCGCCCGCGGCTCCTGCACCCGGCCGGTTCGCCACGTCGTGACCCGCTGCGGACAGAACGGCGGCCCAGTCGGTGTTCAGCTCCTCCAGTCTTTCGACCGTCTCGGTGTCGGCACCCTTCTGCGGGCCGAACACCCGAGCCGCACCCCACTCGCCCAACAACGGATTCTCCACGTCCGACGCGGCAACGAGGTTGATTCCCGCCAATCGAGCGACCGCAGATCCAAGTCCACCCAACGCGCGAATCAGTGCACGGCCGCCGTCGGTGCAACTGCTGCCGCCGAGCCCGACGAAGATCGTTCGAGCCCCGCTGCCGATCGCTGCATCGATCAGTTGCCCGACGCCGTAACTGCTGGCTTTCAGTGCGGACAGGGGGCTCGGCGGACCGTCGAGCAGATGCAGACCGCACGCCTGCGCTGATTCGATGTATGCCGCGGTGCCGTCGAGCAGCCAGCGTGCTTGAACCGGGGTGCCGAGCGGTCCGTCGACGTCGGCGACCTGCACAGTGCCGATTCGCGAGGCCAGCACCTCGACGAATCCGGGCCCGCCGTCGGATTGGGGGGCCAGCTCGAGTTCGTCCTGCTGTCGAACCGACGCCCATCCCTTCGCGATTGCATGGGCCGCGTCCGCGGCGGTCAGGGTGTCTCCGAAGGAATCCGGCGCAATCATCACTCGCATCGTGGAAAGTCTAGGGCCGCACCATGCGAACGGCATCTGCTGATCTGCGAGCTGACCTGGCCGGTGTTCGAGATCGATACGTCATCCCATACTCTGGATGCGTGAAGCTGCTACGCCGTGGAAACTCCGACAATTCGGACGAACAGAACTCGAACGAATCCGAGTCGACTGCGTCCGGGAACGAGGCCGCATCTCCGGTGTCCCTCGGCAAGGGCCGGCCGACACCCAAGCGCCGTGACGCCGAGTCCCGTCGGCGTGGTCCGGTCGCTCCGGCTCCCCTGACGAGCAAAGAAGCTCGCGAGCGCCGCAAGGCGAACAAGGGCAGCAAGGAAGACCGCAAGGCCGCGTCCAACGAGCGCCGCGCCGCGGCAGCCGAGCGCCGTGCGCGCATGCTGGCCGGTGACGACAAGTACCTACTCCCCCGCGACAAGGGTCCGGTTCGCGCGTACGTTCGCGACATCGTCGATGCGCGGCGCAATCTCGTCGGGTTGTTCATGCCGCTCGCACTGATCCTGATCTTCGCGCTGTTCCTGCAGCCTGCGGTGCAGCAGTACGTCACTCTCGGCATGTTCGTGATGATGCTGTTCATGGTCGGCGAGGGCATCTACCTCGGCAAGATGATCAACAACAAGATCCGAGTCCGATTCCCCGAGACCACGGACGGCGGCTTCAAGATCGGGTGGTACGCCTTCGTCCGCGCGTCCCAGATTCGCAAGATGCGCGCACCCAAGCCGCGAGTCAGCGCCGGCGCGGCTGTCTGACGTCGGTGGGTGAACCGACTCGAACCCTCGTACTCGGTGGTGCCCGATCCGGTAAGTCCGCGCACGCCGAGTCGTGTGCCGTCACCGAGCCGGTTCGCTACCTCGCTACCGGTAGGCGCGACCACACCGACGAGGATTGGCAGCGTCGCATCGACCTCCATCGGGCGTCGAGACCGCAGCATTGGTCCACCGTCGAGACGGTGACCGCGCTGGCTTCATCGATTTCGGAGCCCTGGGACGGCACTACCTTGGTCGACGACCTCGGAACATGGCTGACGGGGATGCTCGACGACGCTCGGGCGTGGGAGCGACCGCGCGGCACGATCACGCCGGCCGTCGACGATCTCGTCGGGGCGGTTGCGGAATGCACCTCCACCCTTGTGCTGGTCAGTCCCGAGGTAGGTCTGTCCGTGGTTCCCGAATCGCATTCCGGACGCCTCTTCCGAGACGAGCTCGGACTGCTGAACTCTCGACTCGCTGCAGTGTGTGACAGGGTTCTGCTGGTCGTCGCAGGACTCGCGATGACCCTCAAGGAACCACCGGCAGACTTCATCACCGCGAAAGGCGAAGTGTGACAACTCTTTCGGCAGAAGACTCGACGTCGTCGCCGTTTCGTCCGGTGACCGCTCCGTCCGATTCGGCACGCTCGGCCGCAGAGGATCGCCAACGTGAACTCACCAAGCCCGCCGGCAGCCTCGGGCGCCTGGAGAAGCTCGGTGAATGGATCGCGGCGTGCCAGGACAGCTGCCCGCCACGCTCGCTCGATCGGGTGCGCGTCGTCGTCTTCGCCGGCGATCACGGGATCGCAGCGCATGGAGTTTCTGCGTACCCGCCGGAGGTGACAGCTCAGATGGTCGAGAACATTCGCGGCGGCGGGGCGGCGGTCAATGTGCTCGCTGACATCGCCGGCGCCACGGTGCGGGTAGTCGATATCGCGGTGGACGCCGAGACCGATTCGTCGGTGTCGGCGTTCAAGATACGACGTTCCAGCGGATCGATCGACCGCGAGGATGCACTGAGCGAAGCCGAGGTTCGAGCGGCGCTCGCCGCGGGAGCAGCCATCGCAGACGAGGAGGTCGACGGTGGGGCGGATCTGCTCATCGCGGGCGATCTGGGCATCGGAAACACCACTCCCGCAACAGTATTGACCGCGATCCTCACCGACACCGAACCTGTTGCGGCCGTGGGCCGAGGCACCGGAATCGACGACGCGGGGTGGATCAGGAAGACCGCCGCAATCCGGGATGCCATGCGTCGAGCGCGACCGGTCGCCAAGAACCCGACCGATCTGCTCCGGGTAGCGGGCGGTGCCGACTTCGCGGCGCTGGCCGGGTTTCTCGCACAGGCCGCGCATCGGCGCACCCCGGTGATTCTCGACGGCCTCGTGGTGACCGCGGCCGCGTTGGTGGCAGAGGACGGCGCGGCCGGGGCACGGGACTGGTGGGTTGCCGGGCACCGCTCGGCCGAGCCCGCTCACACACTTGCGTTGCGTCATCTGCGTCTCGAACCGATCGTCGAGTTGGCCATGAGACTGGGTGAAGGGTCCGGTGCCCTCGCGGCACTGCCTCTGGTTCGTGCGGGCGTCGGCACGTTGAACTCGATGGCGACTTTCGCCGACTCCGGTGTCAGCACCGGTGACAGCGAAGTCCACAGCACTACCGAAGACCACTGACGGTGCGCGGGCGAGCCGATGGACTGTTGCTCGCGTTCTCCTGGCTGACCGTACTGCCCGTACGCGGCCCCGAGCACGTCGATCGACACGCGGCCGGACGGGCGATAGCTCGTGCTCCGATCGTCGGTCTCGCTCTCGGCGGCACCTGCGCGGCGCTGGTGTGGGTGTCGATCACCGTCGGACTGTCGCCGCTGCTCAGCGGACTGATCGGCGTCGCGGCTACTGCATTGCTGACCAGGGGGATGCACCTGGACGGCCTGGCCGACACCGCAGACGGACTCGGTTGCTACGGCCCGCCCGAGCGCGCGAGAGAAGTCATGAAGTCCGGCAGCGCAGGCCCGTTCGGAGTGGCAGCGCTAGCTCTGGTGTTGGGGATACAGGCTGCAAGCGTGGGCCAGCTCGCCCAGTTGCACATGTGGTGGGCAATCGTGTTCGTCTCGGTGATCGGACGTGTGTCGGTGGTGCTCGCGTGCCGCCGAGGGATCGACGCGGCGGCACCGACCGGCTTCGGCGCGCTGGTGGCAGGCACTCAGTCGACCGCACTCGTGGCGTTGTGGACGGGCGTGGCAACGGCCATGTCCGTATACATCAGGCCCGACCGCTCGTGGCACGGACCTCTGGTGGTCGTCGTCGTGCTCGCCCTTGCCGTGATTCTGACTCGGCACTGCGTCCGACGCTTCGGCGGTCTCTCCGGCGACGTACTCGGAGCCGGAATCGAGACCACCACCGCCCTGGCCGCGATCGGCATCCTCGTCGGGAGCTAGCGGAGTGTGGTCATCCATCCGTGCGTATCGGCGAACGTGCCGCGCTGAATGCCGGTGAGCGTATCTCGCAGTGCGAGCGTGATCTCGCCGGGCTCGCCGCCTGCGATCTCGAATGCTCCCTCGGTGGACTTGACGCTGCCCACCGGGGTGATGACGGCTGCGGTGCCACAGGCGAACACCTCGGTGATCTCGCCCGAGTCGGCACCCTTGCGCCACTCCTCGGTGGAGATTCGGCGTTCTTCGACGGGGATGCCCGCGTCCGTCGCCAGCGCCAGCAGCGAGTCACGCGTGATGCCGGGGAGGAGTGATCCGGACAACGATGGCGTCACCAGTCGCGCATCGGAGCCCGAGCCGAAGACGAAGAACAGGTTCATCCCGCCCATCTCCTCGACGTAGCGGCGCTCGGTGGCGTCGAGCCAGACCACCTGATCGCATCCTTCGTCGCTGGCCTGCGCCTGGGCGAGGAGTGACGCGGCATAGTTGCCTGCGAACTTCGCGGCTCCGGTACCGCCCGGTGCCGCCCGGACGTACTCGGTGGACAGCCAGACGCTCACCGGCTTGACTCCCCTGGGGAAGTAAGCGCCCGCAGGCGAGGCGATCAGCATGTACCGGTAGGAGTCGGCGGGGCGCACACCCAGCCCGGCTTCGGTGGAGAACATGTACGGCCGGACGTACAACGCGTCCTCACCGCCGGCCGCGGGCACCCACTCGTGGTCGAGTTCGAGCAGCTTCTCGATCGATCCGACGAAGAGCTCGTCCGAGAGTTCCGGCATCGCGAGCCGGCGAGCCGAGGACCGGAACCGCTCGGCGTTGGACTCCACCCGGAACGTCGAGAGGTCACCGTTCGGCTGACGGTAGATCTTGAGGCCCTCGAAGATGGCCTGTCCGTAATGCAGCACCATCGCCGCCGGGTCGAGCTCGATCGGGCCGTACGGAGCGATCGTCGCGTCGTGCCAGCCACGGTCTCGGGTGTAGTCGATGTACACCATGTGGTCTGTGAAGTGCTTTCCGAATCCTGGTGCGGCAAGCACGGCGTCGCGCTCCGCCGGTGTAGCGGGCGAGGGATGCTGCACGTACGTGAATTCGGAAACACCTGTCATGCCCGAGATCCTATCGTGGAGGTCACCCGCTCTCGCGCGGTCACCTGGTCTTGGCAGCGACGAACGGTGGCGCGACCACTTCGCAGCGCAACGCACGCCCACGAACGTCGACCTCGACCTCCGAACCGACAGCCGGAGCCGCCTCGGCGTCGAGCAAAGCCAGGGCGATACCCACCTTGAGCGAGGGTGAGAACGTTCCGGAGGTCGTCGTCCCGATGTCCTGACCCGACGCCCGCACGGTGAGACCGGGGCGGAGTACGCCGCGGTCGAGAGCCTTCAGTCCGCGCAGCGTTCGCGTCGGCCCGTCGGCCTTCTCCGCAGTCAGTGCCTCCTTGCCCCAGAACGCGTCCTTCTTCCAGCCGATCGCCCAACCGCACCGAGCCTGCAGGGGCGAAATGTCCAGTGACAGTTCGTGTCCGTGCAGCGGGTATCCCATCTCGGTGCGCAGAGTGTCGCGTGCTCCGAGCCCGCACACCTGTCCCCCACGTGACCGCACGGCGGCCAGCAGTGCGCGGAAGAGCGGTTCCGCATCGCCCGCCGGTGGAACCAGTTCGTAGCCGTGCTCGCCGGTGTAACCGGTTCGGCACACCCGCACTGCCACCGAATTCCAGGTTGCGTCCTCGAACGCCATGTAGTCCATATCGGTCGGCAGACCCAGTTCCTGCAGCACCTCGGCCGCTTTCGGCCCCTGCACGGCCAACACTCCGAACTCGCGGTGCTGGTTCACCACCGACACGCCATCGGGTGCCTGCGCTGCCATCGCGGCAACGACATCGGCCGTGTTGGCTGCGTTCGGCACCAGGAATACGTCGTCATCGGAGACGTAGTAGGCGATCAGGTCGTCGACCACGCCGCCGGATTCCGTGCAGCACAGGGTGTACTGCGCTTTACCCGGCTCGATGCGGCCGAGATCGTTGGTCAGAACAGAGTTCACGAAGGCGGCAGCGCCGGGTCCGGTGACCGACGCTTTGCCCAGGTGGCCGACGTCGAACAGACCTACGGTTTCCCGCACCGCGGTGTGCTCGACGACCACTCCGGCGTACGACACCGGCATGGTCCAACCGCCGAAAGGCGCGAATGTCGCACCCAATTCGGTGTGTACGGCGTGCAGCGGTCCCTCGATCAGGTCGGTGTCGGTCATGGCGGTCACGCTAGCTCACATCACGGCTCGTGCGGGCCCTGCGGACCGAGTTCGTCCCTCGGTCCGCTGCGCCATCGATCGTCATTAGGATCGAGGTACCTACACGTCAACCCCTACAGGAGCAGCCACGTGCCTTCACCTTCGACGCTATCCCGCACTCTCGGACCCGACCTGGTCCTCGCGGGCAAGCTCGGCAAGAAAGTCGACGTTCTCGTCGTCGCGCTGAGTACCAGTGACGACGGCCTCGAGCTCGCCATCACCGATGACATTTCGGATGACGCCGTTGCTTCCGAACTCCTGGACGCCTTCGAATCCGTCGGTGCCACCGGCAAAGCCGATGAGCTCGTTCGGATCCCGGCTCCGTCCGGACTGCCCGTCTCCAGTGTCCTGGCAGTGGGCCTCGGCAACGCTGCCGACATCGACAGCGAACGCATTCGTCAGTCGGCCGGTACCGCGGCACGCTCGCTCAAGGGTGTCGATACGGTCGCGACGACGTTGTCGGCACTCGATCTCGGTGCGGCCGCTGAAGGCTTCTTTCTCGGCGCGTACCAGTTCACCGAGTTCAAGTCGGCCTTGTCGGCACCGAAGGCCGATGGTCTTCCCCTCGCCCGCGTCGAGTTGCTCGTGCCCGACACCCGCTCCAAGGACGCCAAGACCGAGCTGGCACGATCGCTCGCCATTGCCGAATCCGTCGCCGTGGCGCGCGATTTCGTCAACACCCCGCCGAGCCACCTCTACCCCGAGGAGTTCGCGGCGCAGGCCAAGGCTCTGGGTACGGCAGCGGGCCTGAAGGTCGAGATCCTCGACGACAAGACACTGGAGAAGGACGGCTACGGCGGTATTCACGGCGTCGGCAAGGGTTCTTCACGCCTGCCGCGACTGGTTCGCCTGACGCACTCGGGCGGTAAGCGGGGTGCGAAGAAGGTTGCCCTGGTGGGCAAGGGAATCACCTTCGACACCGGCGGCATCTCCATCAAACCCGCTGCGGGCATGGAGAACATGACCTCGGACATGGGCGGCGCGGCTGCGGTCATCGCGACGGTGATCCTCGCCGCGAAGGTCGGCCTGCCACTCGATGTGATCGCGACGGTGCCGATGGCCGAGAACATGCCGTCGGGCACCGCGCAGCGTCCCGGCGATGTGTTGACGCAATACGGCGGCATCACCGTCGAAGTCATCAACACCGACGCCGAAGGTCGATTGGTGCTGGCCGACGCGATAGTGCGTGCCTGCGAGGACGATCCGGATTACCTCATCGACACCGCAACGCTCACCGGGGCTCAGGTCGTAGCGCTCGGCAACAGAACGCCGGGCGTGATGGGTACCGACAACTTCCGCGACCGGGTTGCCGAAATCTCCCAGGCCATCGGCGAGAACGGCTGGGCCATGCCGCTTCCGAAGGAGATTCGACGCGAACTCGACTCCAAGGTGGCCGATCTGGCGAACGTCACCAACGGCCGGGCCGGAGGAATGCTGGCAGCAGCTCTGTTCCTGAAGGAATTCGTGGCCGACGGCGTCGAATGGGCTCACATCGATGTCGCGGGCCCGGCCTACAACACCGGAGGCCCCTTCGGCTACACCGGCAAGGGCGGCACCGGAGTTCCCGTGCGGACCATGTTCGCGGTTCTCGAAGACATAGTCGAGAACGGCTGATTCGGACCGTCCGTGCGCGGGGAGCAACGTCCTCGCGCACGGACGTCGATCACACGTCGCGCTGCTGCTGTTCGCGCTTCTTGATGATCTTCTGGCGCGCGTCGTGGTCGCGCATTCGTTGGGGATACCCGGTCTTGCGGACGTCGTACACCGGGATCTTCAGGTCGGGTCCGATCTTTCGTGCATATTTTTCATCCAGCGGCCGCCGAGTCCATTCGCCGTCGTTCGCGACCAGTACGACGGTCAGCGGGGTCACCGTCGTCTTGGGCTCGACGTAGGCCTCGACACCGATTCGCGCGGCGGTCCAATCGGCCAGGTACTGGGCGACCGACCCTTCGGGGCCACGTTTTGCGGCCCCGCCGCTTCGTTTGAGTCGATCGAACAATCCCACGAGAACATCCTTTTCGTACGGCCTATGGATCGCCGGCACGGATGCCGGAAATGTTGTTACCCGCCAGTTTGCCAGGCGTGTTGTGCGCCCTAGGGGAACGGCGAGGCGACAACAATGGAAGGATGACTGTAGAGGGTTCAGCTCTCTTGATAGTGAACCAAGGCTCGTGAAGTGAGTAAGTGAGTTGCCGAGAGGGAGTGTCGACGTGGGCGCTGGATCGAGCCGAACATGCTCGGTGAGTGTCGATCGCACCGGTGCCTCCGTCGAATCGAATCACCCAACTCTCGTCCATGAACCCTGTTCCGCCAGCACAATGGTCTGCGACCACAAGTCGTAAGAACTACATCACCCGCATACAACTGTCGAGGAGTCAACAGACATGGCCTTCTCCGTCCAGATGCCAGCTCTCGGTGAGAGTGTCACCGAGGGAACTGTCACGAGGTGGCTCAAACAAGAAGGCGACACCGTCGAAGTCGACGAGCCATTGCTCGAAGTCTCCACGGACAAGGTCGATACCGAGATCCCGTCGCCTGCTGCCGGTGTTCTCACCAAGATCGTCGCTCAGGAAGACGACACCGTCGAGATCGGTGGCGAGCTCGCCCAGATCGGTGACGCAGGCGAGGCCCCCTCGTCCGACGCACCGGCCGAGGACGCTGCCCCCGCCGAGGAATCGGCACCCGAGGAAGCTGCCGAGGAGCCCACTCCCGCAGCCGAGCCCGAGCCACAGGCAGAGGAGGAGGCACCCGCAGCGAGTGCATCGTCCGACTCGTCAGGATCCGGTACGCCCGTGACGATGCCCGAGTTGGGTGAGTCCGTCACCGAGGGCACCGTGACCCGATGGCTCAAGGCCGTCGGCGACGAGGTTGCAGTCGACGAGCCGCTGCTCGAGGTCTCTACCGACAAGGTCGATACCGAGATCCCGTCTCCCGTCGCCGGAACGCTGCTCGAAATCTCCGCCGAGGAAGACGACACGGTTGCCGTCGGTGGCCAGCTCGCCGTCATCGGATCCGGATCGCCCGCCGAAAAGGCTCCCGAGCCCGAGGCCACACCGGAGCCCGAGGCCCCGAAGGCCGAAGAGCCGAAGAAGGAAGAGCCGAAGAAGGAGGCTCCCAAGCAGGAAGCCCCGAAGGCCGAACCCAAGCCCGAGCCGAAGCAGGAGGCTCCCAAGGCCGCTCCCGCCAAGGAGTCGGCACCGTCGGGTGATTCCAGCCCGTACGTCACACCGCTCGTGCGGAAGCTGGCGTCGGACAACGACGTCGATCTCTCCACGGTCAAGGGCACCGGTGTCGGTGGACGCATCCGCAAGCAGGACGTGCTCGCGGCTGCCGAAGCCAAGAAGGCTCCGGCAGCTCCGGCCGCCGAGGCTGCGCCCGCCGCTGCCGCCAAGCCTGCTGCGCCGGCTACTGCCGGTGTTCGCCCGGAGCTCGCACATCTGCGTGGCACCACGCAGAAGATCAACCGGATCCGTCAGATCACCGCGAAGAAGACGCGCGAGTCGCTGCAGACCTCTGCACAGCTCACGCAGACCTTCGAGGTGGATGTCACCAAGATCGCCGGTCTGCGGACGAAGGCGAAGGCGAAGTTCGCCGAGAACGAGGGCGTCAACCTGACGTACCTGCCGTTCTTCGCGAAGGCCGTCGTGGAGGCTCTCAAGGCGCATCCCAACGTCAACGCGAGCATCAACGAGGACGCCAAGGAGATCACCTACCACGCCGATGTCCACCTCGGCATTGCCGTGGACACCGAGCAGGGTCTGCTCTCCCCCGTCATCCACAACGCCGGTGACCTGTCGCTGGCCGGGTTGGCTCGGGCGATCAACGACATCGCGACCCGCGCACGTTCGGGTGGGCTGAAGCCGGACGAGCTGTCCGGTGGCACGTTCACGATCACCAACATCGGCAGCCAGGGTGCGCTGTTCGACACCCCGATCCTGGTTCCGCCGCAGGCGGCCATGCTGGGTACGGGTGCAATCGTCAAGCGTCCCGTGGTCGTCAAGGACGACTCGGGCAACGAGTCGATCGGTGTTCGCTCGATGTGCTACCTGCCGCTCACCTACGACCACCGGTTGGTGGACGGAGCCGACGCAGGGCGCTTCCTGACGACGATCAAGCAGCGTCTCGAAGTAGCGTCGTTCGAGGCCGATCTCGGCCTGTAGACAACCGGCGAATTTCGCGCCTCACGTATTCTCGTAGGAGCGCGACACATTCGCATCGGAGTCTCGACAAGTGGGGCACGAACCGAGCATCCGGGGCATCATTCGTTCGCGAATGATGCCCCGGACTGCGTCAAGGAGGCTTTCGTTCATATGCGCGTAGTCATTGCAGGTTCATCGGGATTGATCGGCACAGCTCTGGTCGCAGCACTGCGAGGCCGGAGCCACGACGTCACCCGCCTCGTACGGCGTTCACCGGCGGGCCCGGACGAGTCGCAGTGGGACCCGTCGCGCGGGAGCATCGACGCGGCCACCCTCGACGGTGCCGACGCGATCGTCAACCTGTGTGGTGTCGGAATCGGCGACAAGAGATGGTCCGGTGCCTACAAGCAATTGGTGCGCGACAGTCGAATCGCTCCCACCGAGGTGCTCGCCGGAGCTGCTGCCGATGCGGGAGTACCGACATTGATCAACGCCAGCGGCGTCAACTTCTACGGCGACACGGGCGATCGAGTGGTCGACGAGACCGCTCCCGTCGGTGAGGGTTTTCTGGCCGAGGTGTGTCGCGATTGGGAGAACGCCACGTCTGCGGCGTCCGATGCGGGCGTACGCACGATCATGCTGCGCAGCGGCGTCGTGCTGTCGCAGCGCGGCGGAATGCTGGGCAAGCTTCGTCCGCTCTATTTGTTCGCCCTCGGCGGGCGGCTCGGCAGTGGACGTCAGTACTTCCCGTGGATTTCTCTGGAGGACGAGATCGGTGCCATCGTCCACGGCATCGAGAGCGATTCCTTGCGTGGACCGGTCAACATGGTGGGTCCGACCCCCGTGACGAACGCACAGTTCAACAGTGCGATGTCCCGTGCGGTGCACCGCCCAGCCCCGTGGGTCGTCCCCGGCTTCGCCCTCAAGGCCGTGATCGGCGAATTCGCCGAGGAAGCCATTCTCACCGGTCCGCGCGCCATTCCGAAGGCTCTGGAGGACGCGGGGTACTCGTTCGAGCACAACACCGTGGGAGAGGCACTGCGAGTAGCTGTGGGCAGCTGACGCGGCGTACCGTTCCGAATCATGAGTGACGCGAACTCTTCGTCGGTCCGAGCATCGGCACGCGCGAGCACCGAGCCTGTCGAGGTGCGCCAGTTGGGCACCGTCGAGTACACCGAGGCGTGGGCTCTGCAGCGCGATCTCGCGGGTGCCCGGGCCGACGGCGTCGGCTCCGACACACTGCTGCTGCTCGAGCATCCGTCCGTCTACACCGCGGGCCGACGCACAGCCGAGGAAGACATGCCCCGGGACGGCACTCCCGTCGTCGAGGTGGACCGCGGCGGCAAGATCACCTGGCACGGTCCTGGCCAGTTGGTCGGATATCCCATCGTGAAGCTCGCGCAGCCTATCGACGTCGTCAAGTACGTGCGCCGTATCGAAGAAGCGCTGATCTCCGTCGTATCCGGATACGGCATCGTGTGCGGACGCGTCGACGGCCGCTCAGGGGTGTGGCTTGCAGCCGAAATGCGCGACGGCGTCTGGCTTCCCGAGCGCAAGATCGCCGCAATTGGGGTCCGCGTCCAGCGCGGGGTGACACTGCACGGCTTCTCGCTCAACTGCAATGCGGCCATGACCGGGTTCGATGCGATCGTGCCGTGCGGCATCGCCGATGCGGGCGTCACATCACTGTCGCTCGAACTGGGACGTGACGTGACGACCGACGACGTCCTCGCGGCCGTCACCACTGCGATACTGGCTGCCCTCGACGGTTCGATGCCGGTGCAGGACCATGACATCGAGCATCCGGCGACAGTCGGCGCGTCGATCAACCCGCAGTTCACCACCGTTCGGTTCGGCGCGTAACATCGAATCTGTGACTGTGGCCCCAGAAGGACGCAAGCTGCTCCGCCTCGAGATCCGAAACGCGGAGACCCCCATCGAACGCAAACCCAACTGGATCAAGACCAAAGCCAAGATGGGCCCGGAATACACCGAGCTCAAAGGTCTTGTGAAGCGTGAGGGTCTGCACACGGTGTGCGAGGAAGCCGGCTGCCCGAATATCTACGAATGCTGGGAAGATCGCGAAGCGACCTTCCTCATCGGCGGTGAGCAATGCACCCGCCGTTGCGATTTCTGCCAGATCGACACCGGCAAGCCGGACGACCTCGATCGAGACGAGCCGCGCCGTGTGGCGGAGTCCGTGCAGGCCATGGGTCTGCGCTACTCCACGATCACCGGCGTCGCCCGTGACGATCTCGAGGACGGCGGGGCATGGCTGTACGCCGAGACGGTGCGCTTCATCAAGAAGCTGAACCCGAACACCGGTGTCGAGCTGCTCATCCCCGATTTCAACGCCAAGCCCGATCAGCTGGCCGAGGTCTTCTCCTCGCGACCGGAGGTCCTGGCCCACAACGTCGAGACCGTGCCGCGCATCTTCAAGCGCATTCGTCCGGCGTTTCGCTACCAGCGGTCGATGGACGTCATCACTGCGGCGCGCGATGACGGCTTGGTCACCAAGTCCAACCTCATCCTCGGTATGGGCGAGACGCCCGAAGAGGTGCAGGAAGCGATTCGCGACCTGCACGAGGCGGGCTGCGACATCCTGACCATCACCCAATACCTGCGGCCTTCACCGCGGCACCACCCCGTCGAGCGGTGGGTGAAGCCGGAGGAGTTCGTCGAGCACTCCGACTACGCAACCGAGGTCGGCTTCGCCGGTGTGCTGGCCGGGCCGTTGGTCCGCTCGTCCTACCGTGCCGGGCGCCTGTACGCGCAGGCCATGGCGCACCACGGTCGCGAACTGCCTGAGAGCATGAGCCATCTGACCGACGGCGGCGAAGCCTCGCAGGAGGCCAGTTCGTTGATGGCACGTCTGGCCGCTCGCTGATCCTCGTTCCCAATCCGGAAGCGGTGCAAGTGAGCGTCGGCACAGGACGTATCCTGTGAGGTATGGCGAACGGCAGTAAGGCTGGCAAAGCAGCGAAGCCCAGCAAGGAAGCAAAAGCAGCCGCGAAAGCGGCCCGCAAGAAGGCATCGAAGGAACGCCGCAGTCAGCTGTGGCAGGCGTTCCAGATGCAGCGCAAGGACGACAAGGCTCTCCTTCCGCTGATGATCGGGGCGGTGGTAGGGCTCGGGCTCGTCGGCTTCCTCATCGGCCTTGCCTTCGGCTTCCAGTGGTTCTTGCTCCCCATCGGCTTGCTGCTCGGCGTGTTGGTCGCCTTCATCATCTTCGGTCGCCGGGTGCAGAAGTCGGTGTACAAGAAGGCCGACGGCCAGGCCGGCGCTGCAGCCTGGGCCCTGGACAACCTGCAGGGTTCGTGGCGGGTGACCAACGCGATCGCCGGCACCACTCACCTCGACGCCGTGCACCGGGTGATCGGCAAGCCCGGGGTCATCCTCGTTGCCGAGGGTGCACCGCAGCGCGTGAAAGCACTGCTGGCACAAGAGAAGAAGAAGACCGCCCGCCTGGTGGGTGACACCCCCATCTACGACGTGATCGTCGGAAACGAAGAGAACCAGATTCCTCTGTCGGGTCTGCAGAAGTATCTGTCGAAGTTGCCCAAGAACATCGACGGCAAGCGCATGGACACCATAGAGTCACGGCTCTCCGCGCTCGGCACGAAGGGCGGCCCGGCGATGCCGAAGGGACCCGTTCCCGGCGGGGCCAAGATGAAGGGCGTCCAGCGGACCATGAAGCGCCGCTAGATCCCGATCGACACTCCCAGCAGCCCTGGTGCGCGCCCTCAGCGGGTCCGCAGCAGGGCTGTTCCCGTTGCGCGGTCGTGCATTCCGCGTCCGTCCATATCGGTGATGACGGCCGGGACGACGAACAGCAGAATCAGCTGACGAACCAGCGCCCGAACGAAGCCGACTCGGGCATGGGCGTCGATGCGACCTACCTGGATACCGACCACGAACTGCCCAGGGGTGAACGAGAACAGCGAGACGGTCACCAGTCCAACTACGAACCACACCGCAAGCACGATCGTCGAGATCAGTCCACTCGTGGTGTAACCGCCGAGTATCAGCGACGCGACGCCGGTCGCCATGGTCCAGTCCAGAATCAGGGCCAGAATTCTGCGGCCCGCACCTGCCAGTGCGCCGACCCCCTGCTGAGGCAGGCCCAGTTCTTCGCCGCGAAAGTTCTGTGGTTGCCGTGGGTTCGCGGCCGCCGGTCCGGACAACCAGGACCCTGTCATTCGTGCCATGATTTCCAGGATAGGCGCGACCGGACACACGGGAAACACGCGGACGTACTGTTGTTCGTGCCACTCGTGAACCAGGACGCGTAACACGGGCGAAACACGACCTTGACGGGCGGGCAACACCAAGTCCATACCGTCAGTTCGACGGACTCAACAAAGGAGCAAAAGCGTGGCGTTTTCCACGGCCCAAGAGGTCATCAAGTTCATCGCAGATGAAGGAATCGAATACGTCGACATCCGATTCACGGATCTGCCGGGTGCACAGCAGCACTTCTCGATCGCCGCGAAGGCGTTCACGGCGGATACCCTGGAAGACGGTCTCGCGTTCGACGGCTCGTCCGTCCGCGGCTTCCAGTCCATCCACGAGTCCGACATGATCTTGCTTCCGGACTACGCCACCGCTCAGGTCGACCCGTTCCGCAACGCCAAGACGCTGAACATCGACTTCTTCGTCCACGATCCGTTCACGCGTGAGGCATACAGCCGCGACCCGCGCAACGTCGCTCGCAAGGCCGAGGAGTACTTGGCCAGCACCGGCATCGCCGACACCGCCTACTTCGGTGCCGAGGCCGAGTTCTACATCTTCGATTCCGTCCGCTTCGATTCGCAGGCCAACGGCGCGTTCTACGAGGTCGACTCGTCCTCGGGTTGGTGGAACACCGGAGCCGAGACCGAGGCAGACGGCAGCCCGAACCTCGGCTACAAGGTTCGATTCAAGGGTGGCTACTTCCCCGTCGCTCCGTACGACCACTACGTGGACCTGCGCGACCAGATCTCCACCAACCTGCAGAACGCGGGCTTCGAGCTCGAGCGTGCCCACCACGAGGTCGGCACCGGCGGGCAGCAGGAGATCAACTACAAGTTCAACACGCTGCTCCGCGCCGCCGACGATCTGCAGCTGTTCAAGTACATCGTCAAGAACACCGCGTGGCAGAACGGCAAGTCGGCAACCTTCATGCCGAAGCCGCTCTTCGGTGACAACGGCTCGGGCATGCACGTGCACCAGTCGCTGTGGAAGGACGGAAAGCCCCTCTTCCACGACGAGGCCGGATACGCCGGACTGTCGGATCTCGCACGCCACTACATCGGCGGCATCCTGCACCACGCGCCGTCGCTGTTGGCCTTCACCAACCCGACGATCAACTCCTACCACCGCTTGGTGCCGGGCTACGAAGCCCCCATCAACCTGGTCTACAGCCAGCGCAATCGCTCCGCTGCAGTGCGCATCCCGATCACCGGCAACAACCCGAAGGCCAAGCGCCTCGAGTTCCGCGCGCCGGACTCCTCGGGCAACCCGTACCTGAACTTCGCTGCTCAGATGATGGCGGGCCTGGACGGAATCAAGAACAAGATCGAGCCGATGGCTCCGGTCGACAAGGACCTCTACGAGTTGCCGCCCGAGGAAGCCAAGAACATTCCTCAGGCGCCCACCTCGCTCAATGCGGTCATCGACCGTCTCGAGGCCGATCACGATTACCTCACCGAGGGTGGCGTGTTCACGACCGACCTGATCGAGACCTGGATCTCGCTCAAGCGTGAACAGGAAATCGCTCCTGTGAACCTGCGTCCGCACCCGTACGAGTTCTCGCTGTACTACGACGTGTGAGTCGATAAATTTCACACCGAAAACGCCCGGCCGAATCTTTTCGGCCGGGCGTTTTCTCGTTCTCGATGGTTTCCGATCGGCAACTTTTGCGGCAATCCGCACAGAATTCAGACCGGTCGGCGTTTGATAAGTCGTACGCGGGGTAAAGGTATTTATCCGCTACCGGCGAACAGAGGACGACAACTGCATGGATGCACTGTGGGAATTCATCGTCGGACGGCGAAGGCAGTTGGCAATCGACTCCTATCTACACGTGTCGGCCGTCATCCAATGCGTCGTCATCGCTACCGTCATCGGCGTCGCCATCGGCGTGCTCGTCTATCGCAGTCCGGCCGGCTCCGCCATCGCGACGGCCCTGGCGAGCACCGTCCTCACGATTCCGTCGTTTGCTCTGTTGGGTCTGCTGATCCCCATTTTAGGACTCGGTGTTCGACCGACAGTGACCGCTCTGGTCCTGTACTCACTGCTCCCGATCATCCGAAATACGGTGGTCGGCCTGGATGCGGTCAATCCGGCAGTAACCGATGCCGCCCGCGGAATCGGCATGAGCCGCATTCTTGTGTTGCGGCGCATCGAGATTCCACTTGCGTGGCCCTCGATTCTGACCGGTATGCGAGTCAGTACACAGCTGGCCATGGGCATTCTGGCCATCGCTGCGTACGCCAAAGGCCCTGGCCTGGGCAATCTTCTGTTCTCCGGGCTCGCACGGGTCGGCAGCCCCACCGCCGTTCCACAGGCACTGACCGGCACCATCCTCATCGTCCTGCTGGCGTTGATCCTCGATGGGATCTACGTCGTGATCGGCAAACTGACCACCTCGAGGGGTATCCGTGAGTGAGAAAACGACCGTATCCGGCGCAGAAATCGTGCTGGAGAACGTGACCAAGAGTTACTCGGGCCAGAAGGACGCCGCCGTCGACAACGTGTCGATGACGATCCCGGCCGGCGAAGTGGTCGTATTGGTCGGACCGTCGGGCTGCGGCAAGACGACGACCATGCGAATGATCAACCGATTGATCGAACCGACGTCGGGCCGCATCACCATCGGCGGCAAGGACGCATTGTCGATCAATCCGAACGAGCTCCGCCGCACCATCGGATACTCCATCCAGCAAGCAGGGCTGTTCCCGCACATGACCATTGCCGAAAACGTCGGCATGGTTCCAGGGCTGATCGGCTGGAAGAAGAAGAGGATCTCGGACCGTACGGACGAAATGCTCGATCTCGTCGGTCTCGATCCAGCGTTGTACCGCGAACGCTACCCACGCCAGCTGTCCGGAGGTCAGCAGCAACGTGTCGGTGTTGCGCGCGCTCTGGCCGCTGATCCGCCGGTTCTGTTGATGGACGAGCCTTTCGGTGCCGTCGACCCCATCACTCGCGGTTTGCTTCAGGACGAATTGATGCGTCTACAGGCCGAACTGGGCAAGACGATCGTCTTCGTCACGCACGACTTCGACGAAGCCGTCAAACTCGGTGATCGAATCGCCGTGCTGGGCAATCAGTCCCGAATCCTGCAGTTCGATACCCCCGAAGCGGTGCTGGCCAACCCAGCCGACGAGACGGTCGCCGGATTCGTCGGTGCCGGTGCAGCTCTCAAGCAACTGACACTGATGAGAGTGCGCGACATCGAGTTGTCCGATGTTCCGGTCATGGGCGAAGACCAGCCGGTCGAGTCGATGAACGCGGCTCTCGGCAACGACCCGGAGGCATGGGGAATCATTCTCGATGCGCGTAAGCGGCCCATTCGTTGGACCGATCGCCGTCATCTCGCCGGGGTAGGCAGCCTGCGCGACGTCGGTGTTCCGATGGGCGAGATGGTCTCGACGCAGTCGACGCTGCAGGACGCACTCGAAGCGCTTCTCGCCGAGGGCAACGCGACCGCCACAGTTACCGGTCAGCGCGGCGAATACGCCGGCACGATCACCATCGAGCAACTGATCGACACCATCAAGACCATCCGTTCGCAGCATGCTCATGACCACGACAAGGACACCTCAGCGGAAGACGTGACGGCAGGAAGTCCGTCGTGACGACCGCTGCGGATTCGTCGGTCGTCGATGCAGCAGGGGACGACAGCGGCGTGCAGGCGGCGAAGCAGGCTGCCAAGCGAGCGGAACGTGTTCGGCTACTGGTGCAACCGGCCCTCATCGCGATAGTGGTTGTCGCACTTCTTGCCTATACGTTCACTCGCGATCTGACTGCTACACAAGCGGAGACGTTGAACGCGGCCACGCTGTTCCAGGCGTTGAAAGAGCACGTCTTGATCACGATCGTCGTCACGGCGCTCGTGCTGGCCATAGCGGTTCCTCTGGGAATCCTGTTGACCCGCAACGGCTACCGAAAGTTGGCACCGATCTTCATCGGTATCGCCAACATCGGTCAGGCCGCTCCGGCGGTAGGCCTGTTGGTGTTGCTGTTCCTCGCGACCGGCAAGACCGGTTTCTGGATCGGCGTACTGCCCATCGCGTTCTACTCGCTGCTTCCCGTTCTCCGAAACACGATGCTCGGTTTTCAGCAGGTCGACCCGAGCTACATCGATGCTGCACGCGGACAGGGCATGTCGAGTAGCGGCATCCTCTGGCGTATCGAGTTTCCACTCGCCGTGCCGTACATGCTGGCCGGTCTACGAACGTCGCTGGTGCTCGCCGTCGGTACCGCCACCTTGAGCTTCCTCGTGGGAGCGGGCGGTCTCGGAGTTCTGATCGATACCGGTTACAAGCTCTACCAGCCACTCATCCTCGTCGTCGGAGGCGTTCTCGCCGTGGCCCTCGCGTTGTTCGTGGACTGGCTCGGGGCACTCGCCGAGGCCTATCTCGGCCCGAAAGGACTCCGCTGATGCGGCGCTCGACACAACAACTCATAGCTCTGTGCGCGGTCAGCACGATCGCACTGGCAGGTTGCGGTTTGCAATCTGGCAGCGCCGTGCCGCTGTCGGTGGAGCCCGGCAGCATCGAAGCGATGCCAGGTCTCGAGGGCGCGGAACTGACCGTCGGCTCCAAAGACTTCACCGAGCAGATCGTATTGGGCTACATCCTCGAATTCGCGTTGTCGGCTGCAGGCGCGGACGTTCGCGACCTGACGAACATTTCGGGGTCGAACAGCACCCGCCAGGCCATGGTCTCCGGGCAGGTCGATCTCACCTACGAGTACACCGGGACCGGCTGGATCAACTACCTCGGCAACGAAAGTCCCATCACGGATGCCACCGAGCAGTTCGATGCGATCCGCGATGCCGATGTCGCCAATGGACTGACGTGGGTCAATCCCGCGCCGATGGACAACACGTACGCCCTGGCGATGAACCAGGCAACAGCCGACCAGACCGGAGTGAAGACTCTGTCGGACTACGCAGCTCTCGTGGCGCGCGATCCGGCTGCGTCGGCGTTGTGCGTGGAGACCGAGTTCAATTCACGACAGGACGGATTTCCCGGCCTGGCGGCAGCGTACGGTTTCGACCCCAATGCCGTTCCCCGTCAGATTCTGCAGACCGGAATCATCTATCAGGCGACGGCCGAGGGTTCGCAATGCAAGTTCGGTGAGGTGTTCACCACCGACGGCCGAATCAAGGGTCTGAATCTCGTCGTTGTCGAGGACGACAAGAGCTTCTTTCCCCGGTACAACGCCACCGTCGTGATCCGCTCGTCGATCGCCGAGCAGTATCCGGAAATTGCCGAGGTGACTGCGCCGATTTCGGCGAAGCTGACCAACGACGAGATCACCGAACTGAACAAACAGGTCGACGTCGACGGCCGCGAACCGGCCGACGTCGCACGTGACTGGATGGTCAAAGAGGGTTTCGTCACCGCAGGCGCGGATTAGCCGTCTCTTACATCGAGCCGTGAGGACCGAAAGCTGATGCGGCACACGACACGAGGGTTTATTGCCCTCTGCGCCGTCATGATGACGGCAGTGACGAGTTGCGGTCTGCAGTCGGGCAGCGCAGTGCCGCTGTCCGTGGAACCCGGCAGCATTCAACCTGTACCGGGTCTCGAAGGCGCACAATTGATCGTCGGCTCGAAGGAATTCACCGAGCAGGTGATCCTGGGTTACATACTCGAATTCGGGCTGGTGGCAGCCGGAGCCGACGTCCGAGACCTCACCAACATTTCGGGGTCCAACAGCACCCGCCAAGCCATGGTTTCCGGCCAGGTGGACGTCACCTACGAATACACGGGTACGGCCTGGATCAACTTCCTGGGAAACGAAACCGCCATCCCGGACGCCACCGGGCAGTTCGAGGCCTTGCGCGACCAGGACGCAGCCAACGGACTCACCTGGGTCAACCCTGCACCGATGGACAACACGTACGCACTCGCGATGAATCAGACGACGGCAGACGCGACCGGCATCACGACGCTCTCGGACTACGCCGCGCTCGCCACCACCGATCCGGCCGCGGCACAGACCTGCGTGGAGACCGAGTTCAATTCACGACAGGACGGGTTTCCGGGTATGGCCGCTGCCTACGGCTTCGACCCCAACGTCGTTCCGCGGCAGGTGTTGCAGGGCGGCATCATCTATCAGGCAACGGCCGACGGTTCGCAGTGCAAGTTCGGTGAGGTGTTCACCACCGACGGCCGTATCAAAGGTCTGAACCTGGTCGTGATTCAAGATGACAAGAGCTTCTTTCCCCGCTACAACGCCACGGTCGTGATTCGCACGCCCATTGCCGAGCAATACCCGGAGATCGCCGAGGTCACCGCTCCTATTTCCGCGGCGCTGACCAACGACGAGATCACCGAGCTCAACCGGCAGGTGGACATAGACGGACGCGAGCCCGCGGATGTCGCGCGCGACTGGATGGTGAAGCAGGGATTCGTCACCGTCGGCAGTGACTAGAGGGAGACAGTGATCAGCTGCCGCCGAAGGTCCGCTCCACCACTGCCTTTGCCCGACGCGTGACACGCAGGTAGTTGTCGAGGAACGCACCGGCGTCGCCGTTCTCCCAGCCCGCGACCTGCGCCACGGCGGAGAGCACCGCGCCCGGTGCCGGTAGCTGGTCGGTCGGCTTGCCGCGCACCAGAACCAGTGCGTTGCGGGCCTTCGTCGCGAGGATCCACGCCTCGCGCAGCAACTCCACGTCGGTTTCGCTCATGAGCTCGGCCGCACCGATCGCGTCCAGCGACTGCAGGGTCGAGGTGTTGTGCAGCGAAAGAACCTTGTGCGCATACCGGAGCTGAATCAGCTGGACGGTCCACTCGATGTCGGCCAATCCCCCGCGCCCGAGCTTGGTGTGGGTGGAGGGGTCGGCCCCCTTGGGCAGACGCTCGGAGTCGATGCGCGCCTTGATGCGTCTGATCTCACGGACCGCGTCGGCGGACACCCCACCCTCGGGATAGCGCACCTTGTCTGCCATCAACAGGAACCGAATGCCGAGATCCTGGTCGCCGGCCACCTGGTGGGCCCGCAGCAGAGCCTGGACTTCCCAGGCCTGGGCCCACTGCGAGTAGTACGCGGCGTAGGACGACAGCGTGCGCACCACCGGTCCGCTGCGGCCTTCCGGACGCAGCCCGGTGTCGACTTCGAGGGGCGGGTCGGTGCTGGGCGCGCCGAGCAGTTTGCGGATGCGGTCGGCAATGGTGTTGGCCCACTTGACCGCAACGGTCTCGTCGACCCCGTCGACCGGCTCGCACACGAACAGCACGTCGGCGTCGCTGCCGTATCCGAGCTCGCCGCCGCCGAGTCTTCCCATGCCGATGACGGCCAGAGTTGCCGGTGCCGGTTCGCCGCGCTCGATCTCGCTGGCCCGGATGGCAGCTGCGAGAGCGGCATTGATGACGGCGGCCCAGACCGACGACAGCGCTCTGCACACCGCAGGCACGTCGAGCATGCCGAGGATGTCTGCCGAGGCCACTCGGGCCAGTTCGTGGCGTCGCAGCGCCCGAGCCGCGTTGATCGCCCGTACCGGATCCTCGTAGCGGGCCGAGGAAGACAGGATGGCGCGATAGGTCTCTTCGGGCTCGACATCGAGCAGGCGCGGGCCGGTGGGGCCGTCGGCGAACAACCGAATCACCTCGGGGGCCTTGATCAACAGATCCGGTACGTAGGCCGAGGATCCGAGCACGATCATCAGCCGCTGAGCCACTGCGCCCTCGTCGCGCAACACGCGCAGGAACCACGTCTGCTCCCCCGCCGATTCCGACAGTCGGCGGTAGTTGAGGAGACCGGCGTCCGGATCGGGGGTGTCGGCGAGCCACTCCAGCAGCGTCGGGAGCAGCACGGCCTGAATCTGGCCGCGCCGAGTGCCCGAGCCGACGAGCGCCCGCAAGTGACCCAGTGCGTTCTGCGGGGTGGCGTAGCCGAGGGCCGCGAGCTGACGCGTCGCCGCGTCGGGTGTCAGACGTACTGTCTCGGAGTCGAACTTGACCACCGAGTCCAGCAGCGGCCGGTAGAAGAGCTTGGCGTGCAGTCGTCTGATGCGCTGGGCATTCCTCTTGATCTCGGCGTTCAGCACCCCGAGAGCGTCGCGATTGCCGTCGGGTCGCATGTGCGCCGAACGGGCCAACCACCGCAGCGCTTCCTCGTCGTCCTGCGGAGGCAGGGTGTGTGTGCGCCGCATTCGCTGCATCTGCAGGCGGTGCTCGATCAACCGGAGGAACTCGTAGGACGCCGTCAGATTCGCGGCGTCGTCGCGGCCGACGTACCCGCCCTCGGTGAGCGCGGTCAGTGCGTCGGTCGTACCGAGCACGCGCAGCGACTCGTCGGTTCGACCGTGCACCAATTGCAGTAGCTGGACGGCGAATTCGACGTCTCGCAGACTGCCGCGTCCGAGTTTGATCTCGCGTTCGCGGAGCTCCGGCGGCACCATCTCTTCGACGCGACGACGCATTGCGCGCACTTCCGGAACGAAGTCCTCGCGCTGACTCGCCAGCCACACCATCGGGTTGACCGCGTCGACGTAATCGTTGCCCAGTGCGATGTCACCGGTCATCGGCCTGGCCTTGAGCAGAGCCTGGAACTCCCAGGTCTTGGCCCACCGCTTGTAGTACGCCACATGCGAATCCAGGGTGCGGACCAGTTCGCCGCGCTTGCCCTCGGGTCGCAGCGCGGCATCCACCTCGAAGAAGGCCGAGGATCCGATGCGCATCATCTCACCCGCGATGCGGCTCGCCTGCGAGTCTGCGGGTTCGGCGACGAACACGACATCGACGTCGGAGACGTAATTGAGTTCGCGCGCACCACATTTGCCCATCGCGACGACGGCCAAGCGCGTCGGACACGGCGCATCGGGGCACACGGTTGCGACGGCGACGGCCAATGCTGCGGTGAGGGCCGCGTCGGCCATGTCGGAGAGCTGCGATCCGACCACCGTGTACGGCAGGACGGGCTCGTTCTCGACAGTCGCGGCGAGGTCGTACGCGGCCAACACCATGATCTGGTCGCGGTACTTCTTGCGCAGAGCGATCACGGCGGGTGGTCCGGTGATCGACGCACGGTACAGATCGGGTGCGGCATGGGGTCCGAACTCGGGCTCGGCCCCGACCACCTCGAGAAGTTCCGCAACCAGGGTCGCCTTGCTGGGGAGTTCGATCTTCGCCGAGACCCCGGTGCCCTGACCTTCCTTGGTCACCAGCAAACGCCAGGTGCTGTCGTCTGCAACGAGGTGATCGGCGAGCGCACTCGATGCGCCGACGAGCCCGAGGATGCGCCCGCGGAATCCCTTGTCCGTGCGCAGCGCCGTGTCGAACTCCGACCAACCGGCACCGAGCGACTCGTACAAGCGCACCAGGGTGCGGAGCGCGAGGTCGGCGTTGGGCGCGCGGGACAGCGACCAGAGCAGCTCGAGGCTGTCCTCATCGGTCCAACCGAGAGTGCGCAGATCGGACGGCGCAGTTTCTTCGACCAAACCGAGGCGGCCCGGTCCGGGAACGACGGATCTGGAAGTCGGAGGACGCACCATCAGAATCCACCTCGGCGTGCCACAGTTTTACCCCGTCGTCGGTAATGCGACGCGAGGGTGCCCGCGCCGGCATCGGAACTACATTCACGATCGACTAGAACGTAGCCCATGACGACGCCGGTCTGTCAAAAGACCCCGCTGCTCTACAGACCCAGGTAGGCCTTCAGCTCGTACGGCGTGACGTGGCTGCGGTATTCCTCCCACTCACGACGCTTGTTGCGCAGGAAGAAGTCGAACACGTGCTCGCCCAGTGCTTCTGCGACCAGTTCGGACCCTTCCATCGCGTTCAACGCCTGATCGAGATTGCCCGGCAGTTCCTTGTATCCCATGGCGCGACGCTCGGCGGACGTCAGTGCCCACACGTCTTCCTCGGCCTCGGGCGGCAGGGTGTACCCCTTCTCGATTCCGCGAAGACCGGCCGCGAGCAGCACCGCGAAGGCGAGGTACGGGTTGCAGGCCGAGTCGGGGCTGCGAATCTCGACGCGCCGAGACGACGCCTTGTTCGGGGTGTACATCGGCACGCGGATCAAGGCCGAGCGGTTGGCCGGTCCCCACGATGCGGCGGTCGGTGCCTCGCCGCCGCGCACCAGCCGCTTGTAGGAGTTGACCCACTGGTTGGTCACGGCGCTGATCTCGTTGGCGTGCTCGAGGATGCCGGCGATGAAAGACTTGCCGGTTTCCGAGAGCTGCATCGGGTCGTCCGGGTTGTGGAAGGCGTTGGCGTCGCCCTCGAACAGGCTCATGTGTGTGTGCATCGCCGAGCCGGCCTGGTCGCTGAACGGTTTGGGCATGAACGTCGCACGCACACCCTCTTCGATGGCGACTTCCTTGACCACGTAGCGGAAGGTCATGATGTTGTCGGCCATCGACAGCGCGTCGGCGTACCGCAGATCGATCTCCTGCTGTCCCGGCGCGGCCTCGTGGTGGCTGAATTCGACCGAGATGCCCATCGACTCGAGCGCGTCGATGGCGTGCCTGCGGAAGTTCGGGGCCGAATCGTGCACGGCCTGGTCGAAGTAACCGCCGTTGTCGGCAGGGGTGGGCGGTGAGCCGTCCTGCGGGGCATCTTTGAGCAGAAAGAACTCGATCTCAGGGTGCACGTAGCAGCTGAATCCGAGGTCTGCGGCTTTGCTCAACTGGCGACGCAGCACGTGGCGAGAGTCGGCCCAGGACGGCGAACCGTCGGGCATGGCGATGTCGCAGAACATGCGCGCCGAGTGCTGGTGGCCCTTGCTGGTGGACCACGGCAGGATCTGGAACGTCGAGGGATCGGGCTTGGCGACGGTGTCGGCCTCGGAAACTCGAGCGAACCCTTCGATGGCGCTACCGTCGAAGCCGATCCCCTCGTCGAACGCCCCTTCGAGCTCCGCGGGGGCGATGGCCACCGATTTCAGATACCCGAGGACGTCGGTGAACCAGAGGCGGACGAAACGAATGTCGCGCTCTTCGAGAGTCCGGAGCACGAATTCCTTTTGACGATCCATGAACGCGAGAGTAAGCAAACGGAGTTAAATCTGTGTTACATCGTGAATTCAGTCTCACTTCGTGAAACTCTCTGCCCACATCGCGGCTGGTGAGGTAGCAGGTCAGCAGCGCAATCCGTCACCCGGCGGGACCAGATCGACGAGGTAGTTCACCAGCGGATCGTCGATGCAGCCCACGCCCGAGAACGCCACCGTGTGCTGGGTGCCGTCGTAGGTCACGAGGTTGCCTCGCAGCTGCGCAGCCAGTTCCACTCCGGCCTGATACGGAGTGGCCGGATCGTTGGTCGTCGACACCACCACCAGCGTCGGCAGGCCCTCGACATCGACGATGTGCGGGTCGCTCGTGTTCGGCACCGGCCAGAACGCGCACAGGTCGAGCGGCGCGTTGCCCGTGGCTCGGCCGTCGTCCAGATACGGCGCGGCGGCGCGGAACCGGGCGTCGGCCTCGTCGGCCGCTGCTCGGTCCGTGGTCGGCGGTCCGTCCACACATCGGACGGCATTGAACGCGTCGTCGATGTTGGTGTAGCTACCGTCCTCCAGCCGTCCGGAGTAGGTGTCGGCGAGACGGAGCAAGGTATCGCCTCGACCGTCGCGTAGTTCGTTCAATCCCGCCCGCAGCAGCCGCCACAGCTGCTGCGAGTACAGGGCCTGCTGAGCCCCGGTGATCGCGTCGTCGTAACTGAGGCCACGTGGATCGGTCGTCTCGGCGGGCTGGTCGATCAGTGGGTCGACCAGGGATCGAAACTGTGCGACGGCTCGAGCCGGATCGGTTCCGAGCGGGCAGGTGTCGGTCTGTGCGCAGTCGGCGGCGAACTGATCGAACGCGGTCTGGAACGCCGCGCCCTGGGCGACTGCCTCGTCGACGGGTGACTGATCGGGGTCGAGCGCACCGTCGAGCACCATCGCCCGAACGTTCGACGGGAATTCCTCGGCGTACGCGGTGCCGATGCGGGTGCCGTAGGAGTAGCCGACGTAGGTCAGCTTCTCGTCCCCCAGAACTGCCCGGATGACGTCCATGTCGCGCACCACTTCCCTGGTGCCGACGTGCTCGAGCACATCGGCTCCGGTGCGGTCGACGCACTGGGCCGCATAGTCCCGATGCTCGGCCTCGGTGGCCGCGATGCCCTCGGGGCTGACGTCGACGTCCGGCTCGCGGCGTTCCTCGTCGACCTCCTCGGACGTCAGACAGCGCACTTCGGGTTCGGAGGCCCCGATCCCGCGAGGATCGAACCCGACGCGATCGAAGCGGTCCGCAACGGCGGTGCCGTCGGCCTGCGTGGCCAGATACAAACCCGACGAGCCGGGACCGCCGGGGTTCATCAGGATCGATCCGATCTTCTCGCCTGCCGCCCGGGTCCGGGATATGGCGACCTCGATGGTCGTGCCCGCGGGATCGGCGTAGTCGAGCGGCACGGTGACCATCGCGCACTCGACGGAGTCGCCCAGCTCGCTGCCGTCGGTGTTGTACCGATCGCAGGACTCCCACTGGAGAGTCTGGTTGTAGAACGCCTCGAGACCCGCGGGAACCGGACCGGCAACCGATGCCGGCGATGATGCCTCGGGCTCAGCGGATGACTCCGGTGCGGCGGTGGGCTCGGAGCCGGAGCAGCCTGCGAGCAACACGGCAACTGCGGACAGCGCCACGGCCGTGTTCCTGGTGCGCGTTCTCATGGCACGATCGTGCCAGGTCTGTCCGACCGCACTCCATTCTCGCTGCCCGGCAGGGATGGCCGCCGAGCACTAGCGTCTACGTGGTGCAGGCCCTCCGACTCGCCCTTGCCCAGACGAACTCCGTCGTCGGCGATCTCGCGGCGAACTCCGCCGCAATCGTCGAGTGGACGGTCCGCGCCGCTCACGACGGTGCCAACGTGGTGTTGTTTCCCGAGATGGCTCTGACGGGATACCCGGTCGAGGATCTGGCTCTTCGGCCGTCGTTCGCCGCCGCATCCGCCCGAGCACTGACCGAATTGGCCACTGCGCTCGATGCCGCCGGATGCGGCGACCGCATCGTGGTGGTGGGCTACCTCGATCGCGATGCCGAGGGCTCGCGGAACAGCGCCGCGGTGATCGTCGACGGACGGGTGACAACTCGCTACGACAAGCACTCCCTTCCCACCTACCGAGTGTTCGACGAGGCCCGCTACTTCGCTCCCGGATCGCGCTTGAGCATCGCCCGGGTGAACGAGCTCAGGCTCGGAGTTGTTGTCTGCGAGGATATCTGGCAGTCGGGCGGGTCGGTAGCGGCCTACGGGGCAGCGGGTGTCGACATGTTGCTCTGCCTCAATGCCAGCCCTTTCGAGCAGGGCAAGAACGAGGTACGGCACTCCATCGCCGCGCGCCGGGCCAACGAGATCGGCGTCCCGATCGCCTACGTGAACGTGGTCGGCGGACAGGACGAGCTGGTGTTCGACGGGGCGAGCTTCGTGATCGGTCCCGACGGTTCCATGTGGGGACGCTCCCCGCAATTTGTCGAGCATCTGCTGATCGTCGACGTGGACGCGCCCACCGATCCACGTCCGAATGCCGAAGCTGTACCCGGTTGGAGCATCGATCGGGTACCGCTGCCCGACGTCGCGATCACCGGCTGGCAGCGAGCCGAGCCGTTTCTCTCCGACGTTGCCTGCGCGGAGGAACAGGTGTGGGGCGCTCTGGTGACAGGCTTGCGAGACTATGTGCACAAGAACGGCTTTCGTTCGGTGACTCTGGGACTGTCGGGTGGAATCGACTCGGCGGTGGTTGCGGCCATCGCCGTCGACGCCCTCGGTAGCGATGCAGTGCACGCAGTGTCGATGCCGTCGACGTACTCCTCGGGCCACTCCCGCACCGATGCAGAAGATCTTGCGTCGCGCACCGGTATCCACTTCAGCGTCGAGCCCATTGCCGACATGGTCGCCTCCTTCGTCGACCAGCTGCACCTGACCGGACTGGCCGAGGAGAACATTCAGGCGCGCTGCCGCGGCATGACGCTGATGGCACTGTCGAACACATTCGGCCATCTGGTTCTGGCCACCGGCAACAAGTCCGAACTGGCCGTTGGCTATTCGACCATCTACGGCGATGCGGTCGGCGGCTTCGCGCCGATCAAGGACGTACCGAAGTCGCTCGTGTGGGAGTTGGCGCGGTGGCGGAACAAGTCCGCTGCCGACCGCGGAGACATTCCTCCGATCCCCGATTCCAGCATCGACAAGCCGCCGTCCGCCGAGCTCAGACCGGGACAGCTCGACACCGACTCGTTGCCCGACTACGACGAACTCGACGCGATCCTGTTCAGGTACGTCGACAACGATCAGGGGTTCGACGACATCGTCGCGGCCGGCTTCGACGCAGTGGTGGTCGCGGACATTCTCCGCAAGGTCGATGCGTCGGAGTACAAGCGGCGTCAGTATCCGATCGGCAGCAAGGTCACCTCGCGCGCCTTCGGGCGCGATCGCCGGATGCCGATCACCAACGGATGGCGGGACTACGCGTAACCCGATCGAGTGTGACGAATTGCACTGCTCGGAGCGCTCCGGCATGTCGTGCGCGGTGGCAGACTTCTCGATGTCATCACACCCCATCCCGGGGACCCGCCGAGCGGGCCTCGAGGACCAGAAAGGGACAAAGATGTCCGAAACTGCTGTGTACGGCGGCTCTTCCCAGGACGTACCCGCCACCGGTTTGACCCGCAAGACCCGCACCCATCACCTGCTGCAGATGAAGGCAGAGGGTGAGCGCTGGGGAATGCTGACCGCCTACGACTACTCCAGTGCGCGCATTTTCGAGGAAGCCGGTGTTCCGGTGCTCCTCGTCGGCGATTCCGCAGCGAACGTCGTCTACGGCTACGACACCACCGTCCCGATCACGGTCGACGAGCTGCTTCCGCTGGTCCGTGGAGTGGTACGCGGTGCGCCGCACGCTCTCGTTGTCGCAGACCTGCCCTTCGGCACCTACGAGGCCTCACCGCAGCAGGCTCTCGAGACGGCAGTCCGGTTCATGAAGGAAGGCCTCGCAGGCGCGGTCAAGCTCGAAGGCGGCGAGCGCGTCGCCGGGCAGATCGCCGCCATCACCGCTGCAGGCATTCCGGTGATGGCCCACGTGGGCTTCACCCCGCAGAGTGTCAATACCCTCGGCGGCTTCCGGGTGCAGGGCCGCGGCGACGCGTCCGAGCAGCTGGTGGCCGACGCCATCGCGGTTCAGGAGGCAGGTGCGTTCGCCGTCGTCATGGAAATGGTTCCCGCCGACATCGCCGGTCAGGTCACCCGAAAGCTGACGATTCCCACGGTCGGCATCGGCGCGGGCAACGAATGCGACGCACAGGTCCTGGTGTGGCAGGACATGGCCGGATACACCAACGGCAAAACCGCGAAGTTCGTCAAGAAGTTCGCCGACGTCGGCGACTCACTGCGCACTGCGGCAACCACGTACCTGTCCGAGGTGCGCTCGGGCGTGTTCCCCGGACCCGAACACAGCTACTGATCTTTCCGGTTCGGATGGCACACTCGAGGCCATGACAACCAGACGGGGTACTACGTCCATCGCAGGTAGAAGCGCAGTCGCACTGGCCGGTGCGGCTGCGCTGCTCACTCTCGTGGGCGCCTGCAGCACCGATACCACCAACACCGGTTCGTCGTCCTCGACGACGACGGTCGCGCCGACCACTACGGTCACCACGACTTCCGCGGAAGCGGTGATCACCGATGCCCAGAAGCAGCAGTTGTGCACCGATCTGGAAGCGCAGCTGTCCAATTGGCGCGTGCAGGGGCCCACGCTCGGCCGCGGCGGGTTGAACATTCTGGTGCAGACCTGGGCGGCGCAGAGTGGCGTCATCAACCTGCAGGTGGTGCAGAACCGAGCGATCGTCGACGACGTCACGAAGGAAACGTGTTCGGACGTTCGAGACGAGGCCATCCGTTCGCTCGACATTCCGGACCTGGCGTCGGGTCTGGTGGGCTTCTAGGATGCGTTCTCTCTACCCCGAGATCGACCCCACCGAGACCGGCCACCTCGATGTCGGCGACGGCCAACGGATCTACTGGGAAACCTCGGGCAATCCCGACGGTGCGCCGGTGGTGTTCGTGCACGGTGGTCCGGGCGGTGCCACCAATCCGTTGCAGCGGCGCTACTTCGACCCGCAGGCCTATCGGATCGTGTTGTTCGATCAGCGGGGCTGCGGGCAGTCGACCCCGCACATCGCCGACGGTGCCGATCTGTCGGTCAACACCACCGATCGGTTGATCTCGGACATGGAGAAGCTCCGGGAGCATCTGGGTATCGACACGTGGTTGGTGTTCGGCGGTTCGTGGGGCTCGACGCTGTCACTGGCGTACGCCCAGTCGCACCGCGACCGCGTGCGCGGACTGATCCTCCGAGGAATCTTTCTCGTACGGCCGTCGGAGATCGACTGGTACTACGGCGGCGGTGCCGGCAACATCTTCCCCGATCTGTGGGAGCAGTTCCTCGCGCCCATTCCGGAGAGCGAGCGCGACGGCAATCTCGTCGAGGCGTATCACCGGCAGCTGATGTCCGAGGACACGGAGGTAGCGACGAGGGCCGCGGTGGCGTGGTCCTCCTGGGAGGCAGCTACCAGCTACTTACTGCCGAAACCGGATGCAGTGCAGGACAATTCGGACCCCCGATTTGCGCGTGCATTCGCGGGCATCGAGAACCACTACTTCCGCAACCATGCTTTTCTCGACGAAGATCAATTGCTGCGCGACGCGCATCTGCTCGACGGCATTCCGGGCGTCATCGTGCAGGGCCGCTACGACGTCGTGTGCCCCGCAACGAGTGCGTGGGCCCTGCACAAGGCATGGCCCGGCGCGGATCTGGTGGTCGTAGACGACGCAGGGCACTCAGCGGCCGAGCCGGGCATCGTGCACCACCTCGTCGAGGCGACCGACCGCTTCAGTCCGTGACGGGCGCGTAGCCGAAAGCGATCCTGCGCGAGTCGGTGTCGGCCTGGGTCAACCGGACCGCCACCGACTCCCCCGCAGGAGGTTCGCCGTCGCACTTGCCGATGACGATGGGATCCGACACGAGTACCTCGGCGTCTCGCTTGCCCTCGGCACCGCGAAGTACGACCGCATCGAACGTCTCGCCCACTCGTTCTTTCAGTACGTGTGCCTCGGTGAGGTCGACGCATGCACGGTCGACCTTCGATGCTGCAGAATCGGATCCACGCATGATCGCCGGTAGCTCGGGTAAGGCCTGCGTCGCCCAGTCCGGCACCGCCGATCCGGCTACGACCGACAGGCACACTTCGGTGGCGAAGCGGTCCGACAGCCGACGCAGTGGCGCTGTCACATGGGCGTACGGCGCACCGATTCCCGAATGCTCCACCGTTGCGTCACCGGCGGCAGCGCTGGTCGTGCGATCGAACGCGAGATAGTCCGCTCCGCGCAGCAAGCCGGTCGCCTGGCTCATCATCGCCAGTGTCGACGGTTCGTCGGCGGGCAGGTCTGCCAGCACCGCTCCGGCGGACGCACCTGCGGGCCAATCGATTCCGAGAGCAGCGGCGGTCCTCTTCAAGGTTTCGACGGCCTCGCCCGGGGCAGGTGGAAGGGTACGAACGATGCCGATTCCGGCGTCGAGCATGATCCTGGCAGCGCACATTCCCGTCAGCAGCGACACCTCCGCGTTCCAACCGTCCACCGCAGTGCGTGGTTGCAGGACGATGCGCCAGCCCGGCCCGTTCGGCACCACTTCCTGCTCGGGCAGCGTGATGTCGATGGCTCCGCGGCGTCTGGCCGCGTTCGCCCGTTGCGATCCGAATTCTGCCAAGGCGGCGATCGAGGGATGCGGAGTTCCCGCGTCGACGCCGGCTTGCACTCCGGCGTAATCCAGCCGTGCGACAGATCGCACCAGCGCGCGGGTGACCGTCCAGGCAGCTGCTTCGCCGACGTCGTCGAGTTCGATGGTCCACAACGCGGCGCAGCGAGTCTGTCCCTCCAACAGGCTTCCGGAGCCCTCCGACAATTCGCGTGGGTGCAGCGGAACAGATCCGTCGGGCAGATAGAACGTCTGGCCGCGTCGGCGGGTTTCCACGTCGAGCGCTCCCCCCGGCATCACCAGCGCACCCACGTCGGCGATCGCGTAGTGCACCACCAATCCGTTGGACGTCTTCTCGATGTGGACAGCTTGATCGAGGTCCTTCGAGCCGGGCGGGTCGATGGTGACGAAGGGAATGTCGGTGCGGTCGATCCTGTTGTCGGCGTGCAGATCTCGGGCGTTCTGCGCTTCGCGCAACACCGCTGCGTCGAAGACATCGGACAGACCGAACTCGGATCTGATGGCCTCGAAATCGAAATTCGGAGCCCTCAGCCGGGTGAGCAGCACCGTCAGTTGTTCCAGTCGTCGTCGGAGTCGGCGGCCTTGTTGCGCGCGGCTGCGATCTTCAGCGCCTGCTCTGCGGTGGCCTTGTCCGGATACGGGCCCATGCGGTCGAGGGCGTTGGTCTCCTTGCCCTGCACAACCTGCTTGGTGCTGATGTCGTAGTACCAGGAGGTGTCGTCGTCGGTCATGACTTCCAGTGTGCCCCATGGAGCACCGCCGCAGGAGAACTGCGAGAAAAGTGAGTGCGAACGAGTCGGCCTGTAAGCCGGATCCTGTCTGCCGTTCCTGCTTTCGCAGGTTCGACTTCGACGACCATCCATCTGGGCACACCGTTGCCGGGTACCTCGAGCAGTCCACCCGCAGGCTCGGGCGAGCAGCCCTCGAGCACCTGCGCAGCTGCACCCCTTGCGCGGTGCAGCCTTCGACCTTGCTCCGGGCGGGGTTTACCTAGCCACCCCAGTCACCTGGGGTGCTGGTGCGCTCTTACCGCACCGTTTCACCCTGACCTGCAGTTCGATTCCGAAGAACCGATCCGCAGGCGGTCTGTTTTCTGTGGCACTGTCCCGCGAGTCACCTCGGGTTGCCGTTAACAACCGCCCTGCTCTGTGGAGTCCGGACTTTCCTCGGCCCGAAGCGCGACGGAAGCGATCCGCCGGTCCTCCGAGCCGCAGCCGTCCGGCCAACTCGTTCGCGGTTGCGTACTCTACCCGGCTCACGTCGGATGTCCGGCGACTGCCCGGCCACGAAGAACAGTGGCACTCACGACGGCCGCGGCAGCGGTGACGGCTGCGCCCACCCAGGCCGCCGACGTGTAGGCCCCCTCCGAGGGAAAGGTGGACCCTGCACTGGTCCCCGTGGCCAACACGAGCCCACCGATCGCACTACCGAAGGCAAATCCGACGCTGCGCACCACCTGGGTGATACTCATGGCACTCGACGTCTCCTCGGGAGGGACGACCGACAGAACGACGGCAGGCAGCGCAGCCGAGAAACTCCCCACTCCGACGCCGAGGATGCCCATCACCACGCAGAGTTGCGCGATGTCGGTGCGGGTGGAGGCGAACAGGACCAGGGCCGCCAGAACGACGAGTGCGCTGACCGACAGTGCGCTACCCGGCCCCACTCGACGCAGTGCACGAGGCACGAGCTTGCCCGCGAGAAACCCGAACACCGAGAACGGAACCAGAACCAGCCCGGCGGCGAAGACGTCGAGACCGAAGCCGTAACCGGCCGCGGAGGGTGTCTGCGCGTAACGCGTGGTGATGGCCAGCAACAAATACATGCCGATGCCGCCCAAGAACATCGCGCCGTTCGCGCCGACCACAGCTCGACGGCGGAGCAATCGGAGATCGACGAGCGGTGCCGGGCTGGAAAGTTCGACGCGTACCCAGATGGCGGTCGCGACAACTGCACCTGTACCGAGTACCACCGCCGTCCAGGCGTGGCTCGCCCACAGCGCGGTCTCACTCACGAGAATCAAGACGAACGACAGGGCGAACGCGAGCAGCACTGCACCGGGAACGTCCAGTGGAGTCGCCCGCTTCTGGGTCGAGGGTGGAATCGCCTTCAGAGCAACCACCACCGCCATGACCGTCAGAGCGGCACCGAATCCGTAGGCGGCGCGAATCCCACCGTGGTCGGTCAAAAACCCTGACAACGGGTATCCCACTCCGACACCCGCCGTCGACGCAACCGACAGCAGCGCGATGGTGGAACCAGACCGACTGCTGAACAAATGATCTCGTGCAACCCCCATCAGCATCGAGGTCAGGGCCAGCCCCACTCCCTGGGCCGCGCGGCCCAGGAGCAACCAGGCGAAGGACAGCGGCAGTGCGGTCAGAACTCCGCCGACCGACACGACGGCGAGCGTGACGAGGATGGCCGCACGTCGATGCGGACCGGAACCCAGCCGACCTAGCAGCGGCGTGGTCACGGCGCCTGTCAACAGGGCCAGCGTCAACGTCCACTGCGCACTCGACAGTGAGACGTCGAATGTGGTTGCGACACTGGTGATCAGCGGTGCACCGAGGCTACCGACGGCAGCGACGACCACTCCGACGAACACCAGCGCGGGTACCAACAGGCGCTCCCCGCTGACCTCGGCGTCGGCGGTCACCGGTTCGTATCGCTGGTGATGTGATCGAACAATCCGGCGTGGATGCGAGTGCCCACTCCGTTCGCCCAGGGTTGGTCGACCTCATGAATCTGCATGGCTGCGCCACTGTTGAGCAGCATGCCGAACGCGAGAAACGCCTTGACGGTCACGGCGTCGAGCCCGGTGACCTCTACGACGGTGTTCCACATCCGGGCGAAGGCCTCTCGAACGGCGTCCCGCACCTCGGAGTCGCCACACGCGGCGATCCCCTGCAGCTGGAGCAGGAGTGAGGTTCGATCCTCGAGCATGGAGTAATAGCGCTCCCCCATCGCGGCCAACGCTTGGTGCCCGGTGGCTGCGCCTGCCGCCTCGCGCATCCCATCCGCCACACGATCGAAGGACGCGACGACCAGTTCGGAGAACAGTGCCTTCTTGGTTCCGAATATTCGAAAGATGTAGGCCTGGGTGATCCCTGCTTCGCGGGCGATCCTGTCGGTCGAACCGCCGTGCAGTCCGGACGAAGCGAATTCGTCTGCCGCTATCCGCAGTATTTGCTGCCGTCGGTCCGAGCCTGTCATCCGTCCACGCTGCGCCATGGGTTCAAGTTACTGGTTACTAACTACTGACTTCAATGGTTGTTCTCGAGCGCTTCACTACAGTTCTGTCCATGAGTGAATGGGTCGTGCTGCTGCGCGGCATCAACGTCGGCGGCATCAACATCAAGATGGTCGATCTCCGTGCTGCTTTGGCCTCGGCCGGCTTCACGAATGTCCGCACGATTCTGGCGACCGGCAATGTACTGCTGCAGTCGCCGCTGACCGCCGCCGCCCTGAAAGCACAGGTGGAAAGCACGCTCGCCGAGGCGTTCGGCTACCGAGCCTGGGTTGTCGTGCTCGACGCCCCGGCACTGGGGGCGATAGTGGAGTCCTACCCGTTCGACGCCGAACGGGAAGGCTGGCATCCTTATGTGGTGTTCGGTAGCGACGATAGCCATTTGACCGAATTGTCCGCTCTTGCAGAAGAACTCGACCCCGAGCTCGAGAGGATTGCCGAGGGGAAAAGCGTGCTCTACTGGGAGGTGCGCAAGGGCAACACCACCGACAGCACGTTCGGGAAAGCCACGGCGAAGGCGAAGTACAAGGCCACGACCACCACGCGGAACGTTCGCACTCTCGTGAAGATTCTCGCGTGACCGTTCTCGCTGCGGCATTGGTCGCCGCCGTTCTCGTCTTCGCCATCGTTCGCCCGCGCGGTCTCCCCGAGATCGTCGCCGCGCTTCCAGCGGCAGCAGTTGTTCTTCTCGTCGGCCTGGTCAGCCTCGACGCCGCTCGGGAGCAGGTACTCGAACTCGCTCCCACCGTGGTATTTCTGGCGTTCATCCTGATCCTGGCGCATCTGTCGGATGCCCTCGGTGTGTTCACCTGGATCGCCGCGAAGCTACGACGCGGATCCAAGGGCAGCCCCCGCAGACTGCTCACCCTCGTGTTCGCAGCGGCAGCGGCAACCACAGCCGTACTGAGCCTCGACGCGACCGTGGTTCTGCTGACACCGGCCATCATCGGTGCAGCTCGCATCCTGGGGATGTCGCCGCGTCCACACAGTTACGCCACTGCGCACCTGTCCAATTCGGCGTCGACTCTGCTGCCGGTGTCCAATCTGACCAACCTGCTGGCCTTCGCTGCGACCGGACTGACCTTCCTGCATTTCACGGCCCTGATGGCACTTCCGTGGATCTTCGCGGTCGCCATCGAACTGGCGGTGTTCCTGATCTTCTTCCGCAAGGATCTGACCCGCACCGCGACACCAACGCAAACCCCGACCGAACACAGAACCGACGACGTGCCCGCACCTCGCAGCACGCTGCTCATCCTCGGTGCGACACTCGTCGGCTTTGCGGTGGCGGGACTGTTCGATATCGAACCGTTCTGGGTGGCGGCCGTGGGGTCGATTGCGCTCGCGATCCCGGCACTTCGAGCTCGGCACACCACACCTCGCGCCATTCTGCGCGGCGCCGATCTGCCCTTCTGTGGATTCGTCTTTCTTCTCGGCATCGTCGTTCTCGGCGTGACGACGGGCCCGATCGGCGACTGGCTGGCGCGAATCCTGCCGTCCGACACCACCTTCGCGTCCCTGCTGGCCGCGGCTGCCATTGCGGCGGTGGCGTCGAACATCGTCAACAACCTGCCCGCCACCCTGCTATTACTGGCCGCGTTCGGCGCCGACGCTCCCCCAGCGCTGTTGTTGGCCATGGTGATCGGGGTCAACCTCGGCCCCAACCTCACCTACGTCGGGTCGCTGGCAATCATGCTGTGGCGACGCGTCGCATCGGCCAACGACGAGCCGGCAGACCTGCGCACCTTCACCGTGTTGGGCGTCATCACCACTCCACTGACCATCGTCGGGGCCGTGGCGGGCTTGTGGCTCGCGTTGCAGTTCTAGGCCTCATCGGGCCCTCGTCACAAGACAATCTCGAGCCGTGGCAGTTCTCGCCCGGCGATCGACCCACTCACAGCAGTACCGATGCGGACGGCACCGAAGTGGAGATAGAACGGTTCGGCTCCGGGATCCGCGTCGAGCGTCAGACGCTCGAATCCCTGCGCGCGAGCCTCACTGATCGTGTGCTCGAGCAATTTTCGACCACAGCCGGTTCCGATGGAACTCGCGTCCACGAAGAGTGCCGTCAGTTCACCCGCAGGCGCTTCACCCCCGAGCACGCTGAAACCGACGACGGAGCTTTCCGGCCCGGACGAACCGACGACGGCGACCCACATCCGACCCGATCCGCATACAGCCGAGTCGTACGTCAACTCCACACGACATGCCTGCAGGAAATCCTCGGAGTATCCCCAGTAAGCCTTCGACCGAAGTGCGAGTTCCGAGATCGTCTCGTTTTCGTCGGACCTCGCCAACCGGATTTCGACATCGCCCATGCCTCGACCATAGAGCGAATGTCCGCAACGCCACGAGCACTACCGCGGTGGCAACCGTGTGCGGCGAGCAGCGGCACCGTGCCCTGTCGGTCGATGGTCACCAGCGGAGCAGACCCTGACTGTTTCCCACGGTGCCGGTAGGTCCGTCGTCGGCAATCGTGGCGAGTCGGACGATTTCGTCGGTGCCCTGCGTGACGTCGTGTGCACCCTTGCCTGCGTTGAGATCAGTGCGGGTGTAGCCGGGGTCGGCGGCATTGACTCGCATCATCGGCAGGGCGCGCGCGTACTTCACCGTGAGCATGTTGAGGGCGGTCTTGGACGACGCGTAGATCGGCGGTACCACCTGCCAGTCGAAGTAGTCGTGCTCGATGGTGTCCTGAATGGATCCGACACCCGAGGAGATGTTGACGATTCGTGGATGGTTCGAGATCTTCAGCAGTGGCACGAATGCGTTGGTCACTCGAACGACGCCGAAGACGTTGGTGTCGAAGACGTCTCGGGCGTCATCCGCCGATCCTTGTTCGAGCGGAACGAACGCGCCGGTGATTCCTGCGTTGTTGATCAGGACGTCGAGGCGTCCATGGTCCGCACGCACCTGGCGCGCAGCAGCGTCGACGCTGCCCTGATCGGTCACGTCCAGTTGGACGAACGTGACGCCGAGGTCGGCGGCCGCAGCACGACCCAGCTCACGGTTGCGGGCACCGATGACCACGGTGTGGCCGGCACGCTGTAAGCGCCGCGCCGTCTCGTGGCCGATTCCCTTGTTGCCGCCGGTGATCATCGTGATTGTGCTCATGACGTCGACGCTAAGGCGCGGCGGCCCGCTCGAGAAGATGCCGCTTGTCGGTAGGTCTGCCGGTACCACCCAGATCGTCATCGAGAAGATGCCCGTGGCCGAGGTGGCACAGTGGTGAGATGACCGTAGAGCAGCAGGGACGCCGGCCGGCGGGTTTCTCGTCGGTGCTCCGTGGCTGGCGCGACCGCAGCGCACCCGTCCCCTCCGACTCGGCCGTCAGGCCTCGGAGATCGTCGGGGTTACGCCGCGAGGAACTCGCCACACTCGCCGGAATCTCGGTGGACTACCTGGTCCAGCTGGAGCAGGGTCGCGCGTCGAATCCGTCGGCGGCGGTGGTCGCTGCTCTCGTTCGGGCCTTGGGCCTCGACCTCGCCGATGCCGGAGTGTTGTATCGAGCTGCCGGACTCGCGGCACCGTCGTCGGCCGTCGATCGATCGGTACCGGACAGCGTCGATCGGCTGCTGGCCCGAGCCGAGAACTGGCCTACGGCGGTGTACGCGGCCGATTGGTGGCTGCTGAGATGGAACGCGGCATGGTCCGCTCTGATGGGCAATCCGATGGACCTGTCCGGACATTCACGCAACCAGGTCTGGTTCGAGATGACCGAGGACATGTCGACCATGTGGGTCGACCCCGGGCAACGGGAACAGTATCGAGACGCGCTGGTCGGCGACCTCCGCGTGGCACAAATTTCGCATCCCGACGACGCCGAGCTCGACAACCTCGTCCATGACCTTCGAGCGCGCAGCGACGAATTCTCCGATCGTTGGCACCACGCTCGGCCGGCCGTCTACCGGGGAGCACGCAAGAACATCGACCATCCTCTGGTGGGGTCGATGGTCCTCGATGGGGACGTGTTCCAGCCGGCAGGCTCCGATGTTCGGGTGATCGTCTACACCGCAGCACCCGGCTCGCGAGACGAGTCCAGACTGTTGTCACTGTTGTCGCCCGGATCCCGTGCACGGAACCGAGCCTCGGTTCAGGCCGGTGAAGCCAGGTGCGAGGTGTCGTTCACCAATCGCACCGAGGCCCCGCCGTCGGGGTAGAACTCGGCGATACTCAGCGACGCGAGATCGAGGTGCAGTCGATACAGCAGCGACGGGCCGACGTCGAGCGCAAGTTGCAGCAGCATCTTGATCGGGGTGACATGGGTGACCACCAGAAGGGTCTTTCCGGCGTACTCGGTGAGCAACTGGTCACGGGTCGCTTCGATGCGTACACGTACGGCGTCGAAACTCTCCCCGTTCGGTGGTGCCACGGAGGTGTCGCCGCGCCACGCCTTGTGGACCTCGGGGTGACGTTCCATGGCCTCGGTGAACGTCAGTCCTTCCCAGTCGCCGAAGTCGGTCTCGATGAGACCGTCGACAGTGGTGACGGGCAATCCCAGGCGGTCGGCGGTCGCTGAGGCCGTCTGTTGGGCGCGCGCGAGCGGCGAGGCCACGATGGCGTCGATGTCTGTCCGTGAACCGAGAACCGTTGCGGCAGAATCTGCTTGGCGTTGACCCAGTTCCGTCAAGTCAGGATTGCCGCGGCCGGAGTATCGCCGATCGACCGACATGGGGGTCTGCCCGTGCCGCAACAGCAGCAGGCGCGTGGGCTCCCCCATCGCACCGGTCCACCCGGGCGACTCGGCCTTCTTCGTGGCCGGCTCGGCATCGGGCAGTTCCGACAGGTCCACACCCTCGGCCGCGGCGTCCATCGCCTCGTTGGCGAGCGCATCGGCGTGCGAGTTCTGTGCGCGCGGAATCCACTCGTAGGTGACGGAATCGAAGCCGCGAGCCAGTTCGGCCGCTTTCCGCTGAAGCGGAATCATGTCCGGGTGCTTCACTTTCCAGCGCCCGGACATCTGCTCGACGACGAGTTTGGAGTCCATGCGGACGGCAACCTCGCGGGCCCCGACGTCACGTGCGGCACTGAGTGCGGCGATCAGGCCGTTGTACTCGGCGACGTTGTTGGTGGCCACCCCCAACGAAGCCCGACGCTCGGCGAGCACCTGCGAGCGATCGGCGCTGAACACCACTGCGCCGTATCCAGCGGGCCCGGGGTTCCCCCGCGATCCTCCATCGGCCTCGGCGACAACCCGCGACATCTGGCTCAAATTCCGGATTCCTTGGTGCGCACCAGGATTGCGTTGCATTCCGAGCAACGAATCAGAGCGTCTGCCGGCTTGTTGGCAATGCTCGCGATCTCGTTGCGGTCGAGCTCGATCCGGCAGGCACCGCAGCGGCGAGCCTGCAGCAATGCCGCACCGCGGCCGGTGAGAGCTCGCTGCTTCTCGTAAACAGCAAGCAGATCCGCGGGCAACCCCGATGCCAGGGACTCGCGGCGCTCGGCGCTGCGCTTCTCGGCGGTGTCGAGGTCTGCAACGGCGTCGTCGCGGCGGCGGCCGGCGTCGACGAGTTCGTCCTCGATCTGCGTCAGCTGCGCACCGGCGTGCTCGTAGTCCCGCTCGCTGGCCTCACGCTGCTCCATGACCTCGAGCAGTTCCTCCTCGAGGATGCCCTGGCGACGTTCGAGGCTGCCGAGCTCGTGCTGCAACTCCGTCATCTGCTTCGGTGCGATGGTGCCACTCTCGAGCATCTTCTTGTCGCGAGCCTCGCGTTGACGAACCGCGTCGACCTCGCCCTCGAGTTTGCGAATGTCCCGATCGAGGTCGTCCATCGAGATCTGCACCGTCACGGCCGCGTCCTTGCGGGTGGTGCGCTCGGTCTCGAGCTTGTCCACCTCCTGCTGCTCGGGGAGGCTTTTGCGGCGGTGGGCGATCTGCGAGAGTTCGGTATCCACACCGGCCAATTCGAGCAGCGAGGCCTGGACTTTGGGATCGACGTTCACGCTTGATGACTCCTGCGACTATGGAAGTTGGTAAGAGATCACCCTACCGGCTGCTCGAAACCGAGAGAGCCGGATCGGCTTCGACCGCCTGTCGCCAGGGGTTCACAAGTCACGATCGTCACCGATCACAGCGTCCAGGGGTCGGTGCGCACATCGGTGACCCTGCTGCTCCACCCGTCCGTGTCACCGAACGCGGTGTCGACGATGGTGCGCGCCTGTTCACACCACGGGAACTCCGACGCCCAGTGCGCGGTGTCGATCACCGCGGGCCCACCCGCGCGCAGATGTTCGTCGACAGGGTGGTGCCGCAGATCCGAGGTGACGTACACGTCGGCGTCCGTTCGCGCGACGGCAGACAGGAACGAATCGCCTGCTCCCCCGCACATCGCCACCACCGAGACCGTGGCCTCGGGATTTCCTGCAGCGCGTACTCCCCACGTCGTGGCAGGTAGCGCTTCGCGGACGACGTCGGTGAACTCGGCGAGGGTCATCGGATTCGGCAGTCGACCGATGCGTCCCAAGCCGGTGCACGACGGCAATGCCGCGGACTCGAAGACATCGAACGCGGGCTCCTCGTAGGGGTGGGCGTGACGTAGAGCCGAAAGCAACTGCGCACGTTCTGCTTTGGGGGCAACAACCTCGATTCGATCCTCGGTCTCCGTGTGCACCTCACCGAGAATGCCCAGTGTCGGGTGCGCATTCGGGCCGGGACGGAATTGGCCGAGACCGGTCGCCTGCCAGCTGGCTTCGCTGTAGTCGCCGATCTGTCCGGCTCCGGCGTCGAACAGGGCCTGCCGTACCGCGGCCGAGTCGGAGGTCGGTACGAAGACCACCCACTTGTCGTGTGCAGGAGCAGGAATGGGGTCGAGGGGCCTGGTGTCGATCACGCCGAGGGCGGCTGCGAGTGCGTCGGATACACCCGGATCGGCGGAGTCGGCATTGGTGTGGGCGGTGAACAGTGCGCAGTCGGCCTTGATCAAACGGTGGATCACCGACCCCTTCGCGGTGTCGGCCGCCACGGTGTCCACGCCTTTGAGCAGCAATGGGTGGTGGGCCACGATCAGATCGGCGCCCCAGGCAATGGCTTCGTCGACCACTGCATCGGTGACGTCGACTGTGTACAGAACCTGCTGCACAACAGCTTTGGGATCTCCACACACCAGGCCCACCGAGTCCCAGCTCTCGGCCAGGCGTGGTGGGTAGGCATTGTCGAGAACCTCGATGACGTCCGCCAGTGTCACTGTCATGTTCGTTGCTCTCCTCACAGAACGGTGCTCAACGCATTCACCAGTATGTCGACCTGCTGCGAGTCCCGTACCGCGACGCGCAGGTAGTGACGGTCGAGCCCCGGGAACGTGTCGCCGCGGCGGACCGCAATACCCATCGTGCGCAGGCGTTCTCGAACCAGATCGGCACCCTCGAAGCGCACCAGCAGAAACGGCGCTCGGGCCGGGCCGGTGACGTCCAAACCGAGAACGCTCAGTCGGCCGATCATCGCAGATCGTTCGCGGTCGATGCGTTCGGATTCGGCGCGTGCCTGATCGATGGCAAACGGTTCTGTGCAGGCGCGGATTGCTTCGATTTGCAGACTCCCCAGCGGCCAGTGCGCGCGGCCGCGCTGCATCCTCGCGAGAACGTCAGGGTGCCCCAGCGCATATCCGCACCGCAACCCCGCCAACGCCCACGTCTTCGTCAGGCTGCGCAGGACCACCACGTCATCCGAGCGCTGTAACGAAACCGATTCTCCGGCACCGAGCACTGCGTCGGCGAAGGCCTCGTCGACCACCACCGTTCGGCCGGGCCGACGCAGGTTCAGGACCGCTTCGCATAGATGCAGAACCGACGTCGGATTGGTGGGGTTGCCGATGATCACCATGTCGGCGGCATCGGGCACGAGCATCGGATCGAGCTCGAAAGGCGGCGGCAAAATAACCCGATGCACCGGTACACCCGCCTGTTCCAGCACCCAATCGGGCTCGGTGAAGGACGGATGAATCGTTGCCGCGAGGGAGGGCTCCAAGCGCGGCAGCATCGAGAAGCCCTCGGCGCCGCCGCTGAGCAGCAGCACCTCGTCCGGGGAGCGGCCGTGGTGTGCGGCCACTTGCTCTCGTGCGGCGTACTCGGCCGCAGCGCTCGGGTACGAACCCAGCGAACTCAGTGCAGTGGCCAGCCGGTCCCGAAGCCATGCAGGCGGGCCGTCGCCGCGCACGTTGACGGCGAAGTCGACGAATCCGGACTCGACCTCCACGTCACCATGGTGACGAAGGAGCTCATCCGGCCTGTGACGGCGGAGCGCGTCGGGTTCGGCAGTTGTATCGGACATCGCGACGAGCGTAGCCGCAGGCTTTCCCGAGCAGGCCGCACCGATAGGCTTCGAACATGTCTGCCGTTACCCCCGCGTCCGTTGTCCTGTTCGATCTCGATGGGACGTTGACCGATTCCGCACCGGGAATTCATGCCGGTTTTCGCCATGCGTTGGCCTCCGTGGACGCCCCCGAGCCGACCGAGGAGCAGCTGTCGCTGGTCGTCGGGCCGCCGCTGATCGACACCTTGCGCGGGCTGGGTCTGGACGAGGACGCCGCACAGCGCGCGTTGGCGGCGTACTTCGAGCGGTACGACGAGCGGGGCTGGGCCGAGAACACCGCGTTCGACGGCATCGAGACGGTGCTGACTCGATTGCAGGACCGAGGAGTGCGCCTCGGGGTGGCGACGTCGAAATCGGAGCGCTTCGCCGTTCGCATTCTCGACCACTTCGGTCTGTCTCGATACTTCGAGTTCATCGGAGGTGCCAGCAACGACGGCACCCGACGAGCGAAGTCCGATGTCATCGCACACTCGTTGTCCAATCTCGGCATCGACCCGGTGGAACACGCGGACGGCGGCACCGACGGGGTGATCATGATCGGTGACCGTGACCACGATGTGCACGGTGCAGCACGATTCGGCATTCCCACGGTGTACGTGGAGTGGGGCTACGGCGTCGACGGCGAGAGCGACGACGCCGCGTTCACCGCATCGAACATGGACGAGTTGGCTGCGGTGCTCGAGCAGAACACGGTGGCAGGCCAGTGAACGAGCCACTGCATGTGACATTCGTGTGCACCGGCAACATCTGCCGATCGCCGATGGCCGAGAAGGTCTTCGCCGCGCATCTGCGCGATGCCGGTCTCGCCGATGAAGTGCGGGTGTCGAGTGCGGGCACCGGCGGCTGGCACGTGGGCGACGGTGCCGATCCCCGCACCGTAGCCGAGCTCGTTGCCCACGGCTACGACGGTGAGCACGAGGCCGCGCAGGTCGGACCGGACCATCTGGAGGCAGACCTGATCGTCGCGCTCGACACCGGCCATGCGAAGGCGCTGCTGCAGCTCGGCGCGCCGGCCGATCGAGTGGCCCTGCTGCGATCGTTCGATCCCGACGCCGACGACTCGTCGGTCGCCGACCCGTACTACTCGTCCGACTCCGCGTTCACCGAGGTGCGCGAGCAGATCGAAGGTGCGGTTCCCGGACTGTTGAACTGGGCACGGTCTCAGCTCTCCGGCTGACCCCGCTACCGTGGTGGGGTGGAGAAGTTAGGGTTCTTGCTGCGTCCGAAGTGGTTGGTGCTGGCCGCCGTCGCGCTGGCGTTCGCATTTCTGTGCTTCAGTGTGCTCGCTCCGTGGCAGCTCGGTAAGAACACCTCGACCTCTGCGCGGAACGACCTGATCACCCGGTCGGTCGATGCAGATCCGGTACCCATCTCGGACATCCTCACCGCCAACGGCTTCCCGGCCGACGACGAATGGCGCCGCGTCATCGCGACGGGTTCCTACGATGTCGATTCCGAGGCACTGGTGCGGCTGCGCAGCATTCGTGAACAGCCCGCGTACGAGGTCATCACCCCGTTCGAGATCGACGGTGGGCCCACCGTACTGGTCAACCGCGGGTACGTGCTGCCGGTGGAGGGCACAAGACCACCCGACTTCGCGCCCGCACCTACGGGACAGGTGACGCTCAACGCCCGAGTGCGTCAGGCCGAGGGCACGTCGCGGGAACCGATCGAGGAAGACGGTCACCTGCAGGTCTACAACATCAATCCGGAGCAGATCGGCGCGGCGGTCGGCGTCGATGCGATCGACGGGTACCTCCAGCTCGACGACGATCAACCGGGCGGGCTGGGCCTGATCGAATTGCCTCAGACCGATGCAGGGCCCTACCTCTCCTACGGTCTGCAGTGGCTGGCGTTCGGCATCATGGCACCGCTGGGTCTGGCGTACTTCGTTCGCGCCGAGATCAGGGAGCGTCGCATGTCTCGTGCCGAGATGGCCGACGCGATGTCCGGCGAGCCAGACCCCGCTCCCGACAACGAGCCCGTACCCGACGAAGAAGAAGAATTCACACTTCCCACCCGACGCGAGAAGCGCGCCAGAGCGCGCGCTGCGTCACGTCCCACGGTGCCGTCGGATCCTCGCCTGGCCGATCGCTACGGCAAGAATCGCTGACGCGATCACCGACAGTTCTTGCACCCGGGTCGACAGCGTGACCGCTCGGCGAAGGTCGCGCGCCGTGGGCGAGGCCCCGTCCCCCAGGGTCGGGCGGTTCTCGACGCCGTGTCGATACTGAGTTCTGCCTCCGAGTTGCAGTCCCAGCGCGCCTGCAGCCGAGGCCTCGGCAACACCGGCATTGGGGCTTGGGTGCTTCGACGCGTCGCGACGCCATATCTTTGCTGCCTCGACGGGCGAGCCGTGTACCAGGGGCGCTGCCAGTACCGTCGCCAGTCCGGTGACCCGGGCGGGCACCAGATTGAGGACGTCGTCGATTCGCGCTGCGGCCCAACCGAAGCGCAGATACTTCTCGGACCGATAGCCGACCATGGCGTCGAGCGTGTTGCTCGCGCGGTAGGCCAGAATGCCGGGCACTCCGGCACACGCGCCCCACACCAGGACACCCACGGCGGCATCGGATGTGTTCTCTGCGATGGATTCGAGGGCGGCTCGCGCCAGTCCGTCGGAGTCGAGTGATTCCGGATCGCGGCCACACAGCGACGGGAGCAATGCACGCCCACCCGCCAGGTCTCCGCTGTCGAGGCAGTCCGCCACCTGCCCACCCACCCTGGACAGCGACGTTCCACCCAGCGCTGCCCAGGTGGCGGCCGCGACCAGAACCGTCTCGGCAGGTGCACCCATGCGGGCGGCGGCGCGGCTCGAGGCGACACCGATAGCGGCCGTCGAACCGATCAGCGTCGCCGCATGTATGACTCCGACGGTTCTGCTGTCACGGTAGAGAACTCGTTCCACGTGCAGTGCCGTCGTGCCGAACCCTGCGACCGGATGCCAGCGCTTCGGGTCTGCGAACACGCGATCGAGGCCGTAGCCGATCAGTAAGCCGATCGCTCGGGGGTGCGTCCACATCCCACGAATCTTGCCAACTGCCCATCCGGTACCGAGAACCGGTGTGTCAGGCCCAGCGCTGGCGGTATGCGCTTGCGAGTTGACGGTTGCGGAAGTCGATGTCGCTTCCGTCGTTGAGCAGGGCGATTGCCATTCCTACGAAGCCGACGGCTGCCATTACGAACATTGTCATGATTCCCCCAGAATCTCGAGTGGATCCGCAGTGCGGACTTGGCTGTACCCGATTGTTACCCGCCAGTAGGCCAATTCCTACTCGATTGAGGTGGCCGTCACGTGTGTCGGTCGTCACGAGACGCCCGTCTCATCCGAACGTCCAAAATCGAACGGCCACCGGCTATCTCGCGCTGTGCAGTTCTCCCGTAGTTACTGCGGCACAGGAAAGAGATGCTGCTCGTCGGTCACGACCGAGCGCAGAAATTCGTCGACGGCCTTCACCCGCGCCAAACCGGTCAGCTCTCGCGGCACCACGGTCCAATACGTCCGCTCGACCGAGACGACGCCGGGCAGCACCGACGTGAGCGCCACGTCCGGCTCGCCGATGTAGCTGGGCAACGGCGCAATTCCCACACCGGATCTCGCCGCGATCCACTGCCCGGTGATGTTGTTGGTCTGAATCTGCGCGCGCCCCTCGGGCAGGATCGAGTCCAGGATTCGCAGGGGCGCAACATCGAGTAGAGCATCGACGTACGAAATCAGCGTGTGGCCCCGGAGGTCGTCGACGGTGTGGATCGGCGACGTCGCCGCAAGATACTCCTCGGCGGCATAGAGCTCGAGCGAGTACGTCGCCAACCTGCGCGTGACGACGAATCTCGGCGACGGCCGTTCCAGCGTGATGGCGATGTCGAATTCCCTTGTCGCCAAGGAGTTGTGCTCAGTGGCGGTGACCAACTCGATATCGAGATCAGGGTGCTTGTCCCGCAGTACGCCGAGTTTCGGTGTCAGGACGAAGGCTCCGAAGCCGTCCGGAGCCGCGATACGCACGGTGCCACGCAGCGATCCGGTGTCGGACGTCTGATCCTCGAACGCCGCGATGAGCGTCGACTCCACGGTTTCGGCGTATCCGACGAGCCGCCGCCCCGCCTCGGTCAATCGCCAACCCGACGGGGTTCGGTCGAAAAGCCGCTGTCCGGCCGACTTTTCGAGGGCCGTGATACGACGGCCGACGGTGGTGTGGTCCACGCCGAGAGTGCGAGACGCGTCGGTCAGGCGTCCCGTTCTCGACACTTCGAGAAAGTAGCGGAGGTGGTCTGGGTTGAACACTCGTCCAGCTTATCCCTGCCGTGCATTTATGCACGGCAATCTGCGACTTTGGCCTTTGACATGTGCATCGATACCAGTGAGACTCGAGACACACCGATGGAAAGGACCGAACGTTGACCGACGTCATTGCGCACTGGATCGATGGCAAGACCTACTCCGGCAAGTCCGACCGGACTTCCCCCGTCACCAACCCCGCGACCGGCGAGGTCACCGGCACACTTGCCCTGGCAGACACCGGCGACGCTCGGGCGGTCATCGACGCTGCCGCCGCCGCATTCCCGGCGTGGCGCGACACCTCTCTGGCCAAGCGAACCTCCATCCTTTTCTCGTTCCGAGAGCTGCTGAACGCCAAGAAGAACGAGCTCGCCGAGATCATCACAGCCGAGCACGGAAAGGTTCTCTCCGATGCCCTCGGTGAGATCTCGCGTGGCCAGGAAGTCGTCGAATTCGCCTGCGGCATCGCACATCTACTCAAGGGCGGATACACAGAGAACGCGTCGACCGGGGTCGACGTCTACTCGATCCGTCAGCCGCTCGGGCCCGTCGGCATCATCTCCCCCTTCAACTTCCCCGCCATGGTCCCCATGTGGTTCTTCCCCATCGCCATCGCGGCCGGTAACACCGTGGTCCTCAAGCCCTCCGAGAAGGATCCCAGTGCCAGCATCTGGTTGGCGAAGCTGTGGGCCGAGGCGGGCCTGCCCGACGGCGTGTTCAACGTGCTGCAGGGCGACAAGGTGGCCGTCGACGAGCTGCTCGAGAACAAGAAGATCAAGTCGATCTCCTTCGTCGGTTCGACCCCCATCGCCCAATACGTGTACTCCACCGGCACCGCCAACGGAAAGCGCGTCCAGGCCCTCGGCGGTGCCAAGAACCACGCCGTCGTCCTCCCCGATGCCGATCTCGACCTCGCCGCCGACGCCATGGTCAACGCCGGCTTCGGCTCTGCAGGCGAACGATGCATGGCCATCTCCGCACTCGTCGCCGTCGGCAATATCGCCGACGAACTCGTGGCCAAGATCGCCGAACGCACCACGCCGCTGGTCACCGGCGACGGCACCCGCGGGGCAGACATGGGACCGCTCGTCACCAAGGCCCACCGAGACAAGGTTGCCTCCTACGTCGATGCAGGCGAAGCGGCCGGAGCCACTCTCGTCGTCGACGGCCGCGGCGTGAAGGCCGATGGCGGGGAGAACGGATTCTGGCTCGGCCCCACGCTCATCGACCACGTCACCCCCGAGATGAGCGTCTACACCGACGAGATCTTCGGACCGGTTCTCTCGGTCGTCCGCGTCGACACCTACGACGACGCGCTCGAGCTGATCAACGACAATCCCTACGGCAACGGCACTGCCATCTTCACCAACGACGGCGGCGCAGCACGACGCTTCCAGAACGAGGTGGAGGTCGGCATGGTCGGCATCAACGTGCCGATCCCGGTTCCCATGGCGTACTACAGCTTCGGTGGTTGGAAGAACTCCCTCTTCGGCGACAGCCACGCACACGGCACCGAAGGAGTGCATTTCTTCACCCGAGGAAAGGCCGTCACCAGCCGCTGGCTCGACCCCAGCCACGGCGGCATCAATCTCGGCTTCCCTGAAAACAGCTGAGCCCTGAAAATAGCTGAGCCCTGAAAACAGCTGAGCGGAAGGAGCACACCATGGTTGCCAATATTTCGTTTCCTCGGTTTCTCAAGCTGGGCGGCGGTGCAGTCGAAGAGCTGGGCACGGTCCTGACCGACCTGAATGTCTCGCGTCCGTTGCTCGTCACCGATGCGTTCATGGCGGGCAACGGTTCTGCCGATCGCTTGATGCAGATCATGACCGAGGCCGGAAAGACGCCCGCACTGTTCTCGGGCACCGTCCCGGATCCGACCACCGACTCGTTGGTCGCCGGCCTCGAGGCGGTGCAGCAGCATTCGGCCGACTCGATCATCGGGTTCGGTGGTGGCAGTCCCATGGACACGGCCAAGGCGCTGGCCATTCTCGCGGTGCAGGGCGGGACGATGCGGGACTTCAAGGCACCCGTACTCTCGACCGGCCCGGCCCTGCCGATCATCGCCATTCCCACCACAGCCGGAAGTGGTTCGGAGGCAACCCAGTTCACCATCATCACCGATGTTGCCTCGGACGAGAAGATGTTGTGCCCCGGCCTGTCCTTTCTGCCGATCGCATCGATCATCGACTTCGAGCTGACGATGTCGATGCCGGCACGCCTGACCGCCGATACCGGCGTCGACGCTTTGACGCATGCCATCGAGGGATACGTCAGCAAGAAGGCCAACCCCATCTCCGACGGTTTGGCGCTCAGCGCGATTCGCACGATCGGCACGTCGTTGCTGCGGGCGTATCGAGACGGTGACGACAGACAAGCGCGGGAAGCGATGATGCACGCCTCGACCCAGGCCGGCATGGCGTTCTCCAACGCAAGCGTCTGTCTGGTGCACGGTATGAGCCGGCCAATCGGTGCCCATTTTCATGTGGCACACGGGCTGTCGAACGCAATGCTGTTGCCCGCCGTCACGGCGTTCTCGATCACGGGGGCACCGTCTCGCTACGCCGACTGTGCTCGCGCGCTCGGTGCGGCATCGGAAAGCGATTCGGATCAGGTCGCCGGGGGCAAGTTGCAGGACGCGATCGTCACCCTCTGCCGTGAGGTCGAGGTTCCGACACCGGAAACGTTCGGGATCGACAAGTCGAAGTGGGACGACCTGTTGCCACTGATGGCCGAGCAGGCTCTCGCCTCCGGCAGCCCGGGTAACAATCCGGTCGTCCCGACGGCGGAGCAGATCGTCGATCTGTACCGCCAGGTGTACGCCGGGATCTAGGCCGAGTCACCGGGCACGCGGGCGGCCACAGTGTCGCGCCGCGTGTTTCGGCGTTGAACGAGGACTCCACCGATCACCGTCACTGCTGCAAGCACGGCCGACAGCAGGATCGAAGAACGCTGCTCCGGCCGTACCACCATCATGACCAGGACGAAGACGATGAACCCGATGGCCAAGTAGGTGAGCCACGGGTACAGCCACATTCGAACGGCAGGGCGTTCTCCGTCGCGGTCGAGTTGACGTCGCAGCACCAATTGACTGCTGGCGATGGCGAGGTAGACGAACAGTGCGACGGCACCGGTGGTTGCCAGCAGGTAGGTGAAGAGCTTCTCGGGCAGGATGTAGTTACCGACAACGGCGAGGAACCCGAGCACCATCGACGCAATCACTGCGATCCATGGCACTCCGTTGGACGTGATCTTCTTGACCGCCCGAGGTGCATCCCCTCGATCACCGAGCGAATACAACATACGCGACGCGGTGTAGAGCGCCGAATTCAGGCAGGACGCGACGGCGGTCAGGATGACGATGTCCATGATGGTCTCTGCATGGGAAATTCCCATCTTGGACAGCACGTACTGGTATGAGCCCGTTGCTGGATCCAGTTCGTTCCACGGCACCAACGCGACGATGATGAAGATCGACCCGAAGTAGAAGATCGAGATACGCCAGATCACCGAGTTCGTCGCGCGGGTGATTCCCTTCGCCGGGTCCTTGGATTCGGCGGCGGCAATGGTGACGATCTCCGATCCCATGAACGAGAACATCGTGGTGAGCATGGCGGCTATCACCGCGCCGAAGCCGAGCGGCATGAAGCCACCCGAAGCCCAGAGTTGGTCCACGCCACTGACTTCGGAGTTCGGCAGCCATCCCAGGATGGCTGCGATGCCGAGGCCGATGAAGGCGATGATTGCCACCACCTTCACCAGCGCGAACCAGAACTCGAATTCACCGTAGTTGCCGACGCTGATCAGATTGGTCGCGGTGAGGGCAACGACGATGATCAGTGCCCACATCCACTGCGCGCCGCCCAACCAGTTGGTCAGGATGGCGGCTGCGGCGGTCGCCTCGACGGGGATCACCAGTACCCAGAACCACCAATACAGCCAGCCGACGGAGAAGCCGGCCCAATGCCCCAGTGCGCGTGTGGCATACGTGGAGAACGATCCTGTGTCGGGGTTGGCGGTGGCCATTTCCCCGAGCATGCGCATCACCAGGATCACCAGGAGTCCGGCGAAGAAGTAGGCCAACAGCACCGCAGGTCCTGCGGTTGCGATGGCATTGGCGGAGCCGACGAACAATCCGGCGCCGATCACTCCGGCTATAGAGATCATCGTTACGTGCCGCGGTTTGAGACTGGTGCCGAGTCCGTGCTCTCCGGTATCTGGCTTATCTGTAATTGCCATCCAGATAGTCCAACACAAGGTCTGGCATACCGCAGCAGGTGACCGAATTGTCCAGACAACCGATGGTACAGAACTTTCCGTGGATCACTCGGCAGATTGATATCGTCTCGTCCGTGAAAGCAGGCTCATGATTTTCTCGGTCGCTGTTGCGCACGCCATCGCCGACGGTTCCGTTCGGCGCGTGTACCGACGATGGGCGAGCCCGAACGTGACGGTCGGATCCGTGCTGCGCTCGCCGTCGGGGATGATTCGCATCGACTCCGTCCGCGAGGTGGATCCCGCCGGTTTGACCGACGCGGAAGCACGTGCGGCAGGCGAAGGTACTCGTGCGCGCCTCGAGAAGTCCTTCTTCGGTCCCGCCGCCAATCCCACCTTTGTCATCGAGGTGTCCTACGTCGGCCCGGATCCGCGCGATGCTCTCGCCGACGACGATGCCGTCGACGACGAGGCAGCCAACACCCTCACCACCACCCTCGCGGGTATGGATTCGCGATCCGAAAGCCCCTGGACCAGAACTACATTGATGGCAATAGTCGCCGATCCTGGACGTCGCGCAGCGGATCTTGCCGAACAGGCCGGCCTGGACACGAAGACGTTCAAGGCCCGAGTGCGTCGACTGAAGAACTTGGGTTTGACGCTCAGCCTCGAGACCGGATACCGAATTTCTCCACGCGGTGCCGCGTACCTTCGCCTCACCGACAACACGACGGACTGACCCCGGCATACTGGACCGATGAACTCCGAAGAGGGCTCCTCCACCGGTCCAGTCACCATTGTCGGTGCGGGTATTGCAGGCGTGGCATGTGCCCGGGTTCTCCACGACGCAGCCGTGCCGTTTCGCATCGTCGACAGAGGACGCGCTCCCGGCGGACGGATGTCCTCCCCCGAGTTGCACGGACGACGCGTCGATCTGGGTGCCGGCTACTTCACCGTTCGCGATCAGGAATTCTCGACGGTGGTGGCCGACTGGGAGTCGAGGGGCCTGGCGCGCCAGTGGGCCAACACGTTCGGCATTCTCAAGCCCGAGACGGCACCGTGCACCACCACCGGCCCGGTTCGATGGGCCACCCCGAACGGGCTTCGTTCTCTGGTACGAGACTTGCTGGGCGACTTCGACATCGAAGGATCCTCCGAGTTGACCGACCTACCCGACGGCCACATCGTAGTGGCGATGCCCGATCCTCAAGCGACGCGACTGACCGCAGTCCCCGACGCCGTCGAGTACGAACCGGTCATCGCGGTGGCATGCGGATTCGACGGGTTGGATGTGCCGTTCCGCGACGCGGCCTTCGTCAACGATCATCCCGATATCGCGTTCGTCGTCGACGACGGTGCCCGGCGGGGTGACGGTGCACCCGTATTGGTGGTGCACACGACCTCGGAGCGTGCACAACAGCATCTCGGCGATCCCGACGCGGTGATCGCCCCGGTTCTCGACGCGCTGCGCGAACTGTCGGTCGTTTCCACGGCACCCAGCTGGACGCACGCCCATCGATGGACGTTCGCAAAGCCTGCGTCGCAGCACGATTCCACTTTTGCGCTCGAGCAGCGCGACGGACGACTCGTCGGGTTCGCCGGCGATCAATGGTGTGCGTCCGGAGCGCCCCGGGTGGAAAGCGCGTGGCGCTCGGGCACGGATGTCGGTACCGAGCTGGTTCGTCGCCTTCGGGGCTGACGTTTGCCCTGCGTCCACCTACGACGCCGATTAACATCTCCCCCGTGCTGTCCGTGAAGTCGTACCCACGCGAATACATCGACGCCTGCCGTGCGCGCCTCGATTCTCAGCTGTCTGCCTATCGTGCGGTCGCATCCGGCCGCGCGGAGACGACCGCCGCGGACAAGGCATTCGACGTCGCTTTCTTGAACAATCTCGTGCTGACGCTCGAGGTGTATTTCTTGCACCGGATGCGTGGGCAGGAGAAGAAGAACGGCAATCCGCTCAACGAGGTCCGCGTGCTCGCCGCGTCGATGACAGCAGCCGAGGACATCATGACCAGCGATCCGACCATAAACTTGGATCCCGCCAAGAGCATTCTGGGATACGCCGTCGGCGATCGAATCGCGCTCGACGAGGAGCGGTTCGTTGCGTTGGCCGACGCCTACTTCGCCGAGATCGAAGTCAAGTTCGGGCCACACCTCGCGCCCTAGCTGCTGACGAATCTCACCGTCTCGTCCAAAGGCGCTCGGCTGGTGCGAAATCCGTTGATCGAGTGGGTCTCGTCCGGGTAGCCGAAGGAAATGCCGGCCACCACGCGGCGGGTGTCCGGGATGTCGAACCACTCGTGCAGAAACGGTGAGTAGGCGGCCAATGCTGCCTGCGCGATGGCTCCGAGACCGAGACTCTGGGCGGCAAGCAGGAACGTCTGCAGATACAACCCGCAATCGACGGCCCCGTAGACACCCAGATCGGCATCGGTGGTGATGATGGCCGCGTGCGGGGCGTCGAACAGCTCGTAGTTGCGAATGAACTGACGCGTCGTCGCCTCGGTGTCGGACTTGACCACACCGATGCTCTCGTACAGTGCTCCGCCGCATTCGCGTCGCCGCGCGCGGTGCAGGGCGTTGTAGCTGGCCGGGAACGGAAAGTCCGGTTGTGGGACGCCGGATGCGACGTGCTCGACCAGTGCCTCGGAAAACTTCCGGGTGGCATCGCCCTCGGTGACGATGACCTGCCACGACTGAGTGTTCGACCACGATGGAGTGCGCTGAGCGGCCGCCAACAACTGCTCGAGCACTTCACGAGATACCTGCTTCGGCAGGAACTGCCGGCACGAATATCTCTCGTCGAGTAGTTCTGTCAGCGCGTCGTACCGGGTCACGTCGTCCGCCTCGTGTCAGTGCTGTCGGGTGCGGATCGAAGGTAACACCACGGCCACGCCCGACGGTCATGCGCTGGACCGTCGGGCGGGCACTGCTCACTGCAGAGGAAGCAGGATGTCCTTCACCCGCGGGTCGGTCGCCAGAAATTCCTGCACCGCAGGGTCCTTGAACGCAGCGACGAGGTTCTTGATGTTGTCGGTATCTGCCCAACGGCTACCGATCGTGAGCTGTCCGGCGAACTCGTCCGGTGCCGGCGGTGCGAAGATCTGCTTCTCGACGGGGATACCGGCCGCCAGGTAGTACTCGGTATAGCCCACTGCTGCATCGAGATCCGGCAATGCCCGTGACTGCGCCGCGAAGTCCAGCAGCGTGAACTTCAGGTTTTTCGGGTTTCCTACGATGTCCTTTTGCGTGGCCGTCGACTTGTCGACGGCGGGGTCGAGGGTGATCAGACCGGCTCGTTCGAGTACCCACAGACCCTGCGCTTCGTTGGCCGGATCGGAGTAGAGCGAGACCGTTGCGCCGTCCGGCAGTTGAGCTGGGTCGGAGTACTTGTCGGACCACAATCCGAAGCCCCACCGGAACACCGGGGTTGCGGCTTCTTCCTGGAAGTCGGGGTTGGACTCGAGTACCTGGCCGAGCCACAGCTTGTGCTGGTAGACGGTTGCCGCTACTTCCCCTTCGCTGACGGCGCGGTTGATGGTGTTGCTGTCTGCGAGTCCGCGGAACTCGACCGAGATGCCGTACTTGGGGGCGACCTGCTCTGCAACGAAATTCACGAGGGCCTGCTCGGACGCGTTCCCCTCGGCCGTGGCAACGACAAGCGTTGCGCCCTCGGTGTCGTTGGCCGAGGCCGTGTCGCCGAAGAACGCGATGCGGACGATCACGGCGAGTGCGATCAGCAGCACGACGGCACCGATGATCCAGGGCGCTTTTCGACGGTTCTTCAGCTCGAAGCCGTGCGCTTCGGTGGACGTTGTCATGATGGGTTGGACCTCTCGAATGCGGTTCAGGCAGTGCGCAAGGCACGCTGATGAGGTGTGGTGTAGCGAACAAGGGCATCGCCGACGAGCTGGACGGCGGCGACGGTGAGAATCAGAATGACGATCGTCGCGATCATCACGGTGTGATCGAATCGTTGATAGCCGTATGTGACTGCAACATAACCGATTCCGCCTGCACCGATGGTTCCGGCGATAGCCGAGTACTCGATCATGGCAATGACGTTGATCGTCAGTCCACCGATGATCGACGGCACCGCCTCGGACAGCTGCGTGGTGGTGACCTGCAGTGTGGAGCCACCCGACGCCCGAGCGACGTCGACCACCGACGTCGGAACCGAGCGCAGTGAGTTCTCGACGATGCGGGTGAAGAATGCGATGCCCGCCAACGACATCGGCACCACAGCGGCTGCGATACCGATGTTCGTTCCGGTGATCCATCGCGTGACCGGAACCAGTGCAGCCATCAAGATCAGAAACGGTAACGACCGACCGATACTGACGATCCAGCTGATCGGAGCATGGAGCACCGGGTTCTCGAACAACCCGCCATGGCCGAGGTTGAACAACACCGCACCGAGGGGCACACCGACGAGAACCACGATGAACATCACGATCCCGACCATCGTGAGGGTGTCGCCCAACGCGGGCAACAGCAGAGCCGGCAGTTCGTCTACCGGAACCTTGTTGCCTGCCGCGAGTACCGCGATCACGACGCGACCTCCAGGATCGGCTGCTCGGTATTCGTAGATCCGGACAATCCGAGAGCCGTGAGCGCACCGGGGACACGTCCACTCAGGTGGGCACCGATGCCGAGCGAGGCGCTGCCGACAGCCACTCCGGCTACTACTTGCACAGAGGCTCCCAACAGCGCGACCGGTGCGCCCAGATCCTGGCCCAGCCGCCCGATCCAGTCCTGCGGAACATCGGGCGAATCGTAGGTGACGTTCCATTGCACGTCGCCGGTCGCTGCCTGTGCGTCGTCACGCCTGGGGCGCAGCTCGTTGCCGAGCGCCGACGTGTGGTCGGTCAGCAGATCGATAAGCTTCCCGGATTCGACGATGCGGCCGTGGTCGAGCCTGGCCACCGAGTCAGCAGCTCGCAGAACGGTATCCATTTCGTGAGTGATGAACACGATGGCGAGGTCGAGATCGCGACGAAGTTCGCGCAGCAACTCGACCACCGACTCGGTGGTCTGCGGATCCAACCCGGAGGTGGCCTCGTCGGAGAGCAACACCGACGGCCGAAGTGCCAATGCTCGCGCAATTCCCACTCGTTGACGCTGTCCGCCCGAGAGCTGAAACGGATAGCGAGCGGCTTTGTCGGACAGCCCTACTCGGTCGAGAAGCTCTCCCACTCGCCTGGCCGTCTCGGCCTTCGTGACTCCGAGGAACTCCAGGGGCAATGCGACGTTCTCCGCCACCGTTCGACGCGAGAGCAGGCTCGACGACTGAAAAACGGTACCGATGCGGCGGCGCGCCACCCGAAGTTGCTTGGCATTCAACTGCGCCAGGTCGTCTCCGTTGACGATCACCGAGCCCGAGGTGGGCCGAGTCAGCAAGTTGATACATTGGGCCAGCGTGCTTTTGCCGGCACCACTGGGACCGACGACGGCCAGGATCTCGCCGGACTGCACCGTGAAATCCAGCCGGTCGAGGACGACGGTCGTGTTCTCCCCCGTCCCGTATGTCTTGGTCAATTGCGCTATTTCGATCATGCTCCGACGCTCTTTTCGCTGATGTGACTGCGCAACACTGAGGTATCGAAGCGCTGCTGACCAGCTATCGACTCATCACGATCCGAACTGTTCCCATCGGTTTGGGTCGTCGGTAGCGTCGCACCGCTGTCGATATCGAAGACAGGTCGTCCCGCCGAAGGAGTTCCCCCGTGTCACGTGAGATTCGCTTCAATGCCTTCGACATGAATTGCGTCGCGCATCAGTCTCCCGGTCTGTGGCGTCATCCACTCGATCAGTCGTGGCGCTACAAGGAACTCGGCTACTGGACCGATCTGGCGAAGCTGTTGGAACGAGGCCTGTTCGACGGTTTGTTCATCGCCGACGTCCTCGGCACGTACGACGTGTATGGCGGCAATCATGACGCCGCCATCCGGCACGGTGCGCAAATTCCCGTATCGGACCCACTGTTGCTCGTCAGCGCGCAGGCCGCGGTCACCGAGCATCTGGGCTTCGGGATCACTGCGGGTACCGGCTTCGAGCATCCGTATCCGTTCGCGCGACGGCTCTCCACGCTCGACCATCTGACCAATGGCCGCATCGGGTGGAACGTCGTCACCGGGTATCTACCGTCGGCGGCGCAGAACATGGGCCACGACGATCAGCTGAAGCACGACGATCGTTACGACCACGCCGACGAGTACCTCGAGGTGCTCTACAAGTTGTGGGAGGCGTCGTGGGACGAGGACGCGGTGGTCCGCGATCGCGAGACCGGTGTGTTCACCGACCCAACCAAGGTGCATCGAATCGGCCACCGCGGCAAGCACTTCACGGTGCCGGGTATCCATCTGGCCGAGCCGTCACCGCAGCGGACGCCGGTGATCTTCCAGGCCGGCGCGTCGCCGCGTGGCGTACGGTTCGCGGCGCAGAATGCCGAAGCGATCTTCGTCGGAGCACCCACCAAGGAGATTCTGGCGCAGACGGTTTCGAATATTCGTCGGGCGCTGCGCGATGCCGGCCGTGATCCATATTCGGCGCGGATCTATCAGCTGCTCACCATCGTCACCGACGAGACATCCGAGCTCGCCCATGCCAAACACGACGAGTATCGGTCGTATGCCAGTGCCGAGGGTGCGTTGGTGTTCATGTCGGGCTGGATGGGCGTCGACCTGTCGCGGTATGCGCTCGACGAGCCACTCGGCAATGTCGAGAGCAATGCGATTCAGTCGTTCGTCGCATCGTTCCAGTCGATCGGGGCCGACGGTAAGGAATGGACGGTGCGCGATATCGCCGAGTGGGGCGGTATCGGCGGTGCCGGTCCGCGCATCGTCGGGTCCCCCGGCGAAGTCGCAGACCAATTGCAGGAGTGGGTGGACGAGACCGACGTGGACGGCTTCAATCTCGCGTATGCCATCACCCCGGGAACGTTCGAGGACGTCGTGCGATTCGTCGTCCCCGAATTGCAGCGGCGGGGTGCCTATCGCACCGAGTACACGCCGGGCACATTGCGTCACAAGCTCTTCGGCAAAGGTGATCGACTGCCCGAGGAACACCGGGCGCAGCAGATCGTGCGGGAGGTTCGGTCAAGCCGAGAATCGGCTTGATGGTGGGCGCAGAGGGGTTCGAACCCCCAACCGCTGGTATGTAAAACCGGTACACGGACCCCGTTAGTTCGTTGGCGGACCTCTGAACTAGGCCGAGGAGCATGAGGTCACCGGATTCAGCGAAGGCAGTCAGATCATCCGTTTGATTGACGCCCTCACCGCACAGTCGTTTGTTCAATGGAACTTGCGCGCGACCTTGGTTCGCCGCTCACACCTCTCCCGCCGGATCGTATATGAACAAGGCAATGCGTATTGAGTCCGCGAACTCGACGACCTGCCTTCTGAACGATGACGCGGCGAGGATGAAAGTGCCTTCGAGATGTCGTCGCCGCGTGCCCCGAAGAGGCGATAGAGACTAGGCCGAACAGCGACTCCGCCTCTCCAGTTTCCCTGCCAAGGCACCGGACGCCTTGATGTAGACATCCGTCAGCACCACCGGTCTTCGCCACCGCGTACGTGAAACCCCAAGACGCATTTTCTCAGTTGCGTTCAACTCTGCCAGGTGCAGTACCAATCAATCACTCACGATCTTAATTTCCAAACGCGAGGTGACTGGAGTTTCTTCTTTCTCAGATACAGAATCGGGAGCGGCTGGATCTTCCGTTTTCTCATCCTTCTCAGCTTTCGCATCGTCCTCGACTTTGCCGCCTGGCGACCAATGGTCTAATCCCCGGAGAGGCCTCTCAAGAAGCAAAAGCACCGAGGGCGATACTGCAATGAGCGCAAGAACGAACAGCACCAGCGGGAGTTGGTATCCGTCGATGTGGTGATCTCTTGTTAAAAGGAACGCAATGATCGACAGAATCCCGGAAAAAATCAGCGAAACGCCTAGGAAAGGGGGGACGAAATTCGATAACTCAGTCCACCGAACGCGCTGCGCGACAACAGACTTAGCAAGCTTGACGTTCTCTTTGAGAAAATCATTGGACAAGTTGGCACGCTTCTGATCGTTCAAAGAAATTGCCTTCTCACGATCGGCCGCAGCTGCGGTTGGAAGCCCATTCCTTACGCGCAGAACATCCCGCGCAATTAGCGCCAGATCGGAATCAGCGGAGGTTCCAAGAACTTTGACAAGTCGCTGGTCAGTAGCCAACCTCCAGGTGTTCGCTGCGAGAACAGGTAAAGAGATCGCTTCTAGGTAGTCAGCTGCAGACTTCGCTGATTTCGCTTCCCCGAGCGCAGCGAAGAGAAGTTTGAACAGTTCAGCGTTGTCAGTCTCGTCGTGTTCAGTGACATCCGTTTTCGGTTGCTCGTCTACCGGCCCAGATCGATCTGGGCCGGCCGCAGCAGTCGGCTTCACAACTACGGACGGGCCGGTCCAGTCGAACTTGCCCTCAAAGCGACCAGCAATTTCTCGCATTGTGTCGTTTGATTGATCCGGATTATTCAGGAAGACCATGCCGCCGTCGTAGTTATTATCGCGTACGATATAACCCGTTAAATCGTCACCGAGTATTGCCACGCCAAAGGCAGCGTCGTCCTGCGTGTCGAACGGTTTAGAAAAGATTGTAACTGGTTCTGAGCCGCCCTCATTTTCTGTGTAGCTTTCCAATACGACCCAGCCTGCAGACGTCGCCTTCTGGTACAACTTGATCGCGTCGACTTTTCCCGGGACTGAGTCAAGCGTGATCGCCGCAATAGCTGCCATTTCGAACTCCCAAGCTTGTTGGAGAGAGCACCCTTGGATAGGATCGTAGCCTTCTCGCGGAGCGTATACAGGATTTTCGATGTTTAACACGCTCACACACTTTTATCTAGCGCAAGCAATTAATTCGCGTACCGTTACGCGTAGAACCCGGTCACGTCAACGGTGAACATATAGATAGAAGCTACCGTACCGAGTGACACGTTCGCGTCAATCGCAGTGTCCCCCTGCGAGCGGGGTCGAGGTGTTGCATTCTGCCGGGAGGCGAAAGCTCTGGCGTGTCGACGGTTGTGTTCGGCGCTTAGACAGTTCCAAGTTTTTGCGTCGACCCGGGGTGTCGGGCACTACAGATCCCAACACCGCGGGCTGCAGCTACGCGATGTTTGTGGAAAGGCCCCGCCCTTGATCTCCCGGTTGAGGCGGGGCCGTTCTGCTACTCGTACACGTGCCATTGGCGAGCGATTCGAGTGATCTCATCCGACAAGGCCTTGGACTTCTGTTCGTCGATCTCAACGAAAACCGGCTGAAGAAAGTCGACCGCAATCTGAAGATTGGTTTCGTCCAGATGCGGCCGAAGGGTTTCGAACCAGGGGACGCCAGCAAGCGGCCTCAAGTGCACGCTCGCCCGTCGGCTCGCGTCATGGTAGTTCGTCGTCGCTTCTGCGACACCCTCCCGCCACTGTGCGATCCATACACGTTTCGCCTCGAGCTCGGAGGCTTCAGCCTCGCGCTGGATCCGCGAGAGGTCGAGTGTGTGTTGGTGATCCGCGAGCTCCTTCGCGTTATCTTTCTCGACGCCAAGGCGCTTCTTCTCGGTTCGCCAGTTGATTAGCGGAGCGAGTAGGGACGCTGCACTACCCGCAACAGCGCCTACCGCGGTACCCACGACGCCAGCCCATACGGGGTCGATCATGCCGTCCTCATCGTGTAAGTGACGCTCTTGTTCTCGTGCTGGTCGTTCCAAGCGAAGTTAATGCGCTTTTCGACCCCGTCGCGCACCCACGCAATGTACTTCGGCTTCTGGACCGTTCCTCGCGCAGGATTCCGCGGATCGTCGAAGCGGCGTCTCAGTCCCACAGCACGATGCAGCCGGTTCCGGCGTCCCGGATTAAACAAACTCAAGCCGAAACCAACACCCGCCAGCTCGACGAGTCCTCCCCGCATGGCGTTGCCTTCGTTGCCGAACATTGGGTACGCGTTACACCAGTCGGTGGTTACGGTCTCGACCCGCGAGAAGGGGTCGAACTTGAGATGCTGGTGACCGGTGTCAGCGGCGACGTAAAGTCCCCAGGTCCGAGGCCATGCTGCGCGGTCGAGCAGGAGATGGATAGAGTCATCGATAATCGGGCTTTCGACCGCGACTCCGTCGGAGCCGAAGGCATTCCCCGCAGCGTGCGTAAGGAGTAATTTCAGCACCCACCGCTGAAAATCATCGCCGGAGATCTCGACCGACTCGACTTCTCCCCAATCGCCTGCGCCGCCCCGGTAGCGCAAAGCAATTGCGCGGAGGAATGTCGCAAGCTTGATAGCTGCTTTGTCGGCATCCGATAAACCGTTGTTGTGCGTCTCGCACAGGACATTCGCGACGAACTTCTTCGGCTGGACGAACCGCCGGACGCCTAGGCCGTTGTCATGCCGGATCGTCGCGTTGGGATCATCGAAGCTGTAGAGCTTGATCAGGCCATGAGAGATGTAGTGCTCGCCCGAGATCTTGGTCGAGCATCCTCCCCCAGTGTTGGCGTAGCACTTGGGGTGTCGGTAGTCCGCTGCGGCAATTTCGGTCACGAAACCAGACTAGTTGCGACCACCGACAAACTCTTGCAGCTATCGCGTCCTGGTCCTTCCCTGTTCGGTTCGCCGCATCGCGCAGTTGGTCGCGTCGCCGATCGCGGTAGTCACTTCGTTCTTGCTCATGCCCGTGTTGACAGTGCCGATGAGCGGATCGGCTGCCTCGCCGGTGCCGTTGACGATCTGCTGCGCGATGTGCGGGTTACCGCTCGACTCTGTGTCGATCTTGCGCACCCACGCGTCGATCTAGGCCGGCTCGATGCGGCATTCGAATGAACGTGGGCGAACACATCGGTAGCGGACAGATACGAACCGTAGGGATTCTCACTGCGGACTGCACGGATTGCCGGACTGGCTTTAATCCTGCCGCGAGCCTCTAACCTGGGGAAACATTGGTGGGCGCAGAGGGGTTCGAACCCCCGACCGCTGGTGTGTAAAACCAGAGCTCTACCGCTGAGCTATACGCCCGAGTACCGGTGGCCTGGGGACAACCCCGGGCCACCGGAACGCTTGGAGAAATTTATCGTGTCTGATCTCTAACTACAATTCCGCAGGTCAGTTCACCTGTGCGAGTGCCTCGGACCACGATGAACTGTCTCGGGCTTCCCCGGGACCGTTCATTTCGGCGAATCTGATGATTCCGGACTTGTCGACGACGAACGTTCCGCGATTGGCGAATCCTGCGCTGTCGTTGAACACGCCGTACGCCTGAGCCACTTCACCGTGTGGCCAGAAGTCGGACAGCAGCGGAAAGGTGTAACCCTGTTCTGCAGCCCAGATCTTGTGGGTCGGAGGCGGACCCACCGAGATCGCCAGGATCGCGGTGTCGTCGTTCTCGAACGTCGGTAGCTCGTCGCGCACTTTGCACAGCTCGCCCTGGCACGTGCCGGTGAAAGCCAGTGGATAGAACACGAGCAGAACGTTTTTCACGTTCCTGTACGACGACAACGTGACCAGTTGGTTGTTCTGGTCCTTGAGGGTGAAGTCGGGCGCAACCGCGCCAACCTCGATCGGCATCTAGAACCGTCTTCCTGTGTCGAGCATCGGCCTACCGCTTGGTGGCAGGAGTCTTGGGCTGAACCAATCGACTTCCGATCCAGTCGCCGAGATTTGCCGCAGAGGTCTGCGTCAATCCTGCGGTCGGGGCGGATTCGGCAATCTCGCTGGGTTCGACATGACCGGACATGCCGGTCTTGGGGCTGAGGACCCACACGATGCCATCGTCCGAGAGCGGACCGATTGCATCCATGAGTGCATCGACCAGGTCACCGTCTCCGTCGCGCCACCACAGCAGCACAACATCGATCACCTCGTCGGAATCCTCGTCGAGGGTCTCCCCACCGATCGCATCTTCTACGTCGGCGCGCAGATCATCGTCGGTGTCCTCGTCCCAGCCCAGCTCCTGTACGACCATGTCGCGAGTTATGCCAAGTTTCTGAGCGTAGTTCTGAGCGTCCGCCGCGGCGACCACGGTGGTGACCTCCTTGAATTGTGGGTGCAGTAGACAAAGCGAACAGTGTTGAAGCCGTTCGCGCAAGCTGACCGCGCCGAAATTGAGTACATAAATTTCTACTGGTGGGTATTGGACCTCTGTACTACCAGAACCAACAAGATGTAGCAGGATTGGGGAGGAATCACGAGAACGAGGAAAGTAGACCGCCGTCACAGGGGCGGGTCTACCGGGACCGGGCGCCACACCGAGCGTCCGCCACATTGAGGAGTGCACACGTTGTCCGAAGTGAACAGCGGCGAACGGCAGAACACATCGTCTGCAGGCAAGAAGGGCTCGGACGGCCGGGTCCGCGTCATCCGTGAGGGTGTCGCGTCGTACCTGCCCGATATCGACAACGACGAGACCAACGAGTGGATCGAATCGTTCGACGGCTTGTTGGAGAGGTCCGGCCCCAACCGCGCTCGCTACCTGATGCTCAGGTTGCTCGAGCGCGCCGGCGAGCGCCGGGTTGCGCTGCCGTCCTTGACGTCTACGGATTACGTCAACACGATCCCCACCGAGAACGAGCCGTGGTTTCCCGGCGACGAGTCGATGGAACGCCGCTACCGTGCCTGGATCCGCTGGAACGCGGCCATCATGGTGCACCGCGCGCAGCGTCCCGGCGTCGGCGTCGGCGGACACATCTCCACCTACGCGTCCTCCGCAGCGCTCTACGAGGTCGGCTTCAACCACTTCTTCCGCGGCAAGGATCACCCGGGCGGCGGCGACCACATCTTCATCCAGGGTCACGCCTCCCCCGGCATCTATGCCCGCGCGTTCCTCGAGGGCCGTATCCCGGCCGAGCGCATGGACGGCTTCCGTCAGGAGGCCAGCCACGAGTCCGAGGGCGGTGGACTGCCGTCGTACCCGCACCCGCGTCTGATGCAGGATTTCTGGGAGTTCCCGACGGTGTCGATGGGCCTCGGCCCGATGAACGCCATCTACCAGGCTCGCTTCAACCATTACCTGAACGACCGCGGCATCAAGGACACCTCCGATCAGCACGTGTGGGCGTACCTCGGCGACGGCGAGATGGACGAGCCGGAATCACGTGGACTTGCGCACGTCGCTGCGACCGAGGGTCTGGACAACCTCACGTTCGTCGTCAACTGCAACCTGCAGCGTCTCGACGGCCCGGTGCGCGGTAACGGCAAGATCATCCAGGAACTGGAGTCGTTCTTCCGCGGAGCCGGCTGGAACGTCATCAAGGTCGTCTGGGGCCGCGAGTGGGACTCGCTGCTGCACAAGGACCGCGACGGCGCGCTCGTCAACCTCATGAACACCACCCCCGACGGTGACTTCCAGACGTACAAGGCCAACGACGGCAGCTACGTCCGCGACAACTTCTTCGGCCGCGATCCCCGCACCAAAGAGCTCGTAGCGGATCTGTCCGACGCCGAGATCTGGAATCTCAAGCGCGGCGGCCACGACTACCGCAAGGTGCACGCTGCCTACGCGGCAGCGATGGCACACAAGGGCCAGCCGACGGTCATCCTGGCGCACACCATCAAGGGCTACACCCTCGGCAAGCACTTCGAGGGTCGCAATGCCACGCACCAGATGAAGAAGCTGACGCTGGACGATCTCAAGACGTTCCGCGACATTCAGCACATCCCGATCTCCGACGAGGAGCTCGAGAAGGATCCCTACATGCCGCCGTACTACCACCCCGGTGCGGACGCTCCCGAGATCCAGTACATGCTCGATCGGCGTGCCAAGCTCGGCGGATTCGTCCCTGAGCGGCGCGTCGACGTCAAGCCGCTGCCGCAGCCGAGCGACGACACGTACAAGACACTCCGCAAGGGCTCCGGCAAGCAGGAAGTCGCCACCACCATGGCGCTCGTGCGCGTCATGAAAGAGCTGTTGCGAGACAAGGAGATCGGCCACCGAATCGTGCCGATTATCCCCGACGAGGCCCGCACGTTCGGCATGGACTCGTGGTTCCCGTCGCTGAAGATCTACAACCGCAACGGCCAGCTGTACACCTCGGTGGACTCGGAGCTGATGCTCGCCTACAAGGAGAGCTCGGTCGGTCAGATCCTGCACGAGGGCATCAACGAGGCCGGCTCGACATCGTCGTTCACCGCGGTCGGTACCTCGTACGCCACGCACGGCGAGGTCATGATCCCGCTGTACATCTTCTACTCGATGTTCGGTTTCCAGCGCACCGGCGACGGCCTGTGGGCTGCCGCGGACCAGATGGCTCGTGGGTTCGTCCTCGGTGCCACCGCCGGCCGCACCACCCTGACCGGTGAGGGTCTGCAGCACGCCGATGGTCATTCGCTGCTGCTGGCGTCGACCAACCCGGCGGCTGTGGCCTACGACCCGGCGTTCTCCTACGAAATCGCACACATCGTCAAGGACGGTCTGCGACGGATGTACGGCGGCACCGAAGGTGTCGAGGGCTTCGGCGGCGAGAACATCTTCTACTACATCACCCTGTACAACGAGCCGTACGTGCAGCCGGCCGAGCCGGAGAACCTCGACGTCGAGGGCTTGCTCAAGGGCATCTACCGGTTCGCTGCTCCGCAGGAAGGCGACGGACCCGAGGCGCAGTTGCTGGCGTCGGGCGTCGGCATGGTCTCGGCCCGCAAGGCCCGAGAGTTGCTGTTCGAGGAGTGGGGCGTGCGCTCGGCCGTCTGGTCGGTGACGTCCTGGGGCGAACTGCGGCGCGACGGCGTCGATGCCGAGCGGGAGTCGCTGCGCAATCCCGGTGCAGACAAGCGTGTTCCGTTCGTCACCTCGGCGCTCGCCGACGCCAACGGCCCGGTCGTCGCGTCCTCGGATTGGATGCGTGCAGTGCCGGACCAGATTCGCCAGTGGGTTCCGGGCGATTACGTCACTCTCGGCACCGACGGCTTCGGGTTCTCCGATACCCGTCCGGCCGCGCGTCGGGTGTTCAACGTCGACGCCGAGTCGATCGTCGTCGCCACGCTGTCGGCCCTTGCAGCATCCGGTGAGATCGACAAGTCCAAGGCTGTCGAGGCCGCGGAGAAGTACAAGATCGACGACGTGACTGCAGCTCCGACGTCGTTCGCCGACACCGGTTCGGCGTAGGTTCCACGCCTGTTCGGCCGACCCCCGTCCCACGTCGCGAAGCATGTCCGTCGCGATAGGGGCGGGGGTCGGGCGTAGGTTCTCCCTATGTCCGATGCGAAACCCGAACCTCCGGGCAGCGCGTCCGCACGCGATGTGTCCCGACGCGACGCCTATCGCGAAGCGTTGCGCGATTCGTTGACTCGCGATTCCCTGACGTCGGACAACGAGGTGCACCTCCCGGTCGCCTCACTTGCACCCTCCCGCCAGAAGCGCGATCCTCTGCCCGACGCCCTTCTGCGACGGGTCAAACAGTTCTCCGGCCGACTCTCGACCGAGGCCGTGACGACGATGCAGGGCCAGCTGCCGTTCTTCGGCGATCTGGACGCGGCCCAACGCGCGAGCGTGCAGTTGTTGATTCAGACAGCCGTCGACAACTTTCTCGAGTGGCTGAAGAATCCCCACAGCGACATTCGCTTCTCTCTCGATGCCTTTCAGGTCATCCCCCAAGACCTCGCCCGACGCCTCACTCTGCGCCAGACGGTCGACATGGTCCGCGTGGCGATGGAGTTCTTCGAGCAGTGGCTTCCGGCTCTGGCACGCAACGATCAGCAGTTGGTGGCCCTGACCGAGGCCGTGTTGCGGTACGGACGCGAGCTCGGCTTCGCGGCCGCATCGGTCTACGCCAGCGCCGCCGAGTCCCGTGGAGCCTGGGACACCCGCCTCGAAGCCCTCGTGGTCGACGCCGTCGTGCGCGGAGACACCGGCTCGGACATGCTGTCCCGCGCCGCCACGTTGAACTGGGACGCCACCGCGCCCGCCACTGTGCTGGTCGGCACTCCCCCGGACGATCGGGGTGTGTCCGTCGTCGGAACCGTGCACGCGGTGGCGCAGAAGCACGGGCGCGCAGCACTGGCCGTTGTTCAGGGGACGCGGTTGGTCATGGTGGTCAGCGGCCAGATCACCGATTCGTCTGCCCACCACGCATTCATCGACGACATGCTGCAGAACTTCTCCGACGGGCCCGTCGTCATCGGTCCCACCACCCGCACTCTGGGAGCGGCGCACTCGAGCGCCCTCGAGGCGTTCGCCGGGATGCAGGCCGTGGCTGGTTGGCGAGGCGCACCGCGTCCGGTGCATGCGGGCGAGCTGCTACCCGAGCGTGCGCTGCTGAACGACGGTGCGGCGATATCGGCGCTGAACGATCATGTGGTCGTTCCGTTGGCTGCGGCGGGTTCCGGATTGGCCGACACGCTCGACGCCTATCTGGACTGCGGCGGCGCCGTCGAAACCTGCGCACGGCAGCTGTTTGTTCATCCAAATACCGTCCGTTATCGCCTCAAGCGCATTGCCGAGGTAACCGGGCGCGATCCCACCAACCCGCGCGATGCGTACGTGCTCCGAGTTGCAGCAACAGTAGGAAGGTTGGCTCGAACCCATCACGAACCGCCCCATCCTGCCCCATTTGTCACACAGGTCACATTCGGAGAAGTAGTCACGTAACGAGCAACCACCCTCCGGCGATGGCGGATCCCCACGAGGCAATTTGTAGGGTTCCCACAAATTGCTTGTCGAGAGTTCATCGAGCGCGACATCACTCAGACGGGCCCCGACAGTGTTCTCTTAACCCTGTGATTGCGTTGCTTGCGCCCGGTCAGGGCTCCCAGACTCCCGGCATGCTGCTGCCTTGGCTCGAATTGCCGGGTGCGGCAGACCGCCTCGCACTGTGGTCGAAGGCTTCCGGCCTGGACCTCGTTCGCCTCGGCACCACGGCCACAGCCGAGGAGATCACCGATACCGCGGTGACACAGCCGCTGGTCGTGGCGTCCGCTTTGCTCGCTTTCGAGGAGATCGCAGCCCGCGGCCTGTTCCCCGAGGATGCCGTCATCGCCGGACACTCCGTGGGCGAGCTTGCTGCCGCGGCCATCGCCGGCGTCATCTCCTCCGACGACGCAGTCTCCCTCGCCGCGGTCCGTGGCGCTGCTATGGCCAAGGCCTGTGCGCTCGAACCGACCGGCATGTCTGCCGTCCTGGGCGGCGACGAGGCCGCCGTGCTCGCCCGACTCGAAGAACTCGACCTCGCCCCGGCCAATGTCAACGCCGCCGGACAGATCGTCGCAGCCGGACTGCTGACCAAGCTCGCCGAGCTGGCCGAGAGCGCGCCCGAGAAGGCCCGGGTTCGCGCACTGCCGGTCGCAGGCGCGTTCCACACCAAATACATGGCGTCGGCGGGCGACACCGTTGCCGCGGCCGCTGCTGCCATCACGCCATCGGAGCCGTCGCGGACGCTGCTGTCCAACTCGGACGGTCAGCCGGTCACCTCGGGTGCCGACGCACTGAACAAACTCGCCGCTCAGGTCACTCGCCCCGTGCGGTGGGATCTGTGCAACGCCTACCTGCGCACCGCGCAGGTCACCGGACTTGTGGAACTGCCCCCGGCAGGCGCACTGGTCGGCATCGCCAAGCGTGAACTGCGCGGCGTCGCCAACCTCGGCCTGAAGACACCGGCGGACATTTCCGCACTGGCCGAGCTCGGATAGCTCGGTAACCACACCGCAGTCTCAGCACTGCGGATCTACTTCCACTCCCCGAGTGGCAGAAATGCACAACCGCGTCTCGAAGCACATGACTTCGGCGTTCGACACAGAAGAGAAGGGACCCACAACAGTGGCCAGCCAGGAAGACCTCATCGCCGGACTTGCAGAGATCATCGAAGAGGTCACGGGCATCGAACCGTCCGAGGTGACCATCGAGAAGTCCTTCGTGGACGACCTCGACATCGACTCGCTCTCCATGGTCGAGATCGCAGTGCAGACCGAGGACAAGTACGGCGTGAAGATCCCCGACGAGGACCTCGCAGGTCTGCGCACCGTCGGTGACGCCGTCAACTACATCCAGAAGCTCGAAGCGGAGAACCCCGAAGCCGCAGAAGCTATCAAGGCCAAGCTCGACGACTCCGCGAGCGAGTGACAGGGCCCATGACCAACCCATCCACCGCCAGCGGACGCTTCCCCAGTGTCGTCGTCACCAGCCTCGCTGCGACCACGTCACTTGCGGGTGACGTCGATGCCACGTGGAAGGGTCTGCTGAACGGCGACAGCGGGATTGCAACTCTGGAAGACGATTTCGTCGCCGAGTACGACCTGCCCGTGCGGATCGGCGGACACCTCGCGGTGAACCCGCAGAGCCTGCTCTCACGGGTCGAGATTCGTCGCCTGAGCTACGTGGAGCAGCTGGCCACCGTGCTCGGTCGCGAGGTGTGGAAGAACGCCGGTACCCCCGACGTCGATCCCCTCCGCCTCGGCGTGTCGATCGGTACCGGCCTCGGTGGCGGCGATTCTCTGATCGACGCCAACGACAAGATGAAGGCCGGCGGCTACCGCAAGGTGTCTCCGCTCGCCGTTCAGATGGTCATGCCGAACGGCCCCGCAGCGGTCGTCGGACTCGAACTCAAAGCGCAGGCCGGCGTCATCACTCCCGTCTCGGCCTGCTCCTCGGGATCGGAAGCCATCGCTCACGCATGGCGAATGATCGTGATGGGCGACGCGGACATGGTCGTCACCGGTGGCGTCGAGGGTTACATCGACGCGGTTCCGATCGCCAGCTTCTCCATGATGCGGGCGATGAGCACCAACAACGACAATCCGAAGGGTGCCTCACGTCCGTTCGACAAGGATCGTGACGGCTTCGTCTTCGGTGAAGCGGGTGCGCTCATGGTCATCGAGACCGAGGAGCATGCCAAGGCTCGCGGCGCAACGATTCACGCCCGCCTGCTCGGTGCCGGAATCACCTCCGACGGGTTCCACCTCGTGGCTCCCGACCCGGAGGGCAAGGGTGCCGCGCGTGCGATGCAGCGCGCCATCGAGACCGCAGGCCTGCAGAAGTCCGACATCACCCACGTGAACGCCCACGCAACGGCAACTCCCATCGGAGACACTGCCGAAGCGCTGGCGATCAACAAGGCCGTCGGAAATCACGCAGCGGTGTACGCACCGAAATCCGCTCTCGGCCACTCGATCGGTGCCGTCGGTGCCCTCGAGTCGGTTCTGACGGTGCTGGCAGTGCGTGAGGGAATCATCCCTCCCACACTGAATTTGGAGAATCAGGATCCCGAGATCGATCTCGACGTCGTCAAGGGCGAGCCCCGCGTCGGACAGATCGATTACGCGATCAACAACTCGTTCGGATTCGGTGGGCACAACGTAGCGCTCGCCTTCGGAAAGGCGTGATGCACTGAGTCGATCGTTTCGACTCAGCGAATCCCGCTCTCGCAGTGCATGATCCGAACCGGGGACCGTTCCTCGTGAACGGCCCCGGTTCGGGCCTCGCCCCCACGGGGGCCCTGAAGAAGGACAAGCGATGACAATTCTGGCTCCCGTCACTCGATCCGGTACTTCTACCGATCCCCGCGATCCACTCGCCCGCCTCGAGAACCTATTCGACACCGGAACCACTGTGCCCCTGCACGATCGGGACAAGTCCGGCATTCTCGCGGCCTCCGGTGAGATCGACGGAGTCCACACCATCGCGTATTGCTCCGACGCCACCGTAATGGGCGGTGCCATGGGCGTCGACGGCTGCAAGCACATCGTCGCCGCCATCGATACCGCCATCGAACAGCGCGCTCCGCTCGTCGGCGTGTGGCACTCCGGTGGCGCTCGCCTGGCCGAGGGCGTCGAAGCTCTCCATGCCGTAGGACTCGTCTTCGAGGCCATGGTTCGAGCATCCGGCCTCGTCCCCCAGATTTCCGTCGTCCTCGGCTTCGCGGCCGGCGGCGCCGCCTACGGTCCTGCGTTGACCGACGTCGTCATCATGGCTCCCGAGGGACGCGTGTTCGTCACCGGTCCCGACGTCGTCCGCAGCGTCACCGGCGAGCAGGTCGACATGGCCTCGCTCGGTGGCCCCGACACACACCACAAGAAGTCCGGTGTCTGCCACATCGTCGCCGACAGCGAGATGGACGCGTTCACCCGCGCCCGCCGTCTGGTGTCCATGTTCTGCGAGCAGGGCGAATTCGACATCGCCGCCGCCGAGCACGGCGACACCGATCTCCGGGCTCTGATGCCCGAATCCAACCGTCGCGCATACGATGTGCACCCGATCGTCCACGAGCTGCTCGACAACGTCGAAGGCGAATCGACCTTCGAGGAGTTCCAGGGCGGCTGGGCCCGCAGCATCGTCATCGGTCTCGGACGCATCAGCGGCCGCACCGTCGGCGTCATCGCCAACAATCCCATTCGCCTCGGCGGCTGCCTCAACTCCGAAAGTGCAGAGAAGGCAGCCCGTTTCGTGCGCCTGTGCGACGCATTCGGCATCCCGCTCATCGTGGTCGTCGACGTTCCCGGATACCTGCCCGGTGTCAGCATGGAATGGGAAGGCGTCGTCCGCCGCGGCGCAAAGCTGTTGCACGCCTTCGCCGAAGCGACCGTTCCTCGCGTCACCCTGGTCACGCGCAAGATCTACGGCGGTGCGTACATCGCCATGAACGCTCGCGCACTCGGTGCCACTGCCGTGTACGCCTGGCCCGGCTCCGAGGTCGCCGTCATGGGCGCCAAGGCAGCCGTCGGCATCCTGCACAAGAAGGCACTCGCCGCCGCGCCCGACGAAGAGCGTGAGGCACTGCACGATCGCCTCACCGTCGAACACGAGAGCATCGCCGGTGGCGTCGAGCGCGCAGTGGCCATCGGCGTCGTCGACGAGGTCATCGAGCCGAGCAAGACTCGCAGCACGGTCACGAAAGCACTCGCGGATGCCCCCGCGGCGCGGGGCAACCACAAGAACATTCCACTCTGATCACTCGGGAGGCTCTCCGCCGCCTCGTGTAGTCAGCTCTCGATCCACTTGTGATCGTGAGCCAGTTGCAGAATCGCTGATCGAATGTCGAGAATCTGCGTGGCCGACAAGGTGCCGTTGGCGGTCAGGAGAGCCTCGGTCAGTTCCGCGGTGAAGTCCCCTTCGGACAGCACGTCGCAGATGACGTCTTCGAGTTGTTGGTGTTCGCTGACCGGAATGTCGTGGAACGGCACGTCGGGCTTGCGTCGGGTGACCAGCGCGGTCGATGCCGGACCGTCGATGATCTGTACCTGAGTGGCTTTGAGGCCTCGGTCGCCTTCCACGGCGACGTACTCGACTCGAACCCCGGGTGCCAACAGTCTCTTGTCGAAGTCCAGATCGTTGACGTGAATGAACACGTCCTCGCCGCCCTCGTCCGGCGCTACGAATCCGTACCCCTTGAACTCGTCGAATCGAATCACTTTTCCAGTCGACAGCATCGAACTCACCACTCCACGGTCGTTCCCACATGCCTACCCAGGCACGCCCGCGAAACTACCGCGACACCCAGGCCCCAGCAACCCGGTCAGCTAACCGACGTCGCGGCTCAACCACGTCACTTCCGCTCCGGCACCACCGGTGCGGAACGGCTCGAGGGCAGCATCCCAGTCCGAGCCGAGAGCATGCTCCACGGCTGCAGTGAAATTCCCCTGGTTGTTTTCCATCAAGGCGCGCAGTCGCATCTCGCCGAGTACCACGTCACCGTTCGCGCTCGTCGTTCCGCGCCACAGGCCCAATCCGGGTACGTGCGAGAACCGTTCGCCGTCGACGCCTTCACTGGCGTCCTCGGTCACCTCGAACCGCAGCATCTGCCACGAGCGCAGGATGCCGGCGAGCTTGGCTCCGGTACCGACCGGGCCCACCCAGTCGGTGGTGGCGCGGAGCTGACCATCGGAGGCAGGCTGCGCAGACCACTTCAAATTCGCACGGCAATCGAGGGCGTCGGTCAACGCCCATTCGACGTGCGGGCACAGAGCAGCGGGCGACGAGTGGATGTACACAACACCCGACGTCGCTTCTGCGAACTGATTCGATCCACGCATTGCACTACCTCCAGCTTCGACGAGGGACGTCTTCCCCAACGACCTCGACATGCTTCGGCGGGCTGCAGTGAATCAACGCGTGTGTGTACTAGTGTGCCCCGAGTTGCCCCTGTTGCGCCAGTGCAATCTGGGAACAGCCGAGTTTCACCCTGCCAGCACTGCGTCGGACAGCTCCGGCCACAGCGGTTTGGCCCAGTCTCCGAACGCCCTGTCGGTCAACACCACGCATGCAGTGCATACTGCGGGATCCACCCACAGGAACGTTCCGGCCTGCCCGAAGTGACCGAACGTGGACGGCGAGTTGTTGCTGCCGGTCCAGTGCGGGGTCTTCTCACCGCGCAGCTCGAACCCGAGCCCCCAGTCGCAGGGCTTGTGTGATCCGTAGCCGGGCACGATTCCGTTGAGACCGGGAAACTGCACCTCTGTCGCCGACGCCAGTGTCTGCGACGCCAGGAGCGTCGGCGCGAGCAACTCGGTCGCGAACCTCGTCAGATCGGCGAGTGTGGAGCGGCCGCCGTGACCGGCCGACCCCGGCAGCGACGTGTTCGTCATCTGCAGCGGCGTGCACACGGCCTCGTCCAAGTAGTCGGGGAAGGCGATGCCTGATTCGGCTTCGATCAGCTCGGCCAACACCTCGAACCCGGCACTCGAATAGATCCGTTTGGTGCCGGCCGGTGCCTGGACTGTGCGGTCGCCGAACGCCAACCCCGACGCGTGTGCCAGCAGATGACGCACCGTCGAACCCTCCGGCCCTGCGGGCTGATCGAGTTCCACCGCGCCTTCCTCGACGGCAACGAGGACCGCGTACGCACTGAGCAGCTTGGTCACCGAGGCGAGTTCGTAGACACTGTCGGCGTCGCCGACTTCCTCCCGAACACCGGAGTCGGTGACGACTGCGGCACTAACATGATCGACGGGCCACGAGGCTGTGAGATCGAGGGTAGGCACAACTCCAGAGCCTAATTGTCGGCCGATGACGGTGCCCCGGTCCCCCGCCGGGCTACTCTCGGTCCACAGGAATGGGAGATGCGATGTCGGTTGTGTATGGATCGTGCAATTTGTGCGAGGCGATCTGCGGGCTCGAGTTCACCGTGGAGAACGACGCAGTGGTGTCGATCCGGGGTGACGAGAAGGATCCACTCTCACGCGGCCACATCTGCCCCAAGGCACTGTCGTTGATCGATCTTCATGCCGATACCGATCGACTCACCACACCGGTCAAGCGGGTGGGCGACAAGTGGGAGAAGATCGGGTGGAGCGAGGCATACGACCTCGTCGTCGAGGGTCTCGTCTCGACGCGCAAGAAGTACGGGCGCAACGCGGTCGGCGTCTATCAGGGAAACCCCAACGTGCATTCGATGGGCGCGATGACGCACGGAATTCCGTTCACCTCGCTACTACGGACGCGCAATCGCTACTCCGCCACCTCGCTGGATCAGCTGCCACATCAGCTCGTCGACCATCTGCTGTACGGCCATCAGCTGCTGCTACCGATCCCCGACATCGATCGAACCGATTTCTTTCTCGTCCTCGGCGGTAATCCGATGGCGTCCAACGGCAGCATGATGACGGTGCCAGATTTCGCCAAGAGAGCGCGGGCACTGCGCAAACGGGGTGGCCGCCTGGTCGTGGTCGATCCGCGCAAGACCGAGACCGCCGACATCGCCGACACACACTTCTTCGTTCGCCCCGGCAGCGACGCACTGCTGCTGCTCGCGATGATTCACACCATCGTTGTCGACGGAGCGATGAAGGTGGCCGACTACATCGACGGGGCCGATCGACTCGCGGATCTCGTCGCGGAGTTCACCCCGGCGGCCGTCGCCCCCGTGGTCGGAATCTCGGCGGACGAGATCTCGACTCTCGCTCGTGATTTCGCCGCAGCGAAATCTGCTGTGGCCTACGGCCGAATGGGAGTGTCGACCCAGCAATTCGGCACCGTGTGTCAGTGGGCCATTCAGGTGCTCAACATCGTGACCGGCAATCTCGACCGCCCTGGCGGTGCCATGGTGACCGATCCCGCGATCGATCTGATCAAGCAGGGCATCGTCGGCCGCGGTCACTTCGACAAGTGGCGCAGTCGCGTTCGGAATCTGCCCGAGTTCGCAGGCGAATACCCCTGTTCGACGCTTGTCGACGAGATCACCACCGAAGGTAAAGACCAGATCCGCGCGATGGCGGTTCTGTCCGGAAATCCGGTGTTGTCGATGCCCGGCGGCACCACCCTGAACGACGCCTTCGCGGCCCTGGATTTCATGGTGTCGTTCGACTTCTACATCAACGAGACCTCGCGTCACGCACACGTGATTCTGCCGCCGACGATGTCGCTGGAACGCGACCACTACGATCTGATCTTCAATTCTTTCGCGGTACACAACACCGCGAAATACATGCCCGCGGTTCTGCCCAAGCAGGCTGACGCCAAGCATGATTGGGAGATCTTCCGGGATCTCTCGCTGCGCTACAAGAACCGGATGGCTGGTTCGACGATCGATCGACTGAAAGCACGAGTGAGCCCGAAGAGCATCATCGGTGAGGCACGCCTGCGCCTGTCCCCTGCTCGCACTCTGGACATCCTGCTCCGTAGCCGACGAAAAGGCTTGTCGCTACGCAAGCTTCGGGCAAATCCGCACGGCATCGATCTCGGTCCACTGCGTCCCGGCTTTCCGCAGAAGTTGAAGACGCGGGACAAGCGTGTCCAGTTGATTCAGGACGTCGTGGTCACCGAACTTCCCGCGTTGGTGGATCTGATGCATTCCAGCGCAGTTCCGAGTGGTGACGAGTTGTTGATGATCGGACGGCGGCACCTACGGAGCAACAACTCGTGGATGCACAACACCGCCCGGCTCACCAAAGGCAAAGCGCGACATCAGCTTCTGGCACATCCGGACGATCTTGCGCACCGCGGCATCGAGGACGGGTCGATGGTGTCGGTCACCTCCGCCGCCGGAACCGTCGATATCGAGGTGGCGGCATCGGAGAAGATGATGCCGGGCGTGGTGAGCATGCCGCACGGCTTCGGTCATCAGCGCCCCGGTGTCCAGTTGTCCGTCGCGACGACGGTGCAAGGACCGAGTGTCAACGACATCACCGACCCGGGCCGCGTCGACGCCGTCTCGGCCAATGCGATCCTCAACGGCGTCCCGGTGCAGGTCCGGGCGAAATAGCTCCCCCGATGCACCGACGAGGCGGCGTGATTCTGTACGATTCTGCAGGCTCGTACCTAGTACGCGCTTGGGGCGGTAGCTCAGTCGGTTAGAGCCGTGGACTCATAATCCATTGGTCGCGGGTTCGAGCCCCGCCCGCCCCACGTCAGATGGCCTTTTCGGTGGCAACACTGAGAAGGCCATCGTTTATTCATCACTTATGGCAACGGTCCGATCGAGGAGATCCGCGACCTCGGTATGGATCCGGCCTCGGGTCATGTACTTGTCCTGGGTCATCGACACGTTGCGGTGCCCGAGGTGATCGGCCCCCATCCGCGCCGGTAGCCGCTCGTCATCTATCAGCGTAGCGAGTGCCTTTCGGAAACTGTGTGACGTCGTGTCGGGTACGCCGAGTAGCTCACGCGCGTTCCGCCATTCTTTGCCGAAGTTGTTCGGGTCTCGCAAAGTCCCGGCTGTCGACGGGAAGATGACGCCCTGATCGGTGGGGTGCAGCTCCCCCGCTCGCCGCTCAAGCATCTCGATCGCAAAGCGAGGCAGTGGGATTGTCCGCTCCCCCGCATCAGATTTCGTCGTCGGGCTGCGAACCAGACCAACACCCCTGACCCGCACCACCTTGCCTGTGACTTTAATTGTGGCACCGTCGAATTCGTCGATCAGCAGGCCCAGCAATTCCGACCGACGCAGACCCGTGGCAATGAGCATTGTGACTGGGTCGACCAGGTCGTGCCTTCGGCAATACTCGGACGCCCCGAGGTCGGCGAACAGCTTACGGAGCTCAGCCGCGGTGAAAGCGCGAGAGCCCTTGGTGCCGGCCTTCCCCCTGATCGCGGTGACATCCCTGAGCGGGTTCGTCGGGAGAGCGCCGGCGAGAACAGCCATTCCGAGCGCGCCGCGCAAGACCGTCTTGGCCTGGCGGGCCATTGTTGCGCCGTGCGTCTTGCTCATGGCGCGAAGAACCGTATCCATCCGGCCCGGCGTCGCCTCGGACACCCTCAGTCCTGCAGTCCACGTTTGCAGCTTGGCGAGCGCGAACTGGTAGGTGTCCGTTGTGGCGGTCGATCGGCCCTCGTCGGCGAGCCGCAATAGATACGTCTTGCACAGCGCGGCCACGAGTGTCGCGCCGGTGATCTCCTCCTCATTCGGCGCGTGACGCGACTCGAGCGCAGTCAGCAGTTCCTGCTCTGCATGCTTGCCGTGCTGATCCCGCACGCCTGCAGGTGTGCGGCGTTCGACGATCCGGACTACCCCGTCATCGTCGCGGTAACGACACTTTGCCAACCAAAGTCCCCCACCCAGATCCGTCCGCGTGATCTTGCCGTGCTGGCCAATGCGAAGAGGCGGTCTACCTGCCATCGTCTACGACCGCGCCCGGCGTCATACGTATCTCCTTGTCCAAATACGCGAGGTAGGCCTGCTTTCCAGCGATCTCGTTTACGAAAGTGGACGCCAGCTCCGGCTGGTCCGACGCCTGCATTCTGTTGGCAACAGCGGTCAGCCGCTCAATCTCGGACTCCGTGTGCTTCTGCTGACGCGCCAAATCAACCAGCTTCGCCCCGTCGGTGACAGATCGCACCTCGGCGAGATCTTCCATCCGCTCCGCCTCCGGTTTCTCATCCCAACCGGCCTTGAGGATGTCAGGCTGAAAGGTTGTTTCACCCGAAAACCACATCATTGCTGTGGCCGATTCGTAGGTTTCTCCAGACACAATTTCGACCCGACCACCAGGTAGGTCAGGAAACAGAAGGCGGACCGGCGGAACTTTCAAAGACCATGCAAGAGCGGTTAATTCAGCGGTCGTAACAGTCTTTCGACGAGCAGTCTCAATCTCGGAGATGGTGCTGCGTGAGACGCGGTGACCCAGCTCGGCGGTTCGGTCCGACAGCCATTGCGCTGATTGTTTACCCCGAAGCGACTTCACTGTTTCGCCAATGCGTCGCGCCTGAGCGTCCGCCCATGGTTCTGATGTCATACCCGCAACTATAGAGGGTCTTGCGGTATCCACAACACTCATGTAGTAATTGATGAGACCTCGACGCTCAAGATCCAAATTGACGAGATCTCATCAACGAAAGGTTCTCGATGGAAACCACTGAGCACTACTGGCTCACACGCGACGAGACCGCAACTCGACTGAAGATTCCACGTAAGACGCTGGCGCAGTGGGCAAGTCAGGGACGAGGCCCGCGGTTCTCGAAGATTGGCCGTTTCGCTCGCTACAAGCTCGTCGATGTCATCGCATGGGAAGACGCCCAGGCGACCGGCGGAGAAGGCGCGGCCTGATGCCTTTGACGCCCGACCCATACGAACTGCCGGACGAAAGCGCCCCCGACGCGGCGGCAACCGCGATCGAGGGCGAGATAACCAATCCCAACATCCCGGAAGGAACTGATCGATCATGACCACTATACCCAACGCCCCCACAAGCGCAGAGGTGCTGGCGGAGCTCGCGCCGAACGGCGGCCAGGACACAATCCTTGCGCAGGTCACCAAGGGCGCGTTCGTCGCTCAGGTGGTGCGCTACGACGGACACGACGGTGACGAGACCTTCACCGAGAAGCCGAACATCGTGATCGACTGCGCTGACCAGGACGGCGGCCAGTCCTTCCATGACCTCACGGTGCTGCCGCGCAACATCGACGCGTTCGTGGAGATGGTCATCGAGGCCGTCGTCGACTACCGCGCGCTCAACCCCGGCGAGATCGAGACCGAGAGTCAAGACGGTGCGTTCGAGGGCGAGTGGCACCGATCGGAAGGAACAGTCGGCACCCCGAGCATGTACATCGGTCCCGACAGAAACGAGGTTTACGCCTCAACGACCTGGCAGGCCAACGACCGTGGTCAGATCACTCAGCCGTACCTGTCGATGAACTGCGGTGCCAACGTGGCGTTCCTGCCTCGCGAGGCCCTGGCATTCGCTGCACAGCTTTTGCAGGAGGCTAGCCGCGCGGTCGCCATCGAGGCTCGATCGGATGTGGTGGCCTGATGGACGAGAAATTCTGGCACCGACCGCAGCCGCCGATCGAGACCGCGCCCGAGCCGTGGAGCGAGCTGCCACCGGACACTCGGTATCCCGTACTGGACGACGCGCCACGGCTGTTCATCGAACGGCACCACCACAAGCTCTGCAATGCCGCCGCCGACTCGTGGGACGACGTACCGATCACTGCGGTATTTCACGACAACGGGCTCGGCGGCCCGCAAATCGAGTTCGGCCCGTGGTCGATCGAACCACACGACGCACGCCGACTCGCAGCCTCCCTCACCATGCTCGCGGATGCCGCAGAGCCAACCAGAACGGGCAAATGATCATGGCTTTCATGACAATTGACGAACTCACAAACGCCCCTGTCGTCGTCACGCGCGACGTCGAGGGTAAACGCCTCAGGATTGTGTACGGGTCATCGAGTATCTCGCTGGACCTCACCGAGGCGGTCGATCTCGTCGACGCCTTGGCTACCGTCCTGGCGACGATTCCTACCCCGGAGGAGTGGACCTCCAAGGAGCTGGCCCGTGACGAGCAGCGAGTCCGGGCCGACGCGGAGGTCCGCGAGTCACTATGACAGCAGCGCCAGTTCTCGACGGCGAGGACGGCCCGCAATCTATCGGCAGGTTCGACTGGGAGCGCGTCGTCAAGCGAACCCGCATGCCGGGGTCGGCCAAGTTCCTCGCGCTCACTCTCGCAACGTTCGGCTCGTCGAAAGACGGGACCGGTGTGCGACCGAGTGTCGAGCGCCTGGCGCGCGAAATGGAGGTCACTGTTCGGACCGTCAACCGCGGCATGGTGTGGCTCCGGAACAACGGTTGGATCGTCCGAACTCGACCGGCGAACAACTGGAAAGGAACTCCCGCCGAGTACCGGCTGGCAGTCCCGCCGGACGTCCTCGATCGACTATGGCTCGACCCCGATGGCAGGCCTGTAGGCGACATGGGTGTCGCTTCGAATGTCGATTCGGAAACGACACCCATGTCGCCTCGACTGCTCCGAGATACCCATGTCTAAGCGACATTTGAGACATTTCAAAGCGACATTTGCGCAAGTCGAAACGACATTTGCGCAAGTCGAAACGACATTGGTGGCAGTTCAAAGCGACACCAGTGTCGCTAAATCATGCAAATCACGTACTGATCAACCAGAGATCAAGGGTGGTCGCTTTCGAACTCGGCTTACGACCGCACATGCGCGCGTACCGGAAAGGAGTCTCTGATTCACGTGAAGGATCGAACCGGCGAAGAGATCGACGAGCGACACCTGTCGGTCGTGCAATCGCACCACTGCTCGAACGGGTGGATCGGCTACGACGACGAGGCGCGCCCGATCCCGTGCCTTCGATGCCGCCCGCACCTCGCACAGACAGCCACCATCAACGACTCAGGGAAGAACCTGTGAGAACTCGCCGCAGCCGGAACATCAACAGCGGGGCCGACCCGCGATCGCCACTCGAGATGATCCTGACCGACGTGCTTCGGGAGACGGTGCGGCTGCCCGACGCGGCCTGTGTCGGTCGTGGCGAGCTGTTCGACCCGATGGGTGAGGGTGAGTCTCGCGATGACGTCGAAGAGCGCCACAGAGCAGCCGTGCGGCTGTGCTGGGAGTGCCCGGCAATCGGGCCGTGCCGGGATTGGTCGATCGACGAACCCGCATCGGACGGTGTGCTCGCCGGACGACTTCCCGAATTCCGCCGGCCACCAGGTCGACCTCGCAGCGATGACGTTGCGTGATGGCCCGCCAGAACGCAATCACGTGCGAAGCCGAGGGGTGCGACGCGCGTACTCGCTCACGCTCCAAGCGGTGCGGCGACCATCGCGAGCAGATCCCCGTCGCGCTCGGATCGCCCGGCATCGTCGCCATCGGCGGCCGACCTCACACATTCACCGAAGCGGTCAGGCTCGCTGACAGAATCATCGACACGATCGAAACAGCAAGGGAGACAGTGGAATGACGAAGAAACGACGCCCGACCATGGCCATGTACTGGGCCGACCGACGACGAGCCTCGATCGCGTGGGAGGTGTTCTTGACATCGGAACAGCGACCGGACCGCTCGTACGATGTGCTCACCGAATTGATCGACAGCGCGAAGGAAGAAGATCGCCTCGACCGGCTCATGCTGGCCCTGATGCACGTCGCGCGAGACATCGTCCCGCAGCTTGGAACCGCCATGCTCAGCGAGGTATTCAACGCTCATGCGATGCGAGCCGCGCGGCTGGAGGCGGAGGCCAGGATTCCGGCCGTCACCGACGATCCACCCGGGGACTCGACCGACCTTGCCGCGTGGATGAAGCAGTTTCGTCGAGACCTCGGTGCCGACGAGTGAGTGACATCCGCCGCGTCGTCGGCGTGATCCTCACGGCCGAGGATGCGCGCACACTCGCGGAGGCGATGAACCTGTTCGTCAACCTGCTCCGACGCAACGGTTCTCGGCCGACACCGAAGCTCGAACTATTGCGCTCACAGCTCGAATCCGCCGCAGACGTAAGAGAATCTGACGCCAACGTAAGACTTTCGGGGGAAATCGGCCCTGAGGGTGCATCATCGGGGCGTGACCTCGATACCGCCACCGCCGCAGCGATTCTCGGCAGCACACCGGCTGCCGTCCGCGACCTCGCGCGCCGTGGCAGCATCCGCGGCCGACGTGTTGGTGGCCGTTGGTTTCTCAGTGCAGCGGCCGTGCACGAACGGGCCGCTCGTCAACCACGGTGTTGAGCGCTGTGGTTGAAACGAAGACAATTGCAAGCGTCGAGCTGGTGAAGGTCGGCAAGTGGTCGGTGTCGACCGGAACGTTCAACGCCACTCCGCACCTGCTCCGCGCCGCTCAGAAAGCGCACGCATCCGGCGCGGTGCCTCGCCCGATAATCAAGCTGGGCCACGTCGATCCACGGTTCGACGGCGAACCCGCCCTCGGCCAGGTGGAGAACATCCGTCTGGCAGATAGCGACCAGACCCTCGTCGGCGATCTCGTCGGAGTTCCTGCCTGGTTGAGCGACATCGCCGCCAGCGCCTTCCCTCGACGCTCCATCGAAGCCGTGCATGACGTCGTCATGCCAGATGGCACGAAGTATCCCCTGGTCCTCACCGCCGTCTCGCTACTCGGCGTCACACGCCCGGGAATCTCCACCCTGGCCGACATTGGAGACCTCTTCGGCGTCGCCGTCGCAGCATCGGCTGGCACGCCGGTCACGCTCACTCGAGCATCGGCCGCACCGCGTGGAACGGACACCCTCACCGCCCGCCAGCGGGCCCAGATCAAAGTGGCCGCGACCCGCCGCCGCCACCGCACTGCCACCGCAGCACTGAAGCTGCACGAATCTCGGAAGGACAACACATGAACGTCTCCGTCTACCAGCCCGGTGCCGATGTCACCGTCCGTGCCACCTCGGCCGTCCTGGCGAAGCGACTCGTCGCCGTCAGCGGCAACCGAGTAGGCGGCAACATCGCCGTAGCTCCCGCGCCAGCCGCAGCCCGCGCATTCGGTGTGGCCAAGGAGGACGCCGGATCCGGTGAACTCGTTGCCGTCAGCCGAGGCGCATCACGGGTGGTGCTCATCCGTGCAGCGGGCACGATCGCCGCCAACGCCGAGGTCGAGGTCGGTGCTGCAGGCCAGGTCGTCACCAAGACCTCCGGCATCGCGGTCGGGTTTGCAGTAACAGGTGCCGCATCCGGCGCTGACGCCGAAATCAGCTTGTACTGAAAGGAATTCACCCATGGCAAACTCCCTCATTCCCGAACTGAACGGGCGTCGGCTCACCGTCGACGTCGCGCTCAAGCAGCAGAGCGTCATCCGCAATCGCATTGCCGCGCTGGCCGATCCGCAGCTCGTGCTCGACAAGTTCTTCACTTCTCTCGGGGCTCCCGTCGAAGGCGGCGGCCTGCTTTATTCGGTAATCAAGGCCAGCGACTTTTACACGTCGAAGCCGATCGAGCAGCGCGTTCCCGAGACCGAATACGCCATCGTCGAGGGCGTCGACCCCGAGTCGAAGCTGGCAAAGCCCGAGGATTGGGGAGGGAAATTCTCGATCTCCGACGAGCGGGTCAAGCGCAACGACGCGAGTTACTTGGACCAGCAGACGACGCAGCTCACGAACACAATCGTCCGAAAGTTGAACGATTCGGCTCTGGCCGTCGTCGATGCAGGTATCGGTGCCGAGAACACCATCGCCGGGCATAACTGGAACACCGTGATCACCACCGGACCCGAGGCAAACCTGACGCCGAACGCAGCACGGCCCGCCGCTGACTTCGCCGACGCACAGCTCGCGAACGACCTGCAGGAACTCGGCGTGCAGAACGACCTGCTGGTGCTGCACCCGAACCAGGAGCGCGCACTCAAGGTCGCCTACGGCGAGAACCTCGACGACGTGCTCAAGTCGGCCGGACTGACCGCGGGCATCTTCTCGACACCGCGCCTGACGCCGGGCATCGGCTACGCCCTGCAGAAGGGACAGGCCGGAACGGTCGGATTCGAGTTCCCCCTGACCGTCGACACCTGGGACGACCGCTCGATCCGCTCGAAGTGGGTCCAGGGCTTCGCAGTCCCCGCGTTCGCGCTCGAAAGGCCCTATGCGGTGAAGAAGCTCGTCGGATTGGCAGGCTGAGCCATGGCCCTGGTGACCATCGCACACGCACTGTTCTCGTGGACCGAGGACGGCACCGCGCGCCTGGCGACACACGGCCAGACCGTCGACATCGACGACAGCATCGTCGCCGAATTCGAGCACCTCGGCGTGTTCGAGCCCGCAGGAGACCTGCACGATGCAGGCGACCTCGACGCGGCAACAGGGGTTCAGGACGAACCGCTCTCGGCAGGCGAACCCGGCACTACCGAGGGCACGTCCATCCCGAACGTCACCTCGACGCCCCCGGCGCTCGATCGCCCGAAGACGGCGGCCACGAAAGCCGTGTGGGCGGCCTACGCGCAGAAGAGAGGCATCGATGCCGACGCGCTCGACAAAGACGAAATCATCGCTGCCGTAACGCAACTCGACACCCCGAAGGAGAACACGAATGGCTGACACCACCGTTCCCGAAGCCACATGGACCGCACTGCTCGAGGCACTAGCCCTGCCCGCCGACGCCGCGGTCGATACCGTGCTCGCGGCCGTCGAGGAACTGGTCACCGCGCCGGAACCGACCCCCGAGCAGGTCGCAGCCGCCGCAGGGCTCGACCCGACCGCACTCGCACAGCTCCGCCACGACGCAGAGCAGGGCAAGGTCATCGCGGCCGCCGAGCAGACCCGTCAGGTGCGCGCCAAGGTCGAGGATGCCGTGGCACGCGGCGCGATCGCCCCCTCGCGCATCCAGCACTGGGTCACAGCGATCACCGCCGACCCGACGATGGCCGACACGCTCGCCTCGATCCCGAACGAGCTCGCAGTGCCGCTCAGCGAGGCCGGACACGGTCAGGAGCACGAAGAGGTCGTGCAAGAGGCTGCCTGGTTCCGCTGACCCCCGATCTTCGGCGTCAAACTCACCGCTCCCGATCTTTCGAGGCCTTCCATGGGAAGCGGAATGCATGGCGGCACGCGGGCACTCGGTGGCACCCCTGAGGGTGTCTGCCCGTCACCTAAGCCCGCCAGCGCCGAACCCTCGAAGCCCCTGACCTCGCTACGGGGTCGGGGGCTTCGTTCATCACTCACACCTCATCAGGAGCGCCGATATGACCGGAACGAGCAAATCAAGGCACGAGCGTGGCTACGGCTATGACCATGTGACGGTGCGCAAGAACCTGCTGTACCGGCACATCGACGGCAGCCCCTGCTTTTGGTGCGATCTGCCACTTTTCAAGGATCCGGAATCGAACTGGGACGAGAAGCCGCTGGCCGCTGATCACTCAGGCGCGAACGCACGGTCCGGCGGCAGGGCCGATCGTCTTCTGCACGGCCGCTGTAACTCGCAGCGTCAGGATGGTTCTCGCGACGCCGAGCGACCGGCCGTGACCGACGTACCACCTTGGGAGTGGGCGGATGGGACGAGCGTCAGGAAGGAGCCGCGACTGGGCGAGGAGGAGCTCGCACTCGGTACGCGTTTCATGGACTGGCCGGACATGAAGTGACCCCCTCGATTATTACGAAGCCCACCCCGCCCTCATGGGGACTGCCCGGTCCCCATGGATTTTTACAGCGGGCCCCAAAACGTCCCGGCAAGTAGCCCCACCAGCCACGATGCCGACACCGGCACCCTGTTTTCCGAAAGGTCACCAGCCATGACGACGATCACCGGCATTCACGGCACTCGCTCGAGTACTCGGTGGCAGACCAACCCGGGCCGCCTCGATGCGCTCAACCTCCGGACGCTGTTTCCGTCGAGCAACGAGCACGGCATCCCAGACCTCGCGCCATCGCACGCGATGCCGGCCAATCTCGCGGCATGGCACGTCGAGCGCCAGCGCCAGCACGCCGCCGAGACCGGTGGCGCGGTGCATTTCTTCCTCGACGACTACCGTTTCGAGACGGTCTGGTCCTCGCCCGAGCGGTCTGCTCGTCGTGCGATCGCTGTCGGCTGTGCACTGTCGCCCGACTTCTCGCTGTGGCGAGGAATGCCGCGGGCCGCGTCGGTGTGGAACGTCTACCGCTCCCGGTGGGTGGCCGCGTACTGGCAGGCCCTCGGCGTCGACGTCATCCCCACGGTGTCCTGGTCCGATCGAGCGAGCTACGACTACGCATTCGCAGGACTGGAGGCCGGAGCGACGGTCGCCGTGTCCAGCGTCGGGGTGCGATCGGGAGACACCGACAGCATTCGTGCATTCCGTGACGGACTCGAGCAGGTTATCGAGCGGTTGCGGCCGTCGATACTGCTCGCCTACGGCCGACTGCGGCACGTCGACGGGCTTGAATTGCCGCCCGTGGTCGAATATCCGACCCACTGGGATCGTCGCAAGCGAGACGCGACCGACGCCGCGACGGTCGGTGGTCTGTGATGGGCGGGCGTGGCTCGACGGGCCGCACCGTCGCAATCCCTCCGAGCGTCACCCCGCCCTCGGCCACACCGAAACGTGCCCAGTCGGTGGCCGACCTCGCTCAGATCGCACGAGGCCTCGAAAACAGCGCCGGGGTGGTCAAGGTGATCGACCTCTACGACGCATCAGGCATGTCGATGGATGAGTTCGCGGACATGCTCCGCGCTGGCCGCCGCGCTGACGTGTGGGTGGTCTACGAGCACGCCTACAGCGGAGACCTGACAGACCGAGAGCGCAAACTGCCGGTGATCGGCGGCAACCAGATGCACCGGCTCGAACTGATCTAGCAACGTAGCGAACCTGAGCAGGTATTACGTATGTGAGGGCGACAGTGCGTCATGCTCAATGTCAGCCCCCCAACCGTGTTGGAAATTTACACAGTTGGGGTCCGTCTGCCGCACCCCCTTCTCACGGCCAACCGCGAGAAGGGGTGGTCGACCCTAGTCCGGTTTGCGGGTGATTACGTGCACTCGGCCGGTCGGGCATGCCAACACCTGATCACCACTGCCGTCGTAGAAGATTACGAACGACCCCGCCTCTGCAAACTGGTGCGCCTCGATTTCACGTGCACCGTCGTATCCCTCATTCAGAATGAACGTAGCCATGCTTGTCCCTTTCGCTCCAGATCCGACCTTGACGACCGGACTCTACAGCCAGGCAATACGACCATCGTTTATTCATCGATAATGAACGGGAACTTGCGAGAACAGGCCGGAATGGATGGGCACTCTGCCACCCGAGTCGTGTTGCCTAACAACACTGTAGGGCATCCAGTGGGACCTAACGGGCCGCCCCTACCGCTAGTCCATTGGTCGCGGGTTCGAGCCCCGCCCGCCCCACCACGGTGTCGAAGTCCGGTGTTCGGGAACTTCACCCAACAATGCGGCAGCACACGCCCTCGACAACGAGCACACTGAAGAAATGCGGAACTGCAGCAGGGCAACACCGGCACGAGTCGATTGCGCGAGCACGTGACTGCGTCGGAATCTTCTTCGTCTGCATCCGACCACCCGGCAACGTGGAAATTCGACTACCCGATTTTTCACGCCGAAACTCGGGCACAGTGGCGCACCTGGCTGGCACACAATCACACCTCGACCCGAGGCATGTGGCTGTGTTCGTGGCGCAACACCACCGACCGACCGCGCTGCCCGTACCCCGATGCCGTCGAGGAAGCAATCTGCTTCGGTTGGATCGATTCCACCGGCAGCAACCTCGACGAGGAGCGCAGCCTGCAGCTGTTCACGCCGCGCAGGCCCAAGAGCCCGTGGACGCGTCTGAACCGACAACGCGCAGCCGATATGGAAGACAGCGGCCTCATGACCGAAGCAGGTCGCCGTGCCATCGCTGCCGCGAAGTCCAACGGCTGGTGGACGATTGCCGATCAGGTCGAAGACCTCCAGGAACCTCTCGAACTGACCACGGCGCTGGACCGAAACCCGAGCGCTCGGAGCACCTGGGACGGCTTTCCACCAAGCGCTCGCAAGCAGATGCTCTGGTGGATTGTCAGCGCCGTGCGAGACGACACTCGTGCAGGTCGAATCACTCAGGTCGTCGCCGAGGCCGCGGCCGGTCGACGAGCTCGCGGCTGAATCCCGGTCCGAGCGGCCGAGTGCCGTCGACCGCGGTCAAAGCGGTGTTGCCCTTCGGTACAGCCGCGACCAATAGACCAGCAGCACAGCGGCAGTGGTGCCGAACCACAGCCACGTCACGAATGCCGCCACTACACCGGTGACGAAGAAACCCAGGACCAGTGCCACCACCCAGCCGAGGATGTAGGCCAGGATCGTGACGACAGCCGCGACTGCGCACCGCCCTGGAGACCTCCGGACAATAGCCAAGACTGCGTGGAACGGATTTCGGTGCCCGTCGACCGCGGCCGGAAGCACCAGCAACGCAACCAGAATCACGATAGCCGGGAGCAGCGGGAAGAGGATTGCGAGCGCAACGGCCACCCCGGTCAGCACCACGCACCACACCAGCACGACCGGCCGTCGCCAGGCCCGACCCAGCGCACCGGATGCGTTGCCGTCCACCACATCGAGTGCCGTCGACGCGGTGATCCACAGTGCAAGTACCACCGCGGCAACAGAAGCCAGCACCAATCCCGCGAAACCGAGAGACGACGTCGGAACCGGATCCCCCAGCACAGTCAGCGCCTGAATCAGTGCCGACACGACCACCACGGCAGCCAGAACCACACTCCCCCTCACGGCGCACCGACCGTCGAGTTGCGATCGAGCACGTCCTGCACGGAGCCCGAGTAGAGAACCTTCGTACCGACCTTGATCTCGACGGTGCTCGCGTCGTCCGAGGTAGCCGAACCGGTAATCGCCTCGTTACCGGTTGTCTTTCCGGCACATTCGATATCGGCACCTGTACCCGAGCACACCGGCGCGACCAGTATCTCGATACCCTGCTCGAGCAGGACGTCGTTGACTGCGTAACGCAGGTTTCCGAGCTCGGCTCCGCCGACCGGCGCAAGCGCTGCGGTCTGCGAGCACCCCGCGCAGACCATCACCGCGGACAGGGCAAGGATCTTCCTGCGAACACTGTTCATCGGCCCTGCCTCGTCTCGTAGGCGATCAGTCGCGCATGCTCGTCGAGGTGCTGTTGCTCGAGCGCCGCGTCGGTGATGGTGCTCAGGTCGAACGGCGCGGGAAGCAGCAGTTCGGTGTTGCGATCCAGACGCGATCCTCGTCGCATCAGCGGATTCTCGGCCCAGTCGTTGGCCGCCAGTTCACGGCTACGCGACGCCAGATCCAGGTAACTGCCGCTGTTTCCGGGCGTGACCGGAGATGCGTGATCGAGCACAGTCGTGAACAGCGACAGAGTCCCGTCCCGGTTGTCGACGATCTCGACCACTTGCTGCTGCTGCGGGAAATCGATGCACGACGCGGTGGTGATCTCCCAAAATCCGCGTCCGTCTCGCGAGTGCGCCAGGATCTGATTCTGGTGGGTGTGGCCGTTGAGCCAGCCGATCACCACCGGGTATTTCAACAGCAGGTCGATGAATTCGTCTGCACCATAAAGCTTTACCGACTGCCCTGGCCGCTGCGCTCGGTTCTCCAATGTCAGGCTGTTGTGGTGGGTGTAGATCAACACCAACTTGTTCTCGGCCTGTGCTTGCTCCAACTGGCCGGTGAGCCAGTCGAATTGATTCTCGGGTACTGCACCGTCGGGTCCGGCGACTGCGTTGCAGGTGTCGAGTCCGAACGTGCGAATGTTCGGGGTGGGGTCTGCCGTCCACCAGGTCTCGCCGGAATCGAGGTTGTGTTGGGTGAAGCCGTGGCCGATCGGACCCGGCGTCGGGGTGGTCTCGAAGTGCTCCTCCATGAACTCGCGTTGCTCGAACAGGTATCGCGCCGGATCGGCCGACACCGCCCGAAAGCCGGGTCGCGCACCGGATCCGACGCCGAGCGCATCGATCATCCGCTGCAACGGACTGGCGGTCGACGCATAGCCGGCGAGTGCCGAGGTGGCCGTCGCCTCCAGGGTGTACGCCTTGCGACCACCGACGGCGAGGGCGTGCAGTTGCGAGGACAGATCGAACGTGCCGAGCAAGAGGGTGTCGTGATTTCCGTAGACCGAGTACCACGGCACGGGGAGCCCCACCGACTCGACGGTTCCCGACATCGCCTGAGTGAGAAGGTCGGGAAGCGTCGGGAATCCGTAGTCGCCGAACGACCCTCCCGACGGATCGCCCGGCCGATAGGCCCACTGCGCCTCTGGCCACGCCTGAACACCCTCGAAGACGTCCGCAGCGCCGCTCGTGGGCCTCACCGGGACACCGTCGAGAACATCTATGTACCAGCGCAATTCGAGATGGGAATGCATGTCGGCGCTGTCTCCGGTGACCACCGCGGCTCCCATCGGCGCCCCGGTGACCGGACTGATCCGTGCATCGGCAAAAGCCTTCACCATCGCGGCGGTGACGTGCACGGTCAGCGGATCCTGCGGATGGAATGCCGACCCCCACGCAGCGTGATCGGAGACGATCATGGGCTCGATCCGGCCTGGCGATTGGGCATCGATGACATGCATGTCCGACAGGTGCCCGAGGTAGAGCAACGACCGCCGCGACTGCACCCGTGACGGCTGGGGTGCTCGGCCCAGAATGTCCAGCCGAGGCACGTACGGCTCCCCGGGCCCGGCACCCAGGACGCGATACTGCCCCGGCCCGCTCGAGGATCGAAGAATCGTCTGCGCCAGCGTTCCGGTCGCGGCAGCACCCGCAGGCTGAGCGCGGGCAACCAGAGCCTGACCCAACACGTGGGGTGCGATTCCCCACACCGCCGCGAGAGTCCCCACGCGCGCCACGAATTGTCTACGCGAAAGCCCGGTCATGGAACTCCTCGGATCCGAAAACGGCACCACGTGCGCCTCGCATCCGACGAGGTGACTGCCTATTTTTACAGGGCAGGCCGCAGATCGGCTCGATTTCGCCCCGTTCAGGGCACCACGGTCACCGGCCACCGGCCTGCTTTTACCAACCGCACCGCCACCGAGCCTGCTATTCGATGTCCCGCATTCTCCGATGCCCCCACGACGACGGCGTCGGTGCGCAATTGTTCTGCCACGGCGATCAGCCCGTTGTACGGATCTCCCTGCGCGGTACGAAACTCCCAGCGCACGTGCTCCCGATCTCCGAACCGGGCAGCCGACGTTCTGATGTAGTCGAGCAACTCGTCGGCGATCTGCTGACCCGTTTCGACGAGTGAGATGCCGGCCTGGCCCCAGGACGCCGTGGCGATGGGTTGTACGTACACCAGTACCAGCAGCGATCGTTGTCTTCGGGCGAGTCCTGCGGCGTAGGCGGCGGCACGCCAGGACGAATCGGACCCATCGACGCCCACCACGATCGATTTCGGTCCGTCGTGGCCGTACTCGAACCCGGTGGACTCCTGCGCATCGCTCACGACCTGAGGCTACTGCCGGTACCCGCCCGTTCGAACACCCCATGCGGTGGCGGTACGGTTGCTTCACATCGAGTACCGGTTGCTCGAACGATCACACAGGACGGGAGTTGCAAGTGAACGACGTCTCGCAGCACGACAGCCCGTCGACCGACCCGGCAACTGTGTTCGCCGCTCTGGCCGACATCGTGTACCGAGGCAGCAGCGCCGAGGCGATCTACACCGCGATCTGCAACGCCGCCGTACTGATCGTTCCGCATTGCGATCACGCCAGCCTGATGCTGATGCGCCACGGAAAGCCCGTCACTGTCGCAGCCTCGGACGACATCGCTCGCGTTGTCGACGATATCGAGCGCGCTACCGGCGAGGGCCCGTGCCTGGACGCGATCACCAGCGAGGCGGCCCAGCTCGAAGCCGACTTCCGCACTCCTACCCAATGGCCTGCGATGGCTCGCGGTGTGTTGAACCGCACGCCGGTGCGAGGTGCCATGGGATTTCGGCTCAAGGTGGACGATCAGAAGGTGGGCGCGCTCAACCTGTTCACCGACCAGCCAGGCGTGTTCGACACCGACAGCGCGAGCAAGGCGATCATTCTGACGGCGTTCACAGCGGTCACCGTTGCCGCGGTCATGAACGGGCAGGAAGCGTCGACGCTTCGTGACGGGCTCGAAAGCAACAGGGAGATCGGCAAGGCCATCGGTTTGATCATGGCACTGCACGACGTGTCCGGTGACGAGGCCTTCGCTTTGCTGCGCAAGTCTTCCCAGGACCTGAACGTCAAGATTGCCGACCTTGCAGCGTCTGTCGTCGATCGGCACAGCAAGGGCTTGACCAGCTGAGCAAGTCGGTTCAGCGCGCGCCCTGAACCTTCTTGGGGAGCGCGAAGACCAGCGCCAGCGCCACCACACTGAATGCTGCACTGACTGCCATCGCCATGGCTGCCCCGTGCAGAAAACCCGATCCGACAGTATCGGGACCGGTGATGTTCAACGACCCGAACAGCACGCTGCCGATCACGGCGATCCCGATCGCGGAGCCGACACGCTGCATCGTGGAGATCACCCCGCTCGCCGCTCCCGCGTCATCGCGATCCACCGTCGCGACGATGAACTGCGCGTTGGGTGCAATGAAGGCTCCGTTGCCCAGGCCTGCGACGAACAGCGGAACCATCAGCGTCCAGTGCGAGATGGTGTCGGCCGAACTTGTGGCCAGGATGACCCACAGCCAGATCAGTCCGATCGAGACCAGTGACGCTCCGAGCACCAGAACGGTGCGACCGAGACGGATGGTCAGCCTGTTGCTCTGCGAGGAGGCGATGATGCTGCCGATCGCGAACGGTATCGACACCAGTCCCGACGACAGCGCCGTATTGCCGAGCCCGGTCTGCCACAGCAGCGAGATGGTGAAGAAGATACTGGTGAAGGCCGCGAAATAGACGAGGGCGAGGATCACTCCACCGGTGAACGCCGGGCGGGTGAACAGCCGCGGTGGCACCAGCGGACTGTGTCCACGGCCGGTGTGGATCACCTCCCACCACCCGAACGCCGCGATCAGGCCCAGACCAGCAGCGATCGTCACGTAAGTCCACAGCGGCCAGCCCAGTTCTTGGCCCTCGATCAACGGAACGAGCAGGGCTATCAGTCCTGCGGAGATGAGAACCAGTCCGAGCCAATCGATTCCGGGGCGGGACGTGGGAGCGGAATCATCCTTGTTCGGTAGCAATACAGCGGCAGCGACCAGACCGACGATTCCGATGGGCAGATTGACCCAGAAGACCAACCGCCACCCGTTCTCGTCGCCGAACGCCTGAATGATCAGGCCGCCGACGATGGGTCCCAGCGCCGTCGACACTCCGATGACGGCACCCATGATGGCAAAAGCCTTACCTCGCACAGGCCCCGGAAACAGCAACTGTATGAATGCGGTGACCGCGGGTACGAACATGCCGCCCGCCAGGCCTTGTACGACCCTGGCGACGACCAACTGCAGGTCGTCCTGAGCGAGACCACACGCGAAGCTCGCGACGGTGAACAACGCGAGGCCGGTGAAGAACACCCATTTGTGACCGACGCGGTCGCCTACCTTGCCCGCTGGAATCAGAGCCAGGCCGAATGCCAGTGCGTACCCCGAGATGATCCAAGACAGAACCGATTCCGACGCATCCAACGTGGTGCTGATGGTCGGTAGAGCCACGTTCACGATGGTGGTGTCGAGCAGTGCCATGAACATACCCAGCAACAGAACCACCAGCGCCTGCCAGGCGCGCTTGGGTACCTCGATTGCCGGTGGTGTTGCGGAGACACTGCGGTCGGTCACTGTGCTGCCCTTCGTAGTCGTAGCTGAGCAGTATCGGCCAACCGACCGATGGTCGCTAGCCGATCATGGCAGTTGCCGCGAACACCCACGACAGTCCCGCGGCCAACACGACGAACGCCGACGCGACGACGCGTCCGCCCCACCGTGTCTCCAGGAGTGAGGTATCCACCACGGACGTTTCGACCGGAGACGTTTCCACCATGGTCTGTGCGCTGGACGAATCCGTCGGCATCATGATTCACTTCCCACCCTGCATCTGCGAATCTCGTCATTTCCGGCCGCTGGATACCCCGGGCCCGCGTGCCGAAACTATCGCGATGCGACGACCGTCTCCACAGCGTCGAGGAACGGGTGCTGCGCCGGCAGCAGCTTGGCTCTGGCCTGTTCGAGCGGGAACCATTCGATGCGGTCGACCTCGGGGAACGACTCCAAACGACCGGACTTCGGTGGCCACTCGATCTCGAATGTGTTGCTCACCGCATTCGAGACATCGAGATCGGCTTCGATGCCAAATCCGATGACGATCTTCCCGCTGCGCTGCGTAACGGTGCCGAGCTCCACGGACTCTCCGGCCGGGACGTCGATACCGACTTCCTCTCGAAACTCCCGCCGGGCCGCAGTCCACGGGTCTTCTCCGTCGGTGAGCAGCCCTTTGACGATCGACCATGCTCCCTCGTCCTTGCGTGCCCAGAACGGTCCGCCGGGGTGAGCGATCAGAACATCCGGTCCGTCGGCACCGACGCGGTACAACAGAATTCCTGCACTCGTATCGACCATCGGCTCAGCGTGCCATCAATTCGGTTACCGACCGTCATCTCTCGTCATTACCGTTATCGCCGCTCACGACCACACCTCTCTCGAAAGGTGCCGACGACATGGACACGACGCGACCGAACCGGGTCTGGTTGATCACCGGGGCCAGTTCGGGTTTCGGCCGCGAATTCGTTCGTGCCGCACTCGACGCGGGCGATCGGGTGGTCGCGACCGCCCGCGACGTTGCCGATCTCGAGGGGCCGGAAAGCGAGCGGTTGCTCCACGCTCGACTCGACGTGACCGACCAGGAATCGATCGATTCTGCGGTGGCCCACGCTCTCGGACGGTTCGGACGTATCGACGTCCTGGTCAACAATGCGGGCTACGGCCTGCTCGGCGCGTTCGAGGAGATCGACGACCGTCGGTTCCGCGACAACGTCGACGTCAATTTCTTCGGCCCGCTCGCCGTCACTCGCGCGGTGCTGCCCTCGATGCGGGCGCGACGACGCGGCCACATCGTGCAGATGTCCTCGGTCATCGGCGTGGTACCCGGTCCCGGTGGAACCGCTTATGCCGGCAGCAAATTCGCGCTGGAAGGATTTTCGGAAGCGCTTGCCGGCGAGGTGCGTCATCTCGGCATCGGTGTCACCATCGTCGAACCCGGCCCGTTCCGGACCGACGCAAGCGGCCGATCGATGCAGTGGGGAACGCCGCTGGCCGACTACGCCGGACTGATCGGACCCGCTCGATCCGCATTCGAGGCCACCCACGGCACGCAGACCGGAGACCCGCGCCGTGGAGCCGATGCCGTCCTGGCTGCAATTTCGTCCGACGCTCCTCCGCTTCGCCTACCGCTGGGGGCGACGTCCTTCGAGTGGATCGAGACCTACCTTCAGGATCGACTCGATCAGGTGCGCGCCGTTCGCCCCATGGGTTCCGACACCGACTACCGGTGAATCGCCGGTAACTCCACACGCCGTGCCGTGAACCGGCGTAACAGCTATTGTCTACCGATGCAAGAGCGTGCAGCGTCCACCAGGCAGGCCGTACTCGAAGGAGCGGCCGCCAGCTTCGAGAAGTTCGGTTACGGCACAGCCAGTTTGAGCACCATTATCGCTCACGCCGGGGTGAGCAAAGGCGCTATGTACTTCCATTTCTCGTCCAAGGAAGAGTTGGCGCAGGCAGTGATCGACGCGCAACTGACGATGGCGGCAACTGCCACTGCCGTCATTGTCGACCGCACCCCCAAGGCGCTCGATGCGTTGATTCTCGTCACCAAGGAGCTGGGTCGTCAGCTGCAGACCGAGTCGATTTCGCGTGGGGGTATGCGGTTGACACTGGAATCGGCCATCGCCGACGGTCCACACGCGGGGGCGTTCGAGGAGTGGATCGTCAAGATCGGCGATCTGATCGAGCGTGCCCAGGCCGAGGGGGACATCGTCGACGGCGTCGACCCGACCGCAGTGGGTCGGTACATCGTGTCGTCGTTCACCGGTGTGCACACTGTCTCGGAAATGGTGACCGGGCGCGCCGATCTCCAGCAGCGACTGACCGAGATGTGGCAGATATTGCTCCCCGCCGTCGTCCCGCGTCGACGCCTGCCGCGACTTCTCGCGCTCGCAGAGGACCCCGTTATCGACTGGAGCGATCGGTAGGAGCCAGCCACGGTTCGGACGTTGCCGTGACCGACATCGCCGACAGCACAGCACCGTCGTGCTCGAACTGGATGCGGTGCACGCCATCCGTGGAGTCGGTGTCGACGATGACCGAGCACGGATTCGCCCACTCGGCGAACCCCATGAAGCGCACCTCGCACGACGTGAAGTCCAGCGTCGGTGTTCCGGTTGCCAGACGCAAGGCCTGACGCGCGGCCTCGAGCATGGTCACGCCGGGAAGATATTCGACGGAATGGTCGAACATCGCCAGATTACGAGGATCCGGTGCCACGACGATGGAGCCGTCGGAGGTGTGCCGTGCCAACACGACATCGGAGGGATCGAGCCGTCCGACCGCAGGGGCCTCGACCACTTCGGTCCCGGCCGGCAGATACCGGAAGTGGGGGTCGGCCATCGACGAGGTGCGAAACTGCGAGTACACCTCGGGGCCGAGCGACCGTACCGACGCCGTTCCGAACGCAACGAGTCGGTCGCCGTTCAACAACCTGGCCGACAACTTCATGTTGTCCATCGACGTGTCGTCGAACGTCACGTCGGTCGTGATCGACTCGGCAACGAGCGAATCGTCGATCTCGTCGACCGACAGCGGATCGAGAATCTCGAAGCGCGAGTGCTCGATGAAGACGATGTGGTCGAGTGGCACTCCGTGATTGACGTGGCAGAAGAGGCTGATCGCTTGGCGCAGAGCCTCGGCCACCATCAACGAGTCGTGGGTGCGACGAACCGGAGCGAACATCCGATGGGAAGTCGGGAACTGAACAGCTGCCCGATGGGTTCCGTCCACCGTTTCGTAATCGGTCAACAACACGTCGGCCGGAGAACGCCGATGCACGAGGTGACGTGGAACGGTTGCTGCGTAACTCAAACTCATGAAGCCCCTTAAAACCGACCGATCCGGTTTTTTATAGCACTGTTGAGCCTCCCGGACCGCTCGTTCAGTATGTCGCGAACGACCGACAAAACCGGCATCGGTCGAATGGATTCATTCAATTGATATACAGCCAGGAGAGTCACGATCTGATAACCGACCGAGACCCTGGTACCACCGACCCGGACGACAAAAATCCCCGCCCGGAGAACCGGACGGGGATTGCGCTCCCCCACCTGGACTCGAACCAGGAACCCTTCGATTAACAGTCGAATGCTCTGCCAATTGAGCTATGGGGGATTACCTCGCGGCGTCACACTCTCGTGCGAGCCGTTGGAAACAATAGCGCACACACCCTGGTGAGTACCAAATCGCCCTGCTCGAGCGTCGCCGGAGCTCCGTCGGGCAAGATGGACCTACAGCCGCACGCTCTACGGAAGGACCCACTGATGATTCGTTTGGTACTGGCGGCTGGAGCTGCATATGTGCTCGGTGCCAAGGCCGGCCGGGGCCGGTACGAGCAGATTCGCAAGACGGCAAGCGCCGTTGCGTCGTCTCCGGCGACCAAGAAGGCGATCGAGGTCGGCCGTCAGAAGCTCTCCGATTCCCTCAACACCCAGCCCCGGCTCGAGCCGATGCAGCCGATCGACGACGAGACCCAGGTCTACGTTCCCCGCGATCAGCTACGTCGCTAACCGACCTCGGCGACACTTCCGACGGCGAGCTCGAGCAGACTGCGGCGGTACTGCTCGAGGGCGATGAGATCGCCGAACAGCGCGTTGTAGTCGTCGGGCTTCTCGACCGGTGACATGCGCTGCAGCTTCGACTTGAGTTCTGCCACCTGCTGGCCGACCCACACTTCCTGCAGCCTCGCGAGTACACCCGAGATGTAGCGCGTGAGTGCGTCGTCGGCCACGCGCATCGGGTCGACGGCCAGCTCGGTCACCAACGAAACCACTACGGCGTCCTTGGCCTGCTTGGCCACGGCGTCGACCCACTCCCCTCCGCCCAGTCCCGCGGCTGTACCTCCGGCAGCAGCCACCGCGTCACGCACGGCCGCATATGCCGGGTGATGAAAGCTCTCCGGCGGGAGCGAGTCGAACACCGTGCCCGCCATCGCAGGCATCTGCAGTACCGCCTTGAGAGCCTCCCGCTGCGGCCACAGAGACGGATCGGTGGGGTTGGGACGCGGCGGCCCGGCCGGAGCCTCGGTCGGCGCCGTCTGACGCTTCTCGAACGGCACACGCTTACCGCTGGTGTCGCCCCGAGCGCCCTTCTTCGCCTCGTCGCGCACGCGGGCGAGCACCATCGCGGTGTCGTCCCAGCCGGTCCAGCCGGCCAACTGCCGTGCGTACTCGTCCCGCAGTGACGCGTCCTTGATGCGCGCGACCACGGGCACGGTTCTCTTCAAGGCTTCGACGCGTCCCTCGGGGGTATCCAGATCATGTTCTCGCAGTAGCGATTTGACCACGAAGGCAAACATCGGGGTACGCCGGGCGACCAGATCGCGAACAGCGTTGTCGCCGGACTTCAAACGCAGGTCGCACGGGTCCATGCCGTCGGGCGCAACGGCGACGAAGGTCTGTCCGGCAATCTTCTGATCACCCTCGAATGCCTTCATGGCGGCGGCCTGCCCGGCATCGTCTCCGTCGAAGGTGTAGATCACTTCGCCGCGAAAGTAGCTGTCGTCCATCATCAATCGGCGCAGCATGGCCAGGTGGTCCTCGCCGAATGCGGTGCCGCACGACGCCACTGCCGTCTTGACGCCGGCCAGATGCATCGCCATCACGTCGGTGTAGCCCTCGACGATGACGGCCTGGTGCGACTTCGCGATCTCCTTGCGCGCCAGGTCCAGACCGAACAACACCTGAGACTTCTTGTACAGCATGGTTTCCGGGGTGTTGATGTACTTACCCGGCATCGTGTCGTCGTCGAACAGTTTGCGGGCACCGAAACCGATGACGTCGCCGCTCTGACTGCGAATGGGCCACACCAATCGGCGTCGGAAACGGTCGATGGGCGTGCCGCGCTTACCGGGTGTCGCCAGGCCCGCGTCCACGATCTCCTTGGCCTCGAAGCCCTTGCCCAGCAGGTGTTTGGTGAGAGTGTCCCAACCGTCGGGTGCGTATCCGCAGCCGTAAGCCAACGCAGCGTGGCCGTCGAAGTTGCGTTCGGTGAGGTAGTCACGTGCGGTCTGAGCGTCGGGGCCGCTGAGCCTGCCCGCATAGAACTCCTGCGCTGCCGCATTGGCAGCGATCAGGCGCGCTCGGGTGCCGCGGTCACGTTGAACCGATGGCCCTCCGCCCTCGTAGGAGATCGAATAGTTCAGCCGGTCGGCAAGTTGCTCGACGGCCTCGACGAAGGAAATGTGTTCGATCTTCTGGAGGAAGGAGTAGGCATCACCTCCCTCGCCGCAACCGAAGCAGTGGTAATGCCCGTGATTGGGTCGAACATGGAACGACGGCGATTTTTCGTCGTGGAAGGGGCACAACCCCTTCATGGAGTCGCCGCCCGCGCGCTTGAGAGAGACGTAGTCGCCGACGATGTCTTCGATCCGTGTGCGTTCGCGAATGGCGGCGATGTCGCGTTCAGGAATTCGGCCGGCCACGTGTGCAGTCTAGCGTCGAACCCGACACCCGACACCCGCCGATCAACCCCAGCTGGCCTGAGCTCCCAGCGAGCGCTTGTCGATCAGTTCGAGTCGACTTTCGGTGTACGAGGCGATCTGATCGACGACAACTCGGGTTCGTTCGCCGTCGCTTTCTGCGCGCTGCCAGGCCGGGACCAGGATGGGGTCCAGCTCCCCTGGAGCCGAGCGCAGCAGCCACTCGGCGACGCGGTGGATTCGATCACGTTGGCGCTCCTGGCGGATCTTGTGTCCGGCGTCGGACATCACGTACCTCAGCGCCATGGTTTTGAGCAATGCAACTTCCGAGCCGACGATCGACGGCACCACCAGGTCGGCGTCGTACCGGCTCAACGGCGCGGTGCCGTATCTCTCGTGGGTGCCCTCGATGGCAGCTGTCGCGAAGCGCCCGACCAGCTCGCTCGTCATGTGCTTGAGTGCGACGGATGCTTCGAGGGTGCCGTCGTAGCGTCCGACGGCGATCACCACGGGCATCCTCGACAACCGGCTCGCAGCTTCGATCAACTCGTCGACATCGAGTCCGCGAAATTCCGAGACACCGAGTTCGGCGAGTGCGCGCTGCTCGATCGGGTCGGACAGCGCGCGTAGGTCGATGCGGGCGTCGATGACGCCGTCCTCGACATCGTGTACCGAGTAGGCAACGTCGTCGGACCAATCCATGGTCTGCGCTTCGAGGCACTTGTGCTTGTCCGGTGCAGTGTCACGTACCCAGCCCAGAATCGCGGAGTCGTCGTCGTAGGCACCGAATTTCGCGCCTGGTGCCGGCCGGATCCATGGATACTTGGTCGCGGCATCGAGAGATGCTCGGGTCAGGTTCAATCCCGCGCTGCGCCCGTCTGCGTCGAGGATCTTCGGCTCGAGTCCGGTGAGAATGCGGAGGTTCTGCGCGTTGCCCTCGAACCCACCACAGTCCGTGGCCACTTCGTCGAGGGCCCGTTCACCGTTGTGGCCGTAGGGCGGATGGCCGATGTCGTGGGCCAAGCCTGCGAGATCGACCAGATCGGGGTCGCTGCCGAGGCCTTCGGCGATGCTGCGGCCGATCTGCGCGACTTCGAGCGAGTGCGTGAGCCGAGTTCGCGGAGTGTCGCCGTCCCGAGGCCCGGTCACCTGTGTCTTGTCTGCGAGACGGCGCAGTGCGGCGCAGTGCAGCACCCGCGCCCGGTCGCGCGCGAAAGCACTTCTATGCGAGGCGTTGTTCGTCCCCGGTTTCAGTCCGGCGGTTTTCGGGGGTTCGGTGACGAATCGTTCGACGTCGTGCGCCGAGTAGGTGCCGGTCATGTCACTGGCCTGCCGTGTAGGAGAAGTCTGCCGTGAAGTGAGTGAGCTGGTACCACAGCAGTGCGCCTGTCTCCCTGGCAATTCCGTGCGCCTGTGACTCTCTGGTGTAGACGGCCGGGCCGGTACGCGTCGGTGAGGTCCATGCATCGAGCCCGGCGTCACGCGCCATGGTTCGAGTGCGCAGCGAATGCCACGGATCACTGACCAGCACCACCGACGACTTGCCCTCGTCGCGGAGTGTGTCGCTCACGGCCTCGATGCTCTCGAGCGTGTCCGAGCCGGTCTCGACGGCCACGATGGCGTCCGCCGGCACTCCCTGCTCGATCAGATAGTTGCGCCCCGATGCAGCCTCGGTGAACAGGTCGCCTTCTTGCTTGCCGCCGACGGTGACGATCTCGGGGGCGATGCCTCGCTCGTACAGCGCTGCAGCCTGGGACAGTCGGGCCTCGAACACCGTCGAGGGTGTCCCGCTGTACTGCGCCGCACCCAGTACGACGATCGCGTCGGCCTTGGAGTAGTCGTCGATGCGAGCAACCTGCCACACCCGGACCGCAGTCCCTGCGACCAGCACCACCGCCATCAGGACCACTCCCGCGACCAGCCGACCGGTCCAGCGTCCCAGCGTCCCGAAGAAGCCGAGGCGCTCGGGACCGGGGTCCGAGGCATACCGATCGTCGTACGGGTCGCCGTACGGGTCTCGGTCGAGAGTTGAATTCACCCCTCGAGTTTGCCAGGCCCGCGCATCGGCTCGGTCACGGCGCGCCTCGTAGGAGCTACAGCCACCCGCGGTCCTCGGCCACTCGGACCGCTTCCGCACGAGTAGTGGTACCGGTCTTGCCTATCGCGGACGACAGGTGGTTGCGCACCGTTCCCTCCGACAGGTGCACCGCGGCAGCGATGGAGCCGGCCGTCCCACCCTGCGCTGCTGCGCGGAGAACCTCCTGCTCACGGGCGGTCAGAGGCGAGACGCCATCGGTCAACGTCTCGGTCGCCAGCGCCGGATCGACGACGCGCAGCCCCATGTGCACCCGCCGAACCGCGTCGGCCAGCTGCTTGGCGGGAGTGTCCTTGACCACGAAACCCGACGCACCCGCATCTATGGCGCGGCGGAGGTATCCCGGGCGGCCGAACGTGGTGACGATCAGCACTCTCGACTCGGGTGCCACCAGGGTCAGCTCGGCGGCTACGTCGATTCCGTTCTTGCCCGGCATCTCGACGTCGAGCAGTACGACGTCGGGTCGATGTTCCAGCACGGCAGAGACCACCTCGTCCCCTCGCCCCACCTCCGCCACGACGTCGAGATCGTGCTCGAGCCCGAGCAGTGCTGCGAGCGCGCCTCGCACCAATGCCTGATCGTCGGCGAGCAACAGCTTGATACTCATGGTGCCGCGACCTCCACCTTGAATCCTCCGGTCGGAACCCGGGCGACCGTCAGTGAACCACCAGCGGCGCTCACGCGTTCACCCAACCCGCGAAGCCCGTTTCCCCCGCAGGTGTCCTCGGCAGGTCCGCGTCCGTCGTCGACGATGGAAATGCTCGACGGCGTCAGCGTCACTCGGCAGTGTTGCGCGTGCGAGTGTCGAACCACGTTGGTCACTGCTTCACGCAGGACCCAGCCGAAGAGTTCTCGGTGTCGCAGTGGCACCATATCGGCATCAGCGGGCAGGTCGACATCGATGGCTGCGGCGACCAGAGCTGTTCGCGCACTGACCAATTCGGTGCCGATGTCGATCTGGCGCATGCCGCCGACGGTGCTGCGAACATCGGCGAGTGCTTGCCGGGCAAGGGTTTCCACCTCCGCGATCTCGACTGCCGCTCGGGCGGCGTCGATCTCGAGCAGCCGTCCGGCGAGTTCGCTCTTGACGGTGATGACCGTCAACGAGTGCCCGAGAATGTCGTGTACGTCCCGGCTCATCCGCTCACGTTCGGCGACGATCGCCAGATCAGCCAATTGCTGCCTGGCGACGGCCAATTCGTGGTTGCGCTGAAATACCTGAGTGATGCCCCAGGCAGCGGCCGAGCTGATCAGCAACTGGAACGCGAAGAAGTTGTCGGGCTCCCAGGAAGAGATGAAACGAGGCACCACTTCGACGATCACCACCATCACCGCGACCAACGACCATGCTTGTCGGACCGGCAACGTCATCATTGCCAGGACCGCGATGTAGACGGTCGCGCCGAAGCCGGTGGTTCCGACCAATGCACTCATCGCGACGGTCAGGGCGACCATCGCACCGAGTGCGATCCACGCCTGGGACGTGGGCAGCGGGTTTCCGCGGCGGTGGCCGTTGCGGAACCGCCAGAAGGTGGTCGTGAACACCGCACCGAAACCGACGATCGCAATGATCCCGGCAGCCCTGGCCGCGATCGACGGCAGAGCGAGAATCTCGTTCAACGGGTAGATCAGGTAGATCAGCCAGATGGATCCGAACATCCAGCCGTATCGCCAGACCCGCCCCTCCGGCAGATCGGCGGTGAACGTGGTCATGTCGCCCACGGTATCCCCGTGGGCGACACGATCAGCAGTTTCGGCGTCAGGCACGCTTGGTGTCTTTTCGGAACAGCAGGGCCGCTCCGGCTACGAACACCGCGGCCCACACCACCAGGTTCACCACGGCGATCGCCAGAGTGCCCGCGTCGGCTGACGTGAACGGCGCTCTGGCCACCGTGGCCAGGCCGTAGAGCGGGGTGAACTTGGCCAGCATCGGGAACCAGCCGCTGTCGCCGAGCGGGACGAACAATCCGCCGGCCAGGGCGAGGAAGGCCAGCACCGGTCCGAGGATCTGCATGACGTTCTCCGACGGCAGCAGGTAGCCCATGAACAACCCGAATGCGGCGAACACCGCAGATCCGAGCCACGCGATCACACCGCAGGCGAGCCACACCCAGATCGGCATATCGGCTCCGAAGAACTTGGCGACGACGAATACCACGACGATTGCTGCAGCACCCATCGTCATGGCCACGAGGACCTTGGTGATGATGTAGGCCACGGGCTTGAGCGGGGTCAACCGCAGCTGCCTGCTCCACCCCTGCGCCCGCTCGACCGACACCATCGCTCCCCCGCTGGTCGTGGCGAGCATCGCTCCGTACACGGCCATGCTGATAGCGATGTAGCCCGTGACGTTGCCGTGCGCGAAGGAGTAGTCGGTCTTGAAGTCCGACTGCGTACCGAAGATGACGAAGAACACCGGCGGCATCACCAACGTGAAGATCAGCGTCCGCTTGTTTCGAAACAGTCTGCGGACTTCGAGTCCGAGGAAGGTGGGCGAGAATCCGCCCCAGGCAACGGCTCTGGCGGATGTGCGGGCGGTTGCGGACGGCGTGGTCGTGGTCATCGGATGCTCCCGGCGAGGTTGTTTTCGGCTGGGTCGTTTTCAGAATCGGTGGTCAGGGCGAGGAATGCGTCCTCGAGGTTCCGCGAGACGATCTCCAGATCGGTCGCATGCGCGTCGTTCAGTAGGTACCGGGCCACGGAGTCGGAGTCTCGGCCGTGCACGATCACCCGGTCGCCGCGAGTCTCCACGCGGTCGACCCCGGGCAGAGCGAGCAACATCGACCGATCGACGCCGGGCAAGGTCGCGGTGACGGTCCGTCCAGCAGCCAGGTTCTTCACCTCGGCGGCGCTACCGTCGGCGACGATCTTGCCGTGCCGCACCAGCACGATCCGGTCGGCGTAGGCATCGGCCTCATCGAGATAGTGCGTCGCGAACAGCACCGTTCGGCCGGTACTCGCGTCCTGGCGAATGGCGTTCCAGAAATCGCGACGACCCTCGACGTCCATGCCGGTGGTCGGCTCGTCCAGCACCAACAGATCCGGGTCGGGCAACAGTGCGAGTGCGAATCGCAGTCGCTGTTGCTGGCCGCCGGAGCATTTCTCCACTCGACGGTCGCCGATGTCGGCGATGCCGGCCCGGGTCAGCACCTCTTTCACCGAACGGGTGTGGGCGAACAGTGCCGATGTCAGCTCGACGGTTTCGCGGACGGTCAGGTCGCGGAGCAACCCACCGGTCTGCATGACGGCCGAGACTCGCCCCTGGGCGATGGCGTCGGCGGGCGTTCCTCCGAACACCGACACCGACCCGGTGGTGGGTGTTGCCAGCCCGAGCATCATGTCGATGGTCGTCGTCTTTCCCGCTCCGTTGGGTCCGAGGAATGCGACGACCTCGCCCGGTTCGATCGACAGGCTCAGCCCGTCCACCGCACGGACAGATCCGTATGTCTTGGTGACGCCTCGCAGTTCGACTGCCTTCGTTGTGGTCATGACAGTTACTCTGCTGCGGCCCGAGCCCATGCACCTCGACCGAGCGTCACGATTGCACGATGACAACTGTCATGGATCGACCTGCTCGATTCGGACACGACCCAGCCGGTAGATTTCATCGCATGGCAGTCCAGCACCGGCGGCACTCCAGCGCCACAGTCCGTAGGTCGGTCCATCGATTTCGTCGTCTCGCCGCTACGGGTGCTCTGACCCTGTTCGCCGCGGTCCTGCTCGCACCGGGGGTTGCATCCGCCGAGGCTCCCTCGCGGCTGGCCACCCAGATCACCGACAACGTCCAGGCTCTGGACCCCGATTCGCTGGCCGAGGTGCAGACCTCCATCGACGACCTCTACAGCAGCAGTCAGCTCAGGTTGTGGGTCACCTACGTTGCGGATTTCGACAACATGTCGGCAACGAACTGGGCCCAGCAGACATATGAACGAAGCGACCTCGGTCAGCGTGACGTCCTGCTCGCAGTCGCGACCGTCGATCGCTCGTACTACCTCGCCGTCAACACCGGACTCTCGCAGATCACCACGGCCGAGCAGGACGACATTCGCGTCAACGACGTCGAACCCGCACTGGGCGAAGAGGATTGGTCGGGAGCTGCCATAGCGGCCGCAGGCGCTCTCGGCGAGGCCTATGCGTCGAGCGGCGACGGTGGTTCGTCGGCACCGCTGCTGATCGGTGTCGGTGTGTTGGCGGTTGCAGGCGGCGGCGCTGTCGTCTACTCCTCACGGCGCAAGAAGGCCAGGGTGGCCGCCGAGGTGGACGCCGTGGCAAAGATCGACCCGAGTGATCCGGCCGCACTGGCTCGGTTCCCGATCGACGTTCTCGACACCCGCGCCAAGGAAATTCTGATCGAGACCGACAACGCCGTGCGGGCGAGCGAAGAGGAATTGACCCTCGCCCGAGGCGAATTCGGCGATTCGGCAGCCGCACCGTTCATCACCGCGTACGACAACGCCAAGAAGGCTCTGGCCTCCGCCTTCGAGATCCGTCAGCGCCTCGACGACGCCATTCCAGAGACCCCCGATCAGCGGCGGGCGATGCTCGTCGAGATCATCTCCTCGTGCGGTCAGGCAGATCGCGAGCTCGACTCTCGGGTCGAGGAGTTCGACGGATTCCGCGACCTCGTGATGAATGCCGGCTCGCATCTCGACGAGCTCACCCAGGCCATCATCGGCTTGACGGTGCGCATTCCGCAGTCCGAAACCGTACTCGCTCAGCTGCATTCGGAATTCTCCGAGACCGCACTGAAATCGATCGCCGACAACGTCACGATGGCCAAGGATCGAGTTGCGCTGGCCGAGGAGAACATCGAAGCCGGCCGCAAGGCCGCAGCACTGCCGCCGGGAAAGCAGGGTCCGGCCGTCACCGCGATTCGGACCGCAGAACGAGCCCTCGATCAGGCGAAGTCCCTGCTCGACGGAGTCGACCACGCCCGCGATGACATCGGGCACGCCATAGCCACCCTGCCCGACGCCATCGCGGACGTCCGACGCGACATCGAGCAGGCTCGCGGACTGGCCGAACACGGCGGTGCCGAACTGCAGGCGGCGATGGCCGCGGCACAGACGGCGTTGAAGAACGCGGAGACAGCGCAGTCGAGCGATCCGCTCGGCAGCTACACAGCCCTTGCCGCAGCAGATTCCGAACTCGAGAAGATCGTCGACGAAGCGTCGGCGGAGAAGGCGGCCGAAGATCAGCTGCGGGCGCGTCTGGAACGCGATATCGCGGCTGCTCAGGCGCAGATCACCGCTGCAGCGGACTACATCTCGACGCGGCGCGGCGGCGTGGGTGCCGATGCCCGAACGCGGTTGTCCGAAGCCGAACGGCATCTCGGTGCGGCTCGTCAGCTCGAACCGGAGAACCCTGACGAGGCCCTCAAGCACGCGCATGCCGCCAGCCAGTTGGCCTCGCGCGCGTCGCAGATCGCCCAGTCCGACGTGCAGAACTGGGAAAACCGTCACGGTCCACGCGGCGGCGGTAGCGGCGGCAACGTTGCAGGCGCTGTGCTCGGCGGAATCCTGATCAACAGCGTGCTGCGCGGAGGTGGCGGAGGTGGCTTCGGCGGCGGCTTCGGTGGAGGCGGGGGCTTCGGCGGTGGAGGCGGCGGAGGCGGCGGCGGCTTCGGCGGTGGCGGCGGCCGCTTCTGATTCGACCCCGATATGTCACAGGGCCCGATCTCACGAGGAGATCGGGCCCTGTCGTGTGGTGAGCTCTATGCGCCGATCAACCGGGACGCGATGTAGCCCTCGACCTGATCGAGAGCCACGCGCTCCTGCGCCATCGTGTCGCGTTCGCGGATGGTGACTGCGTGGTCGTCGAGCGTGTCGAAGTCGACGGTGATGCAGAACGGGGTACCGATCTCGTCCTGACGACGGTAGCGGCGACCGATCGCTCCGGCGTCGTCGAATTCGACGTTCCAGTACTGACGCAGTTGCTGCGCAAGATCTTTCGCCTTCGGCGTCAGATCGGCGTTACGCGAGAGCGGGAGCACCGCTACCTTCACCGGGGCAAGACGGCGATCGAGCTTGAGCACGACACGCTTGTCGACACCGCCCTTGGCGTTGGGAGCCTCGTCCTCGGTGTACGCGTCGACGAGGAACGCCATCAGCGAACGCGTCAGGCCTGCCGCCGGCTCGATGACATACGGGGTGTAGCGAGTGTCGGTGGCCTGCTCGTAGTAGCTCAGGTCCTGGCCCGACGCCTTCGAGTGCACCGACAGGTCGTAATCCGTGCGGTTCGCGACACCCTCGAGCTCACCCCACGCACTGCCCTGGAAACCGAACTTGTACTCGATGTCCACGGTGCGCTTGGAGTAGTGCGACAGCTTCTCCTTGGCGTGCTCGTAGAGCCGCAGGTTCTCCGGATCGATACCGAGATCGGTGTACCACTTCATGCGGTAGTCGATCCAGTACTGATGCCACTCGTCGTCCTCGCCGGGCTTGACGAAGAATTCCATCTCCATCTGCTCGAACTCGCGGGTGCGGAAGATGAAGTTTCCGGGAGTGATCTCGTTACGGAAGCTCTTGCCGATCTGGCCGATACCGAACGGCGGCTTCTTGCGCGAGGTGGTCAACACGTTGGCGAAGTTGACGAAGATGCCCTGCGCAGTCTCTGGACGCAGGTAATGCAGGCCCTCTTCGTTGTCGACCGGGCCGAGGAAGGTCTTGAGCAGGCCCGAGAACGCACGCGGCTCGGTCCACGAACCGGGCTCACCGGTCTCGGGGTCGCGGATATCGGCCAGGCCGTTCTCCGGCGGATGGCCGTGCTTCTCTTCGTAGGCCTCGATGAGGTGATCGGCGCGGTACCGCTTGTGTGTGTGCAGCGACTCCACCAGCGGGTCCGAGAACGTCTCGACGTGACCGGACGCCTCCCACACCTGGCGGGGCAGGATCACCGACGAGTCGAGCCCGACGGTGTCGTCCCGGCTGGTGATCATGTTGCGCCACCACTGCTTCTTGATGTTCTCCTTGAGCTCGACGCCCAACGGGCCGTAATCCCAGGCCGACTTGGTACCGCCGTAGATCTCGCCGCACGGGTAGACGAGGCCTCTGCGCTTGGCGAGGTTGGCGACGGTTTCGACTTTGGACTTGGGTGCCACTGGCGGAGCTCTCCATCTTCGGTTACATCGTGCGCGGGTTCATCGTGATTGTCGGTTACATCGCACGAGGGGGTGACGCGGGCGGTTTTCGCCCTGATCAGACTATCTGGCTCGACGGGCGAATCCGAACACCGGTCGAGTTCGGAATTGACATGCGTACTTGTGCATATCACAATGAATACGATTTGCAATAGCGATAACTGCACTAACCTGATGCCATGACATCGATTGTGCAGAGAGAGTTCGCCGAGAACGAGTCGGCAACCGAAGGAGCCGCAACCGTGTCCACCGAGCAGGCCGTTCACACAGATTCGTCGGATCGGCAGGACCCCGAGCATCCGATGCACGAGAACGACCCGTTCGCCGCCGCTCCCCCGGCCCACATTCCACCGAAGGAGACCCTGGCCGCGGCCGGCGACATTCTGCGCGCGCTTGCGGCCCCGGTGCGGATCGCGATCGTGCTGCAGCTGCGCGAGTCCGAGCGATGCGTCCACGAACTCGTGGTCGCCCTCGGTGTCACGCAGCCGTTGATCAGCCAGCACCTCCGGGTACTCAAGGCCGCGGGTGTGGTGCGTGGAGAACGCAACGGCCGCGAAGTCCTGTACCGACTCGTCGACGATCACCTCTCCCACATCGTCGTCGACGCCGTGGCCCACGCCGAGGAAGGCCGGAACCTGTGACCGAGAAGTCCACCGATACCGCAACACCGAGACGACCCGTCGTAGTCGGAGTACGAGCCACGAAGCAACGCAGTGCGATCTCGGACTTGCTCGATACCATCGAGGAATTCAAATCTGCACAAGACCTGCACGACGAATTACGTAAGCGCGGTGAGGGAATCGGCCTGACAACCGTCTATCGCACGCTCCAGACGCTGGCCGACGCCGGCACGGTGGACGTGCTTCGCACCGACAACGGCGAGTCGGTCTACCGGCGGTGCTCCTCGGGCCACCATCACCACCTGGTGTGCCGAGCATGCGGATTCACCGTCGAGGTCGAGGGGCCCACCGTCGAGAAGTGGTCCCAGACTGTCGCCGAGTCCAATGGGTTCACCGACGTGAGCCACACCATCGAAATTTTCGGCACCTGCAGTCAGTGCAGCGCGGCGGGTCGCTGAACCTCGCTTACGTCAGGGCGTCGGCCACGCGAGGCACCACCGCGTCGATGGCGAACGGTATCGACAGAACCGAGTTGTACGTGATCGCGCCGCGCTGATCGGTGGACAGCGGAAGGATCGCATCGTTGCGCGCTGCCTTCAATGTCCCGAAGATCGGATTTTCCGCCACGACGTCGATGGGCTCACCCGTGCCGAGGTACAGCACCACATCGGCGTCGAGCATCGAGATGTTCTCCAGCGAGACCGGTACGAAGAAGTTCGTACCGTCGTCCTGAGCGAGAATGGGCTCCGGAACCGTCAATCCCAACGAGGTGACGAACGTACCGCGGGCATCGCCAGGTAGGAACGCACCGAACTGCCCGTCGTAGGGAAGCACCACGGCGGCAGTCCTGCCCGCGAACTCGGGGTGTTCCGTGCGAACCTGCTCGAGCAACGCGGTCGTCTGCGCATTGAGCTCCTCGCCACGCTCGGATTCGCCCATCGCGCGCGAGATGGTGTCGGTGGCCACCTCTCGATCGACGGCATAGGCCGCCGATCCCGCCGGTCGAGCGATCGTCGGGGCGATGTCACTGAGTTTTGTGTAGGTGGCCTCGTCGAAGCCGGCGTTCAGGCCGGTGATCAAATCCGGTGCCAGAGAGGCGATCAGCTCGAAGTTCGGTTCGGACTCCGAGCCCAGCAGTGTCAGTGGTGCGTCGCCCACCAACTCGTCGGTCCACGGACCGAGTCCGGTCTCGTAGAAGGTGTACCCGGTGTTCCCGACCGGCACAGTGCCGAGGGCAATGACGGCGTCGGCGTCGGACACTCCGAGTGTGACGATGCGAGTGGGCTTCTCCGGAACGGTCGTGCTGCCGTAGATGTGGTCGATGACGACCGGGAAGACACCGTCGGCCGACGGGGTACCCGATTCGCCGGTATCTGCGGTCGAGCAGGCCGTCAGGGATACACCGAGGACGATCACCGCCACCACTGCCGTCAGCATTCGGGTCGACCGCATTGTCATTGCATCCGCCTCTACTCGAAGTAAGTACAGGCATACCTTAGCTGACAGATTAGGGCAGCAGGCCTTCGCGTGCTTTCTCGACGCCGGCAAGCACCAGGATGAGCATCGTCAGCATGGCCTCGTCGTCCAGCCCGTTCGCCGGAAAGGTGTAGCGCAGCAACACATCTGCGAGCTTGTCGTGAGCATTGACAGAGATCGCGCCGAATTGCGAATCCGCATTGCGGTCCGAGACCTTCTTGTGCAGAGCCGCCTTGAGCGGCCTGTCCCACGCCAACACCGCGGTGAGCGAGAGCACCTCGAGTTCGGGCGAGAGCTGTACGGCTCGCAACGAGCACAGGGCACCGGCGTAGTCGAAACCGAGCGACCCTTCCTCGCCGACGGTCACCGTGGCGAACTGCGACAGCGCCAGCCGAGCCCGCGTCTGCAACGTCAACTCACCGGAGCTGTCGATACCCTGTACTTCGTCACTCATATTTCACTCCGCCGAATCGTCGATCACGCGAAGCGAATTCGATACACGCCTCCCACAGGTCCCGGCGGTCGAAATCCGGGAAGAGCTTCTTCTGGAACACGAACTCCGCATACGCGGATTGCCACAGCAGGAAGTTCGACGTTCGCTGCTCCCCCGACGGTCGCAGGAACAAGTCCACGTCCGGCATATCCGCTTCGTCGAGGTACTTCGCGACGGTTGCCTCGGTGATCTTCTCGGGGTTCAGCTTGCCTGCGGCAACCTGTCGGGCAATTTCCCTTGTCGCATCGGCAATCTCGGCACGCCCACCGTAATTGACGCACATCGTCAACGTCATCACGGTGTTGTGCTTCGTCAGCTCCTCGGCCACTTCGAGTTCCTTGATGACGCTGCCCCACAACCTGGGTCGCCGACCGGCCCAGCGGACCCGGACGCCCATCTCGTTCATCTCGTCGCGTCGACGACGAATGACGTCACGGTTGAAGCCCATCAGAAACTTGACCTCGTCGGGGCTGCGCTTCCAGTTCTCCGTCGAGAAGGCGTACGCGGACAACCACTGCACACCGATCTCGATACATCCGCAGACGGTGTCCATGAGCACCGCTTCGCCCTGCTCGTGCCCCGCGGTGCGCGGTAGACCGCGATCCTGCGCCCATCGACCGTTGCCGTCCATCACCAAGGCGACGTGGCGAGGTATCAGTTCCGGCTGCAGAATCGGCGGCCGAGCGCCCGACGGGTGCGGATCGGGAGGGCGCACTGCCGACTGTCCGTCAGGCCGGGGTTGCGGCTCTCGTCGTCGAATCACGGTCCCCATCCTGCCCGACGGTATCGGCGAACACGGAGTCAGGTTGCGCCAGCGGCACCTGATGCGGGTGCGAGCGTTCGATGAGTGGAAGTGTGCGCAATTGCCGTTCCAGATGCCATTGCAGATGCGCCGCCACCAGTCCACTGGCCTGCTTGCGAACCGCATCGGAGGTGGTGACGGTGTAGTCCCACTCGCCTCGTTCGAGCGCGACCATCAGATCCAGGACCCCGGTCGACGGCGTCGCCGATCCCGGCGGGCGGCAGTGCACACACACCGCTCCACCGGCGGCGACATGAAATGCGCGATGTGGCCCGACTGCGGCGCAGCGCGCACAATCGGTCAGTGCGGGCGCCCATCCGGCGAAGCCCATGGCGCGCAGCAGATAAGCGTCGAGCACCAGCTCGGGAGGGCGGACGTGCTGGGCAAGCGCTCGAAGCGCTCCGACGGTCAGCTGATGCAGTCGCTGCGCCGGTGCATGCTCCTCGCCCGCCAGCCGTTCGGCGGTCTCGAGAACGGCACAACCGGTGGTGTAGCGACCGTAATCGGCGACGATGTCTCCGCCGAACGCGTCGACGGTGTGCACTTGGGTGACGATGTCGAGGTTGCGTCCCGGATAGAGCAGTACGTCGATGTGCGCGAACGGTTCCAGCCGTGCGCCGAACTTGGACTTGGTACGACGCACCCCTTTGGCGACGGCCCGTACGATACCGTTCTCCCTGGTCAACAACGTGACGATGCGGTCGGCCTCACCCAGCTTGTGCTGGCGCAGGACGACTGCGTTGTCACGGTATGGCCTCACGGCTTCCAGTCTCCCACGGGTGCCGCATCGGTGGCCGCTTCCCGCGCTGGAGAGAAGTCGATACTGTGCCAACGTGGATTTTCATCGGTCGACTCTCGTTGCCCAGGCCGCCGCACTCGCGTCGGGTCGCATCACCTCGGTACAGGCGGTCACCGAATCACTCGACCGGATCGAGAAGAGCCAACCCACTCTCAACGCCTTCCGAATCGTGCGTCGCGACGCCGCACTCACCGAGGCCGCCGAGGCGGATCGACTGCGCGCCGCAGGTGGAACCGCGCCCCTGCTCGGCGTTCCGATCGCCGTCAAGGACGATGTGGATGTCACCGGCGAGCCCACCGCCTTCGGCTGCGCCGGGCACTTTCCGCCTGCCACCGCAGACTCGGAGGTGGTGCGCAGGCTGCGCGCGGCAGGAGCGGTGATCGTGGGCAAGACCAACAGCCCCGAGCTGGGCCAATGGCCGTTCACCGGCGGCACCTTCGGACACACCCGCAATCCGTGGGACCGCGAGCGCACCCCCGGTGGCTCCTCCGGTGGCAGTTCTGCAGCGGTGGCTGCCGAATTGGTCTCGGCTGCACTGGGTTCCGACGGTGCCGGCTCGGTCCGGATCCCGGCATCGTGGACCAATCTCGTGGGCATCAAGCCGCAACGGGGACGGATATCGACGTGGCCGGACGCCGAGGCCTTCAACGGCATCACCGTCATCGGCCCGCTCGCACGCACGGTGGCCGACGCCGCACTTCTCCTCGACGTGGTCTCCGGTGGCCACGACGGCGATCTGCACCGCCCGGCTCCGTTGACCGTCTCGGACGCTGTGGGACGCAACCCCGGCTCGCTCCGAATAGCGCTGAGCCTGCGCAAGCCGTTCATCCCGACGCCTGCCCCGCTGGACCCGGAGATCGCGGCTGCGGCGTACGAGATGGCCGCAGTGCTGCGATTGCTCGGACACCAGGTGGTCGTCGACGATCCCGCATACGGAATGTTGCTGGGGCTCAACTTCTTACCGCGATCACTGGCAGGCGTTGCCACGTGGCTCGATCGCCTTCCCGATCCGGCCCTCGCCGACCCGCGCACCCGAGCCAACGCCAAGAGCGGCCGGGCCCTCGCCGGAGCCCCGTTGCGCGCGGCCCGCGCGGCCGAACCACGCATCGGACGCCGCATCGGCCGGTTCTTCGACGACTACGACATCGTGCTCGCCCCGACCACGGCAACTCCCCCGCCGCGCGTCGACGCCATCGACGGCATCTCCAACGCCGACACCGATCGGGTCATCACCGAGCACTGCCCCTACACGTGGCCCTGGAACGTCCTGGGCTGGCCGAGCGTGAACGTGCCCGCGGGTCTGACGAAGAGCGGCCTTCCCATCGGACTGCAGTTGATGGGACACGAATCATCGGAGCCACTGCTGGTGTCGGTTGCCGCTCAACTCGAGAACGTGCTGCAGTGGCACCGCAAGCGCCCCGAACCGTGGTGGACCCAGGTGAGTGAAACTTCGTAGCCTGCTCACCTGGGAAGGTCAGAAGCCGAGCTTGCCCATCTGCTTGGGGTCGGTTTGCCAGTCCTTGGCGATTTTCACGTGCAGGTCCAGGTAGATCCTGGTGCCGAGCAACTTCTCGATCTGCAATCGCGACGCCGTGCCGACCTCTTTGAGTCGCGAGCCGCCCTTGCCGATGATGATGGCCTTCTGACTCGACCGCTCGACGTAGAGAATCGCGTGCACGTCGAGCATGTTGTCATGACCCTCGCGGGGCACGACCTCGTCGATGACGACGGCCAGCGAGTGGGGTAGCTCATCGCGGACGCCTTCGAGCGCGGCCTCCCGAATGAGCTCGGCCATGAGGATTTCCTCCGGCTCGTCGGTCAGCTCACCGTCGGGGTAGAACGCCGGTCCCGGTGGGAGTTCCGACGCCAGCAGATCGACCAGCTTCTCCACCTGCTCACCGGATTCGGCCGATACCGGAATCACATGGCTGGAGTCGCCGAGGAGCTTCGACAGCGCCATCAGCTGCTGCACGACGCGTTCCTTCTTGACCTTGTCGATCTTGGTGACGATGCCGATCAAGGTGGTCTTGGGGGCGATGTGGCGAACCTGCTCGAGGATCCATCGGTCCCCCGGTCCGATCTTCTCGTCGGCCGGGATGCACAGGCCGATGACGTCGACCTCGGAGTACGTGTCCTGCACCAGATCGTTGAGTCGCTGCCCCAGAAGCGTTCTGGGGCGGTGCAATCCAGGGGTGTCGACAAGGATCAACTGCGCGTGCTCGCGGTGCACGATTCCGCGGATGGTGTGCCGCGTCGTCTGCGGACGCGAGGACGTGATGGCGATCTTCGACCCCACCAACGCATTGGTCAGGGTGGACTTGCCGGTGTTGGGTCGGCCTACGAAACAGACGAATCCGGATCGGAACTCACCGTTGTTCTGCTCGGACAAAAGAGCACCTCCAGATTTCAGTGTTGGTGAGTGACGTCCGACGAGTCGTCGTCCTCGGTGGATTCTTCGTCGGGTTCGATCTTTTCGACCAGCACGGTGGTGATGCGGACGCGCCCCTTGGGGTCGGCCCCACCTTCACCGCGCAGCAGCAGTCCGTGGGTCATCACCTGAGCACCGGGCAGCGGCACGCGGCCCAGCTCGTGTCCGAGCAGTCCGCCGACGGTGTCGACCTCCTCGGATTCGATCTCGATCCCGAAGATCTCGCCGAGGTCTTCGAGCGGCACTCGCGAGGACACCCGATACCGTCCGTCGTCGAGCTCCTCGATGGGCGCAACTTCGTCGGAGTCGTATTCGTCGGCGATCTCACCGACGATTTCCTCGATGACGTCCTCGATGGTCACCAGGCCTGCGATGCCTCCGTATTCGTCGACCAACAGGGCCATGTGGTTTCGATCGCGCTGCATCTCGGCGAGCAGACTGTCGAGTGCCTTGGAGTCGGGAACGAACACGGCCGGACGCATCAGCTCGGACACCTGCACCCCGCGGCCACCATCGGTGGAGTAATACGTTTGCTGCACAAGGTCTTTGAGGTAGACGACGCCGACCACGTCGTCCACATTCTCGCCGATCACCGGGATGCGCGAGTGTCCACTGCGTACGGCCAACGACGTGGCCTGGCCGGCCGACTTGTCCGACTCGATCCACACCATCTCGGGCCGCGGGACCATGACCTCACGGGCGGAGGTGTCCCCCAACTCGAACACGGATTGAATCATCCGCCGCTCGTCGTCGGCCACGACGCCGCGCTCGCGGGCCATGTCCACCAACTCGCGCAGTTCGATCTCGGATGCGAACGGGCCGTTGCGAAATCCCTTACCCGGGGTGATCGCGTTACCGATGAGAATGAGCAGCCTGCTGATCGGTCCGAGGAGCCACCCGAGCGCGCGCAGCGGAAACGCTGCCGCAAGAGCGATCGAGTACGCGTTCTGCCGGCCGAGGGTTCGCGGTCCGACACCGATCACGACGTAGCTGACCAGCACCATGACCACTGCGGTGATGACCAGGGCCGTCGTCGAATCGATCAGCTGAGTCAGGCCGCCCGCGAGCAGGACGGTGCCGCCGATTTCGCACAGGATGCGCAGCAACACCATCAAGTTGACGTAGCGCGGGCGGTCGGCGACCACGACGACGAGGCCGGTGGCACCCGGTCGCTCGTCCTTGACCATGTCGTCGATCCGCGCACGCGACACAGTGTTCAGCGCGGAATCGACGGCGGCGAACAGCCCACCGAGAGGCACCAGAAGGACAGCAAAAACGATGAGTGCAACAGCACTGCTCACGCGTGAGAACCCCGCACTTCGACCGGTCCCAACAGGCACATCACCGATCGACACCGTCGACGAAACCGGCTTTGCCGAGCAACCGTGCATCGCGGGCAGCCTGTTCTGCAGCCTGCTCGGCCCGCCTGGCATCCTCGTACCATTCGGCGAGCAGACGGTTCTGCAGCTCGAACATTTCTTTTTCTTCGTCCGGCTCGGCGTGGTCGTAGCCGAGCAGATGCAGCACTCCGTGCACCGTCAGCAATGCGAGCTCGTGCTCGAGCGAATGGCCCGCAGCAGCAGCCTGATCCGCAGCGAACGACGGGCACAGCACGATGTCGCCGAGCATCGCCGGTCCGGGTTCGGGCGCATCGGGACGACCGCCCGGCTCGAGCTCGTCCATCGGAAACGACATCACGTCGGTGGGGCCGGGCAGATCCATCCACCGCATGTGCAGGTCCGCCATCGTGGCCGAATCCACCAGCACCATCGACAGTTCTGCGGCGGGATGCACGTCCATGCCGGCGATCGCGAACCGTGCGACCGAGACCAGCTCGGGTTCGGAGATGTCCATCCCCGACTCGTTGGACACTTCGATACTCATCTAGCCACTACCCACGCTCTCGTTGCCTGTCGTTTCGTACACCTGAATCATCTTCTCGCCGAACGCGGTCCACCGCTGCGGCGTTGCTCGCGGTTGGGAATCACACCTTCCGATGCCGACTCGAAGCGCTCGTATGCGTCGACGATTTCCGAGACCAGGCGATGCCGCACCACGTCGCTGCTGGTGAGCTGCGCGAAGTGGATGTCGTCGAGGTCGGTGAGAATCTCGGATGCGGCACGCAATCCCGATTTTGCGCCACCCGGAAGGTCGACCTGGGTGACGTCGCCGGTGACCACGATCTTCGAGCCGAACCCCAGACGCGTCAGAAACATCTTCATCTGCTCGGCCGTGGTGTTCTGCGCCTCGTCGAGAATGATGAACGCGTCGTTGAGCGTACGACCGCGCATGTACGCGAGCGGGGCGACCTCGATGACCCCTGCTTGCATCAGCTTGGGGATCGCTTCGTCGTCCATCATGTCGTGCAACGCGTCGTGCAGCGGGCGCAGGTACGGGTCGATCTTCTCGTGCAAGGTACCGGGCAGAAAGCCGAGGCGCTCGCCCGCTTCCACTGCCGGACGCGTCAGGATGATGCGGCTGACCTGTTTGGTCTGCAATGCCTGAACGGCCTTGGCCATCGCGAGGTATGTCTTGCCGGTACCGGCAGGTCCGATGCCGAACACGATGGTGTTGGCGTCGATCGCGTCCACGTACCGCTTCTGGTTCAGCGTTTTGGGCCGGATCGTCTTGCCGCGACGCGAGAGAATGTCCAAGCTCAGGACCTCGGCGGGCGAATCGGACACGCCCTCGGTGAGCATGGCGATCGAGCGGCGGACGGCGTCGGGAGTCAGCGGCTGGGCGCGCTTGGCGAGCGCGGCCAACTCGGAGATCACCCGTTCGGCCAGCGCCACGTCGGCCACTTTTCCGGTGAGCGTCACGGCGTTTCCTCGTACGTGGATGTCTGCCGTCAGCATCTGCTCGAGCGCCCGCAGGTTCTCGTCGGACTGTCCCAGCAGTGGCATCACTGCTTCGGGGGCGAGCTCCAAGGTGGACCGAACATCACGCTCGGCGGGAAATTCGCTGTGTTCACTCACGTGGTGGCTATGGCCTGCTCTCTTGTTTCGGTTGTGGAGACATGGATCGGTGTTCGAATGAAGTTTAACGCCGCAGCATCGATGCGCATTCCTATTACTCGCCGCTTCGGCCCAGCACGGCGTCGAGCGAGAGTGCCCAACACCGCGAATCCGGGTTCAGGAACGCGAAGTGGTCCTCGCCGGGGACCATCGTCAGCAGCGCGTCGTCTCCGGCTGCTCTCGCCGTCTCGACGTACCGCTCGCTCTGCACCGCCGGGACCTGGACGTCCTCGGACCCGTGCAGGCAGATCGTCCGGATACCGATGGGTGCACGGGCAGCAGGCGAGGCCGATCGGTACAGCGCGGGGTCGTCCTCGTATCGAGCCTGCAGCAACGCCTCGACCGCCGGATTGGTTCGACCCGACGCACCACGCGGCTCCAGGTCGAGGACACCGGCCTGCGAGACGATGCGCGACGGCCGCACTGTCGTACTCGTTTCGCCGCCGAGCCACACTGCCAGGTGCCCGCCTGCGGAGTGTCCGATGACGCGAACGTCGTCGATGCCGGCCGGGGCGTGGTGTTGCACCGCACCGGCGACGACGTCGAGAGCTGCGAGGACGTCGGACTGCATCTCCGGCCAGTGCCCGCCCGCGCCGACACGTCTGTACTCGATGTTCCACGCCACCGCGCCGGCTCCCGCGACAGCGCGCGCGAATTGGGTGCCGAGGTTCGATCCGTACTGCCCGCTCCAGAATCCGCCGTGTATCACCACGACGACCGGCGTCGACGCATCGACGGGCTCGGGCGGCAGGTAGAGATGGCCGAATTGCTCAGCATGATCGCCGTACGCAATCTTGATCCGTGCGCTCATGCGTTCCGAAAATCCGGGGGAAGTTGCGTCCAGCGAGAGGTGAGCACCCCCAGCGCGCCGAGTGCCACGGCTCCTGCCGTCGACGTCCTCAGCACCGTCGGTCCCAGCACGACCGGGGTTGCCCCGGCTTCGGTGAGGGCAGCAACTTCGCGGTCGTCGAGGCCACCTTCGGGGCCGACCACGAGCGCGACCTCGGGAACCGAATCGAACGGCAGGTCCCGAAACGCCGAGGTGGCACCCTCGTGCAGCACGGCAACAACCCCGCCGCGCGCGACGATCGAGCCGACCAGGGCATACACGGCACGCGAATCGTGCAGGTCGGAGACCTCGGGGATGAATGCCCGACGCGACTGCTTGGCTGCCTCCGCTGCGGTGCTCCGCCATTTTGCGACGCCCTTCGTCGCCTTCGGGCCCTCCCACCGTGCGACGCAGCGCGCGGACTGCCAGGGCACAACAGCGTCGACGCCTGCCTCGGTGGCCAGCTCGATGGCGAGTTCCGATCGGTCCGCCTTCGGCAATGCCTGCACGAGCGTCACCACCGGAGTGGGACGCGGCATCTCGCTGCGCGACTGCACGGTCAGTTCCAGTCGGTTCTTCTCCGCTGCGGCGACGACCGTATCGGCCAAGCCGCCCGCTCCGTCACCGAGCAGCACCCGCTCTCCGACGCGAATGCGTCGCACCGTCGCGGCGTGATGCCCCTCCTTACCGTCGAGGACGGCGATGTCGCCGACCTTCGGCAGCGGCGAGAGATAGAAGACCGTGGGGGCCATGGATCAACGACCGCTGAACGCTTCCCGCAACCGCGAGAACAGTCCACCGCTGTGTGCGGAACCGGTGGTGACGACCTCGGCCGAGTCGCGATCTCTCATCGACTTGAGCTGTTCGAGCAGTTGGGTCTGCTTGCTGTCCAGCTTGGTCGGCACGATGACCTCGAGGTGGGCATGCAGGTCACCGCGAATACCGGAACGTAGCTTGGGCATACCGTGCCCGCGCAACACGGTCGTCGAATTCGGTTGTGTGCCTTGTTCTATCGAAATCTCGGTGGGCCCATCGATGATCGCATCGATGTTCACCGAGGTGCCGAGTGCGGCGTCGACCATCGGAACGCGGACGGTGCAGTGCAGATCGTCGCCGTCGCGGACGAACACCTCGTGCTGCTGTTCGACGATTTCCACGTACAGATCTCCCGCGGGGCCACCGCCCGGGCCGACCTCACCCTGCGAAGCAAGACGGATCCGCATGCCGTTGCTCACGCCGACGGGAACCTTGACCGAGATGTCGCGACGCGAGCGCACCCGCCCGTCGCCGCCACACTTGCGGCAAGGATCGGGAATGGTCTCGCCTGCACCGCGGCAGGTGGGGCACGGACGGCTGGTCATGACCTGGCCGAGGAACGAGCGCTGCACCGACTGCACCTCACCGGCACCGCCGCAGGTTTCGCACCGAACCGGCTTGGAGTCGCCGTTGGTGCCCGAGCCGGTGCACAGGTCGCACAGAATCGCGGTGTCGACGGTGATGTGCTTGGTCACGCCGGTGGCGCACTCGTCGAGGGTCAGCTTGGTCCGTAGCAGCGAATCGGCTCCCGGCTGCACACGCCCCTTGGGCCCGCGCTGGGCCCCACCGGCACCGCCGCCGAAGAATGCCTCGAACACATCCCCCAGGCCACCGCCGAATCCGGCTCCACCGAACCCACCGCCGCCGCCTCCGCCGCCCTGCTGCAGCGGGTCGCCGCCGAGGTCGACGATGCGACGCTTCTCCGGATCGGAGAGCACCTCGTAGGCGGTGGAGATGTCCTTGAACCGGGCCTGTGCGGCCTCGTCCGGGTTGACGTCCGGGTGCAGTTCTCGCGCCAACTTTCGGTAGGCGCGCTTGATCTCCTGGTCAGTCGCCTGTTGGCCGACGCCCAAAGTCCCGTAATAATCCCGTGCCACGTCGTCTCTTTCGTCCTAGAAGATGAATCTCGTTCGTTGATGCTGCGTGCCGGCGGCCCGTGCCCCCGCTGCCGGTCTTCGATCGGTTCTCGCTCGTCTCAGCGCTCGGCCAGGACCTCGCCGATGTACCTGGCAACCGCGGCGACCGACGCAATTGTTCCTGGGTAGTCCATCCGGGTCGGCCCCAGAACACCCATTCCTCCGAGGACCATGCCAGCCGACCCGTAGCCGGTGGAAATCACCGACGTTCCACGCATCTCCTCGACCTGCGTTTCCTCACCGATCCGCACGGTCACGGTGCGGGTGTCCTGCGTCACTGCGAGCAGTTTGAGCACCACCACTTGCTCTTCCAACGCCTCGAGTACCGCTCGGAGCGATCCGGGAAACCCCGCGTCGCCGGCGAAGTCCGCGGCGTTGCGCGTCAGGTTCGCCGTTCCGCCGAGTACCAGGCGTTCCTCGGGGTGCTCGACCAGCGATTCCACCAGCACCGTGGCCGAACGGATCATGGCGTCCCGGAGCCCGGCCGGAGCGTTCTCGGCGAGTTCGGCCACCGCGACGGACGCGGCTGCCAGTCGCTTTCCTTCCAACGCGCTGCCGAGCAGGCGACGCAGCTGCGACAGATTCTCGTCGTCGAGGACGTCACCGAGCTCGACGATGCGCTGATCGACCCGCCCCGAGTCGGTGATCAGCACCAGCAGCAACCGAGCCGGGGTGAGCGCCACCACCTCGAGATGCCGAACCGACGACGCCGACAGTGTGGGGTACTGCACCACGGCAACCTGACGGGTCAACTGAGCCAACAGTCGGACGCCGCGCCGCAGAACATCGTCCAGGTCGACGCCGTTCTCGAGGAATTCCAGGATGGCCCGGCGTTCGGCCGCCGACAGCGGCTTGACGTCGGCGATCCGATCGACGAACTGGCGATACCCCTTGTCGGTCGGTACCCGACCGGAGCTGGTGTGCGGTTGAGCGATGTACCCCTCGGCCTCGAGAACAGCCATGTCGTTGCGCACGGTGGCACTCGACACGCCGAGGTTGTGTCGCTCGACCAACGCCCGTGAACCGACGGGTTCCTGGGTGGACACGTAGTCCGCCACGATCGCTCGTAGAACCTCGAACCGCCTGTCGTCGGTGCTCGACATCGGTGCCCACCTCCGTTCTCGTTTCCAATCGTCGCTCGAGTCTAGTAGCCGAGGCACGCATGCTCGTGCAAGGCCTTACTGTGGTCCGGGTGGAAACGTTCTTTCGATTCGATCCAGCGGCTCAGGCCTCGCGATGATCTTCAAGGGTGTTCGTGACGGCAAGCCGTACCCCGAGCACGGTCTGTCCATCCGCGACTGGTCGAGAATCCCGCCACGCCAGCTACGTTTGGACGAGATCGTCACCACGACAAAGGTGCTCGAACTCGACCGATTGCTGTCCGAGGACTCCACCTTCTACGGCGATCTCTTCCCCCACGCCGTGCAGTTCCGCGGCGTCATCTATCTCGAAGACGGTCTGCACCGAGCCGTGCGTGCAGCACTGCGGAACCGAACAGTGTTGCACGCCAGAGTGTTCGATTACGACGCCCTGAGTGCCTGAGGGTACGAAGGTCCTGGAAACGCTGAGTGCCTGAGTAGGTCTGCGCTACGCCGCTGCGATGCTGCGCACTACCGCGTCGGCGAGCAATCGTCCTCGGTCGGTCAGCACGAGACGGTCACCCTGCGCCGACATCAACCCGTCTACGACCGCCTGTTCGGCAGCGGTGCGCTCGGCCGGCCCGAGCACACTCACCGGCACTCCCGTGCGGAGTCGGACGGTCAACATCAGCTCCTCCAGGTGTCGATCCTCGGCGCTGAGTAATTCGCTGCCGTGCACCGGCAGTACCCCGGTGGCCAGGCGATCGGCGTATGCCGCCGGGTGTTTGACGTTCCAGAACCGGGTGCCGCCGATGTGGCTGTGTGCGCCCGGACCCGCGCCCCACCAGTCGCCGCCGTCCCAGTAGCCGATGTTGTGGCGGCACTGCGCGTCGGCATCGGTGGCCCAGTTCGACACCTCGTACCAGGAAAGGCCTGCTGCGTTCAGAGCCGTGTCGATACGTTCGTATCGACTCGCCAGCACGTCGTCGTCCGGGGCGGGCAGCTCACCGCGGCGCACTTTGCGGGCCATGGCCGTGCCGTCCTCGACGATCAGCGCGTACGCCGAGACGTGGTCGACGCCTGCCGCGAGCACGGCGGCAAGAGACTGATCGAGGTCGCTGTCTCGCTCGCCCGGAGTGCCGTAGATGAGGTCGAGGTTGACGTGCTCGAACCCGGCCGCGCGAGCCTCCTTCGCCGCAGCGACCGCTCGACCCGGTGTGTGGGTGCGATCGAGAACTGCGAGCACATGCGGTGCGGCGGACTGCATTCCGAGCGAGACCCGGGTGAAACCTGCGGCGCGGAGTCGGTCGAAGAACTCCGGAGACGTCGATTCCGGGTTCGATTCGGTGGTCACCTCGCCGCCGTCGGTCAGACCGAAACTGGACCTGACCGCACCCAGGACGTCGGCCAATCCGTCGCCCCCGAGCAGTGACGGTGTGCCGCCGCCGACGAAGACGGTGTCGGCCGTCGGGACGCGACCGGTTTCCGCTCCGATCAGCCCCGCGGCGATGTCGAGTTCCCGGCGTAGGCCCTCCAACCACGACTGCGGCGACGCCGACGTACCGAGCTCCCCCGCCGTGTAGGTATTGAAGTCGCAGTAGCCGCATCGCGTGGCGCAGAACGGAACGTGCACGTAGATCCCGAACGCCCGGTCCCCCACGCCGTCGAACGCCTCGGTCGGCAACTCGAAGGTGGACGGGACGGGTACGACGGTATTCACGGTCTCCAGTCTCCCAGAGAGTGCGGGGCCTTCTCCCCACCCGCCGCCGAGAGCAATCGCAGCAGCCCTGCCAGCCTATTTACCCCGAAATCGGGGTAAATAGCCGCCGCGGTCTTCCGTCGCCCCGATGACGTGGCACAATGGCACCCGTGACCGACTCAGGAATTCGACTCGTGGCGCGCCGCCATGTCGATCTCGGCCGTGTCTGCAGCGCGTCGTGTCGACACACGACCGGCTGCTGACCCAGCCTCCTTCGAGCACGTCCATTCGATCCACCGGCTTCCCACTCGTGTCGCGAGCGCCTCGCGCGACGACCCGAAGAATGCCAGCACGGAAGCCGGCCAGCACAGAAGATGCAGGAGCAATGCATGTCGTCGACCAGCGACGCGACCACCGACGCTGCCTCCGCCACACCACGGGAGCGCACACCGCGGCCGACCAAGCGTCGAGCCGAGGGCCAGTGGGCACTGGGTTACCGGGAGCCACTGAACGCCAACGAGCAGTCCAAGAAGGACGACAACCCGCTCAACGTGCGTGCCCGCATCGAGAACATCTACTCCAAGCAGGGCTTCGACAGCATCGACAAGGGCGACCTTCGCGGCCGCTTCCGCTGGTGGGGCCTCTACACCCAGCGTGAACAGGGGTACGACGGCACCTTCACCGGTGACGACAACATCGACCTGCTCGAGGCCAAGTACTTCATGATGCGCATCCGCTGCGACGCGGGCGCACTGAACCTCGAGCAACTGCGTGTGCTCGCGGGAATCTCTCGAGAGTTCGGTCGCGACACCGCCGACCTGTCCGATCGAGAGAACGTGCAGTTCCATTGGATCGAGGTCGAGAACGTCCCCGAGATCTGGCGTCGGATCGAAGCGGTCGGCCTGAAGACCACCGAGGCGTGCGGCGACTGCCCACGCGTGGTGCTCGGTTCCCCGCTCGCGGGCGAGGCCGTCGACGAGATCCTCGACCCCACCTCCGCCATCGACGAGATCGTCGAGCGCTACATCGGCAAGCCGGAGTACTCCAACCTGCCGCGCAAGTTCAAGACGGCGATCTCGGGCCTGCAGGACGTGGTGCACGAGATCAACGACTGCGCATTCGTCGGCGTCGTACATCCCGAGCACGGGCCCGGACTCGACCTGTGGGTCGGCGGCGGACTGTCCACCAACCCCATGCTCGCGCAGCGAGTCGGCGTCTGGGTTCCGCTCGCGGACGTTCCCGACGTGTGGGAAGGCGTCGTCTCGATCTTCCGTGACTACGGCTACCGCCGGCTTCGCACCAAGGCGCGCCTGAAGTTCCTCATCAAGGACTGGGGCATCGAGAAGTTCCGCCAGGTCCTCGAGGACGAGTACCTGCACCGCAAGCTCATCGACGGCCCGGCGCCCGAGAAGCCCGCTCGGCCCCGTGATCATGTCGGGATCCAGAAGCTCAAGAACGGCCTCAACGCCGTCGGTGTTGCACCCATCGCGGGCCGCGTGTCCGGCACCATCCTCGCTGCCGTCGCCGACGCCGCCGAGAAGGCCGGGTCGGATCGCGTCCGGTTCACGCCGTACCAGAAGCTGATCGTCCTCGATGTTCCGGACGAGACGCTCGAGCAGCTGATCTCCGACCTCGATGCACTGGGCCTGCCTGCCCGGCCCTCGCACTGGCGTAAGAACCTGATGGCGTGCAGCGGCATCGAGTTCTGCAAGCTCTCGTTCGCCGAAACCCGCAAGCGTTCACAGGTTCTCGTCCCGGAGCTCGAAGAGCGCTTGTCCGACATCAACAGCAAGCTCGACGTGCCGATCACGATCAACATCAACGGCTGCCCCAATTCGTGCGCGCGGTCGCAGATCGCCGACATCGGCTTCAAGGGCCTTCTGGTCGACGACGGAGCCGGGAATCAGATCGAGGGTTTCCAGGTTCATCTCGGAGGCAGCCTCGGTCTGGACAGTGCGTTCGGCCGGAAGTTGCGCCAGCACAAGGTGAACAGCTCCGAGCTGGGAGATTACATCGACAGAGTGGTGCGCAATTTCGACAAGCACCGCGAGGACGGCGAACGGTTCGCTCAGTGGGCCGTGCGAGCAGACGAGGCGGATTTGCGATGAGTACCAGGCTGAATTTGACGGTAGAGGAATTGAAGGACATCGCCGAGCGCGGTGCCCGCGAACTCGACGGGGCCAGCCCACTGGAGCTGCTGCAGTGGACCGAGGACAACTTCGGTAACGACTTCATCGTTGCCTCCAACATGCAGGACGGGGTTCTCGTTCACCTCGCTGCACAGGTTCACCCGGGTGTGGACGTGCTGTTCCTCGACACCGGCTACCACTTCGCCGAGACCATCGGAACGCGCGACGCCGTCGAGGCCGTCTACGGTGTTCATGTCGTCAACGCCCGCGCCGAGAAGACTGTCGCAGAACAGGATTCGATCGAGGGCAAGGACCTGTTCGCCCGCGAGCCCAATCGCTGCTGCGCGATGCGCAAGGTCGCGCCCTTGAAGAAGGAGCTGGCCAACTACAGCGCGTGGGTCACCGGCATCCGTCGGGTCGAGGCCCCCACCCGGGCCAACGCCCCGCTCATCTCTTTCGACGACGCCTTCGGCCTGGTGAAGATCAACCCGATCGCACCGTGGTCGGACGAGCAGATGCAGGCCTACATCGACGAACATTCGATACTGGTCAATCCCCTCGTCGACGAGGGATATCCGTCCATCGGGTGCGCACCGTGCACCGTCAAACCAGCCCCCGGCGCCGACCCACGTAGCGGTCGATGGGCCGGCAAGGCCAAGACCGAATGCGGGTTGCACGCCTCATGACACTCGACCTCACCTCGGCCACCGTCGGTCGGACCCATCTCGATGCAGATCGGTTCGACACCCTCGACGCACTCGAATCCGAAGCCATCCACATCTTCCGTGAGGTGGCGGGCGAGTTCGAGCGCCCCGTCATTCTGTTCTCCGGCGGCAAGGACTCGACCGTACTGCTGCACCTGGCGATCAAGGCGTTCTGGCCCGCTCCCCTACCGTTCGCGCTGCTGCACGTCGACACCGGTCACAACCTGCAGGAGGTGCTGGACTTCCGCGATCACGTCGTCGCGAAGTACAACCTGCGCCTGCACGTGGCCAGCGTCGAGGAGTACCTCGCCGACGGCCGCCTCACCGAGCGCCCCGACGGCATCCGCAACCCGCTGCAGACCGTGCCGCTTCTCGACGCGATCTCCGAGAACAGATTCGACGCAGTCTTCGGCGGTGCGCGACGCGACGAGGAACGAGCCCGCGCCAAGGAGCGAATCTTCTCGCTGCGCAACGCATTCGGTCAGTGGGAGCCGAAGAAGCAGCGCCCCGAACTGTGGAATCTGTACAACGGCAGGCATTCCCCCGGCGAGCAGGTGCGCGTGTTCCCGCTCAGCAACTTCACCGAGCTCGACATCTGGCGCTACATCGCGCGTGACGACGTGGAACTGGCGAGCATCTACTACGCGCACCAGCGCCCCGTGTACCAACGCGACGGCATGTGGATGACGCCGGGCGTATGGGGCGGACCGGCCGAGAACGAGGAGCTGCAGACGCTCTCGGTGCGCTACCGCACCGTCGGCGACGGATCCACTACCGGTGCCGTGTTGTCCGAAGCCGCCGACAATCAGGCGATCCTCGCCGAGGTCGCCGCGTCCAGGCTGACCGAGCGCGGAGCCACTCGCGGCGACGACCGCGTGTCCGAGGCTGCCATGGAAGATCGCAAACGAGAAGGATACTTCTGATGAGCAGCACAGGAACTCAGCTCCTTCGCCTCGCCACCGCAGGTAGCGTCGACGACGGTAAGTCCACCCTCGTCGGACGGCTGTTGTACGACACCAAATCCGTTCTGGCAGACCAGATCGACGCCGTCACTCGCGCGTCGGTGGACAAGGGCCTGGCCACACCGGATCTGTCCCTCCTGGTCGACGGTTTGCGTGCCGAGCGTGAACAGGGCATCACGATCGACGTTGCCTACCGCTACTTCGCGACGCCCAATCGCTCCTTCGTACTGGCCGATACTCCCGGCCATGTGCAGTACACCCGCAACACCGTCTCGGGCGCGTCGACGGCTCAGCTGGTCATCCTGCTCGTCGATGCCCGCAAAGGTGTGATCACCCAGACCCGCAGGCATGCAGCGGTTCTGGCCCTCCTGGGCGTTCCGCGCCTGGTGCTGGCCGTCAACAAGATCGATCTGGTCGAGGACCCCGCGACCGTCTTCGCCGAAATCTCGGCAGAGTTCAATTCGCTGACCTCCTCGCTCGGCTGGTCCACCGAGGACGTCATCGAAATTCCGGTGTCCGCACTGCACGGCGACAACGTCGCGGTGAAGTCCGACAAGACCCCGTACTACGACGGACCCACCCTCATCGAACACCTCGAGTCGGTTCCGGTCGACGCCGAACCGCACCGCGTCGGTCTTCGTTTCCCTGTGCAGTACGTCATCCGGCCTCGCACAGCCGACTTCCCCGACTATCGCGGGTACGCCGGGCAGGTGGCGGCCGGCACCGTGGACGTCGGCGACGAGGTCGTCATTCTGCCCTCCGGCACCAGAACCACGGTCGAGCGCATCGATACCGCGGATGGTGAACTGCGCACAGCTCACGCTGGACGCAGTGTCACACTCGTCCTCGCCGACGACGTCGACGTCTCGCGCGGCGATACCATCGCCTCCCCGCAGGACGCACCCGAGCCGATCGGCGATTTCGAGGCCACCGTGTGCTGGCTCGCGGAGAAGCCGCTTCGCCCAGGCGCTCGCCTGTTGCTCAAGCACGGAACCCGCACCACCCAGGCCATCGTCGGGGCTCTGATCGAGCGGTTCGACGAACAGCAGCTCACCGCACAGGAAAGCCCGGAATCGTTGGAGCTCAACGAGATCGGCCGCATCTCGGTGCGGGTCGCCGAACCGATCGTGGCAGACGACTACGCCGTCAACCGGCACACGGGCAGCTTCTTGCTGATCGATCCTGCGGGCGGCAACACACTGGCCGCCGGGCTCGTCGGCAACGCTCTGGCTGCAGTCGAGCTGGGGTCGGCAGTTCCGGCGTGACCGCACTGATCGCGGTTGCCCACGGCAGTCGTGACCCGCGCTCCGGCGCAGCGATCCACCGCGCCGTCGACGTCCTACGTCGGCGGCGACCGGATCTGGACGTACGCGTCGCGTTCCTGGACCTCACCGAGCCCGGCGTCGGGCATGTCGTGGACGCCGTGGTCGACGCTGGACACACCCGCATCGTCAGCGTCCCGTTGTTGCTGGGCAAGGCCTTTCACGCCAAGGTCGACCTGCCGGAGCTGCTGGCCGACGCACGCACCCGGCATCGGCACGTGTCGATCGTGCAGGCCGACGTGCTGGGCGACGACCGCCTCCTGATCGAAGCAGTGCGTGACCGCATCCTCGATACCGGTGTCGCACCGAACGATCCGACTGTGGGCATCGCATTGGCTGCGGTCGGATCCTCTGCGTCACCGGCGAATCAGCGCACCCGAGTGGTCGCCCAGAAATTGCTCGCCGGGACCGGCTGGGCCGGTGCCGTGACCTGTTTTGCCACGTCCGTCGAGCCGTCCCCCGAGGACGCCGTCGCGCACCTGCGCACGATGGGTGCCACTCGCATTGTCGTGGCACCCTGGTTCCTTGCCCCGGGACTGCTCACTGATCGGATCGAAGCATCACTGTCGGACCGACCGGATGTGATGCACGCCGACGTGATCGGAGCGCACCCAGCTCTGGCCGAACTGGTATCGCGGCGCTACGACTCGGCAGTTGCCCGCGCCGCATCGGTGGCGTCGGCGATCGTCGGCACCCGAGTCGCTCGCACGTAGACGGTCTCGCCCTCACGAAGACCGAGGGCCTCACTGTCACCGCGCGTGATCTGCGCGGCGAACAGTTCACCCGTGGCCGCGTTCTCGAGCTCGACCTTCACCTCGAAGCCGAGATGCACCACACGCTGGACGACGGCGCGCGTCACGCCGGCCGATTCTGCGGTTCCGCTGGCTTGGGCCTGCGCCAACGACGGATCACGCCCGACGCGAATATCGTGTGGCCGCACCAGAAGTCCGTTCAGCTTCGCGACCTGGCCCAGGAACGACATGACGAAGTTATTGGCCGGACGGTCGTACAGATCCTCCGGGGTGCCGACCTGCTCTATCCGGCCCTTGTTGAGCACCGCGATCCGGTCCGCGACGTCGAGCGCCTCCTCCTGGTCGTGCGTCACCAGAACAGTGGTGACGTGCACCTCGTCGTGCAGGCGGCGTAGCCACGTCCGTAGATCGGCGCGCACCTTGGCGTCGAGCGCGCCGAAGGGCTCGTCGAGGAGGAGCACCTGTGGGTCGACTGCGAGGGCGCGAGCAAGCGCCATGCGCTGACGCTGGCCACCGGAGAGCTGCGCCGGGTAGCGACTCTGAAACCCGGCCAGCCCGACGATCTCGAGCAGCTCGTCTACCTTCTTGGCGATCTCGGCCTTGGGCCGTTTGCGGATCTGCAGACCGAACGCGACGTTGTCTCGCACCGTGAGGTGTTTGAACGCCGCATAGTGCTGAAAGACGAATCCGATCTCGCGTCGCTGCGGACTGACCCACGTCACGTCCTGGCCTGCGAGCACCACCCGACCGGAGTCGAGTTGTTCGAGGCCTGCGATCGAGCGCAGCAGAGTGGACTTGCCCGAGCCGCTGGGGCCGAGAAGCGCTGTCAACGATCCCTTGGGGATGTCGATGCTGACGTTGTCGAGAGCTGCGAAATCGCCGTAGTGCTTGTTGGCACCGACAACGGAGATCTCGATCTCGGAGGATTTCTCGGTCATTACTTCGTCCTCTTCTTGTCGAGAACCGTCATCAGCAACAGCACGACGACGGCGATCGCCATCAGCAGCGTGGACGCGGCGTACGCGCCCTGTTGATTGAAGTCCTCATAGCGTGAATTGACCAGCAACGTCAGTGTTTGCGAAATGCCGGGCAGGTTGGTCGAGACCATGATGACGGCACCGAACTCGCCGAGCGAACGCGCGACGGTGAGTACGACACCGTAGGTCAGGCCCCACCGGATCGCCGGAAGGGTGATGCGCCAGAACGTCTGCCAGGAGCTTGCACCCAGGGTCGATGCTGCTTCTTCCTGCTCTTCGCCTATCTCGTACAGGACCGGTTCCACTTCGCGCACGACGAACGGCAGCGTCACGAAGATGGTCGCTATCACCATGCCGGGAAGTGCGAAAATCACCTTGAAGCCGAGACTTTCGATTCCTCCGAACCACCCGTTGGCACCCCAGAGCAGAATCAGCGCGACACCGGTGATGATCGGCGACACCGCGAAAGGCAGATCGACGATTGCCTCGAGTACGCCTTTACCGCGGAACCGCCCTCGTACCAACGCCAGCGCGGTGACCACACCGAAGACGACGTTGATCGGTACCACGATGGCAACGATCAGCAGTGACAGTTGCAAGGCCGATTGTGCCGCAGGAGTGGTGATCTGCTCGAAGAACGACACGACGCCGTCTTCGAACGTTCGATACAGGATGGCAGCGAGCGGAAAGAGCACGAGTACCGCGAGATAGATCAACGCAATCGTGCGCAGGGACAGTTTGACCGGCAGGCTGATCTTCACGAGAGCTGCTCCTCGCGTCTGGCAAGCCGGTTTCCGATGATACGAAGTACGAACAGCACTGCAAACGCAATGGCCAACAGCACCACCGAGATAGCTGCGGCGTCGATCGGGCGGTCGTACTCGATCAGCTCGCGAATGTACTGCGAGGCGACCTGGGTGTCGTCGGGGATATTGCCGCCGATGAGCACCACCGAACCGAATTCGCCGATGGCGCGGGCGAACGCGAGGCCCCCACCCGACAGCACCGCGGGGAGCAGCACCGGCAGAACGATGCGCCGGAAGATGGTCCAGTTGTTCGCGCCGAGCGAGGCGGCCGCCTCCTCGACGTCCTGGTCGAGTTCGATGAGCACCGGCTGCACCGCACGCACCACGAACGGCAACGTGACGAACAACAGCGCAACGATGACTGCGGGCTTGGTTGCATTGAACACCAAACCGATCGGACTCGCCGGGCCGTAGAGCGAGAGCAGCACCAAGCTGGCGACGATGGTGGGCAGAGCGAAGGGCAGATCGATCAGTGCGTTGACGAATCTCTTACCGGGGAACTCGTCCCGCACCAGAACCCATGCGATGAGTGTGCCGAGAAAGAGGTTGATCACCGCGGCTGCGATGGAGACGACGAGCGTCACCTTGAACGTGGCGATGGCGCGGGATTCGGTGATCGCGTCCCAGAATCCGGAGAGGCCGGCGTCGAAGGACTGTACGGTCAACGCGGCCAACGGAAGCAGCACGATGACGCTGAGCCACAACACAGCGACCCCGAGACCGAGTGGCCCCACCGATCCTGGTCCCCTGAACTTTCGGCCTTCCCGCCCGGCACGAAACCGGGGTCTCGTACCGGGCGGGACTGGCGAACCCGCAGTTGCGGTTTCGGTGGTCGAAGATGGCATCGATCTCTACCGAGTACTTTCCTGATAGATCGTCGTGATTGCGCCGTTGTCGCCGAACAGGTCGGCGTCGACCTGCGTCCAGCCACCGAGATCGTCGATGGTGTAGAGCTTTTCGGGGGTGAAGAACTTGTCGGAGTACTCCGAGGCGATGTCCGGGTTGGTCGGCCGGAAGCCTGCCTCGGCCCAGATCTTCTGCCCCTCGTCGGTGTAGATGAAATCGTTCAGAGCATTGGCTCGATCGAGGTTGGCACTGCTGTTGATCACTGCCACGGGATTGTCGATGCGGAACGTGACGGGAACGTCGACGTGCTCCACCTTCTGTCCTTGTTCCTCGATCAGCAGCGCCTCGTTCTCGTAGCTCAGCAGTGCGTCACCCTGGCCCTGCAGGAAGGCTTCGGTTGCCGCGCGGCCGGATTCGGGCTGAACCGGAAAATGGTCGGAGACGAGGGTGCGGACGAAATCGAGACCGGCCTGCTTGTCCTGGCCGCCGTTGCTCTTCGCCGCATACGGAGCAAGGAGATTCCACTTGGCCGAGCCCGAGCTGAGCGGACTGGGACTGATGACCTGTACGTCGGGCTTGATCAGGTCGTCCCAGGTACGAATGTTCTTCGGGTTGCCCTCGCGCACGACGATGGTCACCACGGAGCCGAACGGCACTCCGCCGTAGGCGTTCTGGTTCCAGTCCTCGTCGACCTTGCCGGCCTTGACGAGTCGGGTGACATCGGGTTCGACCGAGAAGTTGACGATGTCGGCGGGTGCACCGTCGGCCACCTTGCGAGACTGGTTGCCCGAGGCACCGTAGTCGGCGTTGATGGCGGTTCCCTCGCCGTCCTCGGTGGCTGCGAAAGCGGGACCGATTGCGTCCCAACCATTCTTGGGGACGGCGTATCCCACCAGGGTCAGGGCGGGACCGCTGGCGGTGTCCGATCCGCCGCCGACGACGTCACTCGATCCACCGCCGCACGCGGTGAGAAGAAGTGCTCCCACGGCGGCGAACGTTGTCAGCAGGTAACGAGAGCTATGACTCATCGAAGGATGGCCTTTCATGAATGGCGTGTACTGAGAACGAACTGGGCAGAAGTCGTCACTCCCCGAGTCGAACCGGACACCACCTCGGCAGCGCGAGATCACCATGAGCGGCAGCGGGAACATCTACGACCCACGTCACGCGAGGCGGACGCACGGATCGAGGAAACCGATTCGACGGAGGGAAAATCAACAACAGTCGATATCGGCGACTGCCAACATGCCGACAGCAATCAACGCCAACTGATGGCGGACGCGGTACTCGGCGGCAGAAGACACGGTCAGAAATCTAGCAGAGGTTTCGGACGGACTCTAATTCAGCGGACGCGCCCGGTGACTCGACGGCGCAGCCGTCGGCCGAGCCGTGTCGACGAGGCCCTACCGAGTGAGCAGCCAGGCGATGACAACCAGCACCAGCAGCGCGATGAGCGCCAGCGTTACCCGAGACCGTGGCATTACTGTCCATCCTTCGTCGTGGTGGAGGCACCAGCCGTCGACTCCGCCTCGCGAGCAGCGCGGGCGTCGCGACCGAGCAGGCGTAGGACCACCGCAAGAAGGCGATCGAACACCCGCGCCAGCAGGAACGCAGTCGGCACGATGACCAGCAGCACGACGATCGCCTGCGGTACGAACGGCAGACCCGTCACCCACAGTTCGACGCCGTCCCACCAACGCGCAACCGGTTCCACCCTCGCAGCTTAAACCAGCGCGTCCGGTGCCCACGCCACGCCGATCGACGACCAGCAGTGGACGACTGCCACCGATGAGTCGATGATTACGCCATGACGGCATTCGAAGATGTTTCGCCCGTGCCTCCGGTGGCCGACGAGCCCGCGATGGGATCTGGGCACCCAGAGTTGGGCGGGATCGAAGTTCAGGGAGTATTGGGCAGTACCGACGCACCGGTGTCCACCCTGACGTCCTACCGCAGCGCCTTTCCGCCGATCGACGACTACGCATTCCTTTCGGACTGCGAGACCACCTGTCTGATCGCGCGAAACGGATCCGTCGAGTGGATGTGCGTGCCCCGGCCGGACTCCCCCAGCATCTTCGGAGCGATTCTCGATCGCAGTGCCGGCCACTTTCGCGTCGGCCCGTACGGTCAGTCGGTCCCCGCGGCGCGGCGCTATCTGCCCGGCGGTCTGATCGTCGAGACCACGTGGCAGACCGAGACCGGCTGGTTGATCGTGCGCGACGCCCTCATCATGGGACCGTGGCACAACACCGATCAACGCTCTCGCACCCACAAGCGCGCACCGAGCGACTGGGATGCCGAACATATACTGCTGCGCACCATCAAATGTGTCAGCGGCACAGTCGAATTGGAGATGAGCTGCGAGCCGGCCTTCGATTACCACCGGGCACCCGCGAACTGGGAGTACACCGGCAAGGTGTACGAGGAGACCACCGCAACCTGCGAGGCGAGCGCGGACGGTGACCAGCCCACGCTGAAGTTGACCACCAATCTTCGGATCGGCATCGAGGGCCGTGAGGCTCGGGCCCGAACCCGAATGACCGAGGGCGACAATGTTTTCGTCGCTCTGTCCTGGTCCGACCTTCCTGCGCCGCAAACCTTCGAGGAAGCAGCGGAGAAGATGTGGCGCACCTCCGAATGTTGGCGGCAGTGGATCACCATCGGCCGGTTCCCCGACCACCCGTGGCGGGGCTACCTGCAGCGCAGCGCGTTGACACTCAAGGGCCTGACCTACGCGCCCACCGGTGCCCTGCTGGCGGCATCGACCACGTCGCTCCCGGAAACACCGGGCGGAGAACGTAACTGGGACTACCGCTACACCTGGGTCCGCGATTCGACGTTCGCACTGTGGGGCCTCTACACGCTCGGACTGGACCGTGAAGCCAACGACTTCTTCGCGTTCATGTCGGACGTGGCGACGACGGCGAACGGGGAGGTCAATCCGCTGCAGGTGATGTACGGCATCGGCGGCGAGAAGACCCTCGACGAGAGCGAGCTACCGCACCTGTCCGGATACGACGGCGCGCGGCCGGTACGCATCGGCAACGGGGCCTACGACCAAGAGCAGCACGACATCTGGGGCACCATGCTCGACTCGGTGTACCTGCACGTGAAGTCACGTGAGCACGTCCCGGAATTCCTGTGGCCGCTACTCAAACGTCAGGTCGAGGAAGCGATCGCCAACTGGCGCAAACCGGACCGTGGCATCTGGGAGGTGCGCGGCGAACCGCAGCACTTCACGTCCTCGAAGCTCATGTGTTGGGTCGCGCTCGATCGCGGTGCCAAGCTCGCCGACATCCATGGCGAGCAGGACTACTCGGACCAGTGGAACGAGATCGCGGACGAGATCAAGGCCGACATTCTCGAAAACGGCACCGACTCACGCGGAGTGCTGACGCAGCGCTACGGCGACCCGTCGCTGGACGCGTCGTTGCTGCTGGCACCGCTGCTGCGATTCCTGCCGGCCGACGACGAGCGAATCCGTGCCACGGTGCTCGCCATCGCCGACGAGTTGACCGAGGACGGATTGGTTCTGCGCTACCGAACCGACACCACCGACGACGGCTTGGCCGGCGAGGAAGGAACGTTCACGATCTGCTCGTTCTGGCTGGTCTCTGCCCTGGTGGAAATCGGCGAACTGCCCCGCGCGAAGCACCTCTGCGAACGTCTACTCGGCTACGCGAGCCCGCTCAAGCTCTACGCCGAGGAGATCGACCACCGCACCGGCCGTCACCTCGGCAACTTCCCGCAGGCGTTCACCCACCTTGCCCTCATCAACGCAGTAGTGCACGTCATCCGGGCCGAAGAAGCCCAGGCGTCCGGACACTTCCAGCCCGCCCACGCCAACCCCTGACCGGGAAGTTCGGTAGTCGCTGCGTGTGGTTTCAGCGGCCGAGTTGTCTCGCCCATTCGGCGATCAACTCGGCCGCGGGCTTGGCCTGAGCGCGGCGATGGCCGGTCCCGGCCCACATCGACAGTCCCGACGGGTCGCCCGCTGCTGCGGCCTTCGCGCGCATCGGCGCGGTCAGGTAGTGCAGATCGGGATACGCCAGCGGAGCGGCATCGGAGTTCGCGTGCATGAACTCGTTCACCAGACCCCGCGCGGGACGGCCGGAGAAGGCCCTCGTCACTGCCGTGTTCGGAGCCAGTGTCAGCTGTTCGCGGTGCACTGGTTTGGTGCCGGCCTCAGGCGTGTTCAGTAAGGCCGTCCCGAGCTGCGCGGCATGGGCTGCACCCGAATCCAGCAGTGGCGCAATGTCATTGCCGTCCATCAATCCGCCGGCTGCGATGCGAGGGAGTTCCGAGATCTCGCGGACCGCAACGAGCAGTTCGGCCAACGGCTCGTCCGGGGCCGACCCGTCGAACGTACCTCGATGCCCACCGGCTTCGGGCCCCTGCACAACGAGAGCGTCGACGCCGTTGGCGGTGGCCACCGACGCGTCGGACGCGGTGGCGACGGTGGCCCACACCTCCGTCCCGACTGCGTGCAGTTGGGCTACCTCGTCCGCATCGAACGTCGCGAATGTGCTCGAGACCAGCGGTACCGGATGCTCGAGCAGCCAAGCGAACTTCTCGGCGTAGAAGTCGTCTCGTCGCAGCAGCTCCCCTGGTTCGGCATCGAACCGCTCGAACCAGGACGCCAGGTGTTCGGCATAGGACGCCACGTCGGCACCGGACGGCTCCTCCGGCAGAAAGAGGTTGACACCGAACGGCAGTCCTCGAACCGAATCGATCTGCGCTGCAAAGGCTTCAGGTGTCAGTAATGCGCCCGCGATCATGCCGAGCCCACCCGCCTCCGAGACCGCGCGAGCCAGTTCGGGAGTACTCGGGCCACCCGCCATGGGCGCACCGACGACGGGCACACGGAGCTGCTTCAAGATCGGCGTAGTCACAGGTTCGAAATGTACTCGCCGGCCACGGCCTCGTCTGTCGCACCCGACATGCGTCCGCTACCACACGCCACCGACAGAATCGCGATATCGAATCTTTTTGCAGGGCAATAGTTTTCGATTCGACTATCATTGCTAGTCGAACGCATGTTCGATACACTAACCCCCATGACCACCGCGATCTGGCAACTGAGCGAGAGCGAACTCCTCGCCGACGCCACCGCGGCCTCCCACCAAATCCAACTCCTCGAAGCCCGACGTATCGCCCTCGTCGCGGAAATCGACACCCGCGTGAGCCGCGAGAAACTCGGATTCCCCGGCCCCGCCGGCTGGCTGACCTCCACCACCCTGCTCACCCCCAGCAAAGCCACCAAGATCGTCGCCCTCGCCCGCGGACTGAAAAACTTCCCCGACATCGCCGACGCCGTGAACACCGCCAGCATCTCCGTCGACCATGCCGCCCTGATCCTCACCTTCGCCGAAACACCACCGAAGAACCTCCCGCAAGAAGGCCAGGACGTTGCCAGAGCAGCATTGCTGACCGCCGCCACCGGACCCGACGCCCGCACCGGGCCACTGCGCGCAGCGATCACCAAACTCGAGGACACCTACGGCAGCAAGAAACCACCCGACGACACCGACCGCAACGAACTCTTCGCCTCCACAACCCTCAACGGGCGATTGGTGCTCAAGGCCGACTTCGACGCTGTCACCGGAGAAAAACTGCTCACCGCACTCTCACCCCTGACCGAACCCCAGCCCGCCGCCGACGGCACCCAAGACGAACGCAGCCCCGCCCGGCGGCGAGCCGACGCCTTCGGACACATCCTCGACCGCTACCTCGCCTCCAGCAACCGACCCACCGAAGGCGGCGAAAAGCCGCACGTCAACCTGCACATCAGCCTGCGCGACCTCACCAACCTCCGCCGAGGCCAGGACGACGGCAACGGCAACGGCAGCACTGCAACCGAATCCGACTGCAGCAGTGGTAATGGCGACGGCGTCGACAGCAGCGGCAGCGATGGTTGTGCCAGTGGCAGCGGCGATGGTTGCGACAACGACAGCCGGTCAGCCACCACCGATCGCGGCGCGTATCGCGACTTGTTCGGCGACGGCACCACCGTCGGGTGGCTGCCCTGGATGGGACCGCTCACCCGCGAGACCTCCCGGCAACTGGCCTGCGACTGCATCCTCACCGCCATCGTCATGGACGAGAACGGTTCCCCGATCAACCTTGCCCGCACCGCCCGCACCGTCACCGCCAAACAGAAACGCGCCCTCACCGCCCGCGATCACGGCTGCGCGTTCCCCGGCTGCGGCAAACCCGCAGCCTGGACCGAAGGCCACCACATCTGGCACTGGACCGACGGTGGACCCACCGACATGAACAATCTCGTCCTCCTGTGCGGTTTCCATCACCGACTGATCCACCACAGCGATTGGGAAGTGTTCATCGGCACCGACAACCACCCCTGGTTCATCCCACCCGCCACCGTCGACCCCTACCGACAACCCCGACAATCCCACGCCCGAGCCGGCCCCCACATCACATAACCACCGACAACAAGACCAGCCCCGCACCGAGAACACGGTGCGGGGCTGGAAAAGGTTGTGTCGCAGCTACTTCGATACGAGCGAAGGCACCTCGAAGCTGCCAGAGCGCGTGCCTGCGCTACTTCTTGGGCTTGTCCGACGAAGATTCCGAGGACAGTGCGGCGACGAAGGCTTCCTGCGGCACCTCGACGCGACCGATCGTCTTCATGCGCTTCTTGCCCTCTTTCTGCTTCTCGAGCAGCTTGCGCTTACGGCTGATGTCGCCGCCGTAGCACTTGGCCAGCACGTCCTTTCGGATCGCACGGATGTTCTCGCGCGCGATGATGCGCGATCCGATGGCGGCCTGGATCGGCACCTCGAACTGCTGACGCGGAATCAGTTCTTTGAGCTTGGTCGTCATCTTGTTGCCGTAGGCCGCGGCATTGTCCTTGTGCACGATCGCCGAGAACGCGTCCACGGCCTCCCCTTGCAGCAGGATGTCGACCTTGACCAGCGCACCGGCCTGCTCGCCGATCTCCTCGTAATCGAGGCTCGCGTATCCGCGGGTGCGGGACTTGAGGATGTCGAAGAAGTCGAAGATGATCTCGGCCATCGGAATCGTGTAGCGAAGCTCCACGCGGGTCTCGGACAGGTAGTCCATGCCGCCGAGTTCGCCACGTCGTCCCTGGCACAGCTCCATGATGGAGCCGATGAATTCGCTGGGCGAGATGATGGTGCACTTGACCATCGGCTCGAACACTTCCCGCGCCTTGCCCTCGGGCCAGTACGACGGATTGGTGACGATGTGCTCGGCACCGTCTTCCATTTCGACGCGGTAGACCACGTTGGGCGAGGTCGAGATCAGGTCCAGGTTGAACTCCCGCTCGAGCCGCTCGCGGGTGATCTCCATGTGCAGCAGCCCGAGGAATCCGCAGCGGAAGCCGAAGCCGAGAGCAACGGAGGTCTCCGGCTCGTAGGTCAGGGCCGCGTCGTTCAGTTGCAGCTTCTCGAGAGCATCACGCAGGTCCGGGTAGTCCGAGCCGTCGAGCGGGTAGAGACCGGAGTACACCATCGGCCGAGGCTCGCGGTAGCCGGTCAACGGCTCGGTTGCACCCTTCCGGAAGGTCGTGACGGTATCGCCCACCTTGGACTGACGGACGTCCTTGACTCCGGTGATGAGGTAACCGACCTCGCCGACGCCCAAGCCCTTGGTGGCCTTTGGATCGGGCGAGACGATGCCGACCTCGAGCAACTCGTGCGTCGAGCCGGTCGACATCATCGTGACCTTCTCGCGCGGGTTGAGCGCGCCGTCGACCACTCGCACGTAGGTGACGACGCCGCGGTAGGTGTCGTAGACCGAGTCGAAGATCATCGCCCGGGCCGGGCCGTCCGGGTTGCCGACCGGAGCCGGGACCAGCTTGACGACCTCGTTGAGCAGTTCTTCCACGCCCACACCGGTCTTACCGGATACGCGCAGTACGTCGTCGGCCTCGCACCCGATGATGTGCGCGATCTCGGCGGCGTAGCGATCCGGGTCGGCAGCGGGAAGGTCGATCTTGTTGAGCACCGGAATGATGGTGAGCTCTTTGTCGAGAGCCAGATACAGGTTGGCCAGCGTCTGCGCCTCGATGCCCTGAGCGGCGTCGACGAGCAGCACTGCCCCTTCGCAGGCTTCGAGGGCACGGGAGACCTCGTAGGTGAAGTCGACGTGGCCGGGAGTGTCGATGAGGTGCAGCACGAATTCTTCGCCGTCGACGACCCACGGCAGCCGCACGTTCTGCGCCTTGATGGTGATGCCGCGCTCGCGCTCGATATCCATCCGGTCCAGGTACTGCGCGCGCATCGACCGGTCGTCGACAACGCCCGTGAGCTGCAACATCCGGTCCGCCAACGTCGACTTACCGTGGTCGATGTGGGCAATGATGCAGAAGTTCCTGATCCTGGACGGATCGGTGAACGTCGTGTCGGCGAAGCTGGGCACTCGTATCCTTCGGCTGGCGTGTTCGAAATGAGCGAACGGGTGTGTCCATCGTCCCACGCCGAGAACGATGCGCCGTCCCCGGCTGTCCGACTCCGGCTTCGACGTCGCCACAGTCTGGGCTGTGAGCAGCAACGTCAGGGTGGCTACACTCGCCGCATGGCTGGCAATTGGAGCAGATTCGGGAAAGAACTGGGCAAGATCGCGATGCGTGAAGGCCCGCGACTGCTGCGTCAACTGCAGAAGTCCGGCGCCCTGCAGAAGGGCAAGGACGCAATCAGTGGAACGACAGCGAACACGTCCGCTCCGGCTCCGCGTCCCGGCCGCCCCGTCGCGTCACAGACGAGGCCGACGGCCCAGCGGGCCCGCACCATCGAGTATTCCCCCGATCTGGACGGCAAGGCCGATCCGGGTGAGATCGTCTGGACCTGGGTGACCTACGAAGAAGACGCCAGTCAGGGCAAGGATCGCCCGGTGTTGGTCATCGGGCGCGAGGGCAACGATCTACTCGGTCTGATGCTGTCGAGCCAGAGCAGTCGCGACGGCGACCGCGACTGGCAGTCGATCGGATCCGGTTCCTGGGACGCCGAGGGCCGACCGAGCTGGATTCGTCTGGATCGCGTTCTCGACGTGCCCGAGGACGGCATCCGCCGCGAGGGCGCGATTCTGAGCAAACCCCAATTCGACTCCGTCGCAGCTCGATTGCGTCGAGACTTCGGCTGGAACTGAGTCGTGCGCGTTGTGCGTAGCCACAGCTACGCACAACGCGCACGACGCTAGGCCAGTCGCGTGATTTCGACGACAACGTCGAGAGCCGTCGAACCGCCGCCGGAGAAGATGCCCTTGAGTGGAGGCACGTCGGCGTAGTCGCGGCCGAGTCCCACCGAGACGTGCTGCTCGTTGACCGCGATCGCGTTGGTCGGGTCGTAACCCCACCAGGCACCCGTCCACGCCTCGATCCACGCGTGGCTCTGGCCCTCGACGGTCGCGCCGATCGCCGCCTGCTTCTTCGGGTGCAGGTATCCCGAGACGTACCGGCTGGGGATACCGATGCTGCGCAGCATCAACAGAGTCAGGTGGGCGTAGTCCTGGCAGACGCCCTTCTTCTCCGACCACGCCTCGACGGCCGAGGTGTGCACCCCGGTGGTCCCCGGGACGTACGACATCTCCTGGTTGACCCAGTTCGAGATCTCGACCACCGATTCCTGCGGCGGCAATCCCTTCGAGAGCTTTTTCGCCACCGACGCAAGCTGACGGTTCTTCGGCACGTAGACCGTGTTGTCGAGCACCTCGTTGAAACGGTCGGTCACCGGATCGCTGGCCAGCTCTTCCCAGGACGCGTTCTCGTCGGGGTAGACGAAAGGATCGGTCTCGACCACCGAGGATCCGGTGACCTCGAGCTCGGTGTGCGGTGCGTGCAGATCGAACGCCGTCACCGCCGTACCCCAGTAGTCGGTGTAGCGGTAGGACCGCGTCACCGGGTTCGTCTCGACTCGGTTCAGAATCACGTTCTGCCGGTTGTCACTTCGCGGCGTCAGCCGAGCTTCGTTGTAGGACGAGGTCACCGGTGCGTCGTACTGATAGCCCGTGGTGTGTACGACACGCATACGCCAGCTCACAGTTCACCTTCCAATTGATCTTCGAATGTTCCGGAGCCGGCGTCCGTCCACGCAACCCACGGAGCGGCGTGAAAGTACTGCTTGGAGATCGCCTCACCGAGTTCACGGCAGGTTTCCTGCAGAGAGAGCAGGCGCTCCTGCAGATCGTCGAGAATTTCACCGGGACGGAGGAATTCGAGTTCGCTACGCGCGCGACCCAGTAGCCGCTGAGCCTCGGCCCGTGCACCGACTCGACTGTTGGGCTGATGGTCGAGCTGATCGAGCGACCGTTCCGCCTCGTTGAGTGCATAGAACACCGAGCGCGGAAAGAGCCTGTCCAACAACATGAATTCGAGAACTCGCTGAGCGTCGAGCGCGCCGCGGTAGGTGCGCAGGTAGGTGTCGTGAGCACCGGCGGATCGGAGCACAGTGACCCACGCGGGCGACGACGGCCGGTCACCGGCGCGCGAGAGCAGCAGCCGAACGATCATGTCGATGCGCTCGACCGAGCGACCGAGCAACAGGAAGCGGTAGCCGTCGTCGTGACTGAGGGTGGAATCCGCGAGACCGGCGAACATCGCGGCCCGCTCTTCGATGTAGCTGAAGAACTCGGCCGGGCCGGTGCGCTTGGATGCCCTGATGCGCTCGTTCAGTCCGTTGTACGTGGTGTTGAGGCACTCCCACATCTCACTCGACGTGACTTCGCGAGCGCCACGGGCATTTTCGCGTGCGCTGGACAGCGAGTCCACGATGGAGCCGAGCCCGTCACGGCTGAAGGCCACCAACTCGGTGAGCGACCACACGTCGAGCGAGACGTCCGGCTCGTGCTTGAAACCGAGTACTCGCAACAACACTCGCGAGATGTGGTCGGGATCGACCGTGGCGTCTTCGAGAAGCTGGTGGACGGTGACGTCGAGAATGCGGGCCGTGTCGTCCGCTCTCTCGACGTACCGTCCGATCCAGTAGAGCGACTCTGCGTTGCGCGCGAGCATTTACTGTCCACCGCCGTTCGAGTCCGAGTTCATTGCCTGCTGTTGCTGTTGCTGTTGCTGCTGCTGATTCATCTGCTGGTCCATGGTCAGCTCCGGGCCCTGTTCGACCATGGGCGACTCCGGCGGAACGCTGACGATCTCCTCGCCTGCCAGTTCCTGCTCCTCCTGCGAGGTTCGGGTGGCGAGCACCCAGGTGTCCTTGCTGCCGCCGCCCTGGCTCGAGTTGACCACCAACGAACCCTCCGGCAGGGCTACTCGGGTCAAGCCTCCGGGCAACACCCAGACGTCGTCGCCGTCGTTGACCGCGAACGGCCGCAGGTCCACGTGCCGGGGAACCAACCGGTCACCGATCTTGGTGGGCACCGTCGAGAGCTGCACGACGGGCTGCGCGATCCAGCCGCGCGGATCCGCGCGAACCTTCTTGCTGATGGTCGCCAATTCCTTCGGCGAGGCGTCGGGGCCGAAGACGATGCCGTAACCACCCGACCCTTCGACCGGCTTGATCACCAATTCGTCGATGCGGTCGAGGACTTCCTCGCACTCGTCGTCCAGCCAGCACCGGAACGTGTCGACGTTGGCGAGCAACGGCTTCTCGCCCATGTAGTAGTCGATGATCGTGGGCACGTACGTGTAGACCAGCTTGTCGTCGCCGACGCCGTTTCCGACGGCGCTGGAGATCACGACGTTGCCTGCGCGGGCGGCGTTGACGAGGCCTGCCACGCCCAGGACCGAATCCGGCCGGAACTGCATGGGGTCGAGGTAGTCGTCGTCGATGCGTCGGTAGATGACGTCGACCTGGCGCTCACCCTCGGTGGTGCGCATGTAGACGATGTTGTCCCGGCAGAACAGATCGCGTCCCTCGACGAGTTCGACGCCCATCAGCCGAGCGAGCAACGAATGCTCGAAGTACGCGGAGTTGGCCACACCGGGGGTCAGCACCACCACAGTGGGGTCGGCCTCGTTGAGAGCTGCGGCGGAGCGCAATGCGCGCAACAGGTGCGAGGCGTAATCGCCGACGGCACGCACGCGGTGACTGGCGAACAGATCCGGGAACACCCGGGCCATGGTGCGCCGGTTCTCCATGACATACGACACACCGGAGGGCGAACGCAGATTGTCTTCGAGGACGCGGAACGTGCCCTGTGCATCACGGACCAAATCGATTCCGGCGACATGGATGCGCACGCCGTTGGGCGGTGTGATGCCGACCGCCTCACGGTGGAAGTGCTCGCAGGAGGTGATCAGTCGCTTCGGCACCACGCCGTCGCGGAGGATTTCCTGATCGCCGTAGATGTCGGCGAGAAACATCTCGAGCGCTTTGACGCGCTGCTTGATGCCGCGTTCGAGCCGTGACCACTCCCCGGCGGCGATGACGCGGGGAACCTGGTCGAGCGGGAACGGGCGCTCCTGGCCGGACAGCGAGAACGTGATGCCCTGGTCGACGAATGCGCGTCCCAGTGCATCGGATCTCGCGTCCAGGTCGGACGCGTTCGCCGGGGCAAGGGCTGTATGAATGCCCTTGTAGGGAGTCCTGGTTCGTCCGTCCGCGTCGAACATCTCGTCGAAGGCGAGACTGTACTTTCCGACGTCGGAATAACCCCCGAACACCCCGTCGACCTCGGGTTCGACGCGATCCGCTGACTTGGTTTTGGTCGCTTTGGCCTTGGTGGCGGCATGCGTTGCCGATCGCGGACTCATTCTGGTCATGTTGCTACAGAGACTGGAGTTAGGCGCGGTAGAAGCGTTAAATTCTTGAAACGCATCGTCACGGGTGCACCCAATTGGGTTCTGCCCTGCCGGGCTGGTATTCTCGATCTTCGGCGCAGGGCTCCAAAGCTCTGCAGCAGACTTCGGGCATTCCAGCATGGATCGCCCTGACCGGAATACCGACGAAGACAAGAAGGATTTTACGCGTGGCCAATATCAAGTCCCAGAAGAAGCGGATTCTCACCAACGAGCGTGCACGCCTGCGCAACCAGTCGGTGAAGTCCTCCCTTCGTACCGTCATCCGCTCGTTCCGCGAGGCACAGGCTGCGGGCGACAAGGACAAGGCTTCCGAGATTCTCCTCGACGCAGGCCGCAAGCTCGACAAGGCCGCCAGCAAGGGCGTCATCCACAAGAACCAGGCTGCCAACAAGAAGTCGGCACTGGCTCTCGCAGTCAACAAGCTCTGATTCACCGCTGAGCTCGACCGAGCCCGCTGCATCCGACACGGAGGCAGCGGGCTTTCTCGTGCCCTGGGTTTTTCGTGCCCTGGACTTGTCACAACGCTGGGGCCCGAGCGCTACCGGCCCAGCCCCGCGACCTCCGCGACCGCCTTTTCCACGGCGTAGTCCGCATCCGCGGCTTGACCTTTGACGTCGGCGTTCAGTTGCGCCACAACCCGTAACGCCTGCGCGATGGATCGACCGTTCCAGCCTCGGGCCTGACCCTGCGCCTTCTTGATCTTCCACGGCGGCATGCCCAATTCACCTGCCATTCGGAACGGGTCGCCGCGACCGGCCGAACCCACCAGCGCAATGGTGCGGACGGCATCGGCCAAGGCGTCGGCCAACAGCACATGCGCCACTCCCCTGTGCATCGCCCAGCGAACAGCCTCGAGCGCGCCGGCTCTGTCTCCGATCACCGCTTTGTCGGCGACGTCGAATCCGGAGACTTCCGCCTTGCCCGAGTAATACCGGCGCACTGCAGCCAGATCGACCTTGCCGCCGGTATCGGAGACCAGCTGCGAACAGGCCGAGGCCAATTCGCGCAGTTCGTTGCCGACCGACTCGACGACAGCCTCGATCACCTCGCCGCTCACGCGCACGTCGGCCGCACGGAATTCACCGCGCACGAAGTCGATGCGTTCGGCGGGCTTGGTGAGCTTGACGCACTCGTGCACCTGAGCGCCGCACTTCTGCAGAGCACCGACCATGGCCTTGGCCCGACCGCCGCCGGAATGCATGACCACCACGACCGCGCCCTCGGGCGGATCGGTTGCGGCGTCGAGCACCAGAGCCGCAGCATCCTTGCCTGCCTCGGCCGCTGCCTCGAGCACAACCACGCGGTCCTCCGCGAACAGCGACGGACTGAGCAGTTCGGCAAGTTCCGGGGCACTGGCGTCGCCGGTGCGCAACCGTGTGACCGGCAGATCCTCCCCCGGAATCGCCGCATTGGCACGCACCTGCGCCACGATCGACGCCACCGCGCGATCCATCAGAAGTTCCTCGTCGCCGAGAACCAGATGCAGAGGAGCCACACTCGAAGTCACACCCGTGATCGTGCCATGTGGGGCCGACAGCTCGGGCATCCGCTTCCTTTCGAGCGATCACCACAGCACATGCGCAGTCCACATGGCCAGTGCCGTTATCGCCACCACTGCAGCAACCCACCGCAGCACCCGCAACCGCAACGCCACGAGCAGCGTGGCCGTACCGAAGCCCGCCAGCGCTGCACCCAGGAGACCGTCGGGGACGACGATCCCGGCAACAGGCACCGATGCGGCACGCTGCGCCACCGTGATCAACCACCACAACGGGGCCGACGCCAGATGCGCCGTCAGCTCGGCGACCGACGTGCTGACGGTGGCGATCACGGCCGTCACGATGCCCACCACCGTGATCGGAGCGACGACCGGTGCCACCAACACGTTCGCAACGACGCCCACCACACTGATCGTTCCCGTCATCGCCGCGACCACCGGTGCCGTCACCGCGTGCGCGGCTGCAGCGACGGCCGATACCTCCGCGGCTGCCCTCGGCCAGCCGCGGGCACGGAGCCAGTCGACCCAGATCGGTGCGACCAGGACGAGTCCGGCGGTGGCGAACACCGACAGGACGAACCCGACGTCCACCGCCAGCCTCGGCCACCATGCGAGCAAGCCCAGCACCGCGCCGCACAGGGCCGGAACGGCCTGCCGCCGCCTGCCGGTGACGAGGGCCAACAGCCCGATCGAACCCATCACCGCCGCACGAAGCACACTCGGCGACGGTCGAGCCACGATCACGAACGCGACGAGCACGAAAAACGCAACTGCGACTGTCGCTCGGGGGCCGATCCCGATGCTGCGCAACACCAGCAGAACCGCACCGATCACGATGGAAAAGTTTGCGCCCGACACAGCTGTCAAATGCGTCAGTCCGGCCGCCCGGAAGTTCTCGGTGACCGTCTCGTCCAATCGGGACACATCCCCGACCACGAGACCGGGTAGCAGACCTGCACGATCCGGTGGCATCGAATTCTGCGCCACCGCAGCCAAATTCGACCGGAAGGTGCCGGCTGCGGCCGAGATCGCCCCGGGGTCACCGACGGTGACGGGTGGTCCCGATACGCGGATCACCGCCACAGTCATGTCTGGTCGAATCGGTTCGCCGAGCCTGCCCCGGACGGTGATCTGTTGACCCGGCAGCAGCGTGGACCAACTCGACTCCGGGGCGATGATCGAGACGCGTCCGCCGACGTACAGCGCCTCACCTCCGACGTCCACGCGAATCAACTCGGCCTTCGTCATCACCATCGAGGGTCCTGCGGACGTCAGTCGGCGTGGGTCCTCCTCCAGCCGAACCGACGCGGTGATCCACGCGCGTTTCTCCGCGGCAGCAGCCACGGGATGATCTGCTACTGCGCACATCTGAAGCCAGATCGCTCCGCCGAAGCACAGCGCGAGTGCAATCACCGTGGCCACTCCCGCCCAGCTGGGACCGGACGCGGCGCATCGTGCCGCCAGCCGTCGCAGCGCCAGCGAACCGAGCAGCACCATCAGCGAGGTCGACGCCGTGGCCGCTACCGCCGCGCCGGGGCCGCCGAGTATTCCGACCGCGGTGATCGACCAGCACACCACCACGGCCGGAACCAGACGTATATCGAACGGCAGAAACTCCTCGGCCTGCGCAGTGGCGGTCGATACGGCGTCGGTGCTCATCCGATGTGCACGAGATCGCGGATCTTCGCCAGCCTCCCGGGCCCGATTCCGTCCACTTCGGCGAGCTGATCGACAGAGACGAAGCGGCCGTTGGTCTCTCGCCAACTCACGATCGAGGTTGCGGTCACCGGCCCGACCCCGGGTAACGCGTCCAACTCGGCCACGGTGGCGGCATTGAGGTCCACCGTCCCGCCGAGCGGCGAACCCCCAGGCGGATCGGCCGGGACACCACCGTCCGCCATTCCACCGCTCGATGCCACACCCTGCGTCGAGGTCGTACTACTCAACGGCGGGGCAGCCTGTGGCGGCACGACACCGACGACGATCTGATCACCGTCGGCCACTCGCGCGGCCATGTTGAGCGCAAACAGATCGGCACCCTCGACAGGTCCACCCGCCGCGGCGACCGCGTCGGCGATTCGCGAACCCGGTTGCAGCCGAACCAGTCCGGGCTGTACCACCAGGCCGACGACGCTCACGACCAGCTCGGCTTCCACTGCCGGTACCGGTTCGGCCGGGACGTCCGAATTCTTCGTATCGGATGCAACCACAGCCAGCGGTGGAGCGGGTGCAGGCGTCGGCGCATCTCGAAACACCGCGAATGCCGCGACGAGCACGACAAAGACTCCGGCTGCTGCCAGGGCGATGGCACCCTGCCTTCCCGGGTCCACCCGAGCGGAACGCCATCGCTGTGGAAGTACGGACGACCACGGGGAACCGAGCCTCGGCGAACTCGAGATCAGCCAATCCGGTTCCGGGGTCGTCACGTCAGGGCTGGATTCCTGCGTCTCGACGCGCGCGGGTATCCCATCCGGGCGTGCGGAATCAGGTTGTCTGCGCACGGCATTCAGTCGCGCCACCGTGTGCGCCCGATCGTCGTCACCGCCCATGCACCAGGACGCTAGTTTCGGCGGTCGGGCCCACACGCCACGAGACGCTGGTCGCGAATTGCCCTGTGCACAACTCGCTACCTGTGGATGATCAATGAGATCGGCGCGACTATCGGTGTCCCGGCGCCACGACGACGCCGACGGCACCGGGCCCGACATGCGCCCCGAGCACGGCACCGAAGGGATACACGTCGATGCTGGTGAAGCCCGAAATTCGGGAGGCCAACATCGCAGCGACATCGTCGGCACGCTCCGCGCACAACATATGGTGCACGGCGAGCGCAACCCCCGAATCGTCACCGACCTCGGATGCGGCGGCGACGGCTGCGTCGACCAGCTTGTGCAACGCCTTGGACGAGGTCCGCGTCTTCTCCCGCAGCACGAGTGCGCCGCCGCTGATGTGCAACACCGGCTTCATGGCCAGTGCAGTGCCGAGGAGGGCTGCGGCGGTGCCGATTCGACCTCCGCGTCGCAGATGGTCGAGGCGATCGACGACGATGAAGCACCTCGAGGTCGTCGACGCAGCGACGGCGCAGTGGTAAACCGTGTCCAGGTCCGCTCCCCCGGCAGCCGAACCGGCAGCCGTCAGCACGGCAAAGCCCAATCCCATTCCTGCAGAACCGGAATCGACCACTCGAACGGCAGGGCCGACCTCGTCCGCGGCCTGGCGCGCTGCTTCCCACGTGCTCGAGAGTCCCCGGGAGATGTGCAGCGCAACGACACCGTCCCCTCGACTGCGTTCGAGAGCCGCGGCGTACACCTCGGCCAGCTCGCCCGGTGACGCGCCGGCGGTGGTCACCGGATTTCCCGAGGCGGAGTGCTCGGGGATCTCGTCCACACCCTCACGATGGTCGATTCCGTCCACCAGTACGTGCAAGGGCACCAGCGAGATTCCCCGCTCGGCCGCAAGCGTGGCAGGCAGGCAGGACGAAGAGTCGGTGACGACGGCGACGGTCATGGCTTCGGGGTCGCTGCAGGGTTCATGGTCGACGCCGAGGCAGCCACCGGTCGCAACGCCTCGAGCATGGCCGCGGCCACCGCACGATGGGCGTCCCACCCCCAGTGGATGCCGTCGGGGTTCGCGTTCTCGGATTCGATGTTCGGGCGCACCGCGTCGGCGAGATCGACCATCGGAACGTTCTTGTCCGTACTCCACGCCCGCAACGCCCGTACCGCGGGCTCGCGGCCCGAGTGCACCCGCCCGTAGGCATCGCAGCGGTGCACCGACGGATAGGTGCCGACGACGGGAAGCTCGGGACGTACGTAGGCCAAGGCCGCGCGGGCCTGCTCCAGGTAATCGACACTGAGCCGCGGCGGCAGTGCAACCGGCCAACCCAGATGCGACAGAACCGGTTGCACCGCTTGATATCCCGCGCGAACGACGCGTCGCAAAGCAGGTGGTCTGATGTACCGGATCTGCTCCCGCAGCGCGGTAGGCAACGGCGACGGAAGCGAATCCATACCGCCGATGGCGAACACGACGGCACCGGCACGGGGAATCGCGGCCCACACTCGCGGATCCTGAGTCAGAGCCCACCATGCGTCACGACTCGTCCAGCCGATGCGCGCAACCAAATCCACTGTCCAACCGAGCTCGGCTGCAACCAGATTGGGCCAGAGCCGCGGATCGTCCACCGGCAACCCGCCCTCGGGCCCGTAGTAACTCAGCGAGTCCGCGAGCACGAGCAGCGTGGGACGCACCGCCGTCTCGTCAGAGGACGTCACTGGCCACTCGCGCCGAGGCGTTCCACACGTCCAAACGCCAGGACGGCTGAGCGCCCGCTCCGTGCGCGCCGAGCTGCACCCAGCTGGTGTTGGCGAGCCCGCCGAGCACCGGCCACCGATCCGTCGGCAAATCGAGCAACGCTGCCGTCAGTGCCGCGATCAGGCCGCCGTGCGCCACGAGTACCAGTGGCCGTTGGTCGCCATCGGCACCCCACTCGGGGACGCCGCTCAGTAGCTCGCGAACCAGCGGAACACTGCGACGGGCGACGTCGATACGGCTCTCCCCGCCCGGTGGAGCGATGGTGGCATCGGCTCGCCACGCCGGCCGAGCGCCGGGTGCGATGTCGTCGACCTCGGTGTGGGTGAGACCCTGCCACTCGCCGAGATGGGTTTCGCGCAGGCGCTCGTCCTGCGTCACCGAAACCCCGGCAGCGTCGCCCAGGGCAACGGCAGTGTCGAGAGCCCGGCGGAGGTCGGAAGAGACGATCCGAATCGGCTCACGCGTCGCCAGCTCGGCAGCGGCCGTCTTGGCTTGGGTGCGACCGAGCTCGGACAGATCGGTATCGAGCTGACCCTGCATGCGGTCGGTGGCGTTGTATTCCGTCTGACCGTGCCGAAGCAGGATGAGCCGTCGGATCATTGCTCCGATTCCGCAGCCGGGTGCTGTCCGAGACCGGGGACCTCGATGGTCGGGCAGTCCTTCCACAACCGCTCGAGGGCATAGAAGTTGCGCTCTTCGTTGTGCTGGACGTGGACGACGATGTCGGAGTAGTCCAACAGCGCCCAGCGACCTTCCTTGGTGCCCTCGCGGCGGACCGGCTTGTGTCCGGCTTCACGCAGCTGATCCTCGATGTTGTCCACGATCGAGTTGACCTGACGCTCGTTGGGCGCAGAGGCGATCACGAAGCAATCGGTGATGTAGAGCTGGTCGGAGACGTCGAGGATCACCACGTCGCTGGCCAGTTTGTCGTCGGCTGCGAGCGCGGCGATACGCGCCATCTCGGCGGCTTCGGCTGTTGCAGTCACTTGGGTGTACTCCCACTCGTATGGTTCGGGTTCGCGGTCATTGCGCTGGTGACCGGCCCTTCCGGTTGCTTCTTCTGGGGTGCCGGCTCCGACATGGTGACGGATCCGTCGAGGCGCAGCGCGCCTCGTGGTCTGTAGAGATTTCTCTTCGAGATGTATTGCACGACGCCGTCCGGTACGAGGTACCAGACCGGCCGATTCTCACCGGCTCGAAGTCGACAGTCCGTCGACGATATCGCGAGTGCCGGGATTTCCATCAATGTGAGGGTGCCGGCAGGCAACGACCGGAGGTGGTTGGCCAGATGTTCGACGCCCAGCTCGAACCCCGGGCGCGAGACTCCGACGAACTTGGCGAGCTCGAACAGCTCCTCCCAGTTCTGCCACGTCAGGATCGACTCGAGGGCGTCCGCGCCGGTGATGAAGAACAGCTCGGCATTGGGGTGCTGCGCCCGCAGATCGCGCAGGGTGTCGACGGTGTAGGTCGACTTCTCGCGATCGACGTCCACGCGGCTGACGGAGAATCGGGGGTTGGACGCGGTCGCGATCACGGTCATCAGGTAGCGGTCTTCCGCTGGGCTGACCGAAGTCCCTTCCTTCTGCCAGGGGTTTCCGGTGGGGACGAAGATGACCTCGTCCAGACCGAACTTGTTCGCCACTTCGCTGGCAGCGACGAGGTGCCCGTGGTGTATCGGGTCGAAGGTGCCACCCATCACGCCCAAACGGCGAACGGACTGCTTCCCTGTGTCGTCACCGGGGTCGTATTCGTGCTGCACAACCGTCGATTCTACGTCCGCGGCGCTACCGGGCGTCACACGCCTCACACCGGCAGCAGACGTGAGACCACGGTGGCGAGCTGCTGGGCGGATCGGCACTCGTGCATGGCGATCACGTCTGCGTACACCTTGGCCGCCGAATCGCCGGATCCCCACTGCGCTTTCGGTTCGGGATTGAGCCAATACGCATGCTTGGCCACCGAGACGATGTGGGCCAACGCGGGCAGCTTGGGTTCGCGGTAATTGGTGCGGGCGTCGCCGAGAATCAACACCGAACTGCGACTGGTGACCGCATGCGCGTACTTCTCGTCGAACGTCGTCAGCGCGTGGCCGTAGTCCGAGTGGCCGTCGTACGTCACCAGATCGGACTCCCGGATGATGCGGCTCATCGCGGCACCGAGGTCGGAGCCGGAGTCGAAGAATCGCGTCACCTCGTCGGTGGAATCGATGAAGGCAAAGATTCGAACGCGCGAGAACTGCTCTCGCAGTGCGTGTACCAACAACAGGGTGAAGTTACTGAATCCCGCCACCGAGCCCGAGACATCGCACAGCACAACCAATTCGGGGCGTGCTCGACGCGGCTTGCGCTCCACCAAGTCGATCGGAATGCCGCCGGTGGACATCGACTTGCGCAGGGTGCGTCGCAGATCGATCGAGCCGTGCCTGCTTCTGCTGCGCCGCACCGCAAGTCGTGAGGCAAGCAGCCGGGCCAGCGGGGTGACGTTGCGTCGCAGCGCCGCCATCTCCGTATCCGAGGCCCGCAGGAAGTCGACCTCCTCGGCCAGCTTGGGCACACCGTAACTCGCCACCCGCTCGCGGCCCAGCTTCTCGGCCGACCGCCGCCTCGTCTCGTTCTCGACCATCTTGCGAAGGTCTGCGATTCGTTGCGCTGCAGTACGTTTGGCCACTTCCGATTCGTAGTCGTCGGTCGGCCGATCCGGTGTGTCGTCGGCGCGGCCGAGTAGCCCGTCGAGGATCTTGCGCAACAACGTATCGGGGGCAACATCGCGCAGGGCTTGATAGGCCGAGAACGACGGCCCGTTCGAGGATTTGTACTGACCGAGTTCCTCCACCATCTGCGCCGCCAGCATCTGGGTCAACTCCGCGGCCTCGGCCGAATCGTCGGACAGCAGATCCACCAGCAACTCTCGGAGCGCATCGATGTCGACCTCGCCGCCGTCCGTGCGGGGCAGCGCAGTGTCGATCTGTCCCGAGTCCCTCGTGCCCGACGCCACCGGAAACCACAGGTCGAACAAGGCATCGAACACCCCGCGATGCGTCGGTCGTCGCAACAACGAGCAGGCCAGCCCCTCGCGCACGGCTTCGCGGTCGAGTAGATCCAGGACCGACAGGACGCGTCCGGCATCGACGGTTTCCGACGGCCCCACCGAGATTCCGCGCTTTCTCAAAGCCTCGACGAAGCCGACCAGATGCCCGGGAATTCCGTGCGGGGCCAACATGTCAGTTCAGCCGCAGTTCGGCGGCAGCACGCACCTGATCGGACTGATGCTTGAGTATCACTCCCAGCGTCGACCGGACCGCATCGTCGTCGAGGGTGTCCATACCGAGGGCCAACAGCGTACGACCCCAGTCGATCGTCTCGGCCACGGAAGGCAACTTCTTGAGTTGCATACCCCGAAGCACACGGACGGTCTTGACCATCTGCTCGGCGATCGCCTCGGGCAGTTCCGGAACCCGACTGGCCAGGATGCGACGCTCGAGTTCCGCGTCGGGGAAATCGAGGTGCAGGAAGAGGCAGCGGCGCTTGAGGGCCTCCGACAGTTCGCGAGTGGCGTTGGAGGTCAGCACCACGAACGGAGTGCGCTCCGCAGTGATGGTGCCGAGCTCGGGAATGGTGATCGCGAAGTCGCTGAGCACCTCGAGCAGCAGTCCTTCGATCTCGACGTCGGCCTTGTCGGTCTCGTCGATGAGCAGCACGGTGGGGTCGCTACGCCGAATGGCCTGCAGCAGCGGCCGCGCCAGCAGGAACTCCTCCGAGAAGACGTCCAGCTTGGTCGAATCCCAATCGCCACCGGTTCCCGACTGGATCCGCAGGATCTGCTTTGCGTGATTCCACTCGTACAGGGCGCGGGCCTCGTCGACGCCCTCGTAGCACTGCAACCGCACCAGCTCGGCACCCGTCGTCTGGGCCACGGCACGAGCGAGTTCGGTCTTGCCCACACCCGCCGGACCCTCGATCAGCAGCGGCTTGCCGAGGCGGTCGGCGAGAAAGACCGAGGTTGCCGTGGCCTTGTCGGCCAGATAGCCCGTTTCTGCCAGACGCTCGAGGACGTCGTTCACACTCGCGAACAGCGGGGGTGTCGTCGGTAGGGCACGATCCACGTCACAACTCCTGATGATCGGATTTGACCGGTACGGCAGAGGCGTCAGACATCTCGGACGTGTCCGTCGCCCCACACGGTCCATTTGGTCGAGGTCAGTTCGGGCAATCCCATGGGCCCTCGGGCGTGCAGCTTCTGGGTGGAGATGCCGATCTCGGCACCGAAGCCGAATTGCTCGCCGTCGGTGAAGGCGGTGGAGGCATTGACCATCACGGCAGCCGCATCGACGCGTTGAGTGAACTCGCGCGCGGCACCGATATCGGATGCGACGATCGCCTCGGTGTGTCCGGTTCCGTAGCGATCGATGTGCTCGATCGCCTCGTCGATGCCGCCCACGACCTTCAGCGCGATGTCGAGTGAGAGGTACTCCTGCGACCAGTCCTCGTCATGAGCGGGGACCAGTCCGGGCAGGTCGCCGTGCACCGTGACGCTGTGCATCTGGAACGCCTGCAGCAGCCGCGGCACCATGGTGTCGGCGATCGCAGCGTCGACCAGCACGGTCTCGGCGGCGTTGCAGACACTGACTCGGCGGGTCTTGGCGTTGAGCACGATCTTCTCGGCGATGTCAGGATCGGCCGAGGAGTGGACGTACACGTGGCAGTTTCCGACTCCGGTCTCGATGGTCGGGACCGTGGCATCGCGAACGACGGCAGCGATCAGCCCCGCGCCCCCGCGGGGGATCACCACGTCCACCAGACCGCGCGCCTGGATCAGGTGGGTGACCGTGGCACGGTCCGCACTGCCCAGCAGTTGCACGGCGGCCTCGGGCAGACCGTGTTCGCGCAACGCCCCTTGCAGGGCGCCGACCAATGCTGCGTTGGACTGTGCCGCCGAGGACGAACCGCGCAGCAACACCGCGTTGCCGGACTTGAACGCGAGACCGAACGCATCGACGGTGACGTTGGGGCGCGCCTCGTAGACCATGCCCACCACCCCGAGCGGGACACGCACCTGCCGAATCTCGAGCCCGTTGGGGAGCGTCGAACCGCGGATGACCCCGCCGATCGGATCCGGCAGCGCGGCCACCTGTCGCAGGCCCGCCGCGATGCCGTCGATGCGCGATCCGGTCAAACGCAGTCGATCCAGCAACCCCTCGTCGGTACCTGCTGCCCGCGCGATCTCGATGTCGGCCGCGTTCGCAGCCAGGACCGAATCCGCAGCAGCAACCACGGCATCGGCGGCGGTATGCAGCAACGAATCCTTCTCCGCGGTCGTCAGCAACGCCAGCGCACGCGAGGCGATCCGTGCCCGACGAGCGGCCGCATGCACGCTCTCACGCTCGTCGAGCGTCGTGGGCACCGATTCGGCCGAGACGGAAGCAGTCATGAACTACACACTAATGGGGCCGGGAATGAAGCGGTGTCGCCGTGTCGTTGCAGCACGACGTGGAGATCACCGACGTCGTCGACGTCGACACCGACAGACCGGAGGAACCACCTGTGAGTGCCTTGTTCGAGCCTCTGACCCTGCGCGAGGTCACCTTTCCCAACCGGGTATGGATGGCACCGATGTGCCAGTACTCCGCCGACGACGCCGGCCAGTACGTCGGCGTTGCGGGTGACTGGCACCGCACCCATCTGGTCAGCCGCGCGGTCGGCGGGGCAGGCCTGATCATCACCGAGGCCACCGCAGTCAGCCCGGAAGGTCGCATCAGCCCGTCGGACCTCGGCATCTGGAACGACACCCAGGCCGATGCATTGGCGAAGATCGTCGCCGAGATCGCGTCCTTCGGAAGCGTTCCTGGCATCCAGCTGGCACACGCGGGCCGCAAGGGTTCCACAGCTGCTCCCTGGCTCGGCGGCAAGTCGCTACCCGCGGAGGATCCCCGTAGCTGGGAGACCGTCGGTCCGAGCGCAGTCGCCTTCGGTGATTACGCGACGCCCCGCGAGGCAACCGACGACGACATCGCGAAGATCGTGGACGACTTTCGCTCTGCGGCGCAGCGCGCACTGAAGGCCGGGTTCAAGGTGGCCGAAGTTCACGGCGCGCACGGATACCTGTTACACCAGTTCCTGTCGCCCGCGAGCAACACCCGCACCGACGCCTACGGCGGCGACTTCGCCGGCCGTACCCGGCTATTGATCGAGGTGGTCGACGCGGTCCGTGAGGTGTGGCCGGCCGAGCTTCCGGTGTTCGTCCGGCTGTCGGCGACGGATTGGCTCGACGAGCCGGAGAGTACCGAGGGTGCAGCCGAACTGGAGGCTCCGAGTTGGACCTCTGATCAGACCGTCGCGTTGTCCCAGATCCTCACCGAACACGGGGTGGATCTGGTCGATACCTCCACCGGAGGAAACGTGCACGCCAAGATTCCGGTCGGTCCCGGCTACCAGGTTCCGTTCGCACGGCGAATCCAGAACGAGACCACGATGCCCGCCGCCGCGGTCGGCATGATCACCGAACCCAAGCAGGCGGAGGACATCGTCTCGCTGGGCGAGGCGACGGCCGTGCTGCTTGCGCGCGAGCTACTGCGTGATCCGTACTGGCCACGGCGCGCTGCCCGCGAACTCGGTGTGGAGATGTCTCCCGCCGTGGCACCGCAGTACGAGCGGGCCTACTGAGGTCTCACACCACGAAGCCGAGCTTCTTGTCCACGACATTGAGCAGGGGTTCGCCCCGGAAGTATCGACGTGCGTTGTGGGCGAACACCTCTGCGAGTCGCTGCTTCCACCCCGACGCGTCGCCGCTCATGTGCGGGGTGAGAATCACGTTCTCGGCCGTCCACAACGGATGGTCGGCCGAGAGCGGCTCGGTCTCGAACACGTCCAGCGCGGCACCGGTGATGTGTCCGCTGCCGAGATGCTTCAACAGTGCCTCGGTATCGAGCAGCTCGCCGCGGCCCACGTTGATCACCCGCGCGCCGGGCTTCATTGCGGTCAACACCGAATCGTCGACCAAACCCCTCGTCTGTTCGGTCAACGGGGCAACCAGAACCAGGAAGTCGGCCCGCGCTACTTCGTCCGCCAGATCATCACTGGCGTAGACGGTACCGAAGTCTCGGTCGCCTTCTCGTGCTGTTCGACCCACGCCCGAGACCGACATTCCCACAGCACTCAGCAGAGTCGCGATGGCGCGACCGATCGCTCCGGTGCCCACGATCATCGCGTGTGCACCGTCGATGCGTTCGGTCTCACGGTGTCGCCAGATCTTCGAATGCTGCAGTGCACGTGAACGTTCGGAGTCCTTGGCGAACGCGAGGATCTGAGCCAGCACGAACTCGGCGATCGGTCGATCGAAGACGCCACGTGAATTGGTCACGACCACATCGGATTCCACCAACTGGCCGAACATCAACGAGTCCACGCCGGCAGCGGCGATATGGATCCACTTCAGCGACCCGCAGCGCGGCCACGCGGATTCGACTGCAGGCGAGAAGAAATCCCACAGCAGCAATGCGTCGGCACCGTCGACTGCATCCGCGAGGGTGTCGGCCGTGGCGTACCTGACGTCGGCGACCTCCGCGACGGACTCGAGTCCGTCGGGAAGATCGCCGGCGTGCAGAACGACGAGAACCGGTGCCACTTCTACTTCTTGTAACCGACGAGCTCGACGCCGGACGCAGCGACCTCGTCGTCGTTGTCACCAGGGCACTGAGTTCCGCGCAGTGATCGCCCTGCCGTCTCGGGCATCAACAGAATCGGAACGAACGCGATGGCAGCCGCGATCATCATGTACCAACCCGGGATCAGGTTGGACCCCGTCCGGTCGATCAGGAACGTCAGAATCAGCGGTGCCGTACCGCCGAAGAGCGCCGTCGAGACGTTGTATCCGATGGCGAACGCTCCGTAGCGCACCTGGGTGGGGAACAGTGCGGGCAGTGTCGACGACACGCACGAGCACATGATGACCAGCAACACTCCGAGGCCCAGGAGGCCGATGCTCTGGCCGATCAGTCCGGTGTTGATGATCAACAGGAACAGCGGAACGCTGAACACGAAGTACCCGACGCAGGCCGCCAGCAGCAACGGCTTTCGGCCCACCCGGTCGGACAGAGCACCGATCGGGTTGATGATCAACATCATGATGATCATGATCGCCACGAGGGTGAAGTTGGACTGAGTCGTGCTGTGCCCCAACGTGTCGCTCAGGTACGAGGGCAAGAACGTCAGCACCGTGTAGTACGCGATGTTGAGTAGCAGCACGAATCCCATCAGAATCAGGATCCGCTGCCAGTACGTCATGGTGGCCTTGAGTGAGGTGACGGCTCCGCCTGCACCCTCTTCGACCGTGCCGCCGTCTTCCTTCGCTTCGGCGAACACCGGAGAATCCTCGAGCCGGGTCCGCAACCACAGCGCAACGATGCCCAACGGAAGCGTCACCAGGAACGGGATTCGCCAGCCCCAGGCCTCCATGGTCTCGTCGCCGAGCCCGACGTTGAGCAGGGTGCACAGGGTGGCACCGCCCACCGTGCCTGCGAGGGTGCCGAATTCGAGGAACGATCCGAAGAATCCGCGCCGCTTGTCGGGCGCGTACTCGGCCATGAACACAGCTGCGCCGCCGTACTCACCGCCGGTGGAGAAGCCCTGCACCAATCGGCAGACGAGCAGCAGCAACGGTGCGGCGATGCCGATGGTGTCGAATGTCGGCAATATACCGATCGCCGCCGTGGCCAATGTCATCATCGAGACGGTCAGCACGAGGACCTTCTGACGACCGATGCGGTCGCCGAGTGGGCCGAGCACGATGCCGCCGATGGGACGAATGATGAACGACGCAGCCAGCACGGCGAACGTGGAGAGCAGGCTCGCTCCCCCGTCCTCGGACGGGAAGAAGTTGGCGGCGATGTAGACGGCGAGATAGCCGTACACCGCGTAGTCGAACCACTCGACTGCGTTGCCGAGTGCAGATCCGCCGATGGCGCGGTGGAGAATCTTGGTCTCGTCCGGGCTCAGGGTGTCGGTACTGGGGGGATATCCGGTCGGCGATGCTGCCGACCCTGAATTTTCGGTCACGGTCGAAATACCTCTCGCTTTTGTGGACAAAGTGGAGCGTCGGTGTGGTACTTCGCAGCGTTCGACATTACGGCGATGCAGAACATACGTTTCGGCCAACCCCCTCGTGCAGCGCTAAAGTCCTGGTAGTGCAGCAATTCTGGTGGCGATCAACGCGTACGCCCTTGCGCTGTCGGTCAATTGCCGCACGGCGACGGACTCGTCCGGCCGATGTGCTTGTTTTTCGATCTCCCCGGGACCGAGCACGACGGTGGGTATTCCCATCTGCTGTGCCACAAAACCACCATCGCACGATGCCGTCCAGATGTCAGTGGAACGGCCAAATCCGTTGTCGATAACCGATTGCACTGCGGTAGTGACCAATCCGTTGTTTACGCTGGTCAGAAAGCCTGGCATTTCCATTGCGATACCGATCTCGACATCGATACCCGACCCGGTGAGTTCCGCAGATTCGATGCGGGATCGCAGATCTCCGACGACCCCGGCGGCGCTCTCGCCCGGTAACAGACGTCGGTCGACGGTGACGACACACCGGTCGGCGACCATCGAGGTGCCCGTACCTCCCGCTATCGTCCCCACGTTCCAGGTGGCCGGCCCCAGTTCGGGGTCGGGGTTCGCGTCCAGTTCGGCCTGGGAGCCCTCGATGATTCCGATGATGCGTGCTGCAGCAGAAATGGCATTGGCTCCGTTGCGCGGCTGCCCCGCATGCGCGGAACGGCCCCGAACCTCGATCTCCAGGTTCGCCGCCCCTCTGCAGCCGTAGATGGTGACCAGATCCGTAGGCTCCGCCACCACGCAACAGCTGTACGTGCGGTGCTGCGGTTCAGCGACGAAAGCTCGGATACCGAGTCCAGTGTCCTCCTCGTCGACCAGGCACGCCAACGTCATGGGGTGCTCGTCCGCGAGACCGGAACGCAGCACGGCGGCCATGGCCGCCACCACCGCGGCCAGGCCGCCCTTCATGTCGCAGGACCCGCGGCCGACGATGCGGCCGTCCCGAACCACGGCGGAAAAGGGATCGGTGGTCCAGCCCGTACCAGCGGGGACCACATCGGAGTGGCCCACGAACAGCACCCCTGGCCGCTCGTCGGATCCGATGGACACGAAGACGTTGGGCCGACCAGGAGCGACCTCGACGGTCCGAACATCGAAACCCAGTGCGCGACAGTGTTCGGCGAGGACCTTCGCGGTCTTCTCCTCGGTGTCCCCGGGATTCTCACCGCCCGCATCGATCAAAGCGGTTGTCAGACCGACAATTTCGTGCTCGTCGATCGAGTCGAGGAGGGCACGTTCGGAACTCGTGACCGTCATCGAGTGGGATCGGAGGCGAGCAGGTGCTTGGACTTCTCCACTGCCACCGCCAGTCTTCTGATTCCCTCGTCGATGCGTTCGGGAGTCGACGAGGCGAAGCACAGGCGCAGCGAATCGTGGAATTTGCCGCCCACCGACAGTGCCGGTCCCGGGATGTAGGCCACTCCTTCGGCGAGCGCCGTCTCGAACAGGTCCTGAGTGGAGAAGTCGACGTCGTTGCCGCGCAACGTCGCCCAGAGAAAGAATCCGCCCTCGGGGTCGGTCGTCGACATCGAGTCACCGAAGTGTCTGGCGATGCTGTTCTGCATCGCGACCTTGCGCGGTAGGTACACCGACGCCAACGAACGAAGGTGCTCGTCGAGCAGTCCACGCCGGATGTACTCGGCGACCATCCGCTGCGCAGGCAGGTTGGTGCACGTGTCCATTGCCTGCTTGGCGTTGACGATCAGTTGCCGCGCCTCGGGGGCGGCGTCCACCCATCCCACCCGTAGGCCGGGCGCGATCATCTTCGAGAACGTGCGCACGGAGAAGATCAACGGGTCGTTGGGACTGAGTGTGCCGAAACTGGGGATCGACTCACCCGAGAACCGGAGCAGACCGTAGGGATCGTCGTCGAGAATCACCGATCCCCAACGGTGTGCCAATTCGATGAGCAACCGACGGCGCTCGAGCGACAGGGTCACCCCGGACGGGTTCTGAAAGTTGGGGATCACGTAGATCATCTTCGGCAACCGCCCCGCGCGCTCGACGAGCTCGGGCAATGCCTCGACGATGAGACCGTTGCTGTCCATCGGGGCCTCGAGGATGTCGCCCCCGTAACTGAGTACGGTGGCGGTTCCGTTGGTGTAAGTGGGGCTTTCGACGATCACCAGGTCGCCCGGATCGACGAACAACTTGCACGCGATGTCGAGGCCTTGCATCCCGCCCGAGGTGATCACCACTCGCTCTTCGGACGTGGGCTCGCCCACCGACTCGAGGTATGCGAGCAATGCGTCGAGCAGGCCGGGGTCACCCTCGGTGGCACCGTAATCGAATGCGTCCGCGGTGAGCACGCTGGAGGCGATCTCGGTGAATGCAGCAGCCGGAACCGTCTCGGCGGCAGGAGATCCCATCGCGAAGCGCACGATGTCGTGTTTCTGCGCCGCGAGGAGCGATGTCGACGAATCGATCACCGATCCCACCAGCTTGTCGGTTCGCAGGGCCCAGGGAATGCTGGGAGTGGAGCCTGCGGAACGACCTTGTGTGGCAGGAGTGGAGCCTGCGGAATGACCTTGTGTGGCAGGAGTGGAGCCTGCGGAACGACCTTGTGTGGCAGAAGTGGAGCCTGTGAATTGACCTCGGGTGGATGCGGTCATGCTCACTCCTTCGTCAGTAGTTCTCGGGGGTATGCGGTGAAGGTTTCGAGGCCGGTCTCAGTGACGCGAACGGCCTCGGATACCTCGTATCCGTAGTCGTCCATCCACATTCCGCCGATGATGTGGAACGTCATGTTCTCGGCGAGCACCGTCTCGTCGTCGGTGCGCAGGCTCACGGTGCGCTCACCCCAGTCGGGTGCGTAGGCGATGCCGATCGAGTAGCCGATGCGCGACGGTTTGTGCAGTCCGTGCTTGGCCAGGCTGGTGTTCCACACCTGCGCCAGCTCGGTGGCGGTGACGCCTGCCCGCACGGTTGCGAGCACGTCGTTCAATGCTTCCCCGGTGGACTTGGCGAGGTAATCCAAACGCGGACTGGGCTTTCCGAGCACGATCGTGCGTGCCATCGGGATGTGGTAGCGCCGAAACACTCCGGCCAGTTCGACGACGGTGGTCTCGCCCCGCACGAAGGGTTGATGCGACCAGGTCAGGTGCGGGGTGTCGGCCCCGGCACCGGTGGGCAGCATCGGCACGATTGCCGGATGATCGCCGCCGAAGTCTGCGGTGCCCCGCACCTGTGCGTTCATGATGGCCGCGGCCGCGTCGCACTGCCGCTCACCCACCGAGATCGACTGGTAGGCCGCCGACATCGCCGATTCACACACCTGTGCAGCACCGCGCATCAGGGCGATCTCCGCGGGCGACTTGACCACTCGCACCCAGTTGATGAGCTCGTAGGAGTCGGTGAATCGGTACTCGGGCAGCGACTTCACCAGAGCCTCGAATGCCTTGGGACTGAAGTAGTACGAGTCCATCTCCAGACCCACTTGGCCGTGCTCGAAGTTGTTCACCAGCCCCAGTTCGCGCAGCTTCGCGGCGACCCAGACGAAGGGATGAGTGTCCTTGCGCTGCACGAACGTTTCGGGGTAGCCGAACGTCCGATCCTGCGGCAGCCACGACGTGCGAAACGCGCCGTTGGCGTCCATTTCGCGGGCGAAGAAATACATGTCGCCCTCGAGCGGGACGTACAACATCTGCGGGGTGTAGAACGAGAGCGCGTTGTACCCGAGCAGGTAGTAGAGGTTGGCGGGATCGGTGACGATGAGTGCGGTGAGGTTCTGCGCTGCCATCCGCTCACGGACGGCAGCGAGCCGGGCGGCGTACTCCTCGTCGGTGAACGTGATCGGCGTGCTGTTCGGAACATCGGGGTACCGCGCCAGGCCGGGAGCGGCCCGTCCTGCGGTGTCTTCGGGTCCGATTGCGGTGACGTATGCGGAGTCGGATGAGTCGTTCACGGGCACCCCCTTCGATCGTGGAGATTTAGTAGATTGTTGACAATCAGGCTAGGCGCTTACGCCGGAGGTACGCAAGACTTCAGATGTAAATGCTGTGTTGCACGCCGAGCGATCTATCCCGGAGTGGCCAGAACCGAGTTTTCGGCGTGCTCCTCGACCATCGCCCGCGTCAAGTCGTGGATGGCGGTGTCCATGTGCTCGTGTACGCCCTTTTCCAGTGCGTCCCAATCGGTTCCGAGCAGTAGATCGACAATCAGTTGATGCTCCTCCACCAATGCCTCAGGCCGGTAGTAGGCAGTTTCGAGGTTGGCCATACAGATCCGCGCCTCCGCAGCGAGCGTCGCGTACATCCGCGACATTCGGCTGTTGCGCGTCGCTGCGACCAGGGCGGTGTGAAATGCGAGGTCTCGTTCGGCCAGACCTCGCCAGTCCGCCCGGTCGATGAACGGCTGCATCTGCATCACGATGGCCGAGAGCTCGTCGGCAGCGGTGATCAGTCGGCCGCGATCACCGTGTACCAACGTCCACGCAGCACCGACCTCGATCGCCGCGCGGGACTCGTAGATCTCGGTGACGTCGTCGCTGCTGAGCTCCACGACGAACACGCCCCGGTTGCGGTAGCTGACCAGCAGACCCTCTTGATTGAGGCGCTGCAGCGCCTCACGCACCGGGCCGCGCGAGATTTCGAGTTCGGCCGCCACGTTCGCCTCGTTGATCTGCTCCCCCGGGGCATAGGACCCGTCGATGATGCGATCGCGAATCTGGTCGGCAATCACCATCGACGTGTTGCGTGCGTCGATGGGCGTCAGTCTTCTCGAACTGGGCATGATCGAAAGCCTCCTTCAGCCTCGGGGAATGGCAAAGTATTTGTACTCCAGGAACTCGTCGATTCCGACTTTTCCGCCCTCGCGGCCCAGCCCGGACTGTTTGACGCCACCGAACGGTGCCGCGGGGTTGGAGACCAGACCGGTGTTGAGACCGGCCATGCCCACCTCGAGCCGCTCCCCCATCCGTAGCGCCCGATCGATGTCCTGAGTGAAGACGTATCCGACGAGTCCCCATTCGGTGTCGTTCGCGAGGGCGATCACCTCGTCCTCGGTGTCGAACGGCACGATCGCCGCCACCGGCCCGAAGATTTCCTGCGACATCAGATCCGAATTCGAGTCGACGTCCGTCAGCACCGTCGGCGGGTAGAAGTAGCCGGGTCCGTCCGGTGCCGCTCCCCCGACGATCGCACACGCGCCACGACCGAGAGCGTCGTCGACGAGTCTCTGCACCTTCGACCGGCCCGCATCGTCGATCAGCGGCCCCACCTCCGTGCCGTGTGCACTACCTGCCCCCACCGTCAACGCACCCATGCGCTCGGCGAGCTCGTCCGCGAACTGCGCTGCGACACTACGGTGTACGAAGAATCGATTGGCTGCGGTGCAGGCCTCGCCCATGTTGCGCATCTTCGCAACCATCGCTCCGTCCACGGCGCGGCCGAGGTCCGCGTCGTCCATGACGATGAAGGGTGCGTTGCCACCGAGCTCCATCGAGGCGCGCATCACCGTCGATGCAGCTTGCTCGAGCAGGATCTTTCCCACTGCAGTCGATCCGGTGAAACTGATCTTGCGGGCCGCACCGCTGCTCATCCACGAGCCCACGACACCCGCTGCATCGGTGGTGGTCACGACATTGACGACGCCCGCCGGGACACCCGCGTCGTGCAGAATCCCGGCCAGAGCCAGCGCAGTGAGCGGAGTCTGTTCGGCCGGCTTGAACACCACAGTGCAGCCCGCCGCCAACGCGGGGCCGATCTTCCGGGTTCCCATGGCCAGCGGGAAGTTCCACGGAGTGACGAGGATGCACGGTCCCACGGGCGCACGGGTGACCACGATGCGGTTCTTACCGTCTCCGGTGAGGGTGTGATCACCCGAGATACGCACTGCTTCCTCGGAGAACCACCGGAAGAACTCCGCGCCGTACGCCACTTCACCTCGCGCGTCGGCCAGCGGTTTCCCCATTTCCGCGGTGATAATCGCGGCGAGTTCCTCCGACCGCGCCATGATCAATTCGTAAGCCTTACGGAGGATTTCACTGCGGGCACGGGGCGCAGTCGCGGCCCACTCGGCAGCAGCATCGACTGCCGAAGCCATCGCACTCTCGGCATCGGTGATGCCACCGTCGGCCACCGTGGAAATCACGTCACCGCTGGCGGGATCGATCACATCGAACCGGGCAGCCGAGGCTGCGGCTGTCCAGACACCTCCGATGAACAGGTCGGTGGGGGTCGTCATGGGGGGTCGAGTGAGGCTGGTCGTCATTGCCGCGGTCCTTTCGTCGAACGTGGATCGAGTATTTGAGCCAGGTGCACGGACGCATCACTGGTCAGCTCACCGGTGAGTTGTCGCACCTGCATGTGGCAGCTGAATCCGTCGGTCAGAATCGGAGTGTCGGGCTCGGTGGCACGAACAGCCGGTGCGAGAGCCTGTTCGGCGACTTTCATGCTGAGCTCGTAGTGACTGCTCTCGAAGCCGAAATTGCCTGCCACTCCGCAGCATCCGGTGGCTTCCCGCACTGCATCGACACCGACGGAGGCCAAAGCGTTGCGTTGGGTCGCGTTGCCGAACACGGCATATTCGTGGCAGTGGGTCTGGACCGTCACCGACGCAGGAACCTGCGCCGAGGGCACCCAGCCCGCCGCGGCTTGATCGATCACCGCTCCCGCGAAGCTCTGTACACGCGCCGCAACCCTTCTCGCGGCAGCCGTCGGTACCAACTCGGGCATGTCCTTTCGGAATGCCGCGGCACAGCTCGGCTCGGTGACGACGATCGGCCGATCGGTACCGTCGTCGAGCGCAGCAACGGCTTTCGTGAGGTGTTTGCGGGCGGCCTTCAACTGGCCCGTCGAGATCCACGTCAGACCACAACACACGTCGGTCCGGCATTCGGTGCTGCGGCCGGAATCCTCGAGCACGCGCTGCGCCGCGCCCGCGACCTCGGGGCGAAAGCCCTGAGTGAAGGTGTCGACGACAAGCACCACGTCGGCGGTGCGGCCTGCGCCCATCCGTATTTCGTGAGCCAGTTCCTTCGCCGACGCGAAGCGCGGCAACGGCCGCTCGGTGGTCAGCCCACCGAGTCGAGCCGCCAGTGCCGCGATGCGCGGGGTGAGCAGACGGTTGAGCAGCGGTGCCGTTCGCTGCGTCACCTTCAGCCAGCGGGGCAACCATCCCAGCGAGTAGTGCGAGAGCGGTCGCAACCGACCCGCATAGTGATGGTCGAGAAACTCCGATTTGTACGTCGCCATGTCCACCCCGACCGGGCAGTCCGAGGAACAGGCCTTGCACGACAAGCACAGGTCCAACGACTCTGCCACGTCTTTCGAGGCCCACCCGTCGGCGACGGTCGGCGAGCTGCGCACCATCTCCTGCAGCACCCGGGCGCGGCCCCGAGTGGAATCCTTCTCGTCGCCCGTCGCGCGGAAGCTCGGGCACATGACGCCTCCGGAGGTGGTGCGGCACTTACCGACACCGACACACGATTGGGTGGCGTGAACGAAAGGATCCAGATCCTCTCGCGTTCCGATCTGGTGCAGATCGAACGTTGTCTTCCACTCTCGTTGCGGAATACCCTGCAGCATAAGGTTGTCCATCATCGGCTCGGGCTCGGTGATCGATCCCGGGTTGAGAATGCCGCTGGGGTCCCAGATGCGCTTGAATCGCGCGAACGCGTCCAGCATGCGCGGCGAGTACATCACCGGCAGTAGTTCCGAGCGTGCCCGGCCGTCTCCGTGTTCGCCCGACAGGCTGCCGCCGTGCTTGACGACGACCCGCGCTGCGGCGCGCAGGAAGTCGTACATCACCCGTCGCCCGGCGTCGGTGCGTTGATCGAACGTGATGCGCACGTGCATGCAGCCGGCACCGAAGTGGCCGTACATCACTCCGGTCAGTTCGTGCTCGGCCAGTAGCGAATTCAGGTCGGCGAGATAGGCCGACAGGTTTTCCGGTGCCACGGCGGCGTCCTCCCACCCGCCCCAGGACTCGACTCCACTGGCCATCCGCGTGGCCAGGCCCGCGCCGTCTTCACGTACCCGCCACAGCGCTGTTCGATCGGCCGGGTCGGAGACGATGCGACCTTCCTTCAACCGTCCGAGCCGGCCGAGTTCCCCGAGCAGCCTTGCCGCTTTGTCCTCGACCTCGGCCGCGTCGGCCCCGTCGAGGTCGACGTACAGCCAGGCATTTCCTGCCGGCAAGCCGCGTACGGAGTCCGGCCCACGCCGGTACTCCATCGTCCGCACGATGTTGTCGTCGATCCCCTCCACCGCGGCCGGCGAAAATTCCAGAATCGCCATGACGTCGGCTGCAGCTGCGACCACGTCCTGATAGCCGAGGCAGAGCAGCAACGCAGCAGGCGGTACGGGCACGACCGTGACGGTGACCGAGACGATCACCGCACAGGTGCCCTCGCTGCCGACGAGCGCACGCGCGACGTCGAATCCGTTCTCGGGCAGCAGATGCGACAGGTGAAAACCGGACACCTGTCGCGGAATGCGGCCCAGCTCGACCCTGAACAGCGCCAGATTATCGGCCGCAAGTGTGCGCAACTCGTGCGAAATACGTTCGGCCGCAATGCTTGCTGCCGCATCTTCGGCGTGCACGGCCGACACGCCACTACGGGTGACCCGCAGTAGATGCCCCTCGGCTGTCACCACGTCCATCGCCACCGTGTGGTCCGAGGTGCGACCGTAGCGAACCGAGTGGTTACCGCATGCGTCGTTGCCGACTGCACCGCCCACCGTGGCGCGTGTTTTGCTGGACGGGTCGGGGGCGAACGTGAAGGCCCCCGACGTGCGTGCCACCAGTTCACGCTGCAACTCCGAAATCACGATGCCCGGTTCCACGACGGCGGTCCGCGAATCCGTGTCGACCGAGATCACCCGATTCATGTGACGAGAGAAGTCGAGCACGATTCCGCGGCCGATGGCGTTGCCCGCCATCGACGTTCCGCCGCCGCGGCCGACAACAGCGACTCCGGCCTCGGTGCACAGCGACACCACGGTGGACACGTCGTCGGCACTGCGCGGGAACACGACCGCTGCAGGCGGAATTCGGTAGTTCGAGGCGTCGTAGGAATACTCGGCCACGCGCCGAGACGAGTCGTCGATATCGATCCCCGTCTCCCGCACTCGATGCACGAGTGCGGGGACATCGGATCGGATGGGCGCAGACGTCACAGCACGTTCTTCAGCGTTCGCGACAGCGCGTCGATGCCCTGCCGCATCTCGTCGTCGTTCACGATCAGCGCGGGAATGATCCGGACCACGTTGCCGAGCGCCCCGCACGTGAGCAGCAACAGCCCTTCGTCGATCGCGCCCTGCTGTACGCGGAGGGCGGCGGCAGCATCGGGATTGCCTGCACTGTCGACGAATTCGAGCGCCTGCATCAGGCCCAGTCCACGTGCATCACCGATGGCCGAGTGCTCTGCCTTCAGTGCGAGCAGGCCGTCGAGCAGAACCTTGCCCTGGACGGCTGCATTGGCGACAAGACCCTCGTCGCGCACGACATCGAGGGTGGCGACGCCGGCAGCGGCGGCGACGGCATTGCCGCCGTAGGTTCCGCCCTGAGAACCCGGCCATGCCTTGCTCATCAGCTCGGTCGATGCCGCGATGGCAGAGATCGGAAATCCGCTGGCGAGCCCTTTCGCGGTGATGACGATGTCCGGTGTGATCGACGAGTGCTGGTGCCCCCAGAACTTTCCGGTACGCCCGACACCTGCTTGCACCTCGTCGACGATCAGCACGATGCCGTGCGTGTCGGCGCGTTCCCGCAGCCCTTCGAGAAATTCGGGCGGCGTGGGCAGGTATCCACCGTCACCGAGAACCGGTTCGATGATGAACGCGGCGGTGTCGGCGGGGCTCGACATCGTCATCAGCAGGTAGTCGAGTTCCTTCAGCGCGAAGGCGACCGCGGTGTCCATGTCCCAGCCGTACCGGAACGCGTACGGGAACGGTGCGATGTGCACTCCCCCCATGATCGGCGAGAAGCCGGAGCGAAATTTGGTTCCAGCGGTGGTCAACGATGCGGCCGCTACCGTGCGTCCGTGAAATCCTCCGTGGAAGGCGATGATGTTGGGTCGCCCGGTTGCCATGCGTGCCAATCGAATCGACGCCTCGACGGCCTCGGAGCCGGAGTTGGCGTAGAACACGCTGTCGAGCCCGGCCGGCAGTACCTCGCCGAGCTTGTCGGTCAACTCCAGTAGCGGTTGGTGCATGACGGTCGTGTACTGCGCGTGGATGATCTTGCCCACCTGCTCGCGCGCGGCCTCGACCACGCGCGGATGGCAGTGCCCGGTACTGGTGACACCGATTCCAGTGGTGAAGTCGAGGTACTTGCGCCCGTCCGTACCGATGATCCAGCTGCCCTTTCCGTGATCGACGACGATCGGGGTCGCCTGCTTGAGTGCCGGGCTGAGGTGGGTACGAGTCGACGCTGTCATGACTGCCATCGTCACTCACGCGTTTCCGATTGTCAACAATCTGCAATTCGCATTTCCATCGAGTCGGGCTCGGGGAGAGATACAGTTCGTTCGTGTCCGCCTCGAACCCCCGCATCGTCGTTCTCGGCAGCATCAACATGGACCTGATCACTCGCACTCCGTCCCTGCCCGATCCGGGCGAAACCGTGATGGGGACGTCCTTCACCACCACCCCGGGCGGTAAAGGTGCCAATCAGGCCATTGCTGCTGCGAAAGCCGGATCGTCGGTCGCCTTCCTCGGAGCCGTCGGAGACGACGAATTCGGAGTAACGCTGCGCCACACGCTCACGGCCGCAGGCATCGACGACACTGCAGTGCGTACCGCTGCTGGTTCGAGTGGGATCGCCACCATCACCGTCGACGACAGTGCCGAGAACAGCATCGTCGTCGTCCCCGGCGCCAACGACACCGTCCGCGATCTCGACGACGACGACCGCACCGCCATCGCAGACGCCGATATCCTACTGTGCCAGTTGGAGATTCCCATCGATACCGTGGTCGCCGCATTCGAGTTCGCGCACTCTCGCGGTGTGATCACGATGCTCAATCCCTCACCGGTACAGGACTTACCCGACGCCCTGATTGCGGCCACCGACGTCCTCGTGGTCAACGAGGCCGAGGAAGCTCGCATCGGACACCGAGCGGACGAGGTGGAACAAGTGGTGACCACCCTGGGGGCCAAGGGTGCCCGGTACCGCGGATCCGAATCGTTCGAGGTGTCGGCACCACGAATCGAGGCAGTCGATACCACCGGTGCCGGAGATGCGTTCGCCGGGGCGCTCGCTGCATCGTGGTCCGCCGGACCACGCGCGGCAGTCGAATGGGCAACCACTGCAGGTTCTTTCGCCGCCACGAGACCCGGGGCGAGCGCTTCCTCGGGAACCCGGACCGAGATAGACGCACTTCGCGATGCGGCCGCTCGATGAACGCTCCGGACGTGAACGAACTCCGACTGTTGCGTCGCGCACGTGATCGGATGGACCGCGACTTCGCCGAACCTCTCGACGTGCCGACCCTCGCCCGCACGGCACTGATGTCCACCGCGCACTTCAGCCGCCGCTTCCGCGAGGCATACGGGGAGACGCCGTACGCCCATCTGATGACCCGAAGAATCGAGCGCGCCAAGGCCCTGCTGCGCCGGGGAGATATGACCGTCACCGAAGCATGCTTCGCGGTGGGTTGCACCAGCCTCGGTTCCTTCAGTTCACGGTTCACCGAGATCGTCGGCGAGACGCCCAGCGCATATCGCGCCCGTGATCACCGCGACAGCCGAGCGGTACCGAGTTGCCGAGCCATGGTTCTAGGTCGGCCGATGCGTGGCACCGCTGCAGCCGACACCGCCACCGAACCGAGCAGAATCGGAGAAGCAACGACGACCGGGGCGTTCTAGCCTTGCGTCATGACACTCTCACTGAGCCACGTACACATCTACACCGACGACCCCGATGCCTCCTTGGCCTTCTATCGCGACGCCCTCGGACTCGAGGTGAAGAGCGAGGTCGCCAACGACGGCTATCGCTGGATCACGTTGTCTCCCAGCGATCAACCCGAGATCGAGATCGTGTTGTCGCAGCCGCACGCGGGCCGCTCGCAGGAGCTCGGCGATCAGATCGCGGCTCTGCTCGCCAAGGGCGAGATGCCGGGCTTGCTCTTCCGTGCCGATGACCTCGACGGAGCGTTCGAAAAGATCCGAGCGGCAGGTACCGCCGAGATTCTGCAGGAACCGACGAGTCAGCCGTGGGGTGCGCGCGACGCAGCCTTCCGCGATCCGGCCGGAAACATGGTGCGCGTCAGCCAAGCCTGACTGGAGCTTGCGGAACGAACGAGGAGCACGCAGCACGGTCCCTTGTCGTACCGATGCTGCACGATGGACGGTATGACGACAGCGACGCACGCGACCGTGGGCAACTTGCGCGATGACGCCGAAAGGTTGTTGCGCGAGCTCGCCGGCCCCGACGCTGTGCTGCGGGACGACCAGTGGACGGCGATCGAGGCCCTGGTGGTGCACCGTCGACGTGCTCTGGTGGTGCAGCGAACAGGCTGGGGAAAGTCTGCCGTGTACTTCATCGCCGCGAAGCTTCTACGCGCTCAGGGCCTGGGTCCTACGGTCATCGTCTCCCCCTTGTTGGCTTTGATGCGTAATCAGGTGGCCTCCGCAGAGCGCGCAGGCGTTCGGGCAGCCACGATCAACTCGGGGAACATGACCGAATGGGACGACATTCACCAGCAGGTCAACTCCGGTGAGCTCGATGTGTTGCTGGTCAGTCCCGAGCGTTTGAACAACCCCGATTTCCGCGATCAGGTGCTGCCGTCCCTGGCCGGGGACGCCGGCCTGGTTGTGGTCGACGAGGCGCACTGCGTCTCGGATTGGGGCCACGATTTCAGGCCGGACTACCGGCGTATCCGCACCCTGATCGCCGAGCTGCGCGACGGTATTCCCGTACTCGCGACCACCGCAACGGCCAACGACCGCGTGGTGGACGACGTTGCGGCACAGCTGGGTGTCGGCGGTGGCGACACGCTCGTACTGCGCGGCGGGCTCGCCCGCGATTCGCTGCGCATGGCGGTGGTGAAGATCGACAACGCCACCGAACGGGCCGCCTGGCTCGGCGATCACCTGAAGACTCTGCCCGGGTCCGGAATCATCTACACCCTGACGGTGTCGGCGGCCAAGGACCTCGCGGCTCTGTTGACCGATCAGGGCCACGTCGTTGCGTCGTACACCGGTCAAACGGACCCCACGGAGCGCGAATCGCTCGAAGGTGATCTGCTCGCCAACCGAGTCAAGGCACTCGTCGCCACGTCCGCGCTCGGCATGGGGTTCGACAAGCCCGATCTCGGTTTCGTGGTGCACATGGGGGCTCCATCGTCTCCGATTTCGTACTACCAGCAGGTCGGCCGTGCCGGGCGCGCCACGGAACGAGCCGACGTGGTGCTGCTTCCCGGCCACGAGGATCGGCAGATCTGGAGCTACTTCGCCTCGGTCGCCTTCCCCCGCGAACATCTGGTGCGGCAGGTCATAGAGGCCTTGAACACCGAGAAGGCTCAATCGACGCAGGCACTGGAGCCGCTGGTCGAGCTGAACCGCAGCAGGCTCGAGATGGTCCTCAAGGTCCTCGACGTCGACGGAGCGGTCAGACGCGTTCGTGGCGGCTGGATGGCCACCGGGGAACAGTGGACGTACGACGCGGACCGTTACGAGCGCCTCGAACAAGCGAGGGACCGCGAACAGCAGGCCATGCTCGACTACCAGAGCACCGACGGGTGCCGGATGGAGTTCCTGCGTCGGCAGCTCGACGATCCCGACCTCGGCGCACCGGGCAGCGAGTCCGATCGCTGCGGACGGTGTGACAACTGCACGGGTGAGCACCTGTCCGCTTCCGTCGACGCGGCCTCGGTCGATTCGGCAAGAGCACGGCTGGATCGGCCGGGCATCGACCTGCAGCCGAGAAAGCAGTGGCCGAGCGGCATGAAGAAGCTGGGTGTATCCCTCTCGGGCAAGATCGCAGATCCGCACGAGCCGGGACGTGTGTTGGGTCGCTTGACCGACCTGGGTTGGGGTAGCCGCTTGCGGGCTCTGCTGGACGCGCCCGATGCCCCTGCCACCGATGCTCTCGAGAAAGCCTGCATCACAGTGCTGGCCAATTGGGACTGGAAGCAGCGGCCCGCTGCCGTTCTCGCCCTCGACTCCCCCACTCACCCGCTGCTGGTGCGGTCGATCGCCGCGCGATTGGCAGCCGTCGGCAAGTTGCAGGATCTGGGGATGATGCAGGTCAGGCCCGGTCACCCGCCGGTATCGGCCGCTAATTCCGCGTTTCGGGTCGCCGGCCTGGTGGACTCGTGGGAGGTTCCGGACGTATCGTCCGTGCCAGGGCCGATTCTGTTGATCGATCTGCTGACCGACACCGGGTGGACGTTCACCTGTGCCACGTCTGCTCTGACGTCAGCGGGTGCTCTGGCGGTGTTGCCGTTCGCGCTCGCAACACCGAAATGAAGATTCTCGGCAAACCGGGGTTTATACCGCGCATTTCTGGGTAACGCCTGCCGGGCGCCGATCGTGTGAGCACCATCACATTCGTCGGTTAACCTGGGGAAGCATGTCCGTTTCCGGGGTCGATTTCCCGGCGCAGTCGATATGCCTGGGCAACGTTGTTACGTTTGTATTTCCTATGAAGCCCGCATTGCTGAGAGGTACCCCGCTCACTGCGCCGGACGCAGTGAAGTTTCGTAAGCCACAGATCTCCGACGGAGTCCGGCTCTGGGAGATCGCAAGAGATTCGCGAGTTCTGGATCTCAATTCCAGCTACTCGTACGTGTTGTGGTGCCGTGATTTCGCGGCCACCACCGTCGTATCCGATATCGACGGCCGCGCAGTCGGTTTCGTCACCGGATACATCCGCCAGGACGCCCCGCGCACACTGTTCGTGTGGCAGGTCGCCGTGGATGCGGACCAGCGTGGCAAGGGACTTGCCGGTCGCATGCTGATGGAGCTGCTCGACCGCCTCGAACCACAGGGCATCACGCATCTGGAAACGACGATCAGCCCGGACAACGAAGCGTCCATCGCAACCTTCACGAGCCTCGCACGTAAGCGAGGCACCGACATCGTCAGGTCGGATTTGTTCGCGCCCAACGATTTCCCTGATAGCCACGAAGCCGAAGAGCTCTACACAGTGGGCCCCGACGCATCGCGGAATTACGAAAGGAACAAGCAGAACATGACCGAAAAGAACACAGTGACAACAGAGAAGCCCGATGTATTCGAGACCGTCGAGTCCGGCGTGCGTAGCTACAGTCGCCAGTGGCCCGCCGTGTTCACCACCGCGAAGAACTCGGTCATCACCGACGAGAACGGTAACGACTACCTCGATTTCTTCGGTGGCGCAGGCGCACTCAACTACGGCCACAACAACGACATGATCAAGAGCGCGTTGGTGGACTACATCACCAGCGATGGCATCACCCACGGACTCGACATGTCCACCGTCGCCAAGCGTGAGTTCCTCGAGTCGTTCAAGAAGAACATCCTCGACCCCCGCGGCCTGGACTACAAAGTTCAGTTCCCCGGCCCGACAGGCACCAACACCGTCGAGGCAGCGCTCAAGCTCGCTCGCAAGGTCACCGGCCGCGAGGCGATCATCAACTTCACCAACGCATTCCACGGCATGACACTCGGCGCGTTGTCGGTCACCGGCAACTCGATGAAGCGAGCTGGCGCCGGAATTCCATTGGTGCACACCACTCCGATGCCGTACGACAACTACTTCGGCGGCGTCACCGAGGACTTCCAGTGGTTCGAGCGCGTTCTCGACGACTCGGGCAGTGGATTCAACCGTCCGGCCGCGGTGATCGTGGAGACCATTCAGGGCGAGGGCGGAATCAACGTCGCACGTCCGGAGTGGTTGCGCGCGTTGGCCGAACTGTGCTCGCGACGCGAAATTCTGCTGATCGTCGACGACGTGCAGATGGGCTGCGGCCGCACCGGCCAGTTCTTCTCGTTCGAGGAAGCCGGCATCACCCCGGACATCGTCACCCTGTCGAAGTCCATCGGCGGCTACGGCATGCCGCTGGCGCTGACACTGTTCAAGCCCGAGCTGGACGTCTGGGCACCGGGTGAGCACAACGGCACCTTCCGCGGCTTCAACCCGTCGTTCGTCACGGCGAAGGCAGCCATCGACCACTACTGGTCCGACGACAAGTTCGAGAAGGAAACCCTCGCCAAGGGCGAGCACATCCAGGATCGGTTCATCAAGCTGTGCGCCAAGTTCGACGGCATCTCGACCCGCGGTCGCGGCATGGTCCAGGCCTTGGTGTTCGACGACGCCGAGTTGGCCGGCAAGGTGTCTCAGCTCTGCTACGACGAGCGTCTGCTCGTCGAGACCGCAGGCCCCAAGGACGAGGTCGTCAAGCTTCTTCCCCCGTTGACCACAACGATCGACGAGCTCGACCGCGGCCTGGACATCATCGAAAGTGCAGTGGCGAAGGTCCTCTCCTAGAGACCCTTTCGCACACACCGATATCGAAGGAGGACATCGTATGATCGTTCGCACCACACAGGAGATCACCGGCACCGACCGTGACATCTCGAGTGAAGACGGCAACTGGCGCAGCAAGAGAATCATTCTCGGCGGCGACAAAGTCGGATTCTCGTTCCACGAGACCACGATCCAAGCCGGCACGGTGAACAACTTCCACTACGCCAACCACGTCGAGGCCGTGTGGCTGATCGAAGGCGAAGGAACGCTCACCGACCGCGAGACCGGAGAGACCTACGAGCTCGGGGCAGGATCGATGTACCTGCTCAACGGACACGAGCGCCACACGGTCGAGCCGCGTACCCAGATGCGCATGCTGTGCGTGTTCAATCCTCCCGTCGTCGGCAACGAGACCCACGACGAGAACGGCGTGTACCCCCTCGTCGAGGTACCTGCGTAACCCTCACTCGTACATCGGCCCGCACCGACGCACCCGCGTCCGTGCGGGCCGTTCGTGTCGGTAGCCCGTAGTGCGATCGGTCGCTACCCTGGACGAAGTGAATGCACCCACCGCGTCCGCGACTACGTACGAGCAACTCACCTCGCTACTCGGCGGTCGGACGATCACCGTCGTCAGCGGTGCAGGCATGTCCACCGACTCGGGTATTCCCGACTATCGCGGCCCGCAGTCGCCGCCCCGCAACCCGATGACGTTCCAGCAGTTCATCGGCGACGCCGAGTTCCGTCGTCATTACTGGGCTCGCAACCACGTCGGATGGCGGCACATGGACGCTGCAATGCCCAACGACGGACATCGAGCCCTCGCCCGGCTCGAACGTGCAGGCGTCGTCACCGGAATCATCACCCAGAACGTCGACATGCTGCACACCAAGGCCGGCAGCCGGAACGTCATCGACCTGCACGGCGTCTACGCCCGGGTGCGCTGTCTGAACTGCGAGCGGTTGATCTCGCGGTTCGAGTTGGCCCGAAGGCTCGATCGCGCCAATCCCGGCTTTCTCGAATCCGTCGCACCTGCGGATGGTGTCGAGATCGCTCCCGACGCCGACGCCATCATCTCCTCGACCGCACACTTCCGGATGGTCGATTGCGAAACATGTTGCGGCATACTCAAACCCGACATCGTCTACTTCGGCGAAAGCGTACCCAAGCCGCGCGTTGCCGAGGCCTACGATCTGGTGGACCGGAGTGATGCACTACTGGTGCTCGGCTCCTCGCTGACCGTCATGTCCGGCCTACGTTTCGTCCGGCACGCGTCCAAGACCGGAAAGCCGATCGTCATCGTCAATCGCGGGACCACTCGGGGCGACGAATTCGCCTCTCTCACAGTGCATGCGGGTTGCTCCGAGACCGCGACGGCGCTGGCCGACACTCTCGATCAGGCGGGAACCAGATCGTCGGCGTGAACCACCGGCCGCTGTAGCTCCGCGGCCAACTCACCCGTCGAGCGGCCGAGCATTCCGGCCAGCTCTCCGGAGTCGTATGCGACGACCCCGCGGGCCACCAGTGTGCCGTCCGGGTCCATCAGTGAGACCACGTCTCCACCGTGAAAGGCACCCGTCACCGACGTGACCCCAGCGGACAGCAACGACCGTCGACGCTCCACGACCGCTCGCACGGCCCCAGCGTCCAGGTGCAGTTCGCCGGCTGCATCGGCGGCATGCCGCACCCAGAACTTGCGAGCGGACAACCGTGTCGGCCGAGCTGCGAATGCGGTACCCACCTCGGACGTCGTCAGCGCCTGGGCAGCATCGGACGCCGCGGCCAGCAGCACGGGCACACCTGCGTCGGCCGCCAGGCGGGCAGCGGACAGCTTGGAGGCCATTCCGCCGGTACCGAGCGCTCCTCCGGACCCCGCGACCACGCCGTCGAGATCCTCCGGGCTCGAGACGTCCGGAATCAACGTGGCGGAACCCTTGCGGGGATCGCCGTCGTACAACCCGTCGACGTCCGAGAGCAGGAACAGTGCGTCCGCACCGACGAGATGGGCCACCAGAGCTGCGAGCCGATCGTTGTCGCCGAAACGAATTTCCGCGGTGGCGACGGTGTCGTTCTCGTTGACGATGGCGACCGCACCGAGCGAGCGCAGTCGATCCAACGTGCGCTGCGCATTGCGGTGATTGGTTCGACGCGCGATGTCCTCGGCTGTCAGCAGCACCTGCCCCACCGTGCGGCCGTACCGGTGGAACGACGAACTCCAGGCGTTGACCAGAGCAAGCTGTCCTACGCTCGCCGCGGCCTGCTTCGTTGCGAGATCGCGCGGGCGTCTGGTGAGGCCGAGCGGTGCCATGCCTGCACCGATCGCGCCGGACGAGACGACCACCACGTCGGTGCCGCTACGCATCCGCGACTCGATGGCATCGGCGAGCAGATCGAGTCGGCCCAGATCGAGACCGGTGTCGAGACTGGTGAGCGCCGAGGATCCGATCTTGACCACGATGCGCTTGGCGTCGGCAATCGTGCGACGGGTATCGGTGAGAGCCGTTACGGGCGAATCGGATTCACGCACCGACACCACGTCTACTCCTGTTCGGTATCGAGCCCGCGGCGTACCTGGCGGGCATGCTTACGTTCGGATGCGCCGATGCGCTCGACCTGATCGAGTCGAGCATCGGTGCCGCGGCCGGTCATGGTGATCTCGACACCGGCCGGTGTCTGCGGCTCCCAGTCGAACGAGACATCGCCGATGGTGACCGAGGCACCCGGTTGAGCACCGGCCTTGATCAACGCGTCCTCGACGCCGAGGCGCGCGAGCCGGTCCGCGAGGTATCCGACGGCCTCGTCGTTGGTGAACTGCGTCTGGCGAACCCACCGCTCGGGGCGCGTACCCCGAACGATGAAGCCGTCCGGGATGTCCGGATCCTTGACGACCTTGAAGCTGTCGTCGTTTCGAGCGACGGGGCGCAGCACCTGACGCCGCGGCTCGGGGGCCGGGTGAGCTGTGCGGTAGTCCTCGACGAGCTTCGCCAGCGCGAACGTCAGCGGCTTGAGGCCGGCGCGCGTCACCGCCGAGATGGTGAACACCGGCCAGCCGCGGGACTCGAACTCGGCGGTCACCATCTCCGCGAGCTCGGCACCCTCTGGAATGTCCGCCTTGTTCAGTACGACGATGCGCGGCCGGTCGGCGAGGTCGCCGAGGCTGGCATCGCCGGACAGTGCCGGCTTGTATGCCGCCAACTCGGCTTCGAGGGCGTCGACGTCGGAGATCGGGTCGCGGCCCGGATCCAGTGTCGCGCAGTCGACTACGTGTGCGAGCACAGCGCAACGCTCGAGGTGCCGCAGGAAGTCGAGCCCGAGACCGCGGCCCTGACTCGCTCCGGGGATCAGCCCGGGTACGTCGGCGACGGTGAACGTGGTGTCTCCGCTGGAGACCACTCCGAGATTCGGTACCAGTGTGGTGAAGGGGTAGTCGGCGATCTTCGGCTTCGCTGCGGAGAGCACCGAGACCAGCGACGACTTGCCGGCCGACGGGAAACCGACGAGACCGACATCGGCGACGGACTTCAGCTCGAGCACCAGCTCGCGCTCGATGCCTTCTTCGCCGAGTAGCGCGAAGCCGGGTGCCCGGCGAGCCTTGGACGCGAGTGCAGCGTTGCCGAGGCCACCACGTCCGCCCGGTGCGGCGTCGAAACGTGTTCCCTCACCGATCATGTCGGCGAGGACGTTGCCTTTCTTGTCGAGAACGACAGTGCCGTCGGGGACCTTGAGAATCAGGTCCTCGCCGTTGGCACCCTCTCGGTTGCCACCCATGCCCTGAGTTCCGTTGCCCGCCTTGGCATGGCTGGAGAAGTGGAAGTCGAGCAGAGTGTGAACGTTGCTGTCGACGACGAAGATGACACCGCCACCCTGCCCGCCGTTTCCACCGTCCGGGCCACCGAGAGGCTTGAACTTTTCGCGGTGAACCGAAGAGCAGCCGTTGCCACCTTTGCCGGCGCTGACGTGCAGCACCACGCGGTCGATGAATCGTGACATAGCTGTCTTCGATCCTTTCTGAGAAAAAGCGGGAGAAAAAAAGCGATAGGGGCGGACCGGTCTCGTGACCCTGGTCCGCCCCTATCGGGAGCTGTGAACGTACGCCGTGAATGTTCGATCGAGCAGTTGCTGCTCGAGTCGATCATCTACGAGCGCGAGCGCTGCAGAAGGACTAGGCCTCTACAGCGACCGGAACGATGTTCACGGTCTTGCGTCCGCGCTTGGCACCGAATTCGACTGCGCCGGGAGCGAGTGCGAACAAGGTGTCGTCGCCGCCACGACCGACGTTGACGCCGGGGTGGAAGTGCGTGCCGCGCTGGCGGACCAGGATCTCGCCTGCGCCTACGGTCTGGCCGCCGAAGCGCTTGACGCCGAGGCGCTGTGCATTCGAGTCGCGACCGTTACGGGAGCTTGATGCACCCTTCTTATGTGCCATGTTGCATACCCTCCTCGGGGTGAATCAGCTGAAAAGAACTCGGGTCCGGTGAGACCTGGTTACTTGATGCCGGTGACCTTGAGGACAGTCAGCTTCTGCCTGTGTCCCTGACGCTTGTGGTATCCGGTCTTGTTCTTGAACTTGTGGATGCGGATCTTCGGGCCCTTGGTGTGCTCGACGATCTCACTGGCGACCGAGATCTTCGCCAGCTTGTCTGCATCTGTGGTCAGGTCGGATCCGTCTACGACGAGGACCGGAGCAAGCGAGACAGCAGTGCCGGGCGCTCCCTCGATCTTCTCGACCTTGACGAGGTCACCAACAGCGACCTTGTACTGCTTTCCGCCGGTCTTGACGATCGCGTACGTTGCCATCGGAGGGCTACCCCTTGCTTCTTCGAACTTGCTCGCGTTGCACATGGCAACACGACTGGTCTGGTAAAACGTGTTTGCTTGCTCCCTATCGGCCGGCCGGGATGATGATCATCTCGACCCGCTCGAGAACCGTTGTTTCCTGCAGGACCACTACGGCACAGCAGAACGGTGTCACCGGGAGCGACTTATCAAGGCTACGGCAGAGAGACGGCCAGGGTCAAACTGCCTGAACTGCTAGGCATCGATGTCCACCGGAGGACCTGCAGGCCGCGCTGCTGCGCGCCGTCTGCGAGGACGTGCCGTCGGCACCTCCACCGGCTCGACGGGCTGCTCGGCCGCCGACGTCAGTGGTTCCGACACCTCGGCTTCGGTGGCCTCTGCCCCACCGGCAGGGGCGGCGTCGCCCGAAACCGGCACCACGAGAACCACACCGGCGTCCGGTGCCGCACTGGTCGGAGCAGCCGCCTTCCGCGCAACCCGGCGTCCACGCCGAGCCTTCGGTGCTGCTGGTTCGACCTCGACGGGCGGCTCGGCGGCAGGCTGGTCGGCTGTCGACTCGGTGGTCTCGGCAACGAGAGCGCCGTTCGACTCCGCATCGGCGACCGACGCGGCGGCAACGTCGACACCCTCGACGGAGACAACCGTCACTACAGCACCTGCGTCCGAAGTCTCACTCGCAGGCGATGTCTCGACGTCGGCGGGGCTGACGTCGGCCACCACGTCGTCGTGGTGTGCCGCCATCGCCAGGGCGACAGGGTGCGCCCTCTTGATCGACGGATCGACTGCGGGATGATCGGCCCCGTCCGCGGCTCCCGACTGGGAATTCGAGGTGGTGCGCTCGCTGCCGTCGTTCCCGTCGGCCTTGTTGTCCTTGCCGCGTCGCCGCCTGCTGCTCGTGCCCGAGCTGCTCGACTCCGAGCGCGACGAACTGGAGCGGCCGTCGTTGTCCGGCTTGGCGTCGATGGGGAACGGATGCACGATGATGCCGCGTCCCTGGCAGTGCTCGCAGGTCGTGGAGAACGCCTCGACGAGCCCGGTACCGAGCTTCTTTCGAGTCATCTGCACCAACCCGAGCGAGGTCACCTCGGAGACCTGGTGGCGCGTGCGGTCGCGACCCAGCGCCTCGGTCAGTCGGCGCAGCACCAGATCGCGATTGGATTCGAGCACCATGTCGATGAAGTCGACCACGATCATTCCGCCGATGTCGCGCAGACGCATCTGCCGGACGACTTCCTCGGCCGCCTCGATGTTGTTGCGTGTGACCGTCTCTTCGAGGTTGCCGCCCGAACCGGTGAACTTGCCGGTGTTGACGTCGACGACGGTCATCGCCTCGGTGCGATCGATCACCAGGGTGCCGCCGGAAGGCAGCCAGACCTTGCGATCGAGCGCTTTGGCCAGCTGCTCGTCGATACGATGCGCGGCGAAGACGTCGACAGAACTGCCGTCGGCCTCGTAGCGCTGCAGCCGCTCCACCATGTCCGGTGCGACGGTCTCGACGTAGTTCGACGTCGTCGTCCACGCCTTGTCACCCTCGATGACGAGCTTCGAGAAGTCCTCGTTGAACAAGTCACGAATGACCTTGACGAGCATGTCGGGCTCTTCGTAGAGGGTCTGCGGCTGCACACCCTTTCCGGTCTCGGCATTGGCCGAGCGCTCCTCGATGCTCGCCCACTGCGCCTGCAGTCGCGTCACATCGCGGGCGAGCTCTTCCTCGCTGACGCCCTCGGCCGCGGTGCGGATGATGACGCCCGCCTCGGGAGGAACGATGTCTCGGAGAATGTCCTTCAGACGCTTGCGTTCGGTGTCGGGCAGCTTGCGGCTGATGCCGGTGGAACTACCGCCGGGCACGTACACGAGAAAGCGTCCCGCGAGCGAGAGCTGCGTCGTCAGGCGAGCACCCTTGTGCCCCACGGGGTCCTTGCTCACCTGGACGAGAACTTGATCGCCCGGCTTGAGGGCCTGCTCGATCTTCCGCGAATTGCCACCCAGGCCCGCGGCGTCCCAGTTGACCTCACCGGCGTACAGCACACCGTTGCGGCCACGGCCGATGTCGATGAATGCTGCTTCCATGCTCGGCAACACGTTCTGGACGCGCCCGAGATAGACATTTCCGACCATGGACGCGGTCGCGCTGCTGGTGACGAAGTGCTCCACGAGCACGCCGTCTTCGAGCACGGCAACCTGTGTGGTCAACGGGTGGTCAGGGGTGGCCTTCTCGCGCACGACCATGACCCGGTCCACGGACTCACGCCGCGCCAGGAACTCGGACTCGGTCAGAATCGGCGGTCGACGACGACCGGCATCGCGGCCGTCGCGCCGTCGCTGACGCTTGGCCTCGAGACGTGTCGAACCGGTGATCCCCTGGACCTCGTCCCTGGGGGCGCGGCTCTTGTTCCGCGGCTCCCGCTCGTGCACGACCGTGTTCGGCGGGTCGTCCTCGGACGCTGCAGCCTCGGCCGCTACCTCGGCTCCGGTCTTACGACGGCGACGACGGCGGCGACGGCGGCTGGAGCCGTCTCCCTCCGTACCACCGTTGTCGGAGTCGTCGAAGTTGTCCTGCGCATCCGAATCCGACTCGTCGTCCTTGTCCTCGGCCGAGGAGTCCGCTGCGCGGGTGTCGTCCGAGGCATCGTTCGAGTCGGAGTTCTGCCGGTCCGAGGATCGGTTTCGGGTGCGCGACCGACGCGAACGCCTGCTCGAGCCCGACTGCTGGTCGTCACCGGCGGAGGACTCGTCCGAGTCCGTGTCGGTCCCGTCGGACGACTCTGCGTCGGCAGAATCGGTGCTGTCCGAGTCACTCGTGGAATCGTCGTCCGAATTCTCGTCGGTCGAGTTCTCGTCCGAGGACTGTTCCCCGCGACCCCGACCCCGGCCGCGACGCCCTCGCCTGCGGCGTCGTGGCTGGGACTGATCGTCGTCGCCGTCATCGTCGGTAGAGCCGTCGGACGCAGTCGACTCGTCGACCGCGGGTACCACGGACTCTGTCTCGTCGGCTCGAGGTGCGGTGGTCTCGGTGGCTGTGGTCTCGGTGCTGTCGGCGTTCGCAGCCTCGTCCTTCGGCGCTGCCTTGCGACTGCGTCGACGGCGGGCCGGGGGCTCTGCCGGTGACTCCGTGGACTCCGGAGCAGCAGCATCCACGGCGGCGGGCTGCAGGAAGAGCGGAGTGGCAAACGTGGTCGCCGTGGCCTGGTCGGTCGTTGCCGCGGGCTGGGCAGGCTCGGGTTCCGCCGCGGGTGCACTGGTGAACAGCTGCGGGTCGGACCACGAGGTCTCGGCCGACGGTACGTCCGCGGAGGGCACCTCGGACGGAGCGCTCGGCTCGGACTGTTCGGCGGGCGAATCGACCACCGGTGCAGCAGGCGCATTCACCGAGTCGCGGACGGACTCCGCAACGTCGCGGCTCAAGCTCGACTGGGCACTGCGCGCTTCGATGCCGAGCTCACCCAGTGTGACGAGCAATTGCTTGCTGGTGACACCGAGGATCTTGGCCAGTGCGTGTACGCGCAGCCTGGTGGGCAGTTCGATGGTGTCGGGTTGCGCCTGGGACACCGCACCTGTTTCCACAGGGGGCACCGCGTCGTCGCGCTCCGGACCTCCCACGTTCTCGTTCTGTACATCTTCGGGCGGGCTTTGATCGGCCACGTAGTCTCCTCGGGCCCCCGGGCGCGTTCATCCGATGTCGGGTGTGACGCGGCCACGCGAGGGCAATCCTTGTGTACTCACGTCGGGTTGGACGTCAGCTGTTCTGTCTCGCTCCGCACTCGAGCCGATGACCACGTCGGAGTTCTCGATGGTCGACGACAGCGCGTGCAGTGCCTGGCTGGATGGTGGTGTCTCGGCGATCCGAGCGCCTGATCATCAAGCAAGAACGCGAACGAGCCTGTCTCTCGTTCGAGCATCTGCGATGACGGGCAGCGGATAGACGACAGTCATCCGATCGAATCCACAACACCGGTCTAGCGAACTTCGGTGAAGCCTTGACTTCGGTGGAGCGTGAAACCTGTACGTACTCGTGCAGTGGAGTCGATCTCCGTCGAGTATCCCACACGCGATGATGCGTACTCGCCACGCCGCACCGATCGAGTACCGAGCGGCTGCGGCGTGGCTGCGTGGATGCGTTGCTGTAGTGCCGAGGATGGAACAGTCAGGCCAGGCCGGGGAACCAGAGCGCGATCTCGCGTTCGGCCGACTCCACGGAATCCGACCCGTGCACCAGGTTCTGCTGACCGTCGAGCGCGAGGTCACCTCGGATGGTGCCGGGGACCGCCTTGGCCACCGGGTCGGTGCCACCGGCGATCTGCCGGAAGGCGGCGATGGCACGGGGGCCCTCGAGAACCGCGGCCACGACCGGTCCGGACGTGATGAACTCGAGGAGGTCGGGGAAGAACGGCTTGCTCTCGTGCTCCGCGTAGTGAGCCGAGGCCAGTTCACGGGAGACGGTCTTGAGCTCGAGTGCGACGATGCTCAGACCTTTCTTCTCCACGCGGCCGAGGATCTCTCCTACGTAACGCCGGGCAACTCCGTCGGGCTTGATCAGTACAAGGGTGCGGTCGGTCACGTCGACGACAGTAATGGACGCGAGCGCAGGCGCGCGCGTCGCATCGCCGAAGCAGGCGCGTCCTCTGTCAGTCCCGTTGCCCCGGCAGCATTCCGCGCCGGATCCGTTCGGTGATGTCCCGGCGCAGGTAGAGCAGATACAGCCAGACCGCGATGAAGATCAGGCCGACCGCCCCGATGGAGAGGTGGAACACGGCCCCGGCCAGCACGAACAGCTGGAGAATCAGATTGAGCTTCATCGCCCACGGCTCTCCCTGCTTGCCTGCGGCGAGAATCATCACGACGGCCAGCGCCACGATGTACGTCGTCGAGAACCAGGTCGCACCGCCGCCGAGGGTCGCCACCACCGGCAGTGCCAGCAGGGTCACGATGGCTTCGAGGACGAGGGTTCCCGCCACGACCCCGCGGAAGCCCTTCCACGGGTCGTTCGTGGGCGGTCGGAACTCTGGCTCGCTCACGCGGGGTCCTTTCCGAACAGAGTGCGAGCTGCGCCGACGGTCACCACGGATCCGGTGACGACGACTCCGGCACCGGAGACTGCTTCTCCCGGCTCGGCGACTTCCTCGGCCAGGCCTATGGCTGTCTCGAGGGCATCGGGCAGGGTCGACGCCACCACGACGCGTTCGTCGCCGAACTTGGCCACGGCGATGTCGGCCAAAGCGTCCACATCCATCGCCCGTGCCGACCCGTTGTGGGTGACGACGATGTCGTCGAAGACCGGCTCCAGTTCGTCGAGGATGGCTCCGACATCTTTGTCCGCCATGACGCTGACGACGCCGACCAGTTTGCGGAAGTCGAACTCGTCGTTGAGGGCGGCAGCGAGCGCTGCGGCTCCGTGCGGGTTGTGTGCGGCATCGAGGAACACGGTGGGGGCATTGCGGACCCGCTCGAGTCGCCCTGGATTGACGATCGTCGCGAATGCGGCGCGGACGGTGTCCTGATCGAGTTGACGATCCGGGCCGGCACCGAAGAACGCCTCGACCGCCGCCAGCGCCAGGGACGCATTGTAAGCCTGATGTTCGCCGTGCAACGGAAGAAAGATGTCGGTGTAGACCCCGCCGAGTCCCTGCAGTTCCAGTTGCTGACCGCCCACCGCGATCTGCCTGCCGAGCACGGTGAATTCCGATCCCGCCCGCGCCACCGCAGCGTCTGCTTGCACCGCCGCCCGCAGCAGAACATCCGATACCTCGGGCTTCTGCTGCGCCAGGATCGCTACGGTGTCCCGCGGCACGAGCGATTCCGGTGCCTTCTTGATGATCCCCGCCTTCTCCCCTGCGATCGTCGCGAGGTCGTCGCCGAGGAATTCGACGTGATCGAGCCCGATCGGGGTGATCACAGCGACCTCACCGTCGACGACGTTGGTGGCGTCCCAACGACCACCGAGCCCCACCTCGATCACAGCGACCTCCACCGGCGCCTCGGCGAACGCTGCGAACGCCATTGCCGTGACCACCTCGAACTTGCTCATTCGCGGTCCGCCCGCGGCCTCGGACTGCGCGTCGATCATCTCGACGAACGGTGCGATCTCGTTGTAGGTGTCGACGTAGAGCCGCGGAGAAATGGGCCGCCCGTCGATGCTGATCCGCTCGGTCGCCATCTGCAGGTGCGGGCTGGTGGTGCGGCCCGTGCGTCGGTGGAAGGCAGTGAGCAGAGCATCGATCATGCGCGTGACCGAGGTCTTGCCGTTGGTGCCGGCCACATGAATCGACGGGTACGCCTTCTGCGGAGAACCGAGAAGGTCCATCAGCGCCGAGATTCGATCCGTCGACGGCTCGATCTTCGTTTCTCCCCAACGCTTGTCGAGCTCGGCCTCGACCAGCGCCAGTTCGGCGAGATCGACCGGACTCGGCGGCGGCGTCGGCAGTGCGGCGTCGGGCTCGGTCACTTAGTTCCCCATCGATTCGATGCGCGCGGTGATCCGGGCGATTTCTTCCTGCGCGATGGACTGTCGCGTTCTGATCTTGTCCACCACAGCATCCGGAGCCTTCGCGAGGAACGCCTCGTTACCGAGCTTGCCGGTGGTCTGCGCCAACTCCTTCTCGGCGGCGGCGAGATCCTTGACGAGTCGAGCTCGTTCGGCGACCAGGTCGACGGTACCCGAGGTGTCCAGTTCGACGACCACGGTCGCTTTGCTCAGTCGCACCTCCACCGACGCCGTGGCGGCGAAGTCCTCGGCCGGCTCGGTCAGTCGGGCCAGAGCGGTGACCGCCGAAATCTGTCCGTCCAGATCCGCCTCGGATACTCCGACGATGCGGGCCGCGACCTTCTGCGAGGGCTTGAGTCCCTGATCGCTGCGGAATCGGCGGACTTCGGTGATCAGTCGCTGCATGTCCACGATCCGTTGTGCCGCAACGTGATCGAGAGGCTCAGCGGCAGGGGCAGGCCACGTCGCGATCACCAGGGACTCGCCGCCGGTGAGCACCTTCCACAGTGTCTCGGTCACGAACGGAATGACCGGATGCAGCAGGCGCAGCAACGCGTCGAGCACGTTTCCGAGCACTCCGCGCGTGGTGGCGGCGATGGCCTCGTCGGCGAACTGCACCTTGGCGATCTCGAGGTACCAATCGCAGACCTCGTCCCAGGCGAAGTGGTAGAGCGCCTCACAGGCCTTACTGAACTCGTAGCGGTCGAAGGCCGAATCCACCTCTGCCCGAACCTGTTCGAGTCGATCCAGGATCCACCGGTCGGCGTCGGTCAGCTGGGCACGCGGGGGTAGGTCTGCCGGTGCCGCACCGTTCATCAGGGCGAACTTGGTGGCGTTGAACAGCTTGTTCGCGAAGTTGCGCGAGGACTGCGCGTGGTCCTCACCGACCGACATGTCCGCACCCGGGTTGGCACCGCGAGCGAGCGTGAAGCGCAGCGCATCTGCACCGAACCGGTCGACCCAATCGAGCGGATCGACTCCGTTGCCGCGCGACTTCGACATCTTCTTGCCGTACTGATCGCGAATCAATCCGTGCAGGAACACATCTCGGAACGGAACCTGCGGCCCTTGCTTGCCCGCGGTGATCGCGTCGTCGGCTCCGACGTAGGTGCCGAACATCATCATGCGGGCGACCCAGAAGAAGAGGATGTCGTACCCGGTGACGAGAACGCCGGTGGGATAGAACTTCTCGAGATCAGCCGTGGCTTCCGGCCACCCCATCGTCGAGAACGGCCAGAGGCCGGACGAGAACCAGGTGTCGAGGACGTCGGGATCCTGCTCCCAGCCCTCGGGCGCACTCTCTCCCGGCCCGAGGCAGACGGTCTCACCGTCGGGTCCGTACCAGATCGGAATCCGATGTCCCCACCACAACTGGCGCGAGATGCACCAATCGTGCATGTTGTCGACCCAGGCGAACCAGCGTGGCTCCTGGCTCTTGGGGTGAATGACGGTATCGCCGTTGCGCACTGCGTCACCGGCAGCTTTCGCGAGGCCGTCGACTTTGACCCACCACTGCAGGGACAGCCGCGGTTCGATCGGCTCGCCGCTGCGCTCGGAATGGCCGACGCTGTGCAGATACGGACGCTTCTCGGCGACCACGCGGCCCTGTTCGGCGAGAGCTTCACGAACCTTGACGCGCGCCTCGAAGCGGTCCATCCCTTCGAATTGTGTTCCGGTGTCCGTGATTCGGCCGGCCTTGTCCATGATCGACGGCATCGGCAGCGAGTGCCGCACACCCATCTCGAAGTCGTTGGGGTCGTGCGCCGGGGTGATCTTCACTGCGCCCGTGCCGAATTCGGGATCGACGTAGTCGTCGGCGATGATGGGGATCTGTCGACCGGTGAACGGGTGCTCGAGGGTGGTGCCGACCAGAGCCTTGTATCGCTCGTCGTCGGGATGCACCGCCACTGCGGTGTCGCCGAGCATCGTTTCCACTCGCGTGGTCGCGACGATCACGTGCGGCTCGGAATCGTCGAGGGAGCCGTAACGGAGCGAGACGAGTTCGCCTTCGACATCCTCGAACTTGACCTCGATGTCGGAAATGGCAGTCTGCAGCACCGGGGACCAGTTGACGAGCCGCTCCGCGCGGTAGATCAAGCCGTCGTCGAACATCCGCTTGAACATGGTCTGCACGGCCTCGGACAGACCGTCGTCCATGGTGAACCGCTCGCGGCTCCAATCGACACCGTCGCCGATCCGTCGCATCTGGCCGCCGATGGTTCCGCCGGATTCGCGCTTCCAGTCCCAGACCTTGTCGATGAACAGCTCGCGGCCGAACTCTTCCTTGGTCTTGCCGTCTGCAGCGAGCTGCTTTTCCACCACGGTCTGCGTGGCGATGCCCGCGTGGTCCATGCCCGGTAGCCACAGCACCTCGTACCCGAGCATCCTCTTGCGGCGACTCAGCGCGTCCATCAGCGTGTGGTCCAGAGCGTGCCCCATGTGCAGGCTGCCGGTGACGTTCGGCGGAGGCAGCACGATGGAGTACGGCGGCTTGTCGCTGGTGGCGTCGGCCTCGAAGTACCCGGCGTCGACCCAGGAACGGTACAGCTCGGCCTCTACCTCGCTCGGGTCCCAGTTCTTGGGCAAGCGGTCTGCTGGATTGTCGGGTGTCTCTGGCACGGAACTGGTCACGCGGCGATTCTAGTGGCCGAGGATTCGCGGCATCGACGCGCTCTCGCCCAGCACGTGCTGCGCCAGGAATGCCAGCACGACCTCGTACCAGACCTTGGCGTGCTGGGGACTCAGGATCCAGTGGTTCTCAGCGGGGAAGTAGAGGAATCGATGCTCGGTGTTGCCCTCGTCGTCGGCCGGCAGACCCGACTCGCTGAGCAGCTCGTACCACAGCCGCAGGCCCTCGCCGATCGGCACGCGATAGTCCTTGTCGCCGTGGATCACCAGCATCGGCGTTGCTATGTCCGCCACGAACAGGTGTGGGGAATTCTCCACGGCCATCTCCGGAGACATCTCCCGCGCCCAGTACCACGGCGCGTCCGTCGTCGGTCCGAACTGATCGAGTGCCCACAGACTCGCATGGGTGACCACGGCGTCGAACCGATCGGTGTGGCCCGCTATCCAGTTGGCCATGTACCCGCCGAAGGACCCGCCCATGGCAGCGGTGCGGGTGTCGTCGATATCCGGCCGTGCGACGGCAACGTCGGTCAACGCCATCAGATCGGTGAACGGGGCCTTGCCCCACGCCCCCCAACCTCGCTGCACGAACTCCTGGCCGTAACCGGTGGACAGCGCCGGATCGGGCAGCAACACCGCGTACCCACGAGCGACCATCAGCCACGGATTCCAACGCCACGACCACGTGTTCCACGAACTCAGCGGGCCACCGTGCACCCACAGCAACAAAGGAGCGGGCTCGAGCTCGGATGCCCCGACCGGCAGTGCCAGCCAACCGCGTACCCGGGCACCGTCGGCGACGATCGTGTCCATCTCGGTGAGAGTTCCGGGCAACGGACTGTGGTCGATGCCGGTGTCCAATGCAGTGACGGCACCGTCGGACAGCTCGATCGACACCGGATGCGGCGCAGCCAGATACGAGGCGGCGAGCGCCAGCACCCTGGTGCCGTCCGAGGACACGTGCACATGTGTGTAGGCGTCGCTGGTCTGTGTGAGCCGACGCGGTTCCGCACCGTCGCGGACGACGAAGATCGGCGACCGGCCGTCGTCGTCTGCGGTCACCAGCAATCCTGATCCGTCCGGCAGCCACACCGGGTCGCTCGGCCACCGATCCCAACCGGCCGCGAGATCGGAGACCGACGAGTCGCCGAAGTCGTACCGCTGCAATGTCATTCGCGGCGCGTCCTCGGGGGTGGAGATCGACTCGCGCACGAACGCCACGGACCCGCCGTCGGGTGAAATCGCCGGGGCTCCCAGATCGGCATCGGCATCGTCGACGATCGTGGTCCGCTCCCCCGTCTCGATCTCGATGCGCACCAGCACTGTCCGCACCGTCCCGAGCGGGCCGGGAACGACCCAGGTGGACACGACGAACGAACCGTCGGCGCTGACATCGAAGGCTGCTTCGTGCAGCCCTGTGCGCGCATCCGGGGTGAGGTCACGCAGTCCTGTCGAACCGTCCGCCGATCCCACGAACAGATGTGGAGTCGCCGGACCCAGATCGTGATCCCAGTAGCGCACCGGAACACCGGTGTGCAGAATCGCATTCACCTTGTTGGCCGTGCGCTCGGTGCGCAGAGCGTCGTCGTCCTCCTCGGTGCTCGACGAGCCGAATACCGGGGAGAATCCGACGAGTACGGCCTCCGAACCAGCGGCCCTGATCCCGCTCAGCCCGGCGGATCGGGTCTCGAGCAGTCGCGCTTCGCCGCCCGCGGCAGGCAGAATCCACAGCCTGGCCGGATCGTCCTTGTTCGATCGACGCGAGAACAACAGATCACCGGAAGCGGTGAACACCGGCGCACTCTCACCCCACTCGCCGTGGGTGATGCGCCGGGCAGGTGACCTGCCGTCGACGTCGAGCTCCCACAACGACGTTCGGTACTCGGTCCGCGAATCATCGAGTGCAGCAATGGAAAACACCGCTCGCGAAAAGTCGGCGGTCACGGCCACATCGGTCACTCGCCGGGCTCCGATGTACTCGTCGACGTCGTCGTAGATACTCATACACCGAGCCTAGCCAAAAGCCCGTCCACTCTGGTCGTTCCGCGGGCTCCACTCCTGCCCTCAGTCCTCGCCGAGATCCTCTCGGAGTTGGGCGAGAGTACGAGCCAGGATCCGCGAGACGTGCATCTGCGAGATTCCCACCTTCTCCGCGATCTGAGTCTGGGTCATCGACCCGAAGAAGCGGAGCACCACGATGCGCCGCTCCCGTTCGGGCAGCTTCTCCAGCGCAGGGCGGACGGCGAGGTAGCTCTCCATCTTTTCCAGTTCGGGATCGTCGGCACCGAGGGTGTCCATCAGCGGGAGGCGATCCTCACTGACCACCGAGTCGACCGACACGGTTTGGTACGCGCTGCGCGCAAGCAGCGCCTGCGACGCTTCCTTGACGTCGATTCCGAGTTCGACGGCGATCTCGCTGGCTGTGGGAGCTCGGCCCAACTTCTGCGACAACGAGCCCACCGCCTGCGAGATCATCGAGTTCAGTTCCTTCATGCGCCGCGGCACCCGAACCGACCATCCCGCGTCGCGGAAGTAGCGGCGAGCTTCGCCCATGATCGTGGGCACGGCGAACGAGACGAAGTCCGATCCGCGCTCGATGTCGAATCGGTCGACTGCGTTCACCAAGCCCAGACGGGAGACCTGCAGCAGGTCCTCGTGGGCTTCGCCACGACCGCCGAATCGGCGTGCGATGTGTTCGGCGAGCGGGAGGCAACGGGTGATGATGCGATCGCGCAGCACTCGGCGCTGCGGTGAATTCTCGTCGAGCGCCTGCATCTGCTGAATCAGCGCGACAACGTCGCTGTAGTCGTCGGACTCTCGCCGCGTGCTTCGTTCGTGCACCGGCACTAGATCGTGCTCCTCCGCTTGACCACGTCGATGGCAACCGTGCGAACCGCATCGCTGTCGTGGGCGTCGTCTGCGCGCAGCTCGATGGAGTCGGTCAGGGTTTGCAGAACGTGCCAGCCGAAGCTGTCCTTCTTCGGCACGGACGTGGCAGCCAACGTGGACGTGACGACGATCCGGATTCCGGAGTCACTCACCGAGAACAGGCACGAGAGCTCCGAGTCCGCCACCGAGCCCTTGATCAGTTGCGAACACACTTCGTCGACGACCAGTTTGACGTCGGCGATGTCGTCGAGCGTGAAGTCGCTCAGAACCACGAGGGTTTCTGCGACGGCGCGTACCACCGGAAGCTGGTCTGCCTCGGCGCGCACCCTCAGCTCGACCGGTGCACCGGAACCTCGCTCCAGTTCTTCGATCTTGCTGACCCCAGCCATCCGCACTTCCCATCGTCGCCGCGCACTGAATTACCGTTTGCCGAGCAAGACTACCCAGCCGACCACGTTTCAATCCTCACAGTTCGGGACCCGGGTCTACCGGCACCGCAGCCGGACGAACGATCGATGAACGACCCGGCGGCCCGGATGACGCACGGGCGGCGAACTGGCACGATCGACACCGTGGATCACTCGCAGGCACTTCGCACTCTCGCCCGACGTCTCGGCACTTCGACCTCGTATCGGGGCTGGGACGACACCGAACACGAAGTGAGCGACGACACCTTGCAACAGGTGCTCACCGCACGCGGCTACGCCACCGAGTCGGCCGAGGACGTCGACCGAGCACTGGCCGACATCGAGAACGCGCCCTGGCGGCGGCTGTTACCACCGGTGGTCGTGGCCACGCAGGGCACCGATTCCGCGGTGTGGGTGCATGTGCCGCACGGCAATCCGGTGGAGGTCTCGATGGTCTCCGAGGACGGTGAGTCGATCGACGTCACCCAGGCCGACGTCTGGGTCGATCCACGGGAAGTCGACGGCCACCTGATCGGTCGCGCCACCTTCGTCGTTCCCGGCAACGCCCCGCTCGGCTGGCACAGTCTGACCGCGACGACGATCAGCGAGGACAACACGGTCCGTACATCGGAAGCGGTCGTGGTGGTCACACCGAAGTCGTTGTCGCCCAACGCGGAACTGGCTGATCGACAGCGGACCGGACTGCTCACCCAGCTGTACTCGGTGCGATCGCGACGATCGTGGGGAATCGGCGATCTCGCCGATCTCGAGGACATGGCCGACATCGCCGGCCGCGAGCACGGATTCGACTACCTTCTCGTCAATCCACTGCACGCCGACCGACCGACCACCCCGGTCGAGGCATCCCCGTACCTGCCGACCACGCGTCGATTCTTCAACTCGCTCTACATTCGAGTCGAGAACATTCGCGAGACCGCACAACTCTCGCCGAAACAATTCGGCAAGGTCCGCGACGCAGCGAGACGGTTCGACAAGGCGAACACGCGAACCAAGAAGCTGGATCGGGACCGGACGTTCACGGCGAAACTTCGTGCCCTCGAACGCGTTCACAAGGTCGAACGCAGCCCGGCTCGCGAATCCGCGTACCGCGCATTCGTCGAGCGTGAGGGCACCGGACTGCGCGACTTCGCGGTATGGAGTGCGCTTGCAGAGAAATTCGGCCCTCAGGATCCGGTCTGGACCGATCGGGCGGCGCATCCACGAACCGACTTCGTCCGCGAGCAACGCGCGAAACTGGCCGATCGCATCGACTTCCACATGTGGCTGCAGTGGATCTGCGACGAGCAACTCGCCGCCGCGCAACGCGGTGCACTCGAGGCGGGGATGGACATCGGCATCATGCACGACCTTGCGGTCGGTGTGGCCCGGGGCGGAGCCGACGCGTGGGCGCTCGGCGACGTGTTGGCTTCGGGGGTCACGGTGGGCGCGCCGCCGGACAATTTCAACCAGCAGGGCCAGAACTGGAATCAGCCACCGTGGGACCCCGACCGCCTCCGAGAAATGGCGTACATCCCGTATCGAGACATGCTGCGCACGATCCTTCGTCACGCCGGCGGAATCCGCGTCGACCACATTCTGGGCCTGTTCCGTCTGTGGTGGATTCCACAGGAGGCCGAACATGCCGGCGGCGGAACGTATGTCGAGTACGACCACGAAGCATTGATCGGCATCCTGGCGCTGGAGGCCGAGCGTGCGGGCGCGGTGGTGGTCGGTGAGGATCTCGGGGTCTTCGAACCGATGGTGCAGGAGTACCTCACCGAACGCGGCATTTTCGGCACCTCGATCCTGTGGTTCGAGGCCGACGAATCCGGGCCGATCGCGCCCGAGGAGTACCGCAGTCTCTGCCTGACTTCGGTGACCACGCACGACCTACCACCCACAGCCGGGTATCTCCGTGGTGAGCACATCGACCTGCGTTCACGTCTCGGCCTGCTCGAACGCGACATCGACGCCGAGAAGGAGGTCGATGCACGCAAGCGCGAGGCGGTTCTCGACCTGGCGCGTGAACGCGGGTTGCTCGATACCGACACCGCCGCCGACGATCATCGGACGGTGGAAGCTCTGCATCGTCTCGTGCAGCGGAGTCCGTCTCTGCTGATCGGTGTCGCTCTCGTGGACGCTGTCGGAGAACACCGCATTCAGAACCAGCCAGGAACCGACGAAACCCAGTACGAGAACTGGAAGGTTCCGTTGGCCGACGCAGACGGCAGGCGTGTGCTGGTCGAGGATCTCGTCGACCATCCCCGGATGGTGTCGTTGGCAGCGGCTATGGCCACCGAGTCGACGGACCGGTGACACGGAGGTCCACAATCGAAGGATGAACTACCGCATTCGCCGTGAAGACAGCCGGTACTGATGGGCCGCATCACTGCTCGCAGACCGGTGGTCCGCCTCCGGGCTGGGCACCGCGTCGAGCGCCCGGACACCCTGGTGGTGGAAGAGCCGCTCGAATTGCGGGTCGACGGCAAGGCATTGGCCGTGACCATGCGCACTCCCGGACACGATGTGGAGCTGGCACACGGCTTCCTGCTGACCGAAGGCGTGATCGCCTCGGGAGCAGACATCGCTGCAGCTCGTTACTGCGACGGGGTCGACGACGAGGGTGCGAACACGTACAACGTCTTGGATCTCACGCTGGCCCAGGGCGTCGCTCCCCCGGAGACGGGCGTCGAACGGAACTTCTACACGACGTCGTCGTGCGGGGTGTGCGGTAAGGGATCCTTGGATGCAATTCGACTGCGCACCAAGCACTCCCCCGCGGCCGACACGGTCGTCGTCACCTCGGAGACTCTTGCCGGGTTGCCGGATACCCTGCGCGCTGCGCAGAAAGTCTTCGATGCGACGGGCGGTCTGCACGCCGCGGCACTGTTCACCGCCGACGGTGAGATGCTGGTGTTGCGCGAGGACATCGGACGCCACAATGCCGTCGACAAGGTCGTCGGCTGGGCCGTGACCAACGATCGAATTCCGCTGCGCGGCATGGTGTTGATGGTCAGTGGCCGCGCCTCGTTCGAGCTTGCGCAGAAGGCCGTGATGGCCGGCATACCGATCCTCGCGGCAGTCTCTGCACCGTCGTCTCTGGCGGTGGATCTGGCGACCGAGTCGGGTCTGACGGTCATCGGATTCCTTCGCGGTCGGTCGATGAACCTCTACTCCTGCACCGACCGCGTACTGGTGTCAGGCGATCACGTCGACCAGTAGTTCGGCTGCAGTCGCGTTCACGACGTCGTCCACGGACACACCCGGTGCGGTCTCCACGAGACGGAGACCGTTCTCGGTGACGTCGAGTACGGCCATGTCGGAGATGATCCTGTGCACGCAGCCCTTGCCGGTCAACGGCAGGGTGCACTGTTCGAGAATCTTCGGCTCACCCTTGCGCGAGACGTGCTCCATCATGACGATCACGCGCCGCGCTCCGTGCACCAGATCCATCGCGCCGCCCATGCCCTTGACCATGTGTCCGGGGATCATCCAGTTCGCCAGATCACCGGTGGCACTGACCTGCATCGCACCCAGGACTGCCACGTCGACCTGGCCGCCACGGATCATTCCGAACGACTGGGCGGAGTCGAAGTAGGAGGCACCAGGAAGGACTGTGATGGTTTCCTTGCCTGCATTGATGACCTCGGGATCGAGCTCGTCCTCGGTGGGGTACGGGCCGACTCCGAGGACTCCGTTCTCGGAATGCAGGATCACCGAGATGTCGGTGGCGATGTAGTTGGGCACGAGCGTGGGCATTCCGATGCCCAGGTTCACGTACTGTCCGTCACCGAGTTCCTGTGCCACCCGAGCAGCCATCTGTTCGCGGGTCATCTTCTCGCTCATGCTCGTACCGTCCTCTGCTCGATGCCGACCTGAACCGGTCCGACGTGGACCACCCGCTGCACGTGGATGCCCGGAGTGTGCACTTCGTCCGGCCCGATCTCGCCGGGCTCCACGAGATGCTCGACCTGCGCGATGGTGATCCGCCCCGACTCCGCCGCAGGTGGATTGAAGTTTCGCGCACTGGCGTGGAACACCAGGTTCCCGTGTCGATCGCCCTTCCACGCGTGCACGAGTGCGTAGTCGGCGACGATGCCGCGCTCGAGCACATAGGTCAGGCCGTCGAACTCGCGTGTCTCTTTCGGCGGACTGGCCAGGGCGATTCCGCCGCTGCCGTCGTAGCGCAACGGGAGTCCACCGTCCGCAACCTGCGTCCCGACACCTGCCGGAGTGAAGAAGGCAGGGATACCGGCGCCGCCGGCGCGCAGTCGTTCGGCAAGAGTGCCCTGGGGCGTGAGTTCGACTTCGAGTTCGCCGGACAGGTACTGCCTCGCGAACTCCTTGTTCGACCCGACGTACGAGCTGATCGTTCTACGAATGCGGTGCTGTGCCAACAGCACTCCCAGACCGAATCCGTCGGTTCCACAGTTGTTGCTGATGGTTTCGAGATCGGTGGCGCCCTGCGCGAGTACTGCGTCGATCAGGATTTCCGGCACTCCGACCAGTCCGAATCCCCCCACGGCGAGCGAGGATCCGTCCGGGATGTCCGATACGGCTTCGGTGGCGCTGGCCACGACTTTGTCCAACATGAGATCCACGCTACCCGAATTCGTGCGTTATGTGAACACCTTGCCACTATGCGAACACTTCCGTAGGGTAGCTATTGCGTAGATCACCACGATCGTGAGGAACCTTCGATGCTTCATCTCCCGCCCGACTATCGGGATCAAGCGGGCACCAACGCCCCGCGAGACTTCGCCGAGTACCGCACCACGGCTCTGCGACACCCAGCGCAGCCATTGACGCTGCTTCCCCAGCGACTCACCGAGATCACCGGACCGGTACTGGGCGAGGGGCGGATCACCGCCGCCGATGCCGATCTGACTCTGGCGAACGGCGGTGAAGCACAGGGTCAGCGCATCATCGTGCACGGCCGAGTACTCGACAGCGACGGCAAGGCAATCCCCAACACGCTCGTCGAGGTGTGGCAGGCCAACGCGGGCGGGCGATACCGACACACCGGTGACCGCTGGCCGGCACCACTGGATCCGCACTTCGACGGAGTCGGCCGAGTGCTCACCGACCAGCAGGGGCGTTACCGATTCACCACGATCAAGCCGGGCGCATACCCCTGGGGCAATCATCACAATGCGTGGCGTCCCGCCCATATTCACTTCTCGTTGTTCGGACAGGCGTTCACCCAACGGTTGGTGACCCAGATGTACTTCCCGGACGATCCCATGTTCTTCCAGGATCCGATCTACAACGCCGCACCGGAAGACGCTCGCGCTCGCATGATCAGCACGTTCGATTACGAAGCAACACAGGAGAACTGGGCACTCGGCTTCAGGTTCGACATCGTGCTGCGCGGCCGAAACGCCACCCCCTTCGAGGAAGACGACCACGATGACTGACCCAGAATTCGCGCCGCGCTACCCCGTGGTCACCGGAGCCGACTTCACCACCGCCCCCTTCGGACAGACCCCGTCACAGACGGTGGGCCCGTACGTCCACATCGGACTGTTGTGGCCCGACGGCGAACATGTGGTGCCGCCGGGCACGGACGGTGCCGTCACGGTGACGTTCACGTTGATCGACGGCTCGCGAACCCCTATGTCCGACGCCATGATCGAGACCTGGCAAGCCGATGCCGACGGCCGGTTCGATCATGCCGACGACCCACGGGGCGCAGTTGCGCCACGAGTCGAGGGCTTTCGCGGATTCGGGCGCGCGTTCGCCGACGAGACCGGGACGATGACGATCACGACGATCAAGCCGGGCCCGCTACCCGCCGAGAACGACGCCGTCGAGGCTCCGCACATCGACGTCGGCATCTTCGCCCGTGGAATGCTCGAACGAATCGTGACGCGGGTGTACTTCCCCGACGAGGCCGAGGCCAACGCCGTCGATCCGGTGTTGTCCGCATTGCCCGAGCACAAGCGTGCCAGACTCGTCGCACGGTCGGTCGACGGCGGCTATCACCTCGATATCGTGCTGCAGAACACCGACCCGGACGGCGACGAGACTCCGTTCTTCGAGCTGTGACGAACGATTCGCGAAGGAGGACAATGGCATCCGAACGAGGTGCACTGTTCGATCCCACGTTCGGCAGCGACTCCATCGCACCACTCGTGGGCGACCGCGCCTGGGTGACAGCGATGTTCGACGTGGAAGCTGCACTCTCGCGTGCCGCGGCCTCGGTCGGACTGGTCGATGCCGACCACGCGAACGCCGTCGCCGCTGCAGCCGCGGAGCTCGGCTCGTCGCTCGACATCACGCAGCTCGGGCTCGATGCGGCCGCCGGCGGAAACCCCGTCATCGCGCTGGTGAAGATGCTGCGGACCGCGGTGTCGCCGTCCGCAGTTCCCGGGAGTGCAGTGCATCCCGGTGCCACCAGCCAGGACATCATGGACACGGCACTGATGCTGATCTCGCGCGATGCGCTCGCCACCATCGAAGCCTCGCTCGACGACGCGTGCCGCGCTGCACGCGATCTCGCCCTGAAGCATCGCACCACGCCCATGGCGGCGCGCACGCTCGGCCAGCAGGCGCTGCCCACCACGTTCGGCCTCGTCGCCGCGAACTGGGGGGCGGGGCTGCATCGTGCGCGCACCCGCCTGACAGCCGTTCGGCGAGCATGTTCGGTTCAATACGGAGGAGCCGCAGGCACTCTCGCGGCCGTACACCCACACGGCCCGGCCATCGCCGCCGCGCTGGCCGCCGAACTGTCACTGGCTCCGCAGGTCGCGCCTTGGCACACCGAGCGCACGCCGATCGCGGATCTCGCCTGCGCGTTGGGCACGGCCGCCGGGGCGATCGGGAAGATCGCCGGGGACATCGTGTCGATGTCCGCCACCGAGCTCGGCGAGCTGTCCGAGGACGCGCCGGGGGGATCCTCGGCCATGCCGCACAAGCGAAACCCTGTTGCGGCCATCATGGCTCGCGCCGCGGCCCGCCGGGTGCCGGGGGCAGTATCGACGGTGCTCTCGAACATGGATCACGAGTACCAACGCGCCGCGGGAGCATGGCACGCCGAGTGGGAGACGATCACCGACCTGCTGCGCCTCACCGGGGGCGCAGCACACCGCATCGCCACCAGCCTCGGCGGCGTGCACGTACATCCCGAGATGATGGCCCGTAATCTCGACGCGACGGGCGGAGCGCTTCTCGCCGAACGTGTCACGGCAGCCCTGTCGCACCATACGAACGATGCCCGGGACATCGTGACCGCTCGATGTGCTGCCGGAGCACCGTTGGACACCGACCCTGCGATCACCGAATTTCTCGCACCGTCGACGGTGCGCGAGTTGCTCGAACCGGCCGGGTATCTCGGCCACGCATCCGATCTGGTCGACACCATCTTGGCCGAGCTCGCTCTCGACACCGACAACACCTCAGACTCGAAGGACTCACGATGACCGTCGCACTGGCTCACCGACTCGTCGAAGGACCGGGCACCGACGCCGAGACAGTCGTGCTGATCGGCTCCCTCGGCTCCGATCGATCGATGTGGAACCCGCAGGTCGGCCCGCTCTCCGCGTCGCTGCGAGTACTCGCCGTCGATCTGCGTGGGCACGGGGCATCCCCGGTGCCCCCTGGCCCGTACTCCGTCGCGGATCTGGCCGAAGACGTCGTGGCCCTGCTGGATTCATTGGATCTGCAGCGCGTTCACATAGTCGGCCTCTCGCTCGGCGGTGCCGTCTCGCAGTGGATCGCCATCCATCGACCGGAGCGAGTGCGGACTCTGACGTTGCTGTGCACCTCCGCCAAGTTCGGTGAGCCCGCGCAGTGGCTCGATCGCGCGGCCACGGTCCGCGCGGGCGGAACGGCCTCGGTGGCCGACGCAGTACTCGACCGGTGGTTCACTCCCGAACTCGCCGGTCGCGACGCCGATCTCGTCGAACGGCATCGGCGGATGATCGTCGACACCTCCGACGAGGGCTACGCGGCATGCTGTGAGGCGTTGTCCGACTGGGATTCTCGCGCAGACCTCGGTCGAATCAGCTCCCCGACCCTCGTGATCGCAGGCCGTCAGGACCCCTCGACCACCCCCGAGGATCTGAAGATCATCGCCGACGGTGTCACCGGATCGACGTTCCGAGTACTCGACCCTGCAGCACACTTGGCCAACGTCGAGCAGGCCGGACCCGTCACCGCAGCGATTGCCGCGCACATCGGATCGGATCCGTACGCAGCCGGCCGGGCCGCGGCCCACGACACCGGCATGGCGGTGCGGCGCAGCGTCCTCGGCGATGCACATGTCGACCGCAGCATCTCCGCGCGAACCGAATTCACCGCGCCGTTCCAGGATTTCATCACCCGCACCGCATGGGGCGACATCTGGAATCGTCCCGGACTCGATCATCACACTCGCAGACTTCTGACCCTGGCGATCCTGACGGCCGTGGGCAACCAGCACGAGCTGGATATGCACATTCGCGCAGCGCTCCGCGCAGGACTGGCACCGGACGAACTGGCCGAGGTGTTCCTGCACACCGCGGTGTACGCGGGAGTTCCGAACAGCAACAGCGCCTTTGGCCTGGCGAACGCGGCCATCGCCGAGACCGATTCGGGTAGCTCGTGAACTCCGGGGATTCGCCGGCACCGTCCTCGGACTACGTTCAATCACTCGGCCGCGGTCTTGCGGTGATTCGAGCGTTCGACGCCGAGCATCCGCGTCGAACGCTCTCCGATGTCGCGAGAGCAACCGAACTCACTCGCGCCACTGCTCGACGGTTTCTGCTCACGCTCGTCGAGCTCGGATATGTCCGAACCGATGGTTCCATGTTCTGGCTCACCCCGCGCGTGCTCGAACTGGGGTACAGCTACCTGTCGAGCCTGTCCCTACCGGAAGTCTCCGGACCTCATCTGGAGGCTCTCGCAGAACGGGTACGCGAATCGTCCTCCGTGTCGATTCTCGACGGTGACGACGTCGTGTACGTCGCCCGAGTTCCGGTGAGCCGCATCATGACTGTCGGAATCAACATCGGTACGCGATTCCCCGCGTTCGCCACCTCGATGGGACGCGTGTTGCTGGCCGGTCTACCGGCCGACGAGCGCGCGGCATACCTCGACCGAATCCAGCTGACTGCACTGACCGGTAAGACGCTCACCTCGGCGGCTGCCCTCGGACGCGAACTCGAGCGAGTACGGACCGAGGGCTTCTGTCTGGTGGATCAGGAACTCGAAGAGGGCCTGCGATCGATCGCCGCACCCATCCACGACAGCAACGGCGTGGTTGTCGCGGCGGCGAACGTCTCGACGCAAGCTGCGCGTCATTCCGCAGACGAAGTCCGCACCGAACTACTCCCGGCCTTGCTCGACGCCACCCGCGCCATCGAGACCGACCTGCTCCGGGTGAGTACCGGACCCAACGACAAGCGAGGAAACAGCCATGCCTGACGCCGTGATCTGCGAGCCCCTTCGAACCCCGGTCGGACGTTTCGGGGGTCAGTTCCGCGATATCTCCGCCCAAGCCCTGGCCGGCACGGTCATCGCGGAACTCGTTGTCCGGACCGGCATTTCCGGTGCCGACATCGATGACGTGATCCTGGGCCAGGCGTCGCCCAACGGCGATGCGCCGGCGATCGGACGTATCGCAGCACTCGACGCCGACCTGGGTATCGACGTCCCCGGCATGCAGGTCGACCGGCGCTGCGGCTCTGGCCTGCAAGCGATTCTGCAAGCGTGCATGCAGGTTCAGTCGGGCGGGAACGATCTGGTTCTGGCGGGCGGCGTCGAGAGCATGAGCCAGACCGAGTTCTATGCCACCGGCATGCGCTGGGGCGTCAAAGCCGAGGCGGTGGCCCTGTCCGACCGACTCGCTCGCGCACGAGTGACCGCAGGCGGCAAGAACTTTCCGGTGCCCGGCGGCATGATCGAGACCGCAGAGAACCTACGCGCCGAGTTCTCGATCAGCCGTGCCGATCAGGATGCGCTGGCAGTCCAGTCCCACCGTCGCGCAGTGGCCGCTCAGAACAGCGGGGTGTTCGCCGAAGAGATCGTCGGAGTGTCTGTCCCCCAACGTAAGTCGGATCCACTCCTCGTCACCACCGACGAACATCCCCGTGCCGACACCACTGTGGAGTCACTCGCGAAGCTGAAGGCTATTCGCGCGTCGATCGATCCCGAGTCGACGGTGACGGCGGGAAATGCCAGCGGTCAGAACGACGGTGCCGCGATTGCGATCGTCACCACCCCGGACAAGGCTGCCGCACTGGGTCTTCGGCCCCTCGCCAGACTCGCCGGATGGGGTGTCGCCGGAGTTGCTCCGCGCACCATGGGGATCGGGCCGGTCCCCGCCAGCGAGAAGGCACTCGGACGGCTCGGCCTGAGCCTCGACGACATGGGAATCATCGAACTCAACGAGGCATTTGCTGCCCAGGCCCTCGCCGTCACCCGTTCCTGGGGCATCGAATCCGACGACCCTCGACTGAACCCGCACGGTTCCGGCATCTCGCTCGGACACCCTGTCGGTGCAACCGGAGCTCGCATTCTCGCCACCCTGCTTCGCGAGATGGATCGCCGCGAGGTCCGCTACGGACTCGAGACGATGTGCATCGGCGGTGGCCAGGGTCTGGCTGCGGTGTTCGAGCGCCTCACCTGATCCACGGCGACGGGCGGCCGGCTGCCTGCGGGCGTCACTCCTGCAGCTGAGCCGCCAGTCGCACCGCGGAGTTGGTCTCCCCGTAGCCCTCGTAGCCACCCGTTCGCTGGACCACCTCGAAGAACAGATCGTCGCCTACGGTTCCGGTGAAGAAGTGGAAGAACTCCCCGCCGGACGCGTCCGCGTCGTACAGAATTCCCAGGCGTTGCATCGCGTCCAAGGTGTCGGATCCGAGTTCGAATCGCGCGTCGAGATCGCGGTAGTAGTTGGGAGAGATACGCAACGGGGTGAGGCCGCGGTCGACCATCGCCGACGCCGCAGCGTAGATGTCCTCGCATCCGAACGCCACGTGTCCGACGCCTCCGCGGCGGGCGGCGGGCAGCGGGTCCGAGTCGGACGGACGGCCGGGAACCATGTTGAGCGAGAGCCGAATCGTGCCGCCTGCGGTGTCCAGCGTGAGGGCCTGGCTCCGCACCAGGCCGATCGCGTCGACGACGTCCTGCCCGTCGCGGGGCACCATGCCGAACACGGAACGCAGCAAGAGCATCACGCCGTCCCAGCTCTCGGCGGGTACGGCCAGAGCGATGTGGTCGACGTGGGAGACACAGGCGTCATGGCGTTCCATCACCCGAGGTGCCAGGTCGAACGCCGACTGCCAGGCACCCGCACTGTCTCGGGTGCGCAGGTCGAGCGAGGTTGCGCCGGTCACCGCAAGGCGCACCACCGCGTCGGTCGCGTCAGCAACACCCGGCATGGTGACGGTGGATGCGGTGACGCCGAGAGCGCGGGCCCGAGTGAGCCACAGATCGGGGCGCTCACTACGGACGCCGATCTGAGCCAACGCGGGCAGGTGGGCCGGGACGCCGGGCGCAGTCCACAAAGTGTCCACGGTCGTGTCGACCGCCACCGCCAGTGGCCCCTGGGTGAACAACGACAGTCCGTGTTCGCTGTGCGCGGCCGTCAGGTCGAAACCCAACTGGCGCAGAACGGTCCCCAGCTGCGCTGCCTTCGCCGGCCCCGCCGCTATCCGCAGGGATACGACGTTCTCGATCGGACCGGGCGGCGGAGGCGAGAAGAGATCTGTTTCTGCAGAGGGTGTTTCGATGCCGCGCACCTGCTCCTGCAGGTACAGCAGCGAGCGATGGGCGTCGGATGCCGTCCGCCCGGTGTCGGAGTGCCGGAAGACGTCGTTGAAGATCTCGAGCGACCATGGTCCGGTATAGCCGGAGGCCACCACGTCCGCTCCGAAGCGAGCAAGATCGAAGTTGCCCTGCCCGGGGAAACACCGATGGTGGCGGCTCCATTGCAACACGTCCATCACCAGGTGAGGTGCGTCGGCCAGTTGGAGGAAGAAGATCTTCTCGCCCGGTATGTCGCGAATTCCCGCGGGATCGTCACCGCGGGAGAGAATGTGGAAACTGTCCAGGCAGGTGCCGAGTGCCGGATGGTCGACCTGTCGAACGATGTCCCAGGCATGACCGTAGGTATCGACGTGGGTGCCCCAGGCCAGCGCCTCGTACGCCAATCGCATTCCGCGCCGGTGCGCACGCTCGGCCAGAATCGCCATCTGTTCGATCAGCAGGTCGTCCTCGCGCACGGCCCCGGCCAGCGGCGAGGAACACACCAGCAGTAGATCGCATCCCAATTGCTCCATCACGTCGAACTTGCGCTCGATGCGAACGAGGTTGCGGGCGAACTGATCCGGGTCTGCCGAGTCTGCGTCCCGAAACGGTTGATAGAGATCGAGAGTCAGGCCGAGATCGGCGGCCTTCTTCGCGATGTCCTCGGGGAGGTCGGGCGAGCTGATGAGATCCGGCTCGAACACCTCGAAGCCGTCGAACCCGGCATCGGCGATGGCGCGCATCTTCTCGTCGAGCGATCCGCTGAGCGAGACCGTGGCGACGGACGTCGCGACGGCGCTCATGCGAGCGCTCCGGCTACCGCAGTGGCAGCGAGGCGATCCTCCAGCTCGATCAACGAGCTCATGTGGGCGATCATGCGGTCCGCATCGGCGGTGCGGCCGGTGAAGATCTCGAATGCATCGGCGGCCTGGAATACGGCCATCCCGGTTCCGCTGAGCGTTCGACAACCGACTCTCGCTGCGGCCGAGAGCAACTCGGTCTCCGCCGGACGATAGACCACCTCGGCCACCCACATGCGCGGATCCAAGAGGTGCTCGGGCACGGCCGATCCCGGGTGCTCCACCATTCCGATCGGAGTCGCGTGCACCAGCCCGGTCGCGGTTTCGAGGACGCCGCCGAGCCGATCGAGGCCGGCCGAGAGAATCTCGACATCGGGGAACATCGCCGCAAGGGAATCTCGAAGTTGCTGCGCTCGAACAGGATCGGCGTCCACCAAGGTGAGTGTGGCTGCGCCGCGGCGCGCCATGGCGTACGCGACGGCTGCGCCTGCTCCCCCTGCACCGAGTTGGACCACATCGGCGAGGTCGGCACCGGGCAACCCGCGGCCGAAGTTGCGATCGAATCCGGACCAGTCGGTGTTGTGCCCGACGGCTCGGCCGTCCGCGAACACCACCGTGTTGACGGCCCCGAGTCGGGCCGCGTCGTCGGAGAGCTCGTCGAGGCAACCGATGACGCGTTGTTTGCACGGGTGAGTGATGTTCAGTCCACGAAATCCGAGGTCGGCGGCCGTCGCTACCAGGCGGGGCAGATCCTCGACAGTCAGCCCACGTCGGTCGAGATCGATGATGCGGTAGAGATAGTTCAGCCCCTGCTCGACACCTTCCTTCTCGTGCATGGCGGGCGTGAGCGACTTGCCGATACCCGTCCCGATCAGTCCACAGAGCACGGATTCCGGCATCTCGATCTCCTAGCAATTTAATGTACTAATTGGTGAGTTAGATCGACGGTACTACGCCGTCGCCCCGCGCCCAACCTTTTCCGCACAATCGACGGCGATAGAGTTGATCCATGCCTCCGCGCGCAACCGCCTCGTCCGACGACAGCAGCGGACCGGCCGTCAAACGTCGCCGCAACAGCGACCTGACCCGGCACAACATCCTCGAGGTAGCTACCGAAGAGTTCGCGGACAAGGGGTTCGCCGGTGCCCGCATCGACGAGATCGCCGAGCGGACGCACACGACGAAACGAATGTTGTACTACTACTTCACCGACAAGGAAGGCCTGTACAAGGCCGTTCTGGAACGGTCCTACCTGCGCATTCGCGAGCGAGAACGAGCCGTGGACGTCGAAGGACTCGGACCGGTCGAGGCCATTCGCGCCATCGCGTCCCTCACCTTCGATCACCACGAACAAAATCCCGATTTCATCCGATTGGTGTCCACCGAGAACATCCTGCGCGGCGAGCACATCGGCACCTCGGAGGCACTGAGCAATCTCGGCAACCCCGCGGCCGAGCTGTTGGCCAGCATTCTCGAGCGCGGTCAGGCCGACGGGCTGTTTCGTACCGACGTCGACGCGTTGGACATCCACATGGCCATCAGCAGTTTCTGTGTGTTCCGGCTGTCCAATCGCTACACATTCGAGGCCCTGTTCGGTCGCGACCTCACCGACCCGGCACACCGAGAACGACTGCGCTCCATGCTCGGCGACATGATCATCGCGTTTCTCACCAAACCGGCCCCCTGACGGGCTCGCCGAGTCCTTCGAATCTCATCCGGGGTTGACACGTGGCATGGATCACGTTCAGTATCTAGGAGCGCCTCGTTTTAACTATTTCGTACATTAGCGATCCGGTCGGCTGGATCGCAGTGTCGAAGGGCACCTCAGCTCCCCCCGTCACACGAAGAGAGACGAACGACGATGGATCCCGTTACAGCCGGACCGACCCCCACACCCCTTCGACCGGGTGCGAACCCGCGCAAAGCCGCCACCGCAGCATGGGTGGGCAGCGCGCTCGAGTACTACGACTTCTTCATCTACGGCACGGCGGCAGCCCTGGTATTCGGCCGTGTGTTCTTCCCCGGATCGAATCCCGCCACCGGCACACTGTTGGCCCTGGCGACATTCGGCGTCGGCTACCTTGCGCGTCCGCTCGGAGCATTGGTGCTCGGACACATCGGTGATCGCTACGGCCGCAAGAAGGTCATGGTCGCCACCGTCCTGCTGATGGGTGTCGCGACCCTCGGGGTCGGTGTTCTCCCGTCCTACGAGTCCATCGGAATCGCTGCGCCGATCATCCTCGTTCTGCTTCGACTCGCGCAGGGATTCTCTGCCGGCGGTGAGCAGGCGGGCGCAAACTCGATGACACTCGAGCACGCCCCGGACAACCGCCGCGCGTTCTTCACCAGCTTCACGCTCAGCGGCACCCAGGGCGGTCAGATTCTCGCCACCGCCGTATTCCTCCCCGTCGCGATGCTTCCCGAAGAGCAGCTGCTCAGCTGGGGCTGGCGAATCCCGTTCTTCCTCAGCGCATTCGTCGTCGTCGCCGCGTTCCTCATCCGCCGTTCGCTCGACGAGACCCCGGTGTTCGAGGAAGAGGTTGCGTCCAACGAACCGCAGCGCCTGCCCTTGGCCGAACTGCTGGCCGACCACTGGCGCGCAGTTCTTCGGGTCATGTTCGCCGCTGTCATCGCCTCGGTCAGCACCATCTTCACCGTCTACGCCCTGTCGTATGCCGTCAATACCGTTGGCCTCGAACGCACTCCGATGCTCTGGGTCGGCGTGCTCGCCAACGTCGTCGCACTGTTCTCGCTGCCCTTCTTCGGTTCGCTCTCCGACCGCGTCGGCCGCAAGCCGGTGTTCCTGTTCGGATCGATCGGCTGCGCCATCCTCATGTTCGGTTACCTCTGGTCCATCTCGATCGGTAGCTACGCGCTGATCTTCGTCTTCGGCATCGTGATGTTCGGATTCGTCCACAGTGCCACCGGCGGAGTCTGGCCCTCGTTCTACGGCGAGATGTTCCCGGCTCGGGTGCGTCTGACCGGCACCGCCCTCGGTACCCAGATCGGCTTCGCCATCGCCGGATTCGCACCCACCATCGCCGGAGCGATCGCCGGTGCCGAGATCGGTGCCTGGCTACCGGTCGCCATCGTCACCGCCGTCTTCTGCGCGATCAACGTCGCCATCGTCTCCACCTCCAAAGAAACGTTCCGCACGCCCACCGACGAGCTCGGCACGAAGCCTCGTACCGTCGATGCAACCGCCACCGCGAACTCGCAGTGACCGTCGATGATCAATGCAGAACGTCCGGATACCCCGGGGCAGTGGCGAGTGTTCGCCGTGCAGTATGCAACTCGAACTGCACTGCGCAGCACACACTTCCACTATCCCGATAACCGTGGCGGCGAGCCACACCCCACTGCCTACTACGTGTGGCTCGCCCTCTCGCAGACCGACACCGTTCTGATCGACGCCGGGCTCGCCCCCTCCACCGCCGAAGGAATGCAGGGACTGGACTACTTCGGCTCCCCGCTCCAGATCATCGGCGGTCTGGGTATCGCGCCCGGCGACATCGATCTCTGTGTGTTGACGCACCTGCACTACGACCACACCGGGGTCGTGGCAGATCTACCCCGAGCCCGCTACGTCGTACAGCGGCGCGAGCTCGAGTACTGGAACGGTCCGTGGGCAACGCGCATCGAACAGGAGCGATGGTTGCATTCCAGACCGGACATCGATCACGTGGCCGCGAGCACGCGACTCGACCTCGTCGACGGAGATCGTGAACTGCTGGACGGTCTGTCGGTGCACTCCGTCGGCGGCCATACCGCCGGCATGCAGGTTGTCCGAGTACGCACAGCGCGGGGAAACATCGTGCTGGCGTCGGACGCGAGCCACTTCTACGAGAACATCGAGTCCGACAACCTGTTCGCGATCCTGCATTACCTCCCGGACATGTTCGGAGCCTTCGACCGAATCCAGGAACTGGCCGACGGTCCCGATCACATCGTGCCCGGTCACGACCCGCTGGTGTCCGAACGATTCAGGGCAGTCGATCGACAGCCCCACGTGGTGAGCCTCGGCTGACCTTCCGAACGACGAAAGAGCCCCGATCATCTCGATGATCGGGGCTCTTTCGTCGAATCGGCGACTGGTCAGGCCGACTTGTCGCGGCGTTCCGGCCGCTCGGGCTTACGCGGCACGATGGTCGGCAGCACGTTGTCGTTGACCGTTTCTGCAGTGACGACAACCTTCTCCACGTCATCGCGGCTGGGGATGTCGTACATCACCGGCAACAGCACTTCTTCCATGATCGCGCGAAGTCCACGAGCACCGGTACCACGGAGAATTGCCTGATCGGCAATTGCGTCCAAGGCCTCGGCAGTGAACTCGAGCTCCACACCGTCCATGTCGAACAGACGACGGTACTGCTTGACGAGCGCGTTCTTCGGCTCGGACAGAATCGTGACGAGCGATTCCTTGTCCAGGTTCGTGACCGACGCGATCATCGGCAGCCGGCCGATGAACTCGGGGATCAGGCCGAACTTGATCAGATCCTCCGGCATGACCTCGGCGAAGTGATCCTGGGTGTCGATCTCGGCCTTCGAGCGAACCTCGGCCCCGAAGCCCAGACCACGCTTGCCGACGCGATCGGACACGATCTTCTCGAGACCTGCGAAGGCACCGGCGACGATGAAGAGCACGTTGGTCGTGTCGATCTGGATGAACTCCTGATGCGGATGCTTACGACCGCCCTGCGGCGGCACGCTGGCCTGAGTTCCTTCCAGAATCTTCAGCAATGCCTGCTGGACGCCTTCACCGGAGACATCTCGCGTGATCGACGGGTTCTCGCTCTTGCGGGCGATCTTGTCGACCTCGTCGATGTAGATGATGCCGGTCTCGGCGCGCTTGACGTCGTAATCGGCGGCCTGGATCAGCTTGAGCAGGATGTTCTCGACGTCCTCGCCCACGTATCCGGCCTCGGTGAGCGCGGTGGCGTCGGCGATGGCGAACGGCACGTTGAGCATCTTGGCCAACGTTTGCGCGAGATACGTCTTTCCGCAGCCCGTCGGTCCGAGCATCAGAATGTTGGACTTCGCCAGTTCGACCGACTCGCCCCGCACATCACGGGCCTTGTCACCGGCCTGGATTCGCTTGTAGTGGTTGTAGACCGCAACGGCCAGCGTGCGCTTGGCAGCGTCCTGACCGATCACGTAATTCTCGAGAAAATCCTTGATCTCGGAGGGCTTGGGTAGGTCGTCGAGCTTGACTTCGCTCGATTCGGCCAACTCCTCCTCGATGATCTCGTTGCACAGGTCGATGCACTCATCGCAGATGTACACCCCTGGTCCAGCAATGAGCTTCTTGACCTGCTTCTGGCTCTTGCCGCAGAACGAGCACTTCAGCAGATCGCCACCGTCACCGATGCGTGCCATTCGGAGGTTCCTACTTCCTTGTCCGCGTACGCCCCACGCCGTCCGACTGTGCCGAGACACCGTGGGCTACTTCCCGGGCTTTCGTCGTGCCGATATCGACCGCCCGAGTTCTTGGGTGCGACGCTACCCGTGTTCGCCGAACATGGGCGGGTTGTTTCCGGTGATTCGCCACCCGATTTCGTCTGTTGCAGAAATCGGGCCGTCGATCGCGATCGCCGGGCGGAGTTTCTCACTCGCGCCCGGCGCCGGAACTCGAGCCGGACCGCTACGGCCCGACCGGTGGTACTCGCTGTGCTACTTCTGTGCGGAAAGCTTGCGGTACTCGAACACGGTGTCGATGATGCCGTAGTCCTTGGCCTGCTCCGCGGTGAGAATCTTGTCGCGATCGGTGTCCTTGCGGATGACGTCGGGATCCTTGCCGGTGTGGCGACCGAGAGTGGTCTCCATGAGACGACGCATGCGCTCGATCTCCGCAGCCTGGATCTCGAGGTCCGAGACCTGGCCCTGGATTCCACCGCTGGAAGGCTGGTGGATCAGCACCCGTGCGTTCGGCAGAGCCGCACGCTTGCCGGGCGTACCGGCGGCGAGCAGAACTGCCGCGGCAGAGGCGGCCTGGCCGAGGCAGACGGTCGCGACGTCGGCGCGGACGTACTGCATGGTGTCGTAGATCGCCATCAGCGATGTGAACGATCCGCCGGGCGAGTTGATGTACATGGTGATGTCTCGGTCGGGGTCGAGCCCCTCGAGCACCAACAGCTGCGCCATGACGTCGTTGGCCGACGCGTCGTCGACCTGCACGCCGAGGAAGATGATGCGCTCCTCGAACAGCTTGTTGTACGGGTTCGATTCCTTGACGCCGTAGCTGGAGTGCTCGACGAAGGACGGGAGGATGTACCGCGAGGACGGCAACTGGTTGGGATCGAACAGGTTTGTCATCGTTTCTCCAAGATGTGAGTGATCGAGGTCGCCGGTACAGGCCGATTTACTCGCCGATTCCGCCGGCCTGCTGCGCGCGGCTGACGACGTGATCCACGAACCCGTATTCCTTGGCGGCCTGGGCGGTGAACCACCGGTCGCGATCGGAGTCCTCGGTGATCTGCTCGACGGTCTGGCCGGTGTGCTGAGCGATGAGCTCGGCCATCTCACGCTTGGTGTGCGCGAACTGCTCGGCCATGATGGCGATGTCGGATGCGCTGCCGCCGATACCGGCCGAGGGCTGGTGCATCATGATGCGCGCGTGCGGCAGGGCGTACCGCTTGCCCTTGGCACCGGCCGAGAGCAGGAACTGACCCATCGAAGCGGCCAGACCCATGCCGTAGGTCGCGATGTCGCACTCGGCGAATTCCATGGTGTCGAAGATGGCCATGCCCGCGGTGACCGAGCCACCGGGCGAGTTGATGTACAGCGAAATGTCGCGAGTGGCATCCTCGGCGGAGAGCAACAGGATCTGGGCGCACAACTTGTTGGCGATGTCGTCGTCGACCTGGGTACCGAGGAAAATGATGCGGTTTTGAAGCAGACGCTCGTACACGGAGTCGCTGAGATTCAACCCTGCTGCGGCCGAAGTCATGACGGGACTCTGCTCGTGCGAAGCCGCCGGATTCTGAACAGTCACGGTACCTGCCTTTTCATAACAAATCGTTGGTTCCTGACACAGACACTAACGAAAGACGGCGGCTCCGGAGTCCCGGAACCGCCGTCGTTCGCTGTGAGCGTTACTTCTCTTGTTCGCCCTCGGAAGAATCAGCTGCTTCGACCTCGTCGGGAGCATCGGCGGGGCTGCCGAACAGCTCGGCCGTGTCGACGCTCGCGCCGTTGGTGTCGGTCACGGTGACGCGCTCGACGACCGAAGCGAGGGCCTTACCGCGCTTGACGTCGGCGAACACCGCACCGAGCTGGTTGGCCTGCTGCACCTGCTGGATGAACTGCTCGGGCGGCATGCCGTAGCGCTGCGCCTGGAAGATGATCCGCTCGGTGAGCTCTTCCTGCCCGACCTGCGTGTTCTCGGCCTCGGCGATCGCATCGAGAAGGAGCTGGGTACGCACCGACTTCTCGGCACCTTCCTTGACGTCCTTGTCGAATTCCTCGCGGCTCGAACCCTGCGATTCGAGCAGCTCGGCGAGTGCTTCCTCGTTGTGATCGAGGCCGTGGATGGCCTCGTGCACCTGAGAATCGACCTCGGCCTTGACGACGGCCTCGGGAGCCGGAATCTCGAGCGTCTCGAGCAACGTCTCGAGCACCTTGTCGCGGATCTGACCGGCCTGCTCGACCTTCGCGACTCGCTCGACGCGCGTCTTCAGGTCGGCGAGCAGCTCGTCGAAGGTGTCGAACTCGCTGGCGAGCTGGGCGAACTCGTCGTCGGCCTCGGGCAGCTCGCGCTCCTTGACGGACACGACCTTGACCGTGACGACAGCTTCCTTGCCTGCGTACTCGCCGGCGACCAGAGTCGAGGTGAACTCCTTCGACTCGTCCGCGGAAACGCCGATGATCGCATCGTCGAGTCCCTCGATGAGCTGGCCGGAGCCGACCTCGTGGGACAGTCCGCTCGCGGTTGCCTCTTCCACGTTCTCGCCGTCGACAGTGGCCGAGAGGTCGATCGAGACGAAGTCACCGGACTGAACCGGGCGATCGACGCCGGTCAGGGTGCCGAAACGCTGGCGCAGCGACTGCAGCTGCTCGTCGACGGCCTCGTCCTTGATCTCGAGCGGATCGACGACGACGCTGATGGTCGAGTAGTCCGGCAGCGCGATCTCGGGACGAACGTCGACCTCGGCGGTGAACGTGAGCTCCGTACCGTCTTCGATCTTGGTGATCTCGATCTCGGGCTGGCCGATGACCTTGACCTTTTCGTTCGTCACGGCCTCGGAGTAACGGGCGGGAAGAGCGTCGTTGACGACCTGCTCGAGCACCGCACCACGGCCGACGCGAGCTTCGAGCAACTTGGCCGGAGCCTTACCGGGACGGAATCCGGGGAGGCGGATCTGCTGAGCCAAAGCCTTGTACGCGCGGTCGAAATCAGGCTTGAGCTCCTCGAAGGGCACCTCAACGTTGATACGGACTCGCGTCGGGCTCAGCTGCTCGACGGTGCTCTTCACGGGACATGCTCCTTCTGGTAATTCTTGCTTGCTGGTGGTGCTTACGGTGCTGGCTTGCGGTCTTACCTCGCTCGCCGCGAAACACGGCGAACCGTGCCTGCGGCCCTCATTTGTCGGGGTGACAGGAATTGAACCTGCGACCCTCCGCTCCCAAAGCGGATGCGCTACCAAGCTGCGCCACACCCCGTCGTACCCACACCATTGAACAGCAACCGATAGTAGCCCCTCATCGGCGCCCCACCGATGCCGTTCGGGCGAACCCGGCGCGGCATGCCGGTTTGGAATCCGGCGACGGCTTTGGGTACAGTCTTGAAACGCAGGCGACGGAACTGGCGATCCCACGACTGTTGTTTGCACGCCGATGTAGCTCAATGGTAGAGCCCCTGTCTTCCAAACAGGCTACGCGAGTTCGATTCTCGTCATCGGCTCCATCGGAAAGCCCCGTACTTTCAGTGCGGGGCTTTTTCGTGTCCGCGTACCCTGAAACGGAGTCCGAATTGTCCGAACGAACCGGACATGCACCGTCGGCGGAAGGCCCGAAGTGGAGATAGTCCTGATCGTCCTCGTCATCGCCGCAGTGGCCCTGTTGGTGCTGCGAAGCAAGAAGAACTCGGCTGCGGCGGCCGAAACTGCGCTGGCCGACGCCAAGGCCGACGCCCGCCAGTCGATCGAACGCCTCGGCGGTCACAGGTCTACAACCTGATCGGCACCGACACACCGTCCAAGCAGGCCCTGGCCGACGCGTCCGAGCGCAATATCGCCGCCGGGTCGCAGATCGACCAGGCCACCACCCCCGAACAAGCCCGACTGGCCAAGCAGACGGCGCTGGAAGGGCTCTACTACATCCGCGCCGCGCGGTTGGCCATGGGCATGGATCCAGGCCCGGAGGTACAGGGCATCGACGGCCAGCAGCAGGCAGGACGAGTCACCGAGGAGCGCAAGGTCGACTTCGAGGGCCGCGAAATCGCAGCGTCACCCGATCCGTCGGACCGCACCCCGAACTACTACCCGGGCGGCCGCGTAGCAGGCCGTCCGGTCCCTGCGGGCTGGTACTCCGAGCCGTGGTGGCGGCCTGCGCTGGTCGCCGGCGCGTGGGGAATGGGTTCGATGTTCCTGTTCTCGGCGATGTTCTCCGGCATGGCGGGAGTGCCGGACGAGACGGCGGCGGGCGGAGACATGGGAGCCGACGGCTCGGGTGATGGTTCCGGCGGTGACGACTACAACGGGGACGGTTCCGGCGGCGACGACTACAGCGGAGGCGACACCGACTTCGGTGCCATGGACGGCGGCGGGGGCATGTTCGACGGTGGAGGCGACTTCGGCGGGTTCTAGGCTGCCTGACAGACGGGGCACCAGAACAGGTTTCGGGCCTGCATTGTCGAGTGCAGGATTTCGGTGCCGCACACGCGGCACGGAAGGCCTTCCCTGCGGTAGACGTACGAGCGTGGTCGGCGGGCACCGTAGGTGTCGCCGTGGTCGTCCTCGGGCCGGATGGTGATGATGCGACCGCGTCGAACACCGATCTTCATCAGCTCGACGAGGTCGAACCAGATCGCGTCCCACTCTGCTCGATCGAGATCCTTGCCGGGACGCATCGGATTGATCTCGTGCCGGAACAGGATCTCGGCGCGGTAGACATTTCCGACGCCGGCCAGCACCTTCTGATCCATCAGTAGTGTCCCGACCGCGGTGCGCGACTTGGAGATTCGCATCCAGGCCGCGTCCGGATCCGCATCCTTGCGGAGCGGGTCCGGCCCGAGCCGCGCCAGAAGGGCGTCGACCTGCTGTTCGGTGTAGATCTCACACGCGGTGGGGCCGCGCAGGTCGGCACCGTACTTCTCCCCCACCATGCGCAGACGTACTGCGCCCACCGGATCGTCCAGTGGCACTGCCTGTTCGGTGAACTTTCCGTACAGGCCCAGGTGAATGTGCACGATCAGATCGGTCTCGTAACGGTGCAGCAGATGCTTGCCCCAGGCCTCCGCACTTTCGAGCACGAGCCCGTCGATCAGCGCGGCACCGGAGGTGAACCGTCCCTGGGGACTGCTCGCCTCGACCGGTGCCCCGCCGAACCGTCGTTGATGCAGCCGAGCGAGTCGGTGCAGGGTGTGGCCTTCGGGCACCTACGCGGGCTTTCCCGGCACCTCGGGTGCCTCGCCACTGCGCTCGTACTCGGACAGGATGTCGATGCGGCGCTGGTGGCGCTCCTCGCCCGAGAACGGAGTGCCGAGAAACGCGTCGAGGATGGCGAGGGCTTCGGGCAACGTGTGCATACGGCCACCGATGCCGATGAGCTGAGCATCGTTGTGCTCGCGGGCCAGCTTTGCGGTCTCGACGCTCCATGCCAGTGCGCAGCGAGCGCCCGGCACCTTGTTCGCGGCGATCTGCTCGCCGTTTCCGGAGCCGCCGAGCACCAGTCCGCGGCTGCCCGGATCGGCGACGACGCGGCGTGCTGCGTCGATGCAGAAGGCCGGGTAGTCGTCGACGGGGTCGTAGTCGAAGGCACCGCAGTCGACGGGCTCGTGCCCGGTTGCCGTCAGGTGTTCGATGATCTGATTCTTGAACTCGAGGCCGGCGTGGTCGGCACCCAGGTATACGCGCATGCCTAGAGTCTGACAGGTGAACTCACGAGCCGAGAAATTCGCCGGTGTCGACGGCGCGAAGGGTGCGTGGGTGGTTGCAGTCTTCGACGGTTCGAGATTGGCGTGGACCGGCTGCTCCTCCGTGGCCGAGGTGTTGGAGCACACCCGAGACTGCTCGCGAGTGGGCGTCGACATGCCACTGTCTCTGCCGGTGGACGGCTATCGCATCAGCGAACTCGAGGCGAAGGCGTTTCTCGGCCGGGCGCGAAGCTCCATATTCCACACGCCCGTTGTCGACGTTCTCGACGCCTCGACGTACGAGCAGGCCTGCGCACTCTCGCGGAGCATCACCGGCAAAGCGATCAGTAAGCAGACGTGGCACATCCTGCCTGCTGTGCAGGCATGGCGTGAGGCGGGTTTCGATCCGGACATCTACGTCGAGGTACATCCCGAATGTTCTTTCCGGGCAATGTCACCGACGACGCCGTTCGCATCGAAGAAGAGCGGCCGCGGCGTCGGACAGCGGTTGGCTGCGCTGGGACGGTGGAGCGAGCATCTCGACCTGGGCGACCTCCCTGACGGGCCGGTCGTCGACGACTTTCTCGACGCCGCCGCAGCGGCGTGGTCGGCGAGGCGATTCCACGTCGGCGAGCACCGAACTTTCGGCACCGCCGACGCGTCGGATCGCATTGTTGCGTAGTCACCCCGCGCGTGAAAGTTCTTCTCCTGCTATGAATTTCCACGCGCGAGGTGCTCGCGCGATCAGTCGAACTGTGGATCCTCGTCCCGCGTGCGCTTGAGCTCGAAGAAGTGCGGGTACGACGCGAAGATCACCGACGCGTCCCACAGCTTGCCCGCCTCTTCGCCACGCGGGATTCGCGAGATCACCGGGCCGAAGAACGCGACTCCGTTGACGTGGATGGTCGGGGTGCCCACGTCCGGGCCCACCTTGTCCATTCCTGCGTGATGGCTGGTGCGCAGGTCCTCGTCGTAGTCGGTGCTCTCGGCTGCCTTGGCGAGATCGGCAGGCAGGTCCAGTTCAGCCAAGGACTCTCGGATGACGACGTCGAAATCCTTGTTGCCCTCGTTGTGGATTCGCGTACCCATGGCGCTGTACAGCGGCGAAAGGATCTCGTCACCCTTCAGCTTCGCGGCGGCGATCGCCACCCGAACCGGACCCCACGCCTTCTTCATCATCGTGGCGTATTCCTCGGGCAGATCGCGGCCCTCGTTGAGTACGGCCAGGCTCATCACATGGAAGTTCACGTCGATATCTCGCACCTGCTGCACCTCGAGAATCCAGCGCGAGGTTATCCAGCACCACGGGCACAGTGGGTCGAACCAAAAATCCGCAGTGTCTTTCTGTCCTGAACCGGCCACTGTCTACTCCTTGGAAGTCGAGGTCAACATCTCTTCTTGCGATAACAACCGCCCACCGCGCATACATTCCGCACTACCGGTCGGCCAGCGCGAGCCACTCGTGACGTGATGGGATGGACAGCACTACCCATAACTACACGAAGAGGTGTCGACTGAAGTGGTTGCTCCCAACCTGACGCGTGACCAAGCCTCCGAACGTTCGGCGATCATCGGGGAAACGAAGTACGCGATCGTTCTCGACCTCACCGACGGCGAAGGCAATCCGGGCGAGAAGACGTTCCGCTCGCTCACCACCATCACGTTCGCGGCCACCGCCGGATCGTCGACTTTCGTGGACATCATTGCGAGCACGATTCGCTCCGCGACGCTCAACGGCACCGCCCTCGACACTGCGAACTACGACGAGTCGACGGGTATTGCACTCGAGAATCTGGCCGAACACAACGAGCTCGTCATCGACGCGGACTGCATCTACTCGCACACCGGCGAGGGCCTGCACCGATTCGTCGACCCGTCCGACGGTTCGGTGTACCTGTACTCGCAGTTCGAGACCGCCGACGCCAAGCGCATGTTCGCCTGCTTCGATCAGCCCGATCTCAAGGCCACCTTCGACCTGAAGGTCACCGCTCCCGAGAGCTGGACCGTGATCTCCAACGCCGCGCACGGTGCCGAGCCTGCCGCGGGAGAGCACGTGTTCGACACGACCCCGCTGATGAGTACCTATCTCGTCGCACTGATCGCCGGTCCGTACGCGGAGTGGACCGATTCCTACACCGATGACCACGGCACCATTCCGCTCGGAATCTACTGCCGCGCAACGCTTGCGGAGCACATGGACGCGGAGCGCCTGTTCACCGAGACCAAGCAGGGCTTCGGTTTCTACCACGAGAACTTCGGCACCCCGTACGCCTTCGGCAAGTACGACCAGCTCTTCGTACCGGAGTTCAACGCCGGTGCGATGGAGAACGCCGGTGCCGTCACGTACCTCGAGGACTACGTCTTCCGGTCCAAGGTGACACGGGCCTCGTACGAGCGTCGCGCCGAGACGGTGCTGCACGAGATGGCGCACATGTGGTTCGGCGACCTGGTGACCATGACGTGGTGGGACGACCTGTGGCTCAACGAATCGTTCGCCACGTTCGCCTCGGTTCTCTGCCAGTCCGAGGCCACCGAGTACTCGAACGCATGGACCACGTTCGCGAACGTCGAGAAGGCATGGGCGTACCGCCAGGACCAGTTGCCCTCGACGCATCCCATCGCAGCGGACATCCCCGACCTGGCCGCGGTGGAGGTCAACTTCGACGGCATCACCTACGCCAAGGGCGCGAGTGTGCTCAAGCAGCTGGTGGCCTACGTGGGCAAGGAAGACTTCCTGGCCGGGCTGCGCGCCTACTTCGTCGACCACGCCTTCGCCAATGCCACCTTCTCGGATCTGCTTGCTGCCCTGGAGAAGTCGTCGGGTCGCGACCTGTCCGACTGGGGCACGCAGTGGCTGCGCACCACCGGCCTGAACACCCTGAGCCCGGACTTCGACGTCGATGCCGACGGTAAGTTCACACGCTTCGCGGTTCGGCAGAGCGGTGCCGCACCGGGTGCAGGCGAGCATCGAGTACACCGTATCGCCGTCGGCATCTACGACGACGTCGACGGCAAGCTCGTGCGCACCGACAGAGTGGAGCTCGATCTCGATGCAGCCGAATCGACGAATGTCGATGCGCTGGTCGGCGTCTCGCGAGGCAAGCTGGTGCTGGTCAACGACGACGACCTGACGTACTGCGCGGTGCGTCTGGACCCGGACTCGCTCGAGACGCTCCTGTCTCGGATCGGCGACATCGCCGAACCACTCCCCCGCACCCTCGCGTGGTCGGCAGCGTGGGAGATGACTCGATCGGCCGAGATGAAGGCCCGAGATTTTGTTGCCCTCGTCCAGCGAGGCATCGGCGGCGAGACCGAAGTGGGTGTGGTGCAGCGTCTTCTGCTGCAGGCGGAGACCGCCATCACCAGCTACGCCGACCCCGCCTGGGCGGCCGAGCACGGCTCCCCCGAGTTCGCCGACGCACTGCTGGAACTGGCACGCGGTGCCGAGGCGGGCTCGGATCACCAGCTGGCGTTCGTCAACGCCCTCACCGGTACCGAACTCCACGACCGCCACATCGACGTGCTGCGGGCCCTGCTCGACGGTGATGCAGACGGTCAGTCCCTGTCCGGCCTCGGCGTCGATACCGACCTGCGGTGGCGAATCGTCACGGCGCTGGCCGCGGCCGGCGCGATCGACTCCGACGGGCTCGATTCGCCGGTCATCGATGCAGAAGCGAGCGCGGACAACACCGCCGCCGGGGCAAGGTCGGCCGCGGCTGCGCGGGCCGCTCGACCGAGCGCCGAGGTAAAAGAGCAGGCCTGGACAACTGTCGTCGACGACGACTCGGTGCCGAACATCACGGCACGCTCGATCATCGGCGGCTTCGCGGGGCCCGGCCAGGGCGAGTTGCTCGAGCCCTACGTCGCCCGCTACTTCGATGCCATCGAGGGTGTCTGGTCCCGTCGATCCAGCGAGGTGGCGCAGACCGTCGTGATCGGGCTGTACCCCTCCTGGTCGATCAGTGAACAGTCACTCGCGGCCGCGGACGGGTTCTTGGAGGGCGAACTGCCTCCGGCACTCCGTCGCCTGGTGATCGAGGGACGGGCCGGCGTCGTCCGGGCTCTCGCAGCACGGGAGTTCGACGCGAGCTGACCGCTCCCGTACATACGACCAGGGCCGGTTGCCCCACCGCGAGGTGGAACAACCGGCCCTGGTCGTGAAAGCGCGCTCAGGTGGTGAAGGCTAGGGACTGAGGATGGACGCAGCCATCACCCGCACGGAGGCGACGAGACCGTCGATCAGGTTGCCGTCGCGGAACGGGCCGAGGGCGGCCGTCACACCCAACTGCGCGACGCGGTCGGTCGCTCGGTTCGATACTCGCTTACCGCTGCGAATCTCCAGGGCGTGCCGATTGGGGTCGACGGCGATCAGAATCGATCGAACAGCGTCGGGCGTGCCCGGAAACACCGATTCGACACCAGCGGACGGATCGTCTCCGAGATCACCGATGTAGATGTTGAACCGAATCTTGGTCTGCCGAGTCGCCTCGGTCAGCGCGTCGTCGAGGGCCACCAGTTCCTGCGTCGCAAAAGGCAGGTGCTCCGGATTGACCGTCCCGAACTCGTGAGCGGCCGAGACGCGACCACTCGCCGTCACAGCAGCCCCGAACGGCAGGTCTTCTTCCTTGATGTCGCTGCGGACGAGTTCACCACTTGCCACTTGCAGCACCTCCGATCGAGTCGGCTGCGTCGGCATCGTGCGATCCGTGGCCTCCGAAGGGAGTCACCTCGTCCGTTGCGCTCCACAGCAATGGCTCGCGTGTCCACTCGTCCGTCAGTCGGTAGGGAGGAACATCCATACCGGGCTGCTTGTCGGTCAGGTAGGACAACGCGCCGATGAGTCCGATCACCGCAACCGGAATCACCCCGAAAATCAGCGTGGTCTCAAAAATGCTCACAGGGTGTGACGTTAGTCGACAATTGCGCGTCGGACCACGTCGGGGCCGGTGTTGTGACCGAAATGGTCACACAGGTCGACCGTCAGGCCGCACCCTCGCCGAGATACGCCAGCCAACTGGGGTCCAACTCCTTCGTTGTCGCCAGCAGACGCCAGTGCGGACCCTTCGGAGGCACCAGCTGCGCGCGCAACGTCCACCCGATCTCACTGAGGAGTTTGTCGGCCTTGCGGTGATTGCACGACGCGCAACACGCGACGCAGTTCTCCCACGAGTGACCGCCTCCGCGGCTTCGCGGCACCACATGGTCGACAGTCTCGGCCTTGCTCCCGCAGTACGCGCACCGAAAGCGGTCGCGATGCATCAACGCGGCGCGTGTCATCGGCACACGGGCCCGATACGGAACGCGAACGAAGGTCCGCAACCTGATCACCGACGGCACCTGCACCGAGAACCCGGCCGATCGAATGAACGGTCCTTCCGGATCGTCGTGCACCACGTCGGCCTTCCCACAAACGAGAAGAACCACCGCCCGGCGCATCGGAAGCGCGGTCAGTGGTTCGAATGTGGCGTTGAGGAGCAGCACACGGCGCTTGACCCACGCCGGTACGGCGTCGTCGCCCGTGGCATCGTGGGCCGTCGGCACCACGCGCAGCGGAGAAGCCCCCGAGGCCGTCTCACGCTGGTCGTGCGCGCTGCGGCCCTCAGTGGGCGGGAGTTGTCGATGGCGGTGTTGAGAGTTCTTCATGCGTTACTCCAGAAGCAGTCGGCGCCCGCGCATGGCTTGCGTGGAACACGATTCACAGTGGAACACGAATGCACCGCCCGCGCACAGGCTTTTTCTCCGCATTTCCTGTTGCCGATCGGTGAACATTTCGCATCTTCGCGCTCGGCACGGCCGAACGATGCCGCCATGCGCTGCATGACTGGCGAGAATTCTGGGTCTCCGTAGACTTTTCGGGTGTCTGTATCAACCCTTCTGTCCGCATCACCCCTTTCCGAGCCGTCGCTTCGGCGGGAGCTCGACACCCGAGCCTTCGAGCTGACGGATACCGGACGCGACTGGCTGGTCGATCGGCCGCTGCAGGTTCTCGGTTATCTGGTCCTCGCAATCGTGCTGCGCCTGTGTCTGCACCGGATGATCAACCGTTTCACCGACAACAGCAGCGGAAAGTCGCCGATCCTGCTGCGACCGCTTCGCGACCGCTCGTCCGGCACCGTCAAGGGTGCAATCCTCAACGAGCGACGCAAACAACGGGCCAGCACGATCGGCTCGGTGCTCAAGTCGGCCGTCTCGGTCATGATTCTCACCTGGTTCGTGCTCTCGGTTCTCGACGTTGTGGGCGTCAACGTGGCACCGTTCATCGCGTCTGCGGGCATAGTCGGTGTCGCGCTCGGATTCGGTGCCCAGAACCTGGTGCGAGACTTCCTGTCCGGAATTTTCATGCTGCTCGAGGATCAGTACGGAGTAGGCGACGTCGTCGACCTCGGTGAGGCCACCGGCACCGTCGAGAGCGTGGGTCTGCGGGTCACCACGATCAGAGATATCAACGGCACGGTGTGGTACTGCCGCAACGGCGAGGTGCTGCGCGTGGGCAACATGAGCCAGGGCTTCGCGGTCGCCGTTCTCGATCTCCCCATCTCGCACACGGCGAACATCGAGCACGCCTGCGAGGTGGCCGAACGCACCACTGCGTCGTTGGTGAAGTCCGGTGACTTCGAGAACGACATCCTCGAACCGCCCGAGATGCTCGGAGTCAACGCGGTCAGCGCAGACACCGTCACCATCCGCATCACGATCAAAACGCGCCCCGGACGCCAGTGGGCCGTCCAGCGCCGCCTTCATCAGGACATCCTCGAGGCCTTCGTCGACGCCGACATCAAAGCGCCGTATGCATTGGGGCGTCCGGGTGGGGTCGCGGCCGACTCCGGCTCCTGAGGGACAATGAGCGGTGGACGCCGATCGAGAGCCTGCAGGAACGACGAGAAACAAGAGAGAGTGTGATGACCGAACCGCAGCAGACGTTCTACGACGCGGTCGGCGGTGCCGAGACGTTTCGGTTACTCACGGCGAAGTTCTACGAAGAAGTCGCCAAGGACGAGATCGTTCGCCCGCTGTATCCCGAGGAGGATCTCGGACCGGCCGAACGGCGGATGCGAATGTTCCTCGAACAGTACTGGGGTGGTCCGCGGACCTACTCGGACGAACGTGGCCATCCTCGATTGCGGATGCGGCACAACCCGTTTCGAATCGGGCCGATGGAACGAGATGCGTGGCTTCGATGCATGCACATCGCGATCGCGTCCATAGACCCGTCGGTGTTGGACGCTGCACACCGTGCGCAGCTCACCGATTACATGGACATGGCCGCGAATTCGATGGTGAACTCGGCTATCTGAGAAGACGGTTGGTCACAGCGACCCGACGCGCTTCGGATTCGCGCCCCTGGACGTTGCGCGCTTGCTCACTCTGCTCCGCAGGGCACCGGCAAGCTTGAGCGCGAAGCTCACCGGCCGGGGCAGGTGTTGGCGGAGGATGGCGTGCTTGCGCACGTAGTTCTCCACGTGCCATTCGGTCCAGGTGCCCGCACGAAAGAGCGCCGCGTCTCCGGCGACCAGGGTGCGCGGTGCGTGATCGTCGCTCGAGACGATCACCGAACCATCCATGATGTGCACGATCTCGTCGACCGCGAAGAACCAGCGGAAACGGCCGGCCGTGCAGTCCCAGACATTGGTGGTCGTTGTGCCGTCGATGCTCTTCGACCACTCGGCGACGCGTGCGTGCGGGTTCCCTTCGAGAATCCACGTCGGCTCGATGGGACTGTCGTCGAGCGCGATGTCTCCGAGCCGTACTGCTTCGATGGTCGACGTAGTCATGGCGTGGGTCGCGTCCTCACCGTCGGGCGCGGCTTGAAGCCGCTACTGGTTTCCGATGCAGAACATACAACACTTTCCAAAGCAACAGGCACGTGTCGGTCATGTGAATGAGCACAAAACTTTACTCGACGTTGACCGGGAATGATCGGTCCGATCGACGCCAGCGCCCCTGAATCGTTACGCGGCCGGTCGTTTGGCACTATTGCCACTTGTGACCGATCCGATCGAGAGCTCCGAGTTGTTGTGGTGGCAGGACGCCGTCTTCTACCAGATCTATCCCCGGTCTTTCGCGGACTCCAACGGCGACGGGGTCGGTGACCTCGATGGTATTCGGGACAAGCTCGGCTACCTCGAATTGCTGGGGATCGACGCCGTCTGGATCGGCCCCATCACCCGGTCACCGATGGCCGATCACGGATACGACGTGTCCGATCCCCGCGACATCGACCCACTGTTCGGAAACCTCGAGATCTTCGATGCACTGGTGGACGAGGCGCATGCTCGCGACATCAAGGTCACCATGGATCTGGTTCCCAATCACACCAGCGTCGAGCACCGCTGGTTCAGGTCCGCCCTGACCGCGCCACGTGGAAGCGCCGAGCGGGCTCGCTACATCTTTCGCGACGGCCGCGGTGACGACGGTTCGCAGCCGCCGAACAATTGGCCGAGCATCTTCGGCGGCCCGGCGTGGACGCGCATCACCGAGCCCGACGGCACCCCAGGGCAGTGGTACCTGCACATCTTCGCGCCCGAGCAACCGGATTTGAACTGGGACAACCCCGAAGTGTTCGAGGATTTCGCGCGCACATTGAGGTTCTGGCTCAACCGCGGCGTCGACGGCTTTCGACTCGACGTAGCGCACGGCATGGCCAAGCCTGCCGACCTCGCCGACATGAGTCTCGAACTGAACGCGTTGATGAAGAACGACGACGACGATCCTCGGTTCAACAATCCCCGCGTCCACGACCTGCATCGACGCATCAGAACCGTCATGGACGAGTTTCCCGGAACGGTGACCGTCGGTGAGATCTGGGTTCAGGACAATGTCCGGTTCTCCGAGTACATCAGGCCGGACGAGCTGCACCTGGGGTTCAATTTCCGTTTGGCCAGTGTCGATTTCGACGCCGAGACCATCCGCGACGCCATCTCCAACTCACTTGCGGCCGTCGAACTCGTCGACGGCACTCCGACGTGGACGCTGTCCAACCACGATGTCGAACGTGAGGTCACCAGGTACGGCGGCGGGGACGTCGGCCGCACCCGTGCTCGCGCCATGATTCTGGTCGAATTGGCCCTTCCCGGAACGATCTTCGTCTACAACGGTGCCGAGCTCGGGCTGCCCAACGTACAGCTGCCCGACAATGCGCTCCAGGACCCGGTGTGGGAGCGCTCCGGGCACGCCGAACGGGGACGCGACGGCTGCCGCGTACCGATGCCGTGGGAAGGACACGAGCCCCCGTTCGGCTTCTCGTCCACCGACCGCACCTGGCTACCGATGCCCCGGGAGTGGGACGGACACACCGCCGAGGCGCAACTCGAAGACGTCGATTCCATGCTGAGCCTGTACCGCACGGCCTTCGAGCTCCGAGCCCTGCGTCCGGAATTCACCGGCAGCGGAATCGATTGGTACGGAGCGCCTCCCGGCTGTCTGGCGTTCCGTCGACGCGGCGGACTCATCTGCGCCCTGAACGCATCCGACGAGCCGATCCCCCTGCCGCCTGGCGAGTTACTGCTGGCCAGTGCCCCACTGGTGAACGGCCGACTCGACGCGAACGCCGCAGCCTGGCTCGTCTAGCGCCCCACCGTCAGCGACAGCTGGTGGCCGGCGCGGCGAACGTACACCGAGCCGTAGCGGGCGTCGAGACGTAACCACACCGGTGATATGCGTACGCGCACGACCTCGTCGGCTGCGATTCGATCGGGATCGACATCGATGGTCATGGGATCGGTACCGCTGTGGGGCACGAAACCCATTGCGGTCAAGGCAAATACGGTCCGCATCGAGATCGACACTTCGTCGACGTCGCCGGCGACGTGCAGCACCTCCTGGTCGAGCAGCGAACTCGGCGGGCCATGGCTGCTACCGTGCTCCTTCGCCAGTGCCGCGCCGCGTTGCGCAAGCCCGACCAGTACCCGGGCAGGCACATCGTCGAGGTGCTCGAATCCGCCGTCCGGGGGCAGTGCTCCACGCCATGCGGAGTCCATCGAGAATCCCGGGTCCACCACGCCGTCGTCCGCGTGCGGCAGCGCGGCAGCCAACACGTCGGCACCCGCGCACGTATCGTCGGGCACCACGGTACCGGTGACGACCCGCGCCGCCAGGGCATCGAATCCGGTGATCGCCCAACAGGACACGCCCCCGCCCGCACGCGTTCGCATACGGATCACCGCCGCCTCGTCCAATCGCAATGCCTTGGTGCAGAACGTCGCCAGATTCTCTCGATCGACCGCTTCGGGAACGGTCAGTACGCGCTCATACACGCTGCCAGCTCACCAGAAACGCACGCTCTTCCGGGGTGAGCCGGCGCAGCCGCTGTGCATCGATATCGAAAGCTGCGATCTGCGTCGAGGCCACCACGGCCGCCGGAGTATCGAGCGATGCACCCCGCGCCCGCACCTCGTATCCCACAACGAAGTCCACCGCACGGACCGCGTCGATCCACATGAAGACATCCAGTGGACCGTCCTCGTGCCGAAGCTGGCCTCGATACTTCACGTGCAGATCCGCGATCACTGCTCCGTGGCGCAGATTTGCCGTCGGCCTGCCGTCCACCAACAGCCATGGGATGCGCGCCTCTTCGAGGAGCGTCACCATCCGGGCATGGTTGATGTGTTGGTAGACATCCATATCCGACCACCGCACGTCCACGGCGGCATGAAAGCCCACTCGCTCGGTTGCAGGTCGTTTGTCGGACAGATGGTCGTCGGGCACACTCACGTGGTCGTTTCCTCTTCTCGGTCGAGTGTCGCGGATTCCCTTGCTCCGGATTCGGGTCAGGGCATCATGTTGCGGACCTGGCGGGCGGCAACCGACAGCGTTGCCAAGTCCAGGGTTCCCGACTCGGCGATCTCGGTCAACGCAGCACGCGACCTCGCCAGGCGGGAGGAATTGGTCGATTCCCATTCCGCGATCTTTTCTGCCACCGACTCGTCCGGTTCCCCGCCGGCCAGCACCGCCTGCGTGATTCCTCTCAGCGAGGAATACAGGTCGTCGCGAAGAGCCAAGCGCGCCAACGAGTGCCAACGATCTCCGCGGGCCAGTTTGGAGACGGCCGACAGCAGCCAGTCGATTCCGATGTGCGCATCGAGAGCGAAGTAGAGCTCGGCTACCTCGGCTCCGTCTCGATCGACGATGTCCGCGATATCGATGATGTCGAGTAGGCAGTACACGTCGAGCAGGCCGTAGATGCGCCTGGCCAGCCCGGCCGGTGCACCTCGTTCGATCGCGGCTGCCGACCGCACGTCCAGATCACTGGCCTGGTGCCCGGCGATCCACGTGGACACCGACGGTTGCAGGGCCCGAACCTGACCGGCGTACCGGCTGATCTCCGCTCCGACAGCCAGAGGCTGTGGGCGGTTGGCGAGCAGCCAGCGCGACACACGGTCGAGCATGCGACGCGATTCGAGCAGCAATTCGGCCGAGACTGCGGTCGGCACATCCGCGGCACGGATGGAATTCCACACCTCGTCGAGTCCGAAAATCTCGGTGGCGGCGGCGAACGCCCGAATGGCGTCGGTGCCCGCCGCACCGGAATCCTCGGTCAGCCTGTAGGGAAACGTGATTCCGCCGCAATCGATGGCCTCGTTCGCCAGTGTCGTCGCCACCAGCTGACGCCGGAGCGGATGCGCCTTGATCGCCTCGGCGTACGGCTCCCGCAGTGGTTCGGGGAAGTACTTGGGCAAGCGCGGAGCAAAGACGTCGCTGTCGGGGAGCTCGCTGTCGAGCAGCTCCGCTTCCAACGCCAGTTTCACATGCGCCATCAAGGTGGCGAGTTCCGGCGACGTCAGTCCTCGACCGTCCTGCTTTCGTCGTCGTAGATCAGCCTCGGTCGGCAGGGCCTCGAGCTCACGGTCGAGTCCCCGACGTACTTCCAGATCCTCGATCACTCGACTGTGCACGGTGACGAGACTGGGCGCATCGAACCTGGACGTGCCGAGCAGCTCGTTCTGCATGATGTTGTCCCACAACACCAGTCGACCCACCTCGTCGGTCATGGACGCGAGCAACTCGTCCCTGTCCTCACGTGCCAGGTTCCCGTTGGTGATGGCTGTCTCCAGCAGGATCTTGATGTTGACCTCGTGGTCGGAGCAGTCGACGCCCGCAGAGTTGTCGACGGCGTCGGTGTTGATCTTGCCGCCGGCTGCGGCGTATTCGATACGTCCCAGTGCGGTGGCACCGAGGTTGCCACCCTCCCCCACGACGGCCGCTCGCACATCGATCCCGTCGACGCGAACCGCGTCGTTGGCCTTGTCGCCCACCTCGGCGTTGGTCTCCGTGGAGGCCTTGATGTAAGTGCCGATTCCGCCGTTCCACAGCAGATCGGCGGGAGCCTTCAGGATCGCGTTCACCAATTCCGGCGGAGACAACGACTCGACCGAGTCCCCCAGCCCGAGCGCCGTACGTGCTGCGGCGCTGATGGGAACCGACTTGCGCGTCCGCTCCCACACTCCGCCGCCCTCGCTGATCAGCGAGGTGTCGTAGTCCGCCCACGACGACCTCGGCAGCGCGAACAGGCGCTCTCGCTCGGCGAACGACGACTCCCGCTCCGGGTTGGGATCGAGAAAGATGTGCCGATGGTCGAAAGCGGCGAGCAGGCGAATGTGCCGGCTCAACAGCATGCCGTTACCGAACACGTCCCCACTCATGTCACCGACACCGACGACGGTGAAATCCTGACTCTGCGTGTCGATTCCGAGCTCACGGAAGTGTCGCTTGACGCTTTCCCACGCGCCCTTGGCCGTGATACCCATGGCCTTGTGGTCGTAGCCCGCCGACCCACCGGAGGCGAAGGCGTCGCCGAGCCAGAAGCCGTATTGCGCGGCAACGTCGTTGGCCATGTCGGAGAACGTCGCGGTGCCCTTGTCTGCGGCGACGACGAGGTAGGTGTCGTCTCCGTCTCGGCGCACGACGCCCTCGGGTACCGACACCGAACCTGTTGCACGATCGAGATTGTCGGTGATGTCGAGCAGCCCGGCGATGAACAACCGATAGCAGGCCTTGCCTTCCTCGGCGTATGCCTGGCGATCTCGATCGGCGTCACCGGTGACCACCGGCGGACGTTTGACGACGAATCCGCCCTTGGCACCGACCGGGACGATGACGGCGTTCTTGACCATCTGCGCTTTCGCCAGCCCGAGAATCTCCGTGCGGAAATCCTCACGGCGATCCGACCAGCGCAGGCCTCCGCGGGCCACGGCACCGAACCGTAGGTGCACTCCCTCGACGCGGGGCGAGTAGACGAAGATCTCGAATTTCGGCTTCGGCTTGGGCAATTCGGCGATCGACTGCGGGTCGAACTTGAGCGAGAGGTACTGACGGCGGCTGCCATCGGCCCCCATCACGAAATGGTTGGTACGTAGTGTCGCGCGGATCAGCTCGAACATGCTGCGCAGAATGCGGTCGGCGTCGAGGCTGACGACCTGGTCGATCAACTCCCCCAGCTGGGTGCCGATCGCCTGCGCGTTCTCCTCGGAGCTCACCTCGGGGTCGAACTGCGCCTCGAACAGGCCGACGAGCAACCGCGCCGTGCGCGGATGTGTCAGCAGTACACCCTCGATGTTGAACTGACTGTAGGGAAAACCGGCCTGGCGCAAGTACTTCGCGTACGCACGCAACACCACTGCCTGCCGCCAGTGCAGGCCGGCACGCATCACCAGTTCGTTGAACCGGTCTGCCTCGGCCTGACCGCTCCACACTGCTGCGAATGCATCGGTGAAGCGGTGCTGAACTCGGCTCTCACGATCGGCGGTACCCGCCTCGGACAGCTCTGCGTCGATGTCGCCGTCGATTGCCGAGTGCAGCATCTCTCGCGAAGCCGACAGCCCGAAATCGTAGATCCAGCAAGACATTCCGTCCGGTCGCACCACCGGGTACGGCCGTTCGTCGTCCACCTCGACACCGAGGCTCTGCAGGATGGGCAACACCTGAGACAACGAGACGCCCGCGCCGCCGATGTACAGCGAGAAACGCCAGCTCCCCACCGCGGACTGCTCGTTGCGATAGAGCTGCATATCGATCGACTCGTCGCCGAGCGCTTCGAGGCGAGCAATGTCGGTCACGGCCCGTGCCGGACTGAAGTCCTGCTTGTAGGCCTCCGGGAACGCGTCGGTGTACCGCTGAATCCGCAGCGGATCGACCGTACGGTCCAGGGAGACGGCGTCGCCGAGCGAATCTTCCCAGGTTCTGGTGGTCTCGGTGAGTGCCGCCTCGATCCGAGTGATGTCCTCGGCCGACAGTTCGGTCGCCGCAGTCCCGGGTGCCCGACGCACGGTGACGTGCAACAGTGCCAGATCCGATTCCGTGACGCGTGCCGTGTAATCGAGCGAAGTTCCGCCGAGTTCGCGGAGCAATCGATCCTGGATAGCCAGGCGGACACGGGTGGTGTACCGATCTCGCGGTAGATACACCAGGGCGGAAACGAAGGAGCCGCTGGCGTCGGGCCGCAGGAACAGCTTGACCTTGCGCCGACGGCCGAGCGCAAGCACCGCACTCGCCGTCTCGAACAGCCACGACGCGGTGGTGGCGAACAGTTCCGAGCGCGGCATCGATTGCAGCACTTCGAGCATGGCCTGACCCGAGAACGAACCGAGATCGTGGCCTGCGCGGGCGATCACCGAGCGCACCCGCCGCTCGATGACCGGAATGTCGAGCACGTTCTCGTGCAACGCAGTCACGGTGAAGACGCCGACAAACCGATGTTCCGCGGAATCGTCGTCGTCGAGAACACTCACGAAGTAGGGGTAGACGGCACGATGCACCGTGGCCGGGCTCGCTCCTTGGGTCAACGTCACCAGATCGCGCTGTCCCACAGGTTCGGGGCCGTCCACGTGGTGCACAGAGTCGCGTAGGACCCCGAGGCTGCTCGACTCGTCGCCGGTCGCTGTCCGGTCGCCGTCGACCTGATCGATGCGGTACCGCCGGTAGCCGAGCAGTGTGTAGTGGCCGTCGCCGAGCCAGCGCAGCAAAGCAGCTGCGTCGCGATGTTCGACGGCACTGCCGGTATCGGAAGCGTCGGAATCCGCAGCGTCGGCCCGCTGAGCAACCTCGTCCAGGCGATCGGCGACCTCTGCCTGTACTCGACGCATTCGATCGGTGTCGCCGACGACCTGGCGAACGTCGGCGAGTACGCGGCTCGCCTCCGACTCGAGCCGGGCTACCGCATCTTCGGAGGTGGAGGGATGGAGCTGAACGTGGATCCAGGACTCGTGCGATCCGCTCGAGCTCAGGCCCGTCAGCACGCCGTCGGCCTCGCGGGCGACCGACAGAATCGGGTGCACGACGTCGGTGTACTCGATGCCGAGACGGGCAAGAAGCGAAATGATCGATTCGACGAGGAGCGGCATGTCGTCGGTGACGATCTGCAGATAGCTTCCGGCGGCCTGCTGCGCTGCCGAACCCGACTCACTCGGTCGGTGAACGGCCACGTTCGCCGTCTCCGGCAGACGCTGGGCGGCGAGCCGAACGTGCCGGCGGAACGACGTGATGTCGGGCGCGTGTGCAGACGCCCCGACGGCGGTGGTGTCCACGTGCTCGAAGTACTCGGCGCGCAGCTTCTCCAGCTCGCTCAGAAGGCGGTCGTCGAGCCCGTCGGCCCAGGCGTTGTCGGTCAGGTCCAGCGAGCGCGGCATGGTGTTCGAGTACTCCCTCGTGAGGATTTTTCCCGACGCCCGCCGATCGCCGGTCGTCGATGACTCCTCGACCTTAGTGTCGAAGACTCGATTACCGCAGTGACCTTGCAGACCCAGCGCGGCGAACTATTCCGGGGACTCGATTCCCGCGACGAGATACTCCGTGAGGAGACGTCGCTCGTCCTCGCTCAGAGCGCGAGACGAGGAGGTTGCGAGATCGAAGGCGACCATCAATGCCTCCGCGCTCGCGCAGACCGTTCCGTCGCGGTCGGTGACCACATGCTCGACGCCGTACGAGGTGTTCCCGATCCGAGTGACCCACAGTTCGATCGTCAACGGTCCCGAGTCGTCGAGTATCGGATGCAGAAAATCGGTGGTGAGCTTACGAACCACCGCTGCGCCCCGTGGCCCCGAACCTCCCAAGACCGCGTTCAGGAACTGAACGCGGCCTTCCTGGAGGTATTCGACGAACCTGGTGTTGTTGACGTGGCCGAGGCGATCGGAATCTCCCCACCGCACCTGAAGAGTGCAGGTGAAGGTCTTTCCCGACATGTCAGTCCCTGGTCAGCTTCCGGTGTGTGACGCGATGCGGACGTGCTGCGTCGGGCCCGAGACGCTCGACCTTGTTGGCCTCGTAGCCCTCGAAGTTGCCCTCGTACCAGTACCACGCTGCCTCGTTGTCGCCGAAGCCACCTTCCCACGCCAGGATGTGCGTGCAGGTGCGGTCGAGGAACCAGCGATCGTGCGAGATGACCACGGCGCAACCGGGGAATTCTTCGAGCGCGTTCTCGAGCGATCCGAGCGTTTCGACGTCGAGGTCGTTGGTCGGCTCGTCGAGCAGGATCAGGTTGCCGCCCTGCTTGAGCGTCATCGCCAGGTTCAGACGGTTCCGCTCACCACCGGAGAGCACTCCGGCAGGCTTCTGCTGATCGTGGCCCTTGAATCCGAACGAGCTGATGTACGCACGGGACGGAAACTCGGAGCTGCCGACGGTGATGAAGTCCAGTCCGTCGGAGACCGTTTCCCAGACCGTCTTCTTCGAGTCGATGCCCGAGCGGTTCTGGTCGACGTAGCTGAGCTTGACGGTCTGACCGATCTTCACCTCGCCGCCGTCCGGCTCCTCGAGCCCGACGATGGTCTTGAACAGCGTCGTCTTTCCGACACCGTTGGGGCCGATGACGCCGACGATGCCGTTGCGGGGCAACGTGAACGACAGATCCTTGATCAGCACGCGGCCGTCGAAGCCCTTGTCGAGGCTCTTGACCTCGACCACGACGTCGCCCAGGCGCGGCGGGTTCGGTATCTGGATCTCGTCGAAGTCGAGCTTCCTGGTCTTCTCCGCCTCGGCCACCATCTCGTCGTAGCGAGCCAGACGAGACTTGCTCTTGGCTTGGCGAGCCTTGGCACCGGAGCGAACCCAGGCCAGTTCGTCCTTGAGTCGCTTCTGCAGCTTCTGGTCCTTCTTGCCCGAGACCTCGAGGCGCTCGGCCTTCTTCTCCAGGTAGGTGGAGTAGTTGCCCTCGTACGGGTACAGGTGGCCGCGGTCGACCTCGGCGATCCACTGCGCGACGTGATCGAGGAAGTACCGATCGTGGGTCACGGCGAGAATGGCACCGGCGTAGGCGGCCAAGTGCTGCTCGAGCCACAGCACGCTCTCGGCGTCGAGGTGGTTGGTCGGCTCGTCGAGCAGCAGCAGGTCGGGCTTGCTCAGGAGCAACTTGCACAGCGCCACACGGCGCTTCTCGCCACCGGAGAGGTTGGTGACGGGAGACTCCGGCGGCGGGCAGCGCAGCGCGTCCATCGCCTGCTCCAGCTGAGAGTCGATCTCCCACGCATCGGCGTGGTCGAGCTTCTCCTGCAGCTCGCCCATCTCCTCCATCAGCTCGTCGGAGTAGTCGGTGGCCATCAGCTCGGCGATCTCGTTGTAGCGCTTGAGCTGGACCATCGTTTCGCCGAGACCGTCCTCGACGTTCTCGCGAACGGTCTTGGTGTCGTCGAGAACCGGCTCCTGCATGAGGATGCCGACCGATGCACCGGGAGCGAGGAACGCCTCACCGTTTCCGGGCTGATCGATTCCCGCCATGATCTTGAGGATGCTGGACTTACCGGCGCCGTTGGGGCCGACGACGCCGATCTTCGCTCCCGGATAGAAGCTCATCGTCACGTCGTCGAGGATGACTTTGTCGCCGTGCGCCTTGCGCACCTTCTTCATGGTGTAAATGAATTCAGCCATGAGGCCCAGCTTATCGGTGCGAGCTCGTCCGAACACCATCGCCCGAGAAGGTGCCGAGCCCGCATCCGCCGTCCACACTCGATCGCAGCTTCCGATGCAGCGTGGACGGCGGATGCGGGCAGTCGTTCAGGCCGGTACCGACTCTCGAACGTCCTCGTCGATCGATTCTCGGTCCGCCATCGACTCCCGATCGCTGTGGAGGGGTTCCGCCGCTCCCGGATCTCCGTCCGTCGCCGCCTCGGGCACCACAGCTTTGGTCCGATGGATCGAGACGTTGCACCGCGCGAGGTCCGGCCCGACCGCACTGGCGCTCATCTCGAGATCGGCACGCTCGAGTCCGTCCCGATTGGTGTATTCGTTGGTTCGCAACTGTCCGTAGGCGATGATCGGATCGCCCTTCATCAGTGAGGCTCCGACTCCGCGCACCAGACGGCGCCAGCACGTGACCGTCAGGTACAGGGTTCCGCCGTCGGTCCATTCACCCGTGTTGCGGTCCTGACGCCGAGCGTTGCTGGCCATCCGAAAGCTGAGGACTTCGTCGCCGGTGGGTGTGGACCGCTTGACGGGGTTGGTGATGACTGTGCCGACCACGGCGCATTGTGCTTCGTACATGGTTCTCTGCCCTCTCGATTGAAGTATCGCGTGATTGCGATCGAATTCGAGACTGCTACGCGCAGGACGTCCGTGGTGAACGTGTTCGCAAAATGTGGACAGACGCGTGCCCTGTGGATGAACGGCCCGGATCGGGGCTCGTCCGACCCCAGAATGTCGGTGTGCTGTGCTAGTCCGGAATTTCCACGTACATGTGCCCGCTGCGTACCGGGGCCACGCGTCCGGCAGTGAGCGAAGCAACAAGTGCCGCAACCGAATCGGTATCCGTAGCCGCGACGGTCAGGACCGCACGGGCCGCATAGGAAGTCCCCACCACGAGCACTCCGTGCCCGCGAAGTTCCGATTCGACTCGACCCACCTCGGCGTGATCGAGTTCGAGGGTCAGGATCTCGCGTCGCTCCCGGATGAGAAATGCCGCGCCGGTCAGCGCCTCGGTCACCGCGCCGGAGTAGGCGCGGGCCAGGCCACCGGTGCCGAGCTTGGTTCCACCGAAGTATCTACTGACCACTGCGACGACGTTCGTCAGGTGATGTCCACGCAGCACCTCCAGCATCGGCATCCCTGCCGTGCCACTGGGTTCACCGTCGTCGTTGGACCGCTCGATGCGTTGATCGGTGGACGACGCGTCGACAACGAACGCCGAACAGTGATGCCCAGCAGCAGGATCGGCCTTGCGGGCGCGTTCGATCAGCACTCGCGCGTCTGATTCGGTGGCCGCGCGATCGACGACCGCGACAAAGCGAGATTTCTTGATCTCGATCTCGCACTCGACGCGCCCCGCGATGGTCCGCAGTGGGATCACCCGGTCTCGCTCATGCAGCCACACTGTCCACGACATCGTCTGCGGCTCGAACCAATTGGGCGTACATGCCGCCCTGCTCCAACAGGGATTCGTGGCTTCCGACCTCACGAACGATCCCGTGGTCGAGGACTGCGATGCGATCCGCGGAGCGCACCGTCGACAGTCGATGCGCGATGAGGATGGTCGTTCGACCGTCCATCAGACCGTCGAGTGCCGTTTGCACTGCACGTTCGGTGCGGTTGTCGAGGGCACTCGTCGCTTCGTCGAGCACCAGAATCGGCGGGTTCCGCAAGACGGTTCGCGCGATCGCGATCCGCTGCTTCTCACCACCCGAGAACCGGTATCCGCGCTCACCGACCATCGTGTCGTAGCCGTCGTCGAGACCATCGATGAAATCGTGGATCTGCGCCGTTCGGGCGGCCGCGAAAATCTCTTCGTCGGAGGCATCGGGCTTGGCGAACCGCAGATTCTCCCTGATGGTGGCGTGGAACAGGTATGTCTCCTGTGAGACGACGCCGACCAGGTCGGCGATGTTCTCCGACGCCATCTCCCGCAGATCGATGCCATCGATGGTCACCGATCCGGACGTCGGATCATGCAGTCGCGCAACGAGATAGCCCAGAGTCGTCTTGCCCGATCCGGTGGCACCGACCAGGGCCAGAGTGCTTCCAGCCGGGACCTCGAGGTCGATGTCGCTCAAGGTCGGAGCTGTCGCCGCGGCATAGGTGAAATCGACGCCGCGGAAGGCGACGTCGCCGTGCACGGCCTCACGGGGCAGCGCCACCGGATGCGCCGGCTCGGCTACGTCGATCGGCAGATCGAGGTACTCGAACACCCGCCCGAACAGGGCGAGTGAGGCCTGCACCTCCACCCCGGTGTTGAGCAATTGCATGGTGGGCCTGAACAATTGAGTTTGCAGAGCAGTGAAGGCAACCAGAGTTCCGATCGTCAACGCGCTCCCCTGGCCGATGGTGATGCCGGCGAACCAGTACACCAACGCAGGCATGACCGCGAAACTGATCTGGATGGTGGCCATTCGCCACTTTCCCGCCATCATCGCTGCGAGCTCGACGCCGGCCACTTCATGGGATCGGTCGGCGAACTTCTCGGTCAACACCTGTGCGGAACCGGTGGTCTTGCCCAGCAGAATGCCGCTGACAGAAAGGGATTCCTCGATCTGAACCGAGAGGTCGCTGAGCAACTTCTGTCGCCTGGTCGAGATCTTGCGGCGCTCGTCGCCGATGCGGCGCGCGACCCGAACGAATACCGGCAGGATGATCAACGAGAACGTGGCGAGTTTCCAGTCGAGCAGGAAGAGTGCGATCACCGTCGCGACGACGGTGGTTGCGTTCTGAGCGATGGAGGTCGCGGTGTTGGTGACGACCGATTGCATACCGCCGATGTCGTTGGCGATACGCGATTGCACCTCACCGGTGCGCGTACGAGCGAAGAATCCGAGGGACTGCCGGTGCAGGTGCGAGTAGACCTGTACGCGGAGGTCGTGCATGAGTTGCTGGCCGACGCCGTTGGACATCCAGGTCTGCACGACGCCGAGGGTGTTGGTGGCGACTGCAACTGCGATCATGCCGAGCGCGATGAGAGTGACGAGGGTGACGTCACGGTCGGGGATCGCATGATCGAGGAGTTCGCGAAGGAGTAAGGGAGAGGCGAGGGCGATGATCGCACTGGCCACGATGATCGCACTGACGATGGCGATCTTGCGCCGGTAGGGCGTGAACAGAGCCAGGACTCGGCTGACGGGTGCTGGATCGGATGCGGGAAGAGAACGTTCGGGTCGGCTTTCCAAGTAGACCTCCAGGGAAGTTGAAGAGCAGGGTCACTGAAGCAATATGCAGAGGTTACCTCACTATGAGGTTGCGAGCAACCCTCGCTATGATCCGTTCCATGGATCCCGGACCTTCGACCAATCTGAGCGAAAGTTTCATGGCTGTCGCGCGGCGCATCCGGCGCAGCCACATGAGTGCGCTCGAACCGTTCGGACTCAATCCCTCACAGAGCCGGGCCCTGCACGTCCTGGCCCGTGAGCAGGAATCGATGCGTCTGCGCGATCTCGCCGAGCACCTCCGCATCGTGGCGCGATCGGCCACCGACATCGTCGACTCGCTCGAAGCGGCGCAGCTGGTGATGCGGCAGCCGGATCCGAGTGATCGGCGGGCCGTGCTGGTGACGCTGACCGATACCGGTCGCGCACTGCTGGACCGGATAGACGACGCGCGTCGTCAGGTGTCGTCCGAGATGTTCGACGGCCTCGAGTCGGCCGAACGCGTGGAGCTGAATCGACTACTCGGCAAAATTGCCGAGAGCGAATGACCCGGTTCGGTCAGCGTCCACCCGTCTGATCTCGTCGGGCGAGCTCGGCGAACATCGCATTGTGGGCCGCCAATTCTGCGTCGTGATCGCGCTCGGCGGCGCGGTCGCCGCGCCTGGCATCTCTGTCGTCGCTCCGAGACCACTGGATCAGCAGCGCCAACATGACAAGCACCAGCGGAACTTCGCCTGTGGCCCAGGCGATACCGCCGCCGAGCTTCTGATCTCCGAGCAGGTCGGAATTCCAATCCAGTCCGAGGGTCCGGTAGAACCAGGCACCCATCACGGTGTTCATGCTCATCAGGGCCACCCCGAAGAACGCGTGGAACGGCAGTGATCCGAACACGACCGCCAGTTTCGTGACCGGCGCGATCTTGCGCGGCGACGGATCGACGCCGATGACCGTCCAGTAGAACAGGTAGCCACTGAGTACGAAGTGCAGATTCATCAGCAGGTGCGCGCCGTGACTGTCCAGCACGGCTCCGAATATCCCGCCGAGGTACAGCACGTAGAAGCCGCCGACGAAGATCAACGCCGCTACGAGTGGGTGAGTCACGAACTGCGAAATGCGACTGTGCAGGCCGAGCAGCAACCACTCGCGCATTCCGGGGACACCGTCCTTGCCTGCTGCGGGCAGGACTCGCAACGCCAACGTCAGTGCTCCGCCGAGCGCGAGGAGGACAGGTGCCAGCATCGAGAGCATCATGTGTCCGGTCATGTGCACGCTGAACACCGCGGTGGAATAGCGACCGATTCCCGAGGACGTGCTGATCAGCAACGTGAGGCAGCCGAGAATCCAGGCGACGGTTCGTCCCACCGGCCACGCGTCGCCGCGCAGCCGCAGACGACGAACGCCGATCAGATACACCACGGCCATCACGATCGCGGCGGTGCCGAAGATCAGGTCGAAGCGCCAGTCGAAGGCCATTCGTGCGAACGTGGGCGGTCCGCTCAGGTCGTATCCGAGTGCCGCCTCCGCGGGTGTGAGGTTGGGATCGAACTCGGCCGGCGGAGGTGTGCGCCCGAGCCCGACGGCCAGGCCGATGGTCGCGGCGAGAACGAGCACCTCGGCCCCGGCGAAGCGAAGCAGCGGTCCGCGTGCAGTGGGGTCGGCAACCAGTGCGGGCAGCGCCCGCCGACGCTGCATCCACCCGAATCCGCCGAGCACGATCAACGCGACGATCTTCCCCACGATCAACAAGCCGTAGGTGGTGGTGAACAGGTCGGCGATCGAGACCCGAACCAGCGCGTTGATGACGCCGCTGATACCCATGACGACGAAGCAGATGCCGGCGATGGTGGAGAACCGGCGCGCCGCGACGTCGGAGTGCGCGCCTTTCCTGCGTACGTGCGCCAGCAACGCGAACAGCCCGCCTGCCCACAGTGATGCAGCACCCAGGTGCAGGATCAGGCTGTTGGTCGCGACATCGTGCGACCCGCCCGCCGACGAGTGGCCGCTCAACGCGATCGGGAGCAGCGTCGCGAGGGAGAACCCGAGCAGCGCGGGGGTCCAGGACCACCGCAACACGGTGCGCGAGAAGATCGCCAGCACCACGGCCATGATCGCCGTCCAACGCCACGCACTGGCAATCTCCACCTGATCGAGCGCGATCCACAGGTTCGCCGGCTTGATGGCCTCCGTGAACGGCTGACCGGAGGTGTCGGACAACGTCAGGGGCACGAGGAGAAGCGAGCACACAGCCCAGACGATGGATGCGACCGAGCCGGTGCGCACCGCCCGGTAGCCGTCGACATCGAGGACGCCGTTCTTCTGCGGCGGCACCAGAAACGCTGCCAGCAGGAAGGACCCGATGGCGATGACGGCCGCGATCTCGCCGATCGCCCGCATAGCAGGCAGACCGTAGGTGGTGGCCGGGCCCGGGTCCGGGATTCCGAGCAACACCAATGCGTCGGACGCGGAGAGCATCACGATGAGGGCGGCCACCACACCGGCGATGACGCCGGCAGTGACGAACACCGTTGTGGTGGCCGAACGCGGTTCCCCGTCGGTCCGCACATCGTCCGCCGAGAGTTCAGCGGTCGAGGGTTCGGTCTTCTCGAGATCCGGTGTTGCCATACCACCAGAGTAGGAGGTGATCGGCGATACTCGAAAGGCGAGTCCTACACAGCGTCGTACTTACCCCCGCGCCCGTCCTCGATCGCGTCGTGATGAATGCGACCGTGTCGGGCCCGTAACGGTTCGCCGGTGCCGCCCCAGCGGCGTGCGATGATCTCCGCCGCGATCGATACCGCGGTCTCCTGAGGCGTACGTGCACCGAGATCGAGACCGATCGGACTGGCCAGCCGGGAGAGTTCGGACTCGGTCAGCCCCGCTGCGCGCAACCGAGCCATGCGGTCGTCATGAGTACGGCGTGAGCCCATCGCACCGACGAAAGCCAGGCTCGGCAGGCGCAACGCGACCTCGAGCAGTGGCACATCGAACTTGGGGTCGTGGGTGAGCACACAGACAACAGTGCGCGCGTCCAACTCCCCCGCCGACCACTGCTCCGTCAGGTAGTCGTGCGGCCAGGCGACGACGACCTGTTCGGCGGCGGGAAATCGCTGCGGGGTGGCGAAGACTGCACGCGCATCGCAGACGGTGACGCGGTAGCCGAGGAAAACGCCCTGCTGCGCTACCGCGGCGGCGAAATCGATGGCCCCGAACACCAGCATTCGGGGCGGCGGTGCATGGCTGGACACGAACACCTCCATGCCCTCACCTCGTCGCTGACCGTCGGGACCGTACGTCAGGACGGCCGAACGTCCTGATGCCAGAAGCCCTTTCGCGTCGTCAGCGATGGCTGCGTCGGCCCGCGCACTGCCGAGCGAGCCACGGGTGCCCTCCTCTCCGACGACCATCCTTCGGCCGATGCGTTCCGGATCGGTGTGCGACACCACGGTCGCCACCGCGACGGGAATGTTGTCGCGCACGTCCGCCACGACCGAGTCGAGTTCCGGGAACGTCTGCCGGGAGAACACTTCGACGAAGACGTCGAGTGTTCCGCCGCAGGTGAGCCCGACGGCAAAAGCATCGTCGTCGGACACTCCGTATCGAGTGAGAACCGGAGTTCCGGTGCGCAGGACGTCCTGTGCGAGTTCGTAGACCGAGCCTTCGACGCAGCCGCCCGACACCGACCCGGCAACCGTGCCGTCCGCGCCGACCAGCATGGCCGCTCCGGCGGGACGCGGTGCAGAATCGAACGTGCGGATCACGGTTGCCACCGCTGCGATGTCGTCGGACTTCCATGCGCTCATCGCGTCGTCGAGGATGTCGTGCATCGAACCTCCTTCGACATGCATCGGAACGTTTCCGAGACCTTTGCTTTCCCGCTACGGCCGTCGCCCAACCCATGCCTGCGCGATCGACGTATACGGAAAGGTACACTCGTCAACCGTGCTCGAGCGGGTTCGCCCGTACGTGCCAGCCTCCGTAGCTCAGGGGATAGAGCAAGGGCCTTCTAATCCCTTGGTCGCAGGTTCGAATCCTGCCGGGGGCACCCTCTGACCAGCAGGAACGCAAGACGCTTCGGCTCACTGTGGTTGACTTCGCTTAACGAAGGGTCACACGTGCATCAGCTCACTCTCGGAGTCCTCTCACGTTCGCGCAAGCCCGATGAGCGTCGACTACCGATTCATCCACTGCATTTCGATCGAATCGACGCCGATATCCTCGCCCGGATGTTCGTCGAATCCGGCTACGGCGAACCGTTCGGAATTTCGGACGAGCACCTGGCCGGCCAGGTAGCAGGCATTCGCACACGCGAGGAGCTCATCGCCGAGTGCGATGTGATTCTGTTGCCCAAGCCGCAGGCGGAGGATCTTGCATCCTTACGCCCAGGGCAGACACTGTGGGGCTGGCCCCACTGTGTGCAGGACGAGAAGCTCACGCAGATCGCCGTCGATCGCAAGCTGACACTGATTGCCTTCGAGGCCATGAACCACTGGACCAACGAGGGTTCGTTCAATCTGCATGTCTTCCACAAGAACAACGAATTGGCCGGCTACTGCTCCGTGCTGCATGCACTGCAACTGATCGGGTCCACCGGCGACTACGGCCGCCGGTTGCGTGCTGCGGTCATCGGCTTCGGAGCCACCGCTCGCGGTGCGGTCACCGCACTCAACGCCCACGGCATTCACGATGTGGACGTTCTCACCCAACGCGGAGTCACTGCGGTCAGTTCGCCGATCCATTCGGCCAACATCGTCAATTTCGATCTCGACGACGCCGACCCTCGCCAGAGTCGAGCACTCACTCCGGACGGTCGAGTACCACTGTCACACTTCCTGGCCGACCATGACGTCATCGTCAATTGTGTTCTACAGGATACCAATTCACCATTGACGTTCCTGACGAACCAGGACCTACCCACCCTCGCGCCGGGCACCCTCGTGGTGGACGTCTCCTGCGACGAGGGTATGGGATTCGAGTGGGCCAAGCCCACGTCGTTCGCCGATCCCATGTTCACAGTGGGCGACAACGTGCGGTACTACGCCGTCGACCACAGTCCGTCCTATCTGTGGAATTCGGCCACCTGGGAGATCAGCGAATCGCTGCTGCCGTACTTGCGGATCGTGCTCGACGGCCCCTCGGCGTGGAGCGCCGATTCCACCATCGAGCGATCGATCGAGATCCGGGGCGGCGTCATCGTCAACCCCAATATCCTTGCCTTCCAACATCGCAGTGCGGAGTACCCGCACACTGCAGCGTGAACGACAGCGCGACATGAACATCACCTGGGTCGAGGACGGGAGCGAACGCACCTCCCGCTGGCAGTCGGAGAACGGTGCTCCCGCGCCTCGTGCGGTGCGCATCGTCGACGATTCGACGACCGCAGACGTGGCCTACAAGCTGGCCACGATCGGCGAAGCTCTGCTGTGGCGCGGTGACTACAACAATGCGCGACAACTGTTGTCCGCGATGACCCGTCGGGTTCCGCCCGCCAAACGGTCGCTCGATGCGTCGCCCGCCGAGCAGTTTCATCTGCATCGCCAATACCAGGCGCGCCGCGCTCGAGTGCTCGGAATGCTTCTGGTGGAACTCGATTCGAGTGCCCGCCTCGATCTCGGCCGGGCACCGGATGTCCAGGCCGCAGTGTCGGAGGCCATCGGCCCCGATGCCGCGCCGTGCGTGCTCTCGTTGCGCGAACTCCTCGGCATGGTCGGCGCACACGAGTGGCGTCGCAAGGGCGTCTTCGTCCCGGCTCTCGACGCCTCGATCCACCCGCACTACGGGGTCTTCTCCCCCATTCGCGGCGAGTACATCCAACTCGTCGCCGACGCACCACTGCCTCCCACGGACCGCGCGTTCGACATCGGTACCGGCTCGGGCGTTCTGGCTGCAGTGCTCGCCCGCCGCGGCATGAGCTCGGTGGTCGCCACCGACAAGGACCCGCGATCGGTCGCCTGTGCACGAGAGAACATCGACGCACTCGGTTGCACCGATCGAGTCGAGGTGGTGCAGACCGACATCTTCCCGACCGGACGCGCGGGATTGATCGTGTGCAATCCGCCCTGGATTCCCACGAAGCCGACGTCGGGCATCGAGCACGCGGTCTACGACCCGGGCTCGCGGATGCTCAAGTCATTCCTGAGCCGCCTCGGTGGGCACCTGACACCGAACGGCGAGGCATGGTTGGTTCTGTCCGACCTCGCCGAACTGCTCGGATTGGTCACGCGCGCAGACCTTCTCGGGGCTCTCGACGCGGCAGGGCTGGTGGTTGTCGACCGTAGCGACACCACACCGACGCACTCGCGAGTCACCGACTCCTCCGATGTGCTGCACGAGGCCCGCTCGCGCGAGACGACGTCACTGTGGAGACTGCACCGCCGCTAGATACGACGAAGCCGCCCGAGCATTACTCGGGCGGCTTTGTCGGTAGTGCTCTACCTCAACGACGGTCGCGAGTCTCGAACTCTCCGTTGATCACGGTGCCCAGCGGGGCGTCACGCTCCGCTTTCTTCGCCGCTTCCCGCATTTCGATGCCATCGGTGATCAGGTCTCCGATTTCACGGGTGACGTCGCGGACGGCTCCGGTGATGATCACCACGATCCGGCCGACGTGATTGGCGGCAGATTCGGTGAACTCCTGCACGGTGTCCTTGTTGCGCTCGAACTTTCCCACCAACAGGACCGCCCCCTTCGAAGTCGTCACGCTGCGCTGGTCTTCTTACGCTCGACGATAACACTGGCCGGAGCTGCCGACCCCGTGAGCGAATTGGGCAGGGCGAGCTTGAAGATCTTGCCCCACACGGAACCGATCTGATGGAAGAAGCCGCCGGTGTTGTAGGGCAGGTCGTACTTCTCGCACAGCGCCTTGACCTCGGGCGCGATCTGCGGGTAGCGATGCGCGGGCAGGTCAGGGAACAGGTGGTGCTCGATCTGGTGCGAGAGGTTTCCCGACATGATGTGGAACAGCGGGGTTCCCTCGATGTTGGCCGATCCCAACATCTGACGCACGTACCATTCGCCGCGGCTCTCGTCGGCGGTCTCCTCCTGGCTGAAGGTCTGGACTCCGGTCGGGAAGTGGCCACAGAAGATGATCGAGTAGGTCCACACGTTGCGAATCAGGTTCGCAGCAACGTTTCCGACCACGGTGGACGCGAAGAACGGTCCGGTCAGCGCCGGGAAGATCACGTAGTCCTTGAGCGCCTGCTTGCCCGCCTTGCGCCACATGCCCTGCAGCAGCGGCTTGACGTCGTGCCACTTGCGCTTGCCCGCGACGATGTTCTCGGTCTCGAGGTCGTGGAGCATGACGCCCCACTCGAAGAACGTCATCAACAGGAACGCATACACCGGGTTGCCCAGGTAGTACGGATTCCATTTCTGTTCCTGGTCCATCCGCAGGATGCCGTAGCCGATGTCGCGGTCCATACCGACGATGTTGGTGAAGGTGTGGTGCATGTAGTTGTGCGAGTGCTTCCACTGGTCTGCGGGGCAGACGGTGTCCCACTCGAACACCTCGGAGTTCAGACCGGGCTCACGCATCCAGTCGTACTGGCCGTGCATGACGTTGTGGCCGATCTCCATGTTGTCGAGGATCTTCGCAACGCCGAGGGCACCGACACCGGCGAGCCATGCCGGCGGGAGGAACGGCAGGTACATCAACGCGCGTCCGGTGATCTCCAAGCCGCGCTGCGCTTTGATGATCTTGTAGATGTATTCGCGGTCCTCGTCGCCGAGCTTGGCGACGGTTCGGGCACGCAGGTCGTCGAGCTCACGGCCGAGCTCCTCGACCTGTTCGTAGGTCAGCACGGTCGGCGCGTCCGGCAGCGTCTCGTTGCGGCGAAACGGTAGGACCGCGGTGGGCAGGATCGAGAGAATCGTTCCGAGCATCTGATGATCTCCAATTCGATCGGGTCGAGATGGTCTGTGTGTCGAAATGTCTTGGGTGGACCTAGATGTCGATGTCGACGTCGCCGACGGCGACGGACACGCAGAGCTGGATCTTCTTGTCGGATTCGGTGTCGGTCTCGCCGGTCTTGATGTTCTTGGTGCAGCCGGACTTCTTCACCGAGGTGCAGGTGAAGCAGATTCCCATCCGGCACCCGTTGGCCGGCGAGAGACCAGCGGCCTCTGCCTGCTCGAGCAGCGTTTCGCCGTCGTTCTCCGAGGACACATCGCTCCCGGAGAACGTGGTGACTCCGGTGACGTCGTCGCCGACGGTGGCGAACGACGGCGTGAACTCCTCGAGGTGCAGTCGCTCGCCGAGGCCTGCGTCGTCGAAGAAGGACCTCACGCCCTTCATGAGTCCGGGAGGGCCGCACAGGAACGTGTCCGCGTCTGCGAACCACGGGGCCACGGCATCGAGGTGCTCCTGGCCGAAGAACCCGTACAGGTCGCCCCCGGTCTTCTGCTCGGTGTACGCGAAGACGATGTTCACGTTCTCGTGCTCGGCGGCGATCTTCTCCAGGTCCTTCTTGTACGCGACGTCGTTCTCGGTGAACGCGTAGTGCAGGAAGGTCAGGTCGCTGCTGTACCCCTCGTCCAGCAGCGACCTGAGCATCGACAACACCGGCGTGATGCCGCTGCCACCGCTGATCAGCAACGTCTTGGCCGGGCGTGGTTGGGGAAGCTCGAACGTGCCGTCGGCCTGCGACAGGCTGACCACGAGCCCGACATGCGCGTTCTTGTGCAGGTACTGCGACACCAGGCCTTCGGGATGCGCCTTGATCGTCAGTTCGATCCGGCCGTCCTTGCGGTACTGCGAGCAGGCGGGCGAGTAACAGCGAGTCTGCCGAACACCGTCGATGACGACACCGACCTGAACGAACTGACCCGCCTTGAAGCCCTTCCACTGACGTGTCGGGCGGATGGTGAGCGTCAACGAGTCTTCGGTGGACCGGTGTATCTCGGTCACTTCTCCGCGCAGGTCGCGAACCGTCGTCATAGGATCGACGAGCTCGAGGTACCGATCGAGCGCGTGGGGTGTGGCCATGGCCTCGAACAGGGAAAGAAGCGAGAACTTGCGCGAACCCGACGTTCGCGACGGACGTTCTTGAAGCGTCATTCCATCCTCCCTAACCGGATCGAAACCAACGACCCATTCAGTGAACGATTGTGCACTAACATGAGTGTGACAGAGCGACACCGGTACCTGTCAACGTTTATGTGACGGTCGTTACACAGCAAAAACGGCCGTCGCCGGGGGTCCGGGTAGAACCGGAAGGAAGGTCACAGAATGCGCGCCCATAAACTGGACGTTGTGACAGAACCGGGGACCCGCGCCGAGCGCAAGGAGCGCACGCGTCAAGCCCTCATCGAGGGCACCCTCGACCTGCTACGCGAACGATCCTTCGCCAGTGTCAGCCTGCGCGAGGTCGCTCGATCGGCCGGCATCGTTCCCACTGCGTTCTACCGCCACTTCGCCTCGATGGAGGATCTGGGCGTCGCTCTCGTCGAGGACAGCATGCGCATGCTGCGGCAGATGTTGCGCGACGCCCGTCGCAACCCGAGCGCCAAGACGGCAACCGAATCCTTCGGCATCCTGGTCCGCCAGGTTCGGAGCCACGAGGATCAGTTCCGTTTTCTCAGTCGTGAGCGGTACGGCGGCGTCACCGAGGTTCGGCGCGCCTTCGCCACCGAGCTCCGACTGTTCGTCAGTGAGCTGACCATCGATCTCTCCCGCATGCCCGGTCTCGAGCAGTGGGACGTCGCCGATCTGGAGATGACCGCCGATCTGCTCGTCTCGACGATGCTCACGGCGGTGGTCGGCCTGTTGGAAATCGACAGACCGGGTAGCCAGAACGAGAAGGATCTGATCGAGCGGACCGAGAAGCAGATCCGCATGATCATGCTCGGGATGAGCCGATGGGAACCACGGCGGGCTTGACCGTTCGAGAAGAACACGTCCACGAAGGGAAGTTCATGTCCGAGGTAAGTGTCGGCGCGTACGTATTCGAGGTTGCGATGGCGGGCCCCTCGGATGGAGTTCCAGTTGTTGCGCTGCACGGCTTTCCGCAAACCAACGCGTCGTGGGCCAGCGTGACCCCCGGACTCGTCGCCGCGGGTTGCCGCGTGATCGCGCCCAATCAGCGGGGATACTCCCCCGGTGCCCGCCCGATCGGGGTCGAGCACTATCGCATCGAGCAGCTCACCGGTGACATCCTCGGTTTGCTCGACGCGCTCGATCTACCGTCGGCGCACCTGGTCGGACACGACTGGGGTGCGGTGGTTGCCTGGCACCTGGCGGCCGAACACCCCGATCGTGTCCGCACGCTCACCGCCGCATCGGTTCCGCATTCGGCGGCGTTCAACTGGGCCATCCGCGAGGATCCGGATCAGCAGGAGCGGTCGCAGTACTTCGGTCTGCTTCGGAAGCCGGAGAAGGCCGAGCGAGTTCTGGTGGAGAACGACGCACAGCGTCTGCGCGCGATGTTCGGTGCCGAGAGCCTCGACGACGAGTACGTTCGGCATCTCACCGTCCCCGGGGCACTGACGGCCGCATCGAGTTGGTACGCCGCGATGACCAGGGAGTTCGCGAACCTCCCGCCGGTGACCGTCCCCACCACCTATGTCTGGAGCAACGGCGACACCGCCATCGGCCGAGCCGGTGCCGAGCGCTGCGGCGAATTCGTCGATGCGCCGTACCGATTCGTCGAACTCGACGGCATCTCCCATTGGATCCCCGAGGAAGCCCCCGGGGAACTCACTGCCGAGATCCTGGCCCGTATCGACTCCGTTTAGACCTGCTCCGGAGCCCGCACCTTCAGCAACGCCAGCAGCCCGGCGGCAAGGACGATGATCAGCCCGGCGATACCCGCGCGATCGGCGTCGAACATCCACACGAACAGGCCGAACAGGGACGGCGCGAGGAACGACGCGGCACGACCCGTCGTCGCGAACAGTCCGAAGAACTGACCTTCTCGCCCGGGAGGTGCCAGTCGGGCCAGGAAGGTACGCGCAGAAGATTGCGCGGGGCCCACGAACAGGCACAGGATGAGCCCGAAGATCCAGAACATCGTCGGCCCCGAAACGAACAGCAGGATGGTTCCGGCCGCGATCATGGACGTGAGCGAGAAGACGATGACCTTCTTGGGTCCGATTCTGTCGTCGAACCGTCCGGCGACGATGGCACCGAGGCCTGCGATGACGTTGGCGGCAACGCCGAACAGCAGTACGTCCGCCGCGCCGATGCCGTAGACGCTGACGGCGAGAACGGCCCCGAAGGTGAAGACACCTGCCAGTCCGTCTCGGAACAGCGCGCTGGCGATCAGGTAGTAGACGGCGCGTCGGTCTGCACTCCACAACTCGCGCACATCGCGAAAGAGGACGCGATAGGACTCCGCGAACCCGGCCTGTGCAGCAGTGGGATCGGCAACGGCCATGGGCACTTCGGGAACTGCGAACATCACCGGGATGGCCGAGACCGCGAACCATACGGCCGCGAGTACGGCGACGAGTCTGATGTTCAGGCCACCGTCGGTGGTCAACCCCAGCAAGCCCCGAGTGTCGCCGTCGCCGACGATGAAGCCCAGGTAGCACAGGAGAAGCAGCACGATCCCACCGAAATAGCCCATCGCCCAACCGAATCCGGATACGCGACCGATGTTCTCCGGAGTGGAGACCTGCCGCAGCATCGAGTTGTACGGGATGCTGGCCAACTCGAACATGATGGATCCGAGACCGAGCAGCAACAGACCGAGCCAGAGATAGTGATAGTTGTCCTGGACGAAGAACAGACCGGCCATGGCCACGACGGTCAGTGCAGTCAACACTCCCAGCAACCATCTCCGTTTGCCGCGCGCGTCGAAGTACTGCCCGCACACCGGCGCCAGGAGCGCGATGACGACGCTCGACAGTGCGATGGACCAGCTGAACCAGGTAGTGGCCGAGATCGAGCCGGGCAGGTCGTCGCCGACGGCGTCGGTGAGATACACCGAGAACACGAACGTGAGAATCACGGCATTGAACGCAGCCGAGCCCCAATCCCAGAATCCCCAGGCAGTGACCTGTTTACGAGTGGTTGCGACTCCGACGACAGCGGCCTCCGGCTGGGTTCCCATGGTTGCCAACACTAGACCGCGGATTCCGAATTCTTCGGTGCACCTAGTTGCATAGTCACCACGTTGCATACATACTCTCGGTTGTGGCTTTGGAACACGCGATCCTGGTTTCCCTCACCGAGCTCAGTGGCTCGGGGTACGAGCTCGCCCGACGGTTCGACAAGTCCATCGGCTTCTTCTGGAGCGCAACGCATCAGCAGATCTACCGGACGCTGACGCGGATGGACGGGGCCGGGTGGATCACCGGTGAGGCCGTCGCACAGGACGGCCGTCCCGACAAGAAGGTCTACTCGGTCGCCGCCGCGGGCCGCGCCGAGCTCGATCGCTGGATCGCTGCGCCGACCGACCCCTCGCAGCTACGCGAGGAGCTCGCCGTCAAGATTCGCGGTGCCGCGAACGGTGACATCGACGCGTTGAAGATCGAGGTCGCCCGCCATCGCGATGTTCATGCCACCCGACTCGACGTCTACCGACTGATCGAGAAGCAGGATTTTCCGGATCCCGCTGCCCTCACCGGCACCGCGTTGCACCAATACCTGGTGCTGCGCGGCGGAATTCGCGTCGAAGAAGGATTCACCGAGTGGTGCACCGAAGTATTGGAGAAGCTGTGAAGACCGAGCAGTCCGTTGGCCCCTATCCGATTCTGTTGTCGCCGTTGGACGTCGGCGCGACCACGTTGAAGAACCGGGTGATCATGGGCTCGATTCACACCGGCCTCGAAGACCGCGCCCGCGACACCGGCCGTCTGGCGGCCTACTTCGCCGAGCGAGCCCGCGGCGGCGTCGCCCTCATCGTCACCGGCGGATACGCCCCCAATCGCACCGGTTGGCTCCTGCCGTTCGGAGCCAAGCTGACCAACCGTCTCGAGGCCCGCCGGCACCGACGGATCACCGCGGCCGTGCACCGCGAAGGCGGCAAGATCGCGCTGCAGATCCTGCACGCCGGTCGCTACTCGTACCAACCGTTCAGCGTGTCGGCGTCCTCGATCAAGGCCCCCATCAACCCTTTTCGGCCGCGGCGGTTGACGTCGAGGGGCGTCCGCTGGCAGATCCGTAACTTCGTGCGTTGCGCCCGGCTCGCGCAGAGCGCCGGCTACGACGGCGTCGAGATCATGGGCGGCGAGGGATACTTCATCAATCAGTTCCTCTCCGAGCGCACCAACAAGCGGCGTGACGAGTGGGGCGGTTCAGCGGAGAATCGCCGTCGGATGGCCGTGGAGATCGTGCGACAGACCCGGGCTGCAGTGGGCCCGGACTTCCTGATCGTGTTCCGGCTGTCGATGGCCGACCTCGTGGAACAGGGCCAGAGCTGGAACGACATCGTTGCCCTGGCGGAAGATGTCGAGGCTGCGGGCGCGAACATCATCAATACCGACATCGGCTGGCACGAATCGCGGGTGCCGACCATCGTCACCTCGGTTCCGCGAGCAGCGTTTGCAGACATCACCGGCAAGCTCGAGAAGCACGTAGCCATCCCCGTCGCGGCATCCAACCGCATCAACATGCCCGAGATCGCCGAGAACATCCTCGCCCGCGGCGACGCGCAGCTGATCGCGATGGCCAGGCCGATGCTGGCCGATCCGTTCTGGGTCGAGAAGGCAGCCACCGACTCCGCGGACCAGATCAACACCTGTATTGCCTGCAATCAGGCCTGCCTCGACCACGCCTTCGTCCACAAGAAGGTCTCGTGCCTGGTCAATCCCCGTGCGGGCCGCGAGATCGACCTGCAATTGCTGCCGACGAAGAAGACGAAGAAGGTCGCTGTCGTCGGAGCCGGGCCCGCTGGCTTGGCCGCAGCCCTCAATCTCGCGCAACGCGGCCATGCGGTCAGCCTGTTCGAAGCCAGAAGCGAGATCGGTGGTCAGTTCGGTATCGCACGGCTGATTCCCGGCAAGGAAGAATTCGCAGAGACGATCCGCTATTTCTCGAGCGCGCTCCGCACCGCCGACGTCGCCGTCCACTTGGGCAGCCGAGTCTCGGCCGCCGAGCTCATTGCCGGCGAATTCGACGAGGTGGTGCTGGCTACCGGCGTCACTCCCCGAATTCCGAGCATCCCCGGCATCGAACACCCCTCGGTGCTGTCGTATGCAGAACTGGTTCGGGACGGCAAGCCCGTCGGTGATCGGGTTGCAGTCATCGGAGCCGGCGGAATCGGCATCGACATCTCCGAGTTCCTCACCACCGATGCCTCCCCCACGCTGGACCTGAAGGAATGGAAGCAGGAGTGGGGCGTCACCGAGCCCGAGGCCGCGCCAGGGGCGTTGACCACACCGGTGCCCGCGCAGTCACCGCGCGAGGTGTATCTGCTGCAGCGCAAGCCGGGACGCATCGGCGCAGGGCTGGCCAAGACGACGGGTTGGGTTCACCGAGCGGCCCTCAAAGCCAAAGGCGTGCATCAGCTTTCAGGCGTCAACTATGAGAAAATCGACGACGCGGGCCTGCACATCTCGTTCGGCGAGAAGCATGAGCGCCCACGTCTGCTCGAGGTCGACACCATCGTGATCTGCGCGGGCCAGGAATCGGTTCGCGATCTGGTCGACGAGCTGAAGGCCGCGGGTACCACCACACACATCATCGGCGGTGCGGACGTCGCGGCCGAGCTGGACGCCAAACGGGCGATAGAGCAAGGCACCCGGCTCGCGGCCACGATCTGATCTGTCCGCTAGCCTGTCTCACCGTGAGCCTGCCCAAGCCCAACCCCGATGCCCGCGCCGTCGTCACCGGAGCCTCCTCCGGTATCGGTGAAGCCCTGGCAACCGAACTCGCCGCCCGTGGTCACTCGCTGATCGTGGTGGCTCGACGCGGCGAGCTGCTCGAGGCGTTGGCTGCGAAGCTCACAGCCGAGCACGGCGTTGCCGTCGAGGTGCGTCAGTCGGATCTGTCGAATCGTGAGCAGCGGCAGGCACTGGTCACCGAGCTGTCCGAGCGCGAGATCTCCATCCTGTGCAACAACGCGGGCATCGCGACGTTCGGACCGGTGGCCGGTCTGGACCCGGCGTACGAGCGCGATCAGGTGGAGCTCAATGCCGTTGCCGTGCACGACCTCACGTTGGCGGTCATGCCCGGCATGATCGGTCGCGGAGCAGGCGGAATCCTCATCACCGGATCGGCGGCGGGCAACATGGCCATCCCCAACAACGCGACCTACGCCGCGACGAAAGCCTTCGTCAACACCTTCTCGGAGTCGCTGCGCGGCGAGCTCGCGGGCACCGGCGTCAACGTCACCCTGCTCGCTCCGGGCCCGGTCCGCACCGAGACACCCGACCCGGCCGATGCCTCGATCGTCGACAAGATGGTTCCCGACTTCCTGTGGATCGACAGCGCCTACACCGCGAAGCTGTCCCTCGACGGCCTCGCGAAGAACAAGATGCGCGTCGTCCCGGGCCTGCTGAGCAAGGGCATGTCGGTCGCCGGGCAGTACAGCCCACGCAGCATCTCCGCACCGATCATCGGCAGCTTCTACAAGAAGCTCGGCAGCTAGCGCCGGCGCCGGCGTCCGGTTCCGAAGATACTGCGCGAGATTTCCCGCCCGGCCGCCGAAGCAGCCGATCGCAGGAAGCTCTTGAGCGCCGGATTGCCCATGATGCGCTCGGCAGCCGACGGGCCGTCAGGCTCGATCGGGGGAAGATCGGGCAGATCGGCAGGCAGCGGCGGGATGTCGAACTTCTCGGTCGGAGCAGGCACATTCGCCACGCGCGCGTTCATCCGCTCGTAGGCCGACTCGCGATCGATCGTTTCACGGTACTTCGCGGACAGGGTGCTCGACGACGCGGCCGCGGCGATGGCGTCGTTGCCGATGGTGTCCATCAGTGAGCGGGGCGGACGAATCTTCGTCCACGCCACCGGTGTCGGCGCGCCTTTCTCCGAGAGCACCGTCACGATTGCTTCGCCGGTCCCCAACGACGTCAGCGCCTTTTCGAGGTCGTACGCGTCGGTCTTGGGGTACGTGCGCACCGTCTTGTTCAACGCCTTCTGATCATCGGGCGTGAAGGCGCGCAGAGCGTGCTGAATACGTGCGCCCAGTTGTGAGAGCACGTCGTTGGGAACGTCGGTTGGCAGCTGCGTGCAGAAGAAGACGCCGACACCCTTGGAACGAATGAGCTTGACCGTCTGCTCCACCTGCTGCAGAAAAGCTTTCGAGGCGTCGGCGAACAGCAGGTGCGCCTCGTCGAAGATGAAGACGAGCTTGGGCTTGTCGATGTCACCGACTTCGGGCAGCGTCTGGAACAGGTCGGCGAGCACCCACATCAAGAACGTGGAGAACATCACCGGCCGCGACGCCTGAGCCCCGAGCTCGAACAGAGTGATGACCCCTCTACCGTCCGGTCCGACGCGAAGCAGGTCCTCGGTCTCGAGTTCCGGCTCACCGAAGAAGGTGTCTCCTCCGTCTGCCTCCAGGTTGACCAGCGCGCGCAGAATCACTCCTGCGGTGGCCGAGGAGACCCCGCCGATGCCCTTGAGATCTGCCTTTCCCTCATCACTGGTCAGGTGCATGATCACCGACCGCAGGTCCTTGAGGTCGAGCAGGGCGAGCCCCTGGGAGTCGGCCCAGTGGAAAATCAGACCGAGGGTGGACTCCTGAGTATTGTTCAGCCCCAACACTTTACTGAGCAAGATCGGACCGAACGCAGTGATGGTGGCACGGACCGGCACTCCGATTCCCTCGGTGCCGAGAGAAAGAAACTGCACCGGGTGTCCGGCCGGAGCCCAGTCCGTGAGCCCGGTGTCCGCAGCACGGCTCCGAATCTTCTCGTTGTCCTCGCCCGGCGCGGACAGTCCCGACAGATCGCCTTTGACATCGGCCATGACGACGGGAACCCCTGCTGCAGAGAGCTGTTCGGCAATTCCCTGCAACGTCTTCGTCTTACCGGTTCCGGTGGCCCCGGCAACAAGACCGTGCCTGTTCAACGTGGCCAACGGAATTCGGATGCGAGCAGCGGGGTCGGTGACGCCGTCGAGAACCACGGTTCCCAGTTCCAGTGCGGCACCTGATGATGCGTAGCCGGCGGCAATCTCGGCAGCCTTGCCGTTCGCTGTCGGTGTCGACCCTTGTTCCGCGGCAAGCGCCTCGGCCTCGGCGGCGTCCGCTGCAGCCAGAGCTTCGGCAGCCACCCGTGCGGCTTCGACGGCCGCCGCCTTGGCCGCCTTCGCCCTCTCGGCAGGGCTGAGTGTGGGTGCCGGCTGGGTCGGGTCGACTGTCATGTCCGCGTCCTCCGTGAACGTGTGCTGGTGCTGAACTGGTTCGATCGCCACCGCAAACCCTAGTGGCATCACAGCTCGCACTAGTGTGGAGCGCGTGCAGGACAAACTCGTGTGGATCGACTGTGAAATGACCGGCTTGGACCTGAGCAAGGACAAGCTGATCGAAATTGCGGCGCTGGTGACCGACAGTGAGCTGAACATCCTCGGAGAGGGTGTCGACATCGTCATCCACGCCGACGACGACGCGTTGGCGAACATGCCTGCCGTCGTCACCGACATGCACGCCAAGTCGGGCTTGACCGACGAAGTGCGCGCATCGACGGTGACTCTGGAGGAGGCCGAGCAGCGCGTACTGGCGTACATCAAGGAGCACGTCCCGGTGGCCGGCACGGTTCCGCTCGCGGGAAACTCCATCGGGACCGATCGTGGATTCATCTCTCGCGACATGACCGCGCTCGACACCTACCTCCACTACCGAATGATCGACGTCAGCTCGATCAAGGAACTTTCCCGCCGGTGGTACCCGCGGATCTACTACGGGCAGCCGGCCAAGGGCCTCGCACACCGCGCCCTGGCGGACATCAAGGAGTCGATCAACGAACTGCAGTACTACCGCCGGACGGCCTTCGTGGCTGCGCCGGGGCCGTCTACCAGCGACATCGCTGCCGTTGTTCAGGATCTCGACACGCAATCGGGGGCGGATTAGCAACCGCGGATTCAACCCGCTAGTATTGTCGACGCTGCTGATGGAGAGCCCCAAAAGGTTCTGCGGACGCGTGCAATGGTGGGCGTAGTTCAGCTGGTAGAGCACCAGGTTGTGATCCTGGATGTCGCGGGTTCGAGTCCCGTCGCTCACCCCATACGAAGAAGGCCGGTCTCCTCGCGAGGCCGGCCTTTTTCGTGCGTTCATTTCACCCCTCGCGGAGGGGCCCGAGGCTCCGACGCACCTACCCTGACCTCGAATTACGTTGTTGTAATTCAACTTTCAGGTTTCCTGTGGGGTTGATGTGACGTACGGTTACTAATGGCACTTTTGGGGAAGAAAAGTACCAATGTGATTCATGTGTTTTCTGCTACGTGAGTTCAGCGTGCCCCGAAGCGTCACCGAACATGTTCTTACGTCCTGCGCGCACCCATCCGACGGTGCGCGGAGGACGCAGACGAGGAGGCTTTTCGTGGGTCGCAGAATGCACAGAGTCATAGCGGGTTCGATCTTGTCGGCAGCACTGTGCATCGGCACAACCGGCTTGCTCAGCCCAGCGGTGGCCACCGCTCAACCCACGATCGAACTACCTCAGATCCCGATCCCCCAGCCGGACGCCCAACAGCGGGCCGCGATACTCGCCGCGGTGCTCGACGCCACCGGTGTTCTCATCAACCAGGTCGCGGCGATCGTTCTCGACGGCGACGTGCTGTCGGTACCGGATTCGCCGGACGCTCCGAGCACTGTAGATGTTCCCGAGATCGAACTACCGACCGCACCGCCGACCGTCGGTCTCGGCGGTGCCGTGTTGCCGATCGATGCAGGCAAATACCGCATCACCTCCGGCTACGGCGGACGCAACAACCCGACCGGCAACGGCGCGCAGTACCACCAGGGCGTGGACCTGGCCGCCGACAGCGGGACCCCCATCCATGCGGTGACCGGCGGAACCGTCGTTCAGGCCGGAGACGCGGGCGACGGCTACGGCAAGCTCGTTCGGGTCAAGAGCGGCAATACCGAGACCTACTACGGCCATCAGTCCAGCCTCGCGGTGTCGGTCGGCGACGAGGTGGCACCGGGAGACGTACTCGGAGCAGTCGGCAGCACCGGCAATTCGACAGGACCGCATCTGCACTTCGAGGTACGCAACAACGGCTCGAGCATCGAACCGGTGGCGTACCTGAAGACACTCGGCATAGATCCTTCGCTGTATCAAACCCGCGATCGAAGCTGACCCACCCGATCGAAACCGATCAGACCGTGGTGGCGTTGCCCGCTTTCCACTCGTCCCACGGGATGTTCCAATCACCGAGGCCGTCGGTACCCGACAGCGTTCCACCGACGGTGTTCTTCACGACGACGATGTCGCCGCGCTTGGTGTTGTCGTAGACCCACTTGGCATTGGTCGGGCTCAGATTCAGACAACCGTGCGAGGCGTTCGAGTACCCCTGTTGCCCCACCGACCACGGTGCGGAGTGGAAGAAGATGCCGCTGTAGGACATTCGCGTCGCCCAATCGACGGGCGTTCGGTATCCGGTGGACGAGTTCACCGGCACGCCGTACGTCGAAGAATCCATCACGAGGTGCTCGAAACGGTCACCGATGATGTAGACGCCGTTGTCGGTCGGGGTGCTGTCCTTGCCCATCGACGTCGGCATGGTGATGACGTCCTGGCCGTTGACGTTGAACGTCACCTGCTTGGTGTTGTCGTCGGCGGTGGCGATGACGGCATCACCGATCGTGAACGACGTCGTCGCGTTCTCCTGACCGTAGATATCGTCACCGAGGTCGCGCCCGTACACGTTCACCGCCACGTCGACCTTGGTGCCCGGTGCCCAGTAATTCTGTGGTCGCCAGCGAACCTCTTTGTTGTTGACCCAGTAGAACGCGCCTTCGACGGCAGGCGTCGTTGTCACCGTGATCGCGTTCTGTGCAGCGAGCTTGTCGGTGATGGCTTCGTCGAACTGGACCGCGACGGGCTGCCCGATACCCACGATGTCACCGGGATTCGGCAGAACGTACGGCTTGGTGAAGTTACCGGGCTGGCTGGTGGTGAAGCTGGTGATCGTGCTCGACGCTCCCCCGAGTCCGTATGCGTCGGCCTGCACGCGATACTCGCGGTCGTAGCCGAGCGGCTCGGTGTTGGTCCACGACAACCCGTCGGGCGCGATTGCCCCCGACACCGGCTCTCCAGCCGGATTGAGCATCGTCACCGAGGACAATTTGCCGTCGGCCACCGAGACGGTCACCGGGTCGGCGGGCGAGAATCCGACTGCTCCGTCGAGGACACTCGACGTCAACTTCGGCTTCATCAGCTCGGTCATCGGGTTGGAGTCGATGGGCACCGAGGGCTCGGAAATGTCCGACGCAGAGCTGCATCCCGACAGGACCGCCACCGAAGCGACGACTCCCACCGCGGCGAGTACGAATCCGCGATTCACCCTCATCAACCACACCACTTCCCACTTCGAGCCCGACTCGCACGATTGTGCCAGCGGAGAATCTTCACATTCCACTCGACAGCCCGTTCGATGAATAACGTTCGAGTACCAATCGCGAGGCGCAAAGTTCGTGTTACCTCCTCACCCATGCGATGCGCTTCACGACACCAGATCACCGAGCCCCGCACAGCACGGTGAGGACAACGTCATATCGGGCTAACTGACGTGTAATGGCCGCGCACCTTGGGCCGGGCACTGTGGAATCCATGGTCACCACGGTGAAGACACTCTGCGCGTACTGCGGTGTGGGATGCGGCATGGTGCTCCAGGTCGGCGGCCTCTCGACGTCGGCGGACGCACGCCCCGTCGTCACCAGGTCCGTCGTCACCAAGTCCGTCGGCGACAAGTCTCACCCGGCCAACTTCGGCCGCCTGTGCACCAAGGGAACGACCACTGCAGACATGCTGGCCGGGCCCGGTCGACTCGAGAAAGCGCAGATTCGGCATCGCCGCGGCGAGAGCGCGGAAAGCACGGACACCGCGGTGGCGATCAACGACGCCGCTGGGCGGCTCCGCACCATCATCGACGAGCACGGTCCCGATGCAGTGGCACTGTACGTATCAGGGCAGATGTCGATCGAAGCTCAGTATCTGTCGAACAAATTGGCCAAGGGGTTCATCGGCACCAACCAGATCGAATCCAACTCGCGCCTGTGCATGGCAAGCGCGGGAACCGGATACAAACAGTCGCTCGGTGCCGACGGCCCGCCCGGATCCTACGAGGACTTCGACCACGCCGATGTCTTCTTCGTCATCGGCTCCAACATGGCCGACTGCCACCCCATTCTGTTTCTGCGGATGATGGACCGAGTCAAGGCCGGCGCGAAGCTGATCGTCGTCGACCCTCGACGTACCGCGACCGCAGACAAGGCCCACCTGCATCTGAAACTGAAGCCGGGCTCGGACCTGGCCCTACTCAACGGGTTGCTGGCGCTCATCGTCGAGGACGGCAACACCGACCCCGAGTTCATCGCGAAATTCACCGATGGGTGGGACGCGATGCCGGAATTCCTCGCCGACTACACCCTGGACAAAGTCTGTGCTGCAACAGGTCTCGACGAGCAGGACCTGCGCGCCGCGGCCGCGATGATCGGTGATGCGAACAACTGGATGAGCTGCTGGACCATGGGCCTCAACCAGTCGACGCACGGAACCTGGAACACCAACGCACTGTGCAACCTTCATCTGGCTACCGGTGCCATCTGCAAGACCGGAAGCGGACCCTTCTCCTTGACCGGGCAACCGAACGCCATGGGCGGACGAGAAATGGGCTACATGGGCCCGGGACTCCCGGGACAGCGATCGGTGATCAGCGATGCCGACCGTGAATTTGTCGAGAATCGATGGAGCATCCCCGAGGGGACGCTCCGCACCGACGTCGGCGGCGGAACCATCGAGATGTTCTCCAAGCTCGCCGCAGGGGACATCAAGGCCTGCTGGATCATCTGCACCAATCCGGTTGCCTCGGTGGCCAACCGAACGACAGTGATCGACGGCCTGGAACGCGCCGAGTTGGTGATCACCCAGGATGCATTCGCCGATACCGAGACCAACAGCTACGCCGATGTCATGCTTCCCGCGGCCCTGTGGACGGAAGCCGAGGGCGTGATGGTCAATTCCGAGCGCAACCTGACCCTCTTCCAACCGGCAGTCGAGGCACCGGGCGGGGCTCTGCCGGACTGGAAGATCATCGCCGACATGGCCTGCGCGCTGGGATATTCGGAGGCATTCACCTACGCGAGCGCCGAGGAGGTGTTCGAGGAGATCAAGCAATTCTGGAACCCAAACACCGGCTACGACATCCGCGGAGTCACCTACGAGCGCCTGCGCGAGAATCCACTCCAGTGGCCGTGCCCACCCGATGGAACAACCACCCGCCACCCGATCCGCTACCTCAACGACGGGGTCAGCCAGAGACAACACGTCTGCGAGGACGGATCGATTCCCGCACTGTCCTTCCCCACCCCCACCGGACGAGCACAGTTCTTCGCCAGGCCCAGCATGGCACCGGCCGAGATGCCCGACGACGACTACCCGTTCGTTCTCAATACCGGTCGCCTGCCCCATCAGTGGCACACCATGACCAAGACCGGCAAGGTCGCCAAGCTGAACAAGCTCGATCCCGGGCCGTTCGTCGAGGTACATGCCATCGATGCCGACCGTCTCGGTCTCACCGAGGGCGACAGTGTCGAAATCGTATCTCGACGGGGCCGAGCGGTACTCCCGGCAGTCGTCACCGACCGAGTTCTCCCGGGCAACTGTTTCGCTCCGTTTCACTGGAACGACGAGTTCGGCGAAAATCTGGCGATCAATGCGGTCACCAACGATGCGGTCGATCCGTACAGCCAGCAACCCGAGTTCAAGGCGTGCGCAGTCACACTCACCAAAGTTGCTGCAGTGGAGCCCCCGTCGTCTGTGGTCGAGAACGGTACCGAGGATCCGATCGACGCACTCGCCGAGATGGTCGGCCGACCCGCCCGCCCGTCGGCACCGTTCACCGCGGTCGAACAGAGCTACATCGCCGGGTTGCTGGAGGGCCTGGGTAGCGCGGCAGGCCGTGCGGCCGAGGGAACTCCCACCCTGCCTGCGCAGACACCCCTGTCCCCCGAGACTCACGCCTGGCTCGACGGAGTTCTCGCCGGATTGTTTTCGCGCAGAATCGACTTCGACGGCGCGCCGACCACGGCCGCGGCCCTCTCACCCGACTCGTCGGGGCGGCCGCTACTTCTGCTGTGGGCCTCGCAGACCGGGACTGCCGAGGAATACTCGCAGACCTGCCTGTCACATCTGAAGGGAGCAGGGCTGACCGTCGCGGAGCACTCGATGGACTCCTTCACCGTCGATCGACTGCCCGCCGAGGCAGATGTGCTGATCGTCAGCAGTACCACCGGTGACGGCGAAGCTCCGGACAACGGGGCGACGTTCTGGGACAGCCTGGTCGCCGAGTCGGTGACCGGTCTGAATGGAATCCGCTACGCAGTACTCGCTTTCGGCGACTCGAGCTACGCCGACTTCTGTGGCCACGGCCGCAAGATCGACGAGCGCCTCTCCGAATTGGGTGCTACCCGGCTCCTCGACCGAGTCGACTGCGAACCCGATTACGAAGACGAGTCCGCATCGTGGCTCGACGCGGTGGTGGTCTGCCTTCGTAACGATGACACCGCCAGCCTCTCGAACAAAGGTGGCCCCGTCGCGCCGACGACGGTGGAGAAGACCCGACCCGTCGAACAGACAACCCACGAGGCCACCCCGGCGCGCTTCAGCAAGAAGTCTCCGCTCGTGACGACTGTCGTACGCAACCGAGTACTGAATTCGCGCGGATCGATGAAGGACGTGCGTCAACTCGGCTTTCACCTACCCGACGGAACACTCGACTACGAAGTGGGCGATGCGCTCGGAGTCTGGCCGCGTAACAGCGATGCTTTCGTCGACGAGTGGTTGCTGGCAACCGGACTGGACGGCGACACGAATGTCGATCTCAGCGGCACCGGTGCCATGACATTGCGCACGGCACTGCGCAGCCACCTCGAGATCGCCCGTGCAACACCGGATCTACTGAAATTCATTCACCGCCGGACCGCGGTGGACGATCTCGAAGCAATGCTGCATCCCGACAACAAACATGCGTTGCTCGACTGGATGTGGGGTCGCCAGTCGATCGATGTCCTGGCTGCACATCCGGTCAGGGCGTCGGTAGAAGACTGGCTGGGAGTTCTCAAACCGCTGCAGCCGCGGCTGTACTCGATTTCGTCGAGTCCGAAGGAGAATCCAAACGAGGTACAGGTGACTGTTTCCGCCGTACGGTACAACGTGCACGGAGTTCCGCGACGCGGCGTGTGCTCGACATATCTGGCCGACCACGCGGCGAACGACGAGGTGGGGATCTTCGTGCAGAAGTCCTCGCATTTCAAGCCACCGGACGACCCCTCCACCCCGATGATCATGGTCGGCCCCGGCACGGGCGTCGCCCCGTTCAGAGCGTTCCTGCACGAGCGTCGGGCTCTGGGTCACACCGGCCGGAATTGGCTGTTCTTCGGTGAGCAACATGCGGATACAGATTTCTACTACCGCGACGAACTGACGGAGATGATGCGGGACGGGTCGCTCAGCCGCCTGGACGTTGCCTTCTCGCGCGATCAGAAAGACAAGGTCTACGTTCAAGATCGGATGCGTGAGCACGGGGCCGAGTTGTGGAACTGGATTGCTCGTGGCGCCCACTTCTACGTCTGCGGCGACGCAACGCGAATGGCCAAGGACGTCGATGCTGCGCTGAAGGGCGTGGTGGCCCAGCACGGAAAGCTTGCTCCCAGCAGTGCCGAGGCCTACGTCAAAGCTCTTGCTGCCGAGAAGCGCTACGTGCGCGACGTCTACTGACGGTGCAGTGGCGCGGTGCGCGTCAGGAACTCGAGCTGATCTGCCACCACCCTCTCGAACGCCTCTCCCAGATAGATCTTGAAGTGACCGGCGTCGTAGGTCCTGATCTCGCCGAGCGGAGCCTTCCGTGCGTACCGCAGGGTTGCTTTTGCGGGCGCGACCGAGTCCGTCTCACAGACGACGAACAGAATGGGGCATCGAACATCCTCGGCTCGACGTCCGGGCCGGTGCCGCACGATCTGCAGCGCGACTCTGGCTGCTACCCGATTGTGGAACGATTCGTCGGTGTCAGGAGCGAGGGCCAGATAGCCGTCGTAACTGTCGGGTGAGGTCATCAGCGCGGTCGTCCCGGGTCGCCCAGCCGTCGCCACCATCAGCGGCGGGCGCCCGATCACCGATCCCGCGAGGTCTGCCAAGGCCCGGCCCGACAGCTTCACCGAGGTCCACGTGTTCGACGCCAGCCCCGACGCAATGCCGTCGGTGAACGGGCACTGCGCCACGACGGCCACGACCTGTTGGTCTCGGGCGGCAGCGACGATGACGTGGCCCCCGCCGAACGACGAGCCCCACAACACGATTCGACCGTTGTCCACATCGGTACGCGAACGCGCATGGGCGATGGCCGAAGCCCAGTCCTGCAACTGGGACTCGATATCGAGCAACTGGCGCGGCTCGCCGCCGCTGGCCCCGAAGTAGCGATAGTCGAACACCAGGCAGGCGTACCCGGCGGCACGGAAGCGCTCGGCATAGGCGTCGAGTCGCATCTCCCGGGTACCGCCGAGACCGTGCGCCATGACGATCACCGGAGCTGGGTGCGGGTCGTTCGGAAGATAGAGCCACGCCGCGCAGGAATCCCCCTGCGAATCGAACGAGACCTCTACACGATCAGGAAACGAGCCCCCCGGCTGCGACGTCATGGGCAGACAGTAGCCCACGCCAGAAGAATCGGTCGATCATCGACCGGAGTGCTCCGCGGCATATGCGTCGACGCGCCCGTATGCGATCTTGGGCGTCCAGTCTCTGCGCACCAATCCGAAGTTCTGTTCGGTGTCGGCGGTGTTGGAACCGGCGTCGCGGAGGCTGTAGACGTAAGCGGGCCCGAGCCAATCGTTACCGAGGACAGCGTCGAGGACAATCCCTATGCTGTCCGATTGCACCTGCTCACTGACGCTGTTGGGAGACGTTCCCGTAGGGGCTCCGAATTCGGTGATCCAGATCTGCTTGGCACTGTCACCACCGGCAATCATGGTGTCTCGCATGGACCACATCTTCATCGCAGTGTTCCACGACGCGGTGCTGGGGTCGTTGGGCAGATAGGGCCATGTGTACGGGTGGACGTTGAAGGCGTCGAAGTACTTGTTCGACCCCTGCGCGTACATCTGCGACAGGAACGACGTACCGGAGATGTTTCCGTTGGTGTCCTCGGAGGGTGCCATCCCACCCGCCAGCACCGTGGATGCGGGTTGCACTTGCTTGATTGCGGTATAGCTGGCGCGCAGTAGCGCCGAGTATGCCGTCACATCGGGGGCCGGCTTGAAGAACGTCACGATGTTCGGCTCGTTCCACACCTCCCAGATGCCGATTCGGCTCGAGTACCGTTGCGCCACGGTCTTGGCGAACGCAGCAAAGGTGGCGGCATTGGCAGGTCGGGAGTGCGAATCGTTGATGGCAGCCGCCACTCGTGCCCATCTCGGGGTGTAGGCGATTATGCCGTGCGGGCACATCCCGTGGGCCACAATGGCGTCGATAACTCGGTCCGTGCGACTCCAATCGAAGCGGCCCCGAGTCGATTCGATTGCAGACCAATCGATGTCGACACGAACTGCGAAGGCCCCAGCGTCTCGAGCAAGCGTGAGTTCCCGATCCAGATCCGCCGGAGACAGCGTGCCGATCGACGCGCCCGGCGATACCCCGATCCGAACTGCATCGGACTGCCGAGCACACAATGGACTTGCGGCCTGCTGGGACCGCAGAGCAGATGCCGCAGCGGGTACCGACCCAGCAGCGAACCCCAACAGCACGACCAACAGTGCTGCACTCGCTCGTCGCGTCGAATTCCTTCTCATCGACAGATGCTAACAACAACGGGGCGCAGTCATTCACGAATGGATTGTCATACGCATTGTGGCAAAGGCGGCGTCTGTTCGAGAATCGAAAGGTATCTTCTCGCGGCAGTCATCGGTACGACAACTTTGCCTGTACTACCATTTGCCCAATGACTACAGGCTTTCCCGGTTTCGACGCGCGTCTGAACGAGCTACTCGCCCGGCAAGCGGAGAAATCCGGGCTTTCCACCGACGAATTCATTCGGCGCGCAGTGGTGGACCGACTCGTTCGCGAACTGTCCGACGATCAGGACTCCGACGTGGGTGCGTTGCTGCGGGCTTTGCAGGCCGCATCGGAGAAGGGCGTCGAACCGGTCGAGGTGACGCGGGCATTCGGTACCCCGATCGACGACCCCGAGAGATTGGCAGCAGTGACTCGGACAGGGTTGATGGACACCGGATCCGACGCCGGCTACGACCGGATCGTTGCGATGGTCGCCGATGCATTGAACGCCCCGTCGGCCGCGTTCTCGCTTCTCGACGACAGACGTCAGTACTTCAAGAGCGCACTCGGACTTCCGTCGGAACTCGGTGGCGCGCAGGAGGTTCCTCTCGAAGCGTCCATCTGCCGTTATGCGATCGATCTAGGCCAGCCGCTGGTGGTAGAGGACGCGAGACTCAACGACGCCCTCAAGGATCATCCGTCGGTCCAGAGCAATCTGTTTGTTTCCTATCTCGGAGTTCCGCTCGTCGACGACGGCGGCCATTCTGTGGGAACCCTCTGCGTGTGGGATCGACAGCCGCGGCAGTGGACCACCGGCCACGTTCAGATACTGCAGGACTTGGCCTGGATCATTCGCGAGCGAGTTTTCGAATAAAGGCCGCTTTCCCTAACTGCTAATAGCTTTTCTCGGCCCACAACCGACCTCGGGTTTTTTTCATGAAGTCGACCGGGTGACCTCTTTCTCGGCGGTATACATTCAATGGGATATCAAAGACTTACCCATCCGAAACTAGCCACCGGGAAGAAGCTGTGCCCGAAACACTCGAATCACCGCACACTCGCCCGCGGTCTGTCGAGCCCGACACCGCTGCGGTCCGCCGCACACTCGTGGACCGACTACGGGTCGATCCGCTCAACACCGCGATCACCGTCGCGGTGGATGTGCTCGCCGGCACCGTCGCTTTGATCGGAGCGCTACTGTGGCATTCGGGCAGCCTCACCGACACCGGCTGGCTCCCATGGCTGTTCCTGCCACTACTCATCGGAATCATGGCCGGCAAGTCGATGTACCGGCGCAGCCTGCGCCGCAACTTCCTGGACGAGATCGGGCCGGCCGAAACGGCTGTTGCGTTCGCATCGCTCGCTTTGACGGTCCTGATGTTCCTGGCCGACACCGACTACCGGCCCAGCGCGGTCGTGTTGCGACTGTGGCTGCTGAGCGCGCTCACGATTGCGATCGCCCGCCTGGTCCGCGTCGTCGTTCAACGCTTGCTTCGCACCAAGTTCGGATCCGCAGCGCCGGCCATCGTGCTCGGCAACGACCCGATCGCACATCAACTCGTCTCTCGCACAAGACAATTTCCCGAGTACGGTCTTGCTCCGGTCGGTTACGTCGGCGATGCCCCGATCGCCGACGTCTCGTCGCAGAGCGAGCTACCCGATCTGCCACACCTCGGGCTGCCGGGCGATTTCGAGGCAGTTGCGCGTAGGACGGGTGCGGAAGAACTGATCGTTGCATTCGCTCCGACAGAAGACCGAGTCCTGGTCGGAGCGATCAGAACTGCGCATCGGCTCGGTATGCGGGTGTGGGTGGTGCCCAGGTTGTACGACGCCGTCGGTGTCAACTCTCGAGTCGAGCACATCGGCGGCCTGCCGTTGATGGTGCTGCCGCACGTGAACCCCAAGGGGTGGCAGTTCGCCCTCAAAGGTGTTCTCGATCGAGTCCTGACGGCATTCGGTCTCCTGCTGCTCTCCCCCGTCTTCCTGACGCTGATGCTGCTCGTACGCCTGAGCTCCCCCGGCCCGATCTTCTTCGCGCAGGAGCGGATCGGGCGGGACGGATTGCCCTTCGATTGCCTGAAGTTTCGCTCCATGCGGCCCCCGCGCGCATCGGACGCCGCGTTCGAGCGAAAGGCCGGGGACGCGCCCGGTGGCGTCGAGGGAGTCGATCGGCGCACCCGTATCGGAAAGATCATGCGACAGACCTCGTTGGACGAACTTCCCCAGCTGATCAATGTCATTCGCGGTGACATGAGTCTGGTCGGCCCTCGGCCGGAGCGACCCGAGTACGTGGACCTGTTCGAGATGCAGATCCGTCGATACGGCGAACGCCACCGAGTCAAGGCCGGTGTGACGGGATGGGCTCAGGTTCACGGCCTTCGCGGCCAGACCTCCATTGCGGACCGCGCGGAGTGGGACAACTACTACATCGAGAACTGGTCCGTCTGGCTCGATATCAAGATCCTGTTCCTCACAGTGCTGGCCGTTCTGAAACGCGCCGAGGACTGATCGTGGTCTACGCCGAATACGGCTACGTTCGGGTCACCCCGTGATCACGTACGTCGCCATGGGTTTCGGCGCGGTGGTGGTCGTTGCGCTCGGTTGTGCAGTGGCTGTGACGATCTACCGGCGACCCCAGCGCGGAATACTGTTGCTCGCCGCATTCGTTCCACTGCACGGCCTTCTGGTTCTCGTTCCCCTGCCCGGCGTGGTGTCCGGTTGGAAGGAAGGTCTTGTCGCCTTCACGGTTCTGTGTGCGTGGTTGCGCCGACCGCGACACGTCCGTGGCTCGACCCCTCGAGTGTTCATGCCGTGGTGGCCGGCGGCGGCCCTGTTCGTCGTACTCGGCAGCATCTCCGCGTTCGCCACATTCGGCATCGTCGGCATATTCGGTATCAAGGTGACGTTCTTCTACGTTCTGCTGGTTGTCGTGATGTGGTTCGCACCGTTCGACGCGAAGGATCGCGATCACCTCGTCTCCATCCTGATGGGTATGGGTGTGTTCACCTCGGCGGTGGGCATCGCACAACTTGTGGCCGGACCGGCTGCGCTGGTGTCGCTCGGGTACGAGTACGGCACGCAAGTGCGGACCTCGGGCGGCCTGCTCCGAACGTTCAGCACGTTCAACCTGCCGTTCCCGTTCGGGCTGTACGTGATGCTGGCCTTGCTCGTGGGCGGAGCCGTTGCGTTGGCCGATCCGCACCGACGCCGAAACATGCTGTTTCTCTGGGCGACTCCGATGATGGTGGTCGCCATGTCCAGTTCGATCGTGCGAGGAGCAATTCTCGGGCTCGCGGTCGGGGCCATCTACTTGATCGCTGTGCGTTTCCGCTACCTCGCTGCGCCTCTTGCCCTGGCGGCACTGGCCGTGGCGGTCACGGTTCCCTTCGTACCCAAGATAACGTCGGTCTTCTTCTCGTCGAGCAGCCTCGGCCAGCGTGGAGACGGCTGGGCCAACATCATCGCGAGCATTCTCGTTCATCCGTTCGGAACAGGACTGGGATCGAGTGGTTCTGCGGCAGACCGTATTTCCACTGCCGAGGGCACGGCGTTCACGCAATCCGGTCTGTCGACCAACTATCAGCCGGACAACTACTACGTGAAGGCGCTGCTCGAGCTAGGCCCCATCGGTATGTGGGTCGTGGTCGCCTTGCTCGTCACGTCGCTGCTGTGGTGCACGCGCCTGTCGCGGACACTGCCCGGCGGGGACGGCGCACTGGCGCTGGGAGTCGGTGCCTCGATCGTCGCAGCCATGTTCGCCAGTCTCGTCTCGACGTACTTCGAGATCTTTCCGATCGATGTCTATTTCTGGCTCTTGTTAGGAGTGGTGGGATGCGCAGCAGCGCAACACGAATCGTCTTCGGGGCGCTCGCCCTCCGACCGGGCGGAAGCGGCGTACAGACCTACATACGCGAACTACTGAACGAGCTACCGCACTGCCTGCCGAACGCCGATCTCGCCGCATCGGTGCAGCGCGACGCGGTGAGCGAGCTCCCACCCTCGGTTCGGCCGATCGAGCGGCCCGTCTCGAGCGGTGCGGCTCGGGCGGTACTCGGAGCACTCCCTCTCGGAGCGTGCGATGTGGTTCACGGGCTGGACGTCGATCTCCCACTGCTCACGAAAGCCTTCACCGTCGCAACGGTGCACGATCTTTCCGTCATCGACATGCCGTCGGCATCGAGCCGTTTTCGGGCGGCGGGTGAACAGCGGCTGGTTCGCCATGCGCTGCGTCGTGCAGATCTGTTGATAGCGGTATCGCGATTCACCGCCGATCGGATCGAAGCAGTCAGCGGCCGCGATGCCACTGTCGTCGGACTTGCACCGGCCGCGTGGGCGGCCGTTCCCACCGACGCCGAGGTGGACGCCGTCCGCAAGAAGTTCGCTCTGCCGCATCGATTCGTCCTGCAGGTCGGAACAGTGGAGCCACGCAAGAACGTTCGACTCGTGGCCGATGCGGCGGAGGAGATCGGACTACCGTGCGTGTTGGCCGGTGCCGGTTCCACCGGTCCGAGCGCCCCGCACAATTCGCATGGTCTCGGCTATGTCGACGTCACCGACCTCCCGGCGCTCTACGCTGCTGCGACCGTGACCGCCTACGCCTCTCGGTACGAGGGTTACGGACTCCCGCCGGTCGAGGCGATGGCGTGCGGCGGTGCCGTGGTCGCCAGCGCAGTCGGAGCCCTACCCGATGTCGTGGGTGACGGTGCCGTTCTGGTGAAGTCGGAAAACGTGGACGACTGGGTACGGGCAATGCGGCCCATCGCATTCGACACGGACGCCCGCGCAGCCCTCGTCGGTGCTGCGGCCGAAGCTTCACGCCGGATCAGCTGGCGTCGAACGGCGGAACTCACTGCCGACGCGTATCGAGCCGCAGGCGCGGTCTGATGGCCGAGGACCTCGCGCTCGACGGCACCGAGCAGCCCCCCGACTACCGCGCAGTCGCCGCGGATCCGAAAGCTGCGGCCAAGGCCACGATTGCCGTCCTGATCAGCCGAGTGATCATCGCAGCCCTGGGATGGGCAGGCAGTGTCGTCATCGCGCGATCCCTCGGACCGGACGACTGGGGTCAGTTCAGCTTCGTCTTCGCACTGCTCGGCTTGATGTCCGTCGTCACCGATCTGGGAGTCGGACGCGTCGTGCTGGCGAAACTGATGGACGACGATCCCGAAGAGATCGGTCGAACGGCGTCGTCGTTCCTGGCTCTGCGTACCGTCCTCGGGTTGGCGGGGTACGTGCTGGCCGTCGCGTACGTTCTCCTACTGCAGTATCCGGCGGAGGTGGTGCTCGCGACAGCGCTCGGCGGATTGGTCGTCGTGTTCGCCACACCGGGCCACGCCTTGAGCGTCCTCTTCCAGAGCCGTCACCGCCTGGTTCTGGTGGCCGTGGCCGAAAGTGCCGGCCAGGCAATCCAATTGGCCTTGACCGTGCTGGCGGCAGTGCTGGCCCCCACCCTGCTCATCTTCGTTCTTCCAGCAGTGGTCAACGAAGTGTTCAAGCTGGTCACGAAGGGTTTCGGTATAGGCAACCGCTCCATGGGGCTACGACCGTCGAGACACATCGAAGTGCGCCGCTGGGGGCCGTATCTGAGAGAGGCCGTGCCGCTGGCGATCGGCTTCGCCCTCACCATCGCCATGCTCAAGATCGACATGCTGATGCTCAGCCTCCTCGACACCTTCGAGGCCGTGGGACTGTATTCCATCGGCTACAAATTCTCCGACATGATCGACACCTTCGTGTTGGCGGCGGTGGCACCGATCAGCACTTTGCTCGTCGCGTCGTGGCCCCACGACACCACAGCATTCCGAGCTCGCTCACGTTCGGCCGCACTGCTGTTCGCGCTGTTCGGCGCGATGGCTGTCGCGGCGTTCGTACCGTCGGCCGAGCCGTTGATCGGTCTGCTGTACGGCGACAGATTCGTCGACGGTGCTCACGCTGCCCGTCTGCTCGTGATCGGCGCAGCGCTGATGTCGTTGGTGATGCTGGGCATATTTCTGCTCGCATCGGCCGGAATGCAACGTCACTACCCCGTGGTTGCGTTGGTCGGTCTGGCCCTGAACATCGGGTTGAACCTCGTATTGATCCCGCGGATGTCGTACGACGGAGCTGCTGTGTCCACGGTCGCGACGATCGGAACCACCCTCGTCCTGCTGTGGATCGTGATTGCTCGAAGCATGCCCGTCCCCAGACTGTTTCCGTTGCAGTCCATTTCGATCGTCGTCGTGATCACCGTCGCCACGACGGTCGGGGGCTGGTTCCTGGTACAGCACTACCCCGGTCTGTGGCTGCTCGTTTCCGTTGCGGCAGCCCTACTGGTCGCGATCTCGCTGTACGCGTTCGTCGCCATAGGACTCGTCGAGTCACCGTTGCCGGGATCAGCCGAGAAAGGACGACACCGTGCACGCTCCCAGTGAGGCCGGCAGGTACATCGGACACATCACCCGATTCGGTCCGCGCGCTGCGGAGTCGAAGTTCGGTTTCACGATTTTTTCGGACCGCTGCGCATGTTATTCCAATGTTGTTGATATGCAGCTCCATTCACGAACGGCACGGCTACGCGAACAGCGCCGGTGCCCGGCTATCATCGAGCCCATCGGCTCCACGAATCACCGAAGCGGTACATCCGCTCGCATCGACGACGGAAGGGTACGCGGTTGATGTCCGTCCACGATGCCGTACACCGGGGCGACGTGCCCCCACCGATCGACCTCGCGGGACACATGCGTGAGCTCGGCCGGGCACTGCTGCCCGCCGTGATCATTGCGGCGCTGGTCGGTGCGGGCGTGTTCTACCTCAGGAGCGAGCTCACCGACAAGCAGTACGCCGCGTCGATCGTCGCCGAGATCGAACCGGTCCAGGCCCTCGTTCCCGGTGACGCGTTCATCGAGCAGATGCGTGCACCGTTCATCGAATTGGCAACCGATCGCGGCGTGCTCGATCAGGTCCTCTCACAGGTGGACGCCGGTATGGACGCGGCGGAACTGGCCTCGAGCGTAGAGCTCTCTCCCGGTACCTCGCCCGCGCTGCTGACCGTGACCGTGACGACCCGATCCCCCGAACTCGCCGCTGATCTTGCCGAGGCGATGGTGTCGACGATGGCAAGTACCGCCTCGGACAATGCGATCCGCGACTCGCAGGAACGAACAGACGAGGGACAGTCCGCCATCGACGCGAAACAGGCGCAGGTGAACGCTCTTCCCGCCGACGATCCCAATCGGGCTGCAGCGCTGTCCGAACTGGCCGAATTACGGACCCGCCAAAGCGAACTAGAGGCCGCTGCGAGTGGAGATCGACTGGTTCTGTTGTCGAACCCCGAGCAGAGCACCACTCCGGTCTCACCGAAACCCGTCTCGGAGGCACTCGTCGCAGCTCTCGCAGCCCTCATCGTCGCGGCCGAACTGATCGTGTTACTTCGAGGACGATTCGGCCGCAAGCCCTCTCGCTCCTGGGCGCGTCGCGTGTCCCGCAAGTACGGTGCACACTTCGACCAGGCAGCCGGCAACACCGTGCCTCCCGTCGTCGCTTCACGGATTGCGGCCCTCGAGCGCGGCGACCGGCCTGCGTCCAGAAGTGCGCGACACGCTGCTCCCAAGGGTGACAGCGTGATTCTCCTGTTGGTCGGGGACGGCGCGGTCTTCGAGTCGACGCGGGGTCGGGGGCCGACAACCGGACATCACGAAGCCACAGCGGAATTCGGCCTGTCGGAACAGTGGTGGCAAGACACCGACGTGGGTGATGTCGAGACCGTCGTGGTGCTGGTGTCGAAAGGTGGACGAGACAAGAAGGCAGCAACTGCGGCGCTACGACGACTGGGCGACTTCGACATTCCCGTACACCTGGTATTGCAGAACAAGACCTCGACCCGACGAGCGGAACAGACCGCGCAGACGATCGCGCCGGAAGGCCAACGCAATGCCAGCTGACAGAATTGCCGTCGTTCACGAACGATTCACCGAAATCGCCGGATCCGAGCACGTCATCGAACAACTTGCCCTGCACTGGCCCGCGGCCGAGGTGTTCGCACCCATCTCCCGGCCGTCCGGGGTTCCGTCGGGAATCAGCCGCGAGCCGCACACGTCCGGCCTCGATCGCGTGTACAGCGCTTTGGGCCAACGGTCGTACGCACCTGTTCTTCCGTTGATGCCGTTGGCCTTTCGCCGCATGCCGCTCCGCGGTTTCGATGCAGTGGTGGTGAGCCATCACGCCTTCGCAACTCAGGCCGTGTTCGCCACCGACTCCCCGGTGGTCGCCTACGTACACAGCCCCGCACGGTGGGCCTGGGACCCCGAACTGCGCGCAGGCGAAGGCGGCGGCAGAGCCGGAGCTGCGATCTTGACGGCGCTGTCGGCCGTGGCCCGTCGATGCGAGATCGCTGCCGCACCGAAACTGACGACCGTGGTAGCCAACTCGACTGCGGTCGCTCGTCGGATCGAAGACTGGTGGGGCCGCGACGACGCCGTGGTGGTCCATCCGCCGGTGGACACCCAGGGCTTCACTCCTGACCCGTCGATCGAGCGTGAGAACTTCTTTCTGCTCGCCGGCCGACTGGTCCCCTACAAGCGTCCCGACATCGCGGTGCGTGCTGCCGCCGAGGCCGACGTTCCCCTGGTGGTGGCGGGAGACGGCCGTGCGATGGACGCCTGCCGGGAGCTGGCCGGACCGAAAACGACCTTCCTGGGACGGGTTTCTCACGAGAAGCTTCTCGAACTTCACCGAACGACGCGTGCCCTTCTGATGCCCGGAGTAGAAGACTTCGGCATCGTCCCCGTCGAGTCCATGGCAACCGGAACCCCGGTCATCGCGTTGGGTGACGGCGGTGCCATGGACTCCGTGATTCCAGGCAAGACCGGCCTGCATGTGCAGCCGGGCACCGACGAGGCAGTCGTCGCCGGGTTCGCCGAGGCCATGCGGTCGTTCACTCCCGATGACTTCGACCGCAGTGAGATTCGCGCATGGGCCGAGGGCTTCTCGCGGGCCAACTTCCGGAGTCGTATGCAGGAGGTCGTCGATGCCGTCCGCTGAACGTAGTTACCGCTCGACCGCGCTGGACCGTGTGTTCGCCGATACCCGAATAGTCACCGCGGTCGGCCCCGTTCGCGGACTCGACATAGAGCGCACGCGTCGAACGCTCACCGCCGCCGAACACGTCGACGCGGCACCGCACATCGCGCTCGAACCACGGTCGGATGCCCGACGGTGGCGGTACCGCAGCGACATCGCCGGCGACAATGTGATCTCGAGCAGCAGCCCCACCGAAGACCTGGGGCAGATGCTGACCGACATTCGATCTCGAAGAGGTACCCGCGGTCCACTCGAAGTGGTCGTGTTCGACGACCATCTCGCTGTCGACTATTCGCACGGAATCGGGGACGGCCAGATCGGCGTCCTGATGTTGGCGGCATTTTGCGACGATGCCGACGGGTCATTGGTTCCGGGGCTGGCCGCAGGCTTGCCGCCGAGCACAACATGGAAAGCGCTGTGGCGTCACTACTCTCGAAATCCGAGAACGCTGGCGGACTTCTGGGCACTGCGCGCTCGCCATCGGTCGGAGACGAACGGCGGGTCCGGTCCCCGGCGCCGGATCGAGAACTGGGAAGCCGGAAAAGTCAGCCGAGCCGGGTACATGAGCACAGCCGTAGTCGACGAACTCAAGCGCTGGACGGCCGAGAACCTGCCTGGAGCGACCCCTGCGGCGATCTCGATCGCCCTGTGGAGCGCTGCACTTCGAGCAGAAGCCGTCGACGTCGACGATCACATCATGGTGTTGTTCAACAGCAGGCGCTATCTCGATCCGGCGCAGCAGAGTTCGCACGGGAACTTTGCCGTCGGCATTCCACTTCACCTCCCCGCGAGCACGACGCCCGTCGCCATCGCCGCGGCAATGCGTGAAGTGATCGAATCCGGCTGGCCCATCGCAGTACTGGGCATGTCGCATCTCCGCGATGTGGCCTCGCGTATTCGACCTTCGGCGCAGTCGCCCGACGAGAATTCGGTCGTCGAGGTTCCAGAGACGTTGCGGTTGGCCGTCAGTGACCTCGGCCGAGTGCGAGTGTTCGATCACCTCGACTGGACCGATGACGGCAGGCCCCCGCAGATGGCCGCATCACTCGAACCGGACGGCCCGGACGGCTGCACGATGCTCATCGCCGAAATTGCCGGTGGGCGTACCTACACGGCCTCGTTCTGCAGCAAGATGGTCGACGTGTCGGTCATGGATGCAGCGCTGCGGAGACTGTGTGACGACCCAGTGGCGCTGCTCCGCGATGTGTATTGATCTGCCGGAACGACCTTCGCTGCACAGACGGGCCCACAGATGACCGAAGAATCGACAGTGCTGTTCCTGGCCCACACCGGGCAGGTCTCCGGTGCCGAGAAGGTCCTGCTGGACTTGATCGACGAGGCCGAGCGCCGCGGCCACGACACTGTGATCGCGTGTCCGAACGGCCCACTGGCCGATCGCGTCCCCAGGACGACGCGACACATCCCCATCGGCGAACTCGGTCTCGGTGGCGAACGAGGTGCGGCCAGAGGGATCGCGGCGATGCGGATGTTCGCGAGGTGGTTCACCGCATCACGTTCGGTGCGCACGATTGCCCGCGCGCCGGGTACGGCCACAGTCGTCAACTCGCTCTTCGCCCTCCCCGTCGCCGCATTGTCCCGCCCGCCCCGCGGTGCCTCATGGCTGGTCCACGACACCATGACGTCCCTCAAGCAACGTCTGGTAGTTCGCTACGCCCGCTCCGCAATTCGGGTGGCGGTTTCCGTATCGGAAGCCACTGCGGTACCTCTCCGTGCGGCCGGCCTTCCGGTCGTGGTCTCGCACAACGGAGTCACGTGGCCGGTACCGCGTTTCGGCGGCGAGCTGCATTCCCCGCCGGTTGTCGGCATACTCGCCCTCCTCACGCCGTGGAAGGGCCATCGGATACTGCTCGACGCCGTGGCCACCCTCCCCGATGTTCGTGTCGAACTGGCAGGGGGCAGCTTCCCCGGTGACCGCGAGTACGTCGCGGAACTCCACGAGCGAGCGTCTCGACCCGACCTCGCGGGCCGTGTCGAGTTCCTCGGACACACCGATGCCCCATCGGCACTGCGCAGATGGGATGTGGTCGTCTCGGCAAGTACGTCACCGGAGGCCGGTCCGTTGTCGGTGCTCGAAGCAATGTCGTACGGACTGCCGGTGATCGGAACCGACCACGGTGGCACCCACGAGTTCCTCGCCGACGGTGCCGGAATTCTCGTCGCACCCGGTGACGCTGCGGCCCTCGCCGGTGCAATCTCGACCGTCATCGGCGATTCGGATCGACGTCGCGCTCTCGGCAGCGCCGCAAGATACCGCGTCGCGAGCCGCCACGACATCGGTGAGACGCTCCCCGAACTGTTGGCACGCCTGACCAGCTGACAGGAAAGGCGAACGGACAGGATACGAGTGAGGACTCGGCCAAAGTCGATCCTCGGCAATCGAGGCTGTGTTTCAATCGGTTGCCGATTGGAACGATAGGGGCCGAAATGACTCGCGCTGCGACCAGATCGAACGAGCATTATCAGTGGGGCGTCGGGGTGATGACGTCTCTCGCCATCACCACGGTGGTCAGACGCATCGTCTCGGCGGCCGCTCTGTCCATGGCCCTCGTGGTCACCCTCGAGCTCACGTTCGGCTACGGCGCAACCACACCGCTCCCGTCGATCGTGCAATGGACGTCCATGATCGCGGCGTACATCATGGGCGCGTTCTGGTGGTTCGGTCCATGGCCAACGCTCGGGCAGGCGTTCGCTTTCGTCGTCATTGCCGACCTCGCGATCTTCGGAGCCACCATCACCGCGAACTTCGCGCCCGAGGTCACGCTCGGGAAATGCACGTTCCTCATCCCCATGGGAATGCTGGCCGGCTTCTTCTTCGACAAGTGGCGTTTGGCCGCGCACATCGCATTGTGCTTGGTCGGTACATCCATCGTCGCGGTGTTCATCGTGCTGGAGCGGGACGTGGACATATTCGTCGCGGTTGTTCTCTGGGCACCGATCGTGGTGACGCTGACCGGCTTCGTGTTGATACTCCAGGCCACGACGCAATCCATGCGCCTGGAGTTCGAGTAACGACCGGACACTCGATCAGAAGGTCAGTAGGACCTTGCTCGATCGAGACGCGTCCGCAGCCAGCGCAAAGGCGTCGAGCGACTCCGCCACGGGATACTCCGCAGTGATGACGGCTTCGACGTCGAGAGAGCCGTCCGCCAAAGCCTCGATGACATCGTCCATCTCGTCGTTGAAACGGAACGAACCGACCAGGTCTATCTCGCGGGTGATCGCCAGCGACACCGGCACCGGCTGATCCCCCGCCGGAGGTAGCCCCACCATCACCACTCGCCCGCCGCGCATGGTGCCGTCGATCGCCGAAGCCAGCCCGCGGTGGTTGCCCGAGCACTCGAACGTGACGTCCGCCTCCACCGAGGCGATCGAGGCGGTGTCGCGAGCATCGATCGTTCGATGCGCACCGAGCGCACGTGCCACCTCGAGCGAGTAGTCCTCCAGGTCGGCCGCCACTATGTGTGCCGCGCCCGCCCGCGCGGCGACCGCCACGATGAGGGCACCGATCGGGCCGGTGCCCACGACGAGGACGGTCTTGCCCGAGACGTCGGCGGCGCGCTCGACGGCGTGCCAAGCGACGCTCGCAGGCTCGGCCAACGCTGCGATCCTCAGATCGAGTCCCTTGGGCAATGCTCTGAGCATCCGTGTCGGGACGGCGACATGCCCGATGAAGAGTCCGTCGTTGTGCGGTACCTGCGCGGCGCTGCCCATGTACCGGCACCCGGGCGAGAGGTTCGGACGATCCGCCGGATACTTCGCGCCCGTTCCGCCCGGTGTTGCCGGGTGGACCGTCACCGTGGTGCCCTCGACGGGGCCGCTGCCGTCCTCGGCCCGGCGAACCACCGTTCCCGATGCCTCGTGGCCCAACCTCATCGGCGCTTTCAACACCGATTGTCCTGCCGCGCCGTGCTGCCAGTAGTGGAGATCCGAGCCGCAGATCCCGCCGTAAGCGACGGCAATGATGGCCTCGTTCGGTGCCGCGGGTGTCACGACCACGGTGTCGAGACGAAGATCGTCGGCGGCGTGAGCGATCAGGGCAACGGTCTTCTCCGGAACCTGCATTGCTTCGGTCATCGTGGTTCAGACCTTGCCGAGTACGGGATCGGTTGCATTGGCCGGATCGGTCAGGTCCCTGTCTCGGGTTTCCGGAGCGAACGACGCGGCCACGAGCACCGAGATCGCCATGATCATCATGTAGACGGCGACGGGAACCCAGGATCCGGAAAACGCGGTGATCAGAGCGGCGCACAGCAGGGGGGCGATGCCGCCTCCGAACACCGATGCGAATTCACGGCCCAAAGTCACTCCGGCGTAACGGTATCGGGCTCCGAACATCTCCGGGAAGTAACTCATGGTGACTCCGACGGCACCCTGGCACGCCAGGATGAATCCGATGATCATCACCACTGTGATCAACACGTGCGAGCCGGTGTTCAATGCCATGAAGGTCGGGAAGGGCAGGACCACGAGCAGGCTGACGATGCCGATGTACACCGGCTTGCGACCCACCTTGTCCGAGAGCCAGCCGAAGCCCCACGCCGCGATGCCGCCGCAGATCGCGCCGATGAGCAATACCTTCGGGATGAACGTGGCATCGACGCCGATGTCGTTCTTCATGTACGAGGCCATGAACACCTGATAGGTGTAGGACTGTGCACTGATGCCGACGGTCATGAACATGACGATGAACAGCGGGCGCTTGCCGTTGGTGAACACTTCCTTCACCGGTGCCTTGGGGCGCTCCTGAGCTGCCTTGAGTTCTTGGAAGACCGGGGACTCGTTGAGCTTGCGTCTGATGATGAACGCGGCAATGGTGACCAGAATGCTGCTGAGGAAGACCATCCGCCAACCCCAGGACATCAACTGATCGTCGGGAAGCAATTGGGCCAGAATCCACGCGATGGCTCCGAGCGCAGTGCCGAGAGCCGCACCGGTCATGACGAGGGCCGCGAGTCTCCCGCGTTTACCTATCTCGGCAGTCTCGGTGAGAAGGGTTGCGCCACCCGACTGTTCCGCACCGGCACCGAAGCCTTGGAAGAACCGGCACAGCACCAGCAACACCGGGGCCAGCAGCCCCACCTGCTCGAAGGTGGGCAGCAGTCCGATGGCCATCGTCGCGCCACCCATCAGCATCAGTGTTGCGACCAGAACCCACTTGCGGCCGAGTCGGTCGCCGTAACGGGAGAAGAACAGTCCGCCCAGGGGGCGAGCAAGGAAGCCGACGGCATACGCGCTGAAGCTCGCGATGATGCCCGCGGCCGGAGAGATGTTGGGGAAGAACAGTTTGTTGAAGATCAGCGCCGACGCCGTGCCGTAGATGACGAAGTCGTACTGCTCGAGTGTGGTGCCGATGAGACCGGCCCACGCTGCACGACGTACGGCAGACGGATCGTGCTTGGCCGGAGCGATTCGGCGAGAGTCCGACGGTTCTGTGGTTGTGTCCATGATGGTCCTCGGGTGAAGTTTCGGCCGCGGCCGAAGGAAGGAAGGAAGGAGAATGGTTCAGTCGAGTGTGGTCCGGGATGCCGTGACGACGGGGCGGAGCGATGAGCTCGCTGCTTCGACCACTGCGGCCATCGGACCGTGACGAACAACAGTATCCACCAATTCCGCAGTGCGTGTGATGAATTCGGGAAACTGCGTCAACTCGATGGGGAGAATGTCGCCGCGCTCGAGAACCGAACGGACGAAATCCTCACTGGACGCTGCCGAGGCGGCAAGTCCTGCCAAACGCGCACGTGCGGGGTCGGCCATCGCACGGGCGTGCCGGCCTGGGTCGAAACCGTCTGGCGGGCACATGCAGCAGAGGTACGCAGCCAAGGTCAATGAGAGATATTGCGGTACAACACCGTTGCGCAAATGGTAGAGCACTGGGGTCGGAATTCTCTGCGCGAGCTTCGCCGAGCCGTCGGAACCGACCTGCGCGGTCTTGTGACCCAGAGCCGAGTTGGACCACCGCACGAACAGCTGGGCGATGTAGTCGTCGATGTCCACCCCGTCCGGCACGGGCACGGTCGGGAGATACTCGTCGACCAGCACTGCTCGGGCCGCAGCCTCGACGAAAGGGCGACCGATCGAGTCCGGAATTGTCGCGCAGCCGTCGAGTGCGCCGAGATATGCGATGAGAGAGTGGGTTCCGTTGAGCAGCCGAACTTTCATCAGTTCGTACGGCTCGACGTCTTCGGCGAACACGGCACCGCCGGCTTCCCACTGGGGACGCCCCGCGGCGAATTTGTCCTCCATCACCCACATCGTGAACGGCTCCGCCGGTACGGCAATGGTGTCCACAGCGCCCAATCCGGCGGTGGACTCGGCGTCGTACGACGATCTGCTGGACGGGACGATGCGATCGACCATGGAATTGGGGAACGTCACCGCCGTTGCCAGCCAGTCGATCACATCGTCCGCACCGCACCGGGTGAGGAATTGGCGTACGAGAGCGGCGGTGCGATCACCGTTTCCCAGCAGGTTGTCGCAGCTGGCCACTGTGATCGGAGCACCGTGAGTTCGAGCCCGTACCGCCAGGGACCGCGCCAGCTGTCCGATCGTGGTGGTCGGCACCTCTGACCGTGATAGATCCTGTTGCACTGCAGTTGATTCCAGATCGAGGGCGCCCGTCTTGGACGAGAAAGTGTAGCCGAGCTCCGTGACGGTGATCGTGACGATCCGAACGTTCTGGTCCGCGATGGCAGCCACGACGGCGGCGGGGTCGTGGGCCGCCACCATGACTCCGGTGTGCGCCCCGGGCACACCGACTCGCGCGCCGGACGGCGAAATCTCTACGACGCCGTACAGCAGGTCCTGGGCGAGCATGGCATCGGTGACCGTACGAGATCTGTTGGCGACTCCCAGGATTCCCCAGGATCCACCATCGCGCTCCAGTGCCGCGGCCGTGTACACGGCTTGATGCGCGCGGTGGAAGTTGCCCAGTCCCAGGTGCACGATTCCGGTTCCGTGCGGCCGTACGGGAACGAGTCCCGAACCGGCGAGCGCCGAACGGGACAGTCTCGGTTCGATCATCTCGTCACCAATCCGTCATGGAGCCGTCGAGGCGACGCGCAACCGGTAGATATGCGGGCTCGTACGGGTATCTCGCCGCCAACGACTCGTCCATGTCGACGCCGAGACCGGGCGCATCACCCGGGGTGAGGTAGCCGTCGGCGAACGACCATGCGTGCGGGAAGACTTCGTCGACCAGCGGGTCGTAGCCCATGAATTCTTGAATGCCGAAGTTCGGGGTCGCCATTCCGAGGTGCACGCTCGCGGCGAGGGTGATCGGCGAGACGTCGGACGGTCCGTGGGGCCCGCAGCGCACCTGATGCACCTCGGCGAGCGAAAAGATCTTGCGCACATGGCTGATGCCGCCGGCATGCGCGATGGCGACGCGGATGAAGTCGATCAGCTTCTCGGAGATCAACTGCTGGCAGTCCCAGATGGTGTTGAACACTTCACCGATGGCGAGCGGGGTGGTGGTGTGATGACGCACCAGCCGCAGGGCGCTCTGGTCCTCAGCGGTGGTGACGTCCTCGAGCCAGTACAGGTCGACGTCTTCGAGCGACTTACCCAGTCGCGCAGCCTGTTGCGGTGTCAGTCGGTGGTGCGCGTCGTGCAACAACTTCAGTTCGGATCCCACGTGGTCGCGCACAGCTGTCAGCACTCCGGGGACGTGATTGAGGTAGGCGTCGGTATCCCACACCTCCTCCACCGGAAATGCTCCGCGCCCTGCGGGTTCGTAGCCCTGCGCTCCCCGGTGCACGCCGTACACGGAATCCAGTCCCGGCACCCCGGACTGGGCGCGCACCGCACGAAAGCCCTGAGCCCGACGCCGATCGACCGAATCGATCAGTTCCGAGGTGTCCCAGCCGGTGGCATGGGTGTACGAGAGAATGCGGTCTCGGACGGCTCCGCCGAGTAGCTGGTACACGGGTTGGCCCAGCGTCTTTCCCTTGATGTCCCACAGCGCGAGATCGACTGCACCGATCGCGGCCATCGTCACCGGGCCTCGACGCCAGTAGACACCGCGGTAGAGGTACTGCCAGGTGTCCTCGATGCGCGCTGGATCTCGGCCGATGAGCAAGGGAGCGACGTGATCCCGTAGGTACGACGCCACGGCAAGTTCCCGGCCGTTCAAAGTCGCATCGCCGTAACCGACGACGCCGTCAGCGGTGGTCACTTTGAGGGTGACGTAGTTGCGAGCGGGGCTGCAGACGATCACGTCCGCGGCGATGATCCGATCGGTCATGAGATCGGCACCTCTGCGGTGAAGTTATCTCCCGCAACCACATTGGTCAGGGGTTCGCTCTTTGCGAGTCGACCGATGTTGGCAGTGATGTCGTCGACCCTGCCCTGAAAGGTTTCACCGGTGATGCCCGAGGAATGGGGTGTCATGAGGACGTTGGGCAGGGTGTGAAACGGACGCGGCGAGGGCGCACCGATGCCATCGGGCGACGGGTAGTCGTACCAGACATCGATGGCGGCACTGCCGAGCGATCCGGTGGACAGCGCCTCGAACAACGCGTCCTGTTGCACCAGTGGGCCACGTCCGACGTTGATCAGTACCCCGTCGGGTCCGAGGGAAGCGAGTTCCGCGGCACCGATCATGCCGGTGGTGCGCTCGTTCAGTGGCGCGGACACCACGACGACGTCTGCTTCGGCCATGAGATCGGAGAGGCGGTCCGTCGATGCAGCCCAGGCCAATCCGTTCTCGGCCGCATTCACAGATCCACTGCCGGTGACGGCGATGCCAGTGCACCCGAACGCCCGCAGCAAGGCCCACGATCGAGCGCCGATGTGACCGAAGCCCACGAATCCGACGGTAGCCGAACCCAACGAACTGGACTGCCGAAGTGTCCGGTCGTAGACCGGAGACGACCACCGGTCTTCTCGCAGTTGCCGGTCCTGCTCGAGGAATCCGCGTCGGAGCAATACTGCCGTTGCGGCAACGTACTCGGCAATCGAACGCTCGTGGTGAAAGGTGTTGGCCACCAGGGTGTGCGTACTCAGGGCGTCGAAGTCCACGCCGTCGGTGCCGGCTCCGGCGACATGCACCAACCGCAGCTCCGGCGATGCCTCGGCCAGGGCGGCCGGGAACTTCCCGCCGACGTACACGGTTGCATCGGCGATGTCGGCAGCGATCGCATCGATGTCGAAACTGTCGTGCCAAGACAGGTCGACTCCGGGGGCGACCCGATCCTCGAATCGTCGGCGATGGGGCAGAAGGTTGGAATCTGCGATGACGACCTTCACTTCGAATCGTCCTTTCCTGGAACGAGAGTGCGGTTGTGGACGGGGCCGGACGAGCCCCGGACCACGAGTTGGGTGGGGAGATGAATGGTGCGCGCCGGGGAATCGGGCTCGGCTGCGCGTTGGAACACCAGATCGGAGCTGACGAGGCCCGCACGGCCCATCGGAACGTTGATGCTCGTCAGCGCAGGATGCGCCAGCTCGGCGAGAGGCGAATCATCGATGCCGATGACGCTGAGGTCCCCGGGAACCGTCAGACCCATCGACCGGACTCCGTTCATGACGCCGATGGCCATGGGGTCGTTGTGAGTCATGACCGCAGTGGCTCCAGTGGCGACGACGCTGGCAGCGGCGGCGTGACCGCCCGCCAGGGTTTCCTGCTGCCAACCCAGAACGTCCAGCACGATTCCTCTTGCCGCACAGAACTGTTCGACGGCGTCAACGCGTCGCTCGTTGGACCAGGACCGCGGTGATCCCTGGACGTACGCCAGATGCGAATGACCGAGAGCTGCGAGGTAATCCACGGCCTGCCGAATTCCATCCTCCGAATCGGCCACGACGCAGTCGCATTCTTCCGAGGATCGGTTGACCAGCACCAGCGGGGTATCGCCGGCAAGTTGCACGATGTCCTCCGCGGGCAGACGCGGCGCACAGACGATCAGCGCGTCGACCCGACCCTGCAGCTCCCCGATCACCTCACGCTCTCGATCGGAGCTTCCGTCGGTATCGGTCAGAACGATCGTCTGCCTACGATGCCAGCCCTGAGCCTGCGCGGACTTGACGAAGCTCGCGAAGACGGTGTGCCCGATATCGGGCACGACGACGGCAACCGTGGTCGCGGCAACACGGGTGTCCGACGATCGGCCCGGGGCCGCGACGTAGCCGATCTCGTCGGCGACGGCGATGATCCGGGCCAGCGTGTCTGCACCGATACGGTCCGGATTGCTGAAGGCGCGCGACGCCGTCGACAACGACACACCTGCCTGTTGCGCCACCTGCGTGAGGGTGGGTGCCATGGTTCACCTCGGATGTCGTTTGTGATGCTGAGCACAACAGTTGCAGGTATTGCGCAATATTGTCAACACCTTGCGCAAAAGCACTGGAGGTAGCGGCCCAACCGTCTTTGACAGACTCGACCCGACAGCTCGACCGGCGAACAGGAGATCCACCGTGCGCACCTTTCCCCTCCCCCAGACCGGCGCAAGCGTCTCGAGCATCGTGCTGGGGTTCATGCGCATCACCGATCTGGACGAGAACCAGATCAGAAGGTTGGTGGACACCGCCCTCGACGTGGGCGTCACCGTGTTCGACCACGCCGACATCTACGGCGGCACCCCGCACACGTGCGAGAAACGATTCGGAGATGCGGTGAAGCTGACTCCGGCCCAGCGCGAGCGCGTCTACATTCAGAGCAAAGTGGGCATTCGCGAAGGCTGGTTCGACTTCTCCAAGGATCACATCGTCACCACCGTCGAAGAATCTCTCACTGCACTCGGTGTGGATCATCTGGACACGTTGCTGCTGCATCGACCGGACAGCCTCGTCGAACCGGAGGACGTGGCGGCGGCGTTCGACGAGCTGCACGCGTCGGGCAAGGTCTTGACCTTCGGCGTCTCCAATCACACACCCGGACAGATCGAGTTACTGAAAACTGCTGTGAAACAACCGATTGTGTTCGATCAAGTGCAGCTGAGCATCGTTCATTCCCCCTTGATCGCGGCCGGCCTGACCGCCAACATGAGCTCGGAGGATCAATCGATCGATCGCGACAACGGATTGTTGGACTACGCGAGGGCGCGCGGCATCACCCTGCAGGCGTGGTCGCCCTTTCAGAGTGGCAGCGCCTCCGGCGTCTTCGTAGGCGACCGAGTGAATTATCCCGAACTCAACACCGCACTCGATGAGATTGCCGAGTCGCACGGCTCGACCCCGTCGGCGATCGCGACAGCGTGGATCACCCGGCATCCCGCAAACATCCAGGTTGTGCTGGGCACCACGAATCCCGATCGAGTGGTCGAGGCCGCCGCCGGTTCGGACCTGCGTTTGACCAGGCAGGAGTGGTACCGGCTCTTCATCGCTGCAGGTCACACCTTGCCTTGAGCATCGCTCAGCTGCGTCACATCCACCGTTACCATCTCGTTATTCACTCGCTACCGCTCCGTGATGGAGAGGCCTCGATTCGGTGACGTTGCGCTGTCAAGATTGCCGCACGGCATGCGACGGAACCTGTAGCCCTCGGGTTCCACCCAGAGCATGCCGGTCGCTAGGCCATCCGAACTGAGAGGTTCGCACCGTGACTGTCACCGACCACCTCGAATCTCGAATCGCACCCATCGTGCGCAGCCGTCCCGGCTACTCGATCACGACCGAGTCGTACTCGGCAGAACTGACTGTCGTCCGGGCAGCCGGCGATCTCGAGCTGAACTCCTGCGCCGATCTGGAACACGCAATCCAGGATGCGCTGCACAGAGAAACCGTTGTGCTGCTGGACTTGTCGGCGGTGTCGTTCATCTACTCCGGGGCAGCCAGCGTGATCATCGACGCCGCTTCCCGCAGCGCCGGCCGGCTCGAAGTCTTCGCACCGACGCGGCCGGCGCGCATGATTCTCGAAGCCTTGGGTGCGGCGGCGATCGTGACGGATCCGCGCCGGTACTGACGGCTCAGGTTTGCAGAAGGCCGCATCCGGCAAACCCTCGGTGGACAGCGACTCCGGGGCGGCTCTCGTATCGCCGTCCGGAGCACTTCATGCACCGAGGCGAGGATCGACAATGTCCGACCAGTTCAGCAAGACCGACCCCACTTCCGCGTTCCCGATGCCGGAGCGGGCAGAGCAGAATCGCTTGGACCACCCCGGGTTGACGCGCGACATGGTGACCGCGCCCGATCACGGCGAAAACTCCTACCGGGGATCGGACCGTCTGCACGGTCGCAAGGCCCTGGTCACCGGCGGAGATTCGGGAATCGGGCGGGCCGTCGCATTGGCGTTTGCTCGCGAAGGGGCCGATGTCGTCATCGCTCATCTCGAATCCGAGGGTCCTGACGCGCAGGCCACCGTCGACCTGATCGAGAGTGCCGGCCGAGCAGGCAGGGCGATCGCGTGTGACCTGACCGACGAAGATCAGTGTGTCCAGCTGGTGGACACCGCGTCCGAAGTTCTGGGCGGACTCGATATCGTCGTCAACAATGCCGCGTTTCAGATGGCTCAGATGGGCGGCATCGCCGACATCACCACCGAGCAGTTCGATCGCGTACTCAAGACCAATCTGTACGCTCTGTTCTGGATCTCCAAACGCGCTGCGGAAACCATGGACGCAGGCGCGACCATCATCAACACCACCTCGATTCAGGCATCGAATCCATCACCGGAGCTGATGGATTACGCCACCACCAAGGCGGGAATCGTGGCCTTCACCAAGGGTCTCGCCGGCGACCTGGCAGCACGTGGGATTCGAGTCAATGCCGTTGCACCAGGACCGATTTGGACCCCACTGATCCCGGCCACGATGCCGACCGAGAAGTACGAGAAGTTCGGCGAAACCGTTCCTCTCGGACGACCCGGCCACCCCGCGGAGCTGGCTCCGGCGTATGTGTTCCTGGCATCGAACGAGTCGAGCTACATCACGGGCGAGACCATCGCCGTCACCGGCGGCACGCCGTTCAACTGACCCCGTCGGCGTTTGTGTGGTCACGCCACGCCAGAAGCACACCGCTACCCTCGGGGCGTCGCCACGGCAGGAACATCGCAACAGCGATTGCGCACGCCATGGCGGCTCCGACGGTGACGAACGATGCGAGCTGAAAGCCTTCCAACGAGGCCGCCTTCATCGCGTAGATCAGGTCCGCCTTCTGCGTCGCGAAGATCGGGTTGGTGGGCGCTTTCACGATCTCGATGACGCTGACAACCGTTTCGCGCGCGAACGCTTTTTGGTACGGCTCCATGATCGCGTCAGGTATGGCGTCGATTCTCGGACTCACCTGTGCGGTGTAGATCGACGCGACGATCGATCCGAGCACGGCAACTCCGAGGGTTCCGCCGACCTCCCGGGTGGTGTCGTTCACCGCGGAGCCCGCACCTGCTTCGTCGAGCGACACCGAAGACATGATCGATTCGGTGGCCGGGCCTTGCACGATTGCCAAACCAAGGCCCATCAGGACCATCGACACCACGACCGGCCCCAGATAAGGGGTTTCGACCTTGACCTGGCCGGCGATGAACATTCCGACGCTCATCACCACCAAGCCGAAGACGATCACGGCCGTAGTTCCGATGCGCTGTGCGATCACCGTGGCCATGGGTGCGCCGATCGCGATGGACACCGCGAAGGGCAGAGAGTGGATGCCGAACTGCAGCGGCGTCAGCTCCATCACACCTTGGAAGTACTGGGTGATCATGAACAGGAAGCCGAACATACTGAAATAGGCGACGGCAATTGCCAAGGCCGGCAACGAGAACCGCCTGTTCCGAAACAGATTCAGGTCCAGCACCGGGGATGGCGTCCGAAGCTCCCACCAGACGAACCCCGCAAGGGCGACCGCACCGGCAACGTAGGCAACGACACTCGTCGCAGACAACCATCCATTGTGCGGCGCTTCGATGATCGCCCACACCAGCACTGTGATACCGGCCAACGACAGTGCGATACCCAGCGGGTCGTATTTCCCGACGTGCTCGGCCCGCGATTCCGGAACACACCACACAGCCGCGATCAGAACCAGCAGCGCCACAGGAACATTGATCCAGAACACCGAGTGCCACGAGAAGTGCTCGAGCAGAAAGCCGCCTGCTGTGGGGCCGATTGCGATCGCGAAACCTGCCATCGCAGTCCAGGCGGCGATGGCCAGCGCACGCTCCTTGGCGTCGGTGAAGATATTGATGATCAGCGCGAGGGTTGCCGGGAACACTGCTGCGGCACACACACCCATTGCCGCCCGAGCCAGGACTACCTGCCCCAGATCCGCGGCAAGAGCGCCGCCGACGGACATGACCGCAATACCGGCCAGCCCGAGAATCATTACTTTTTTGCGGCCGTAACGATCACCGAGGTGACCGAACGCAAGCAACAGTCCGGCAAACGTCAGCGTGTACGCGTCGACCACCCACTGAAGCCCGCTGATATCGGCACGAAGCTGCAACCCCATGGAGGGCAGCGCAACGTTGACGACGGTGTTGTCGAGTACGACGAGCAACTCGGCTGCGCAGATGACGAGCAGCGCCAGGTATCGCCGACTCCGCGGCGGGGCATCTGCTCGGTGACGGGAAGTTGTAGGCAACGACATGAGGATCCCTTCGGCTATGACGATCGGCATAGCTCTCGAAGGAAAAGTAACTGTAACTGCGCGTTATAGCAACAGCGCCGACTGCGCCCGGCTCACGGACGAGGAGGGTTCGACGCGTCCAGCACCGCCCCGAGCAGGCCCAACAGTTCGGTTTCCGTCCGGTCCAGAGCGGTAGTGGATCGCTGCGCCTTGGCCACGATCAGCGCGCCTTCGATGGCGGCGATCGAGAAAGTCGCCAACGTGTAGGACCGCTCGCGGGCCAATCCACGCTGCCACAGGGACGCCGCGATCACGTCCTCCCAGGACGAGAAGGACTCACCTGCCGCCGTGACAGCGGCCGGCGCATGCAGCCCCTCGAGCGCAGCAGGCGCGACCGGGCACCCTGCAACGTAATCCGTCGCCAGCAGCTCGCTGCGGAATCCGTCGATGATCGCCCGTACGGTTGCCGCCGGACCGGCCGAAGCCAGGCCGGCCGAGATCATCGCACTCATCGCGGCACCCGCGGTTCGCGTTGCCTCCTCCACCAGCTGAGGCTTCCCGCCAGGGAAATGGTGATAGATCGAGCCACGCGGCGCGCCCGCGTGATCGATGACGTCGGCCAGCGAGGTGGCTTCCACTCCACGCCGACGGAACAATTGCGCGGCGCTGCGCAGCATGTCTGCCCGCGCGCTACTCCGATTGGCCATTCGAACCCTTCTCGACCGTTATTGACGTAACGCGGAGTTACACCTAGAGTCGCAGTGTCTATGCTGCTGAGCATAGCCCGCAACGGCTATTCACTGGAATCGGAGCAACGCCATGTCCCCCGACACCGAGGTCGTCGACCTGAGCAGCCCTCTCACACTCGCCTGCGGGCAGATCCTGCCGAACCGCGTGATGAAGTCGGCTCTGAGCGAGGGACTGGCGACGGCCGAGCATGCACCCGATTCCCGCCTCGAGACGCTGTACCGCCAATGGGGTGCGGGCGGCTACGGCCTTGTGGTGACCGGCAACGTCATGGTCGACCGATCCCATCTCGGAGAACCGGGCAACGTCGTCATCGAAGACGACCGCGACCGCGACGCACTTGCTCGGTGGGCAAAGGCGACATCCGACGGCGGTGCACCCATCTGGATGCAGCTCAATCACCCGGGCCGACAGGCCAATCCGATCGTCACCCGCACCAAGCCCGTCGCACCGTCCGCCATTGCCCCCAACATCCCGGGCATTCCGGCACCGCGAGCGTTGAGCGAGAACGAGATTCGCAACATCATCGATCGATTCGCTACGGCAGCAGCTGTGGCCGAGTCGGCCGGCTTCGACGGCGTCCAGATCCATGGCGCACACGGCTACCTGGTGTCTCAGTTCCTGTCGCCATTGTCCAACGAACGCGACGATGCCTGGGGCGGCGACCTCGACGGGCGAATGCGGTTCGTTCTCGAAGTGGTCCGCGCCATCAGGTCAACGGTGTCCCCCAGCTTCGCCGTGGGAATCAAACTGAATTCGGCAGACTTCCAGCGCGGCGGGTTCAGCGAAGAAGAATCGCGGATCACCGTCGAGCATCTGGTCCGCGAATCCATCGATCTGATCGAAATCAGCGGTGGTAGTTACGAATCCCCCGCAATGATGGGCACCTCGAGCACCCGAGCGCGCGAGGCCTACTTCCTGGAATACGCGCGGACGGTACGCGACGCCGCAGGAACGGTGCCACTGGCCGTGACCGGAGGATTTCGCACCCGTTCGGTGATGAGTTCGGCGGTCCAGTCGGGCGAGTGCGACATGGTGGGTCTCGGCCGTCCAACGGCCCTCGACCCGGCCGTCGCGAACTCTCTGGTCGACGGCACGCTGGATCGGGTCGAGTCGCCGCGCGTGGCTCTGCGCGTCCCGTCGAAGTCCAGCGCGTTCAAGCAGATCAACGGCGCTCTCGATCTGCAGTGGCACACCGACCAGTTGCAGCTCATCGGCGCTGGGCGGCAACCGAATTCGAGCCGTCCGGCGTGGAAGACTGCGGCCACGATGGTGCAGCGCAACGGCTGGGACGCGTTCCGTAACCGTCGCGGCACGGGCAATCCCACCAGCGCTGCCAGTGCTGCGAAGTTCCGACGCGAGCGCTTGATCGGCAAATACGTCGCGAATCCCGTCGTCAACGGATTGACATCCATCGGTGTGACCACCTCGCTGGTGACCGACATCGAGACGGTGGGCCGCAAAACCGGGCTCGCCCGGCGCGTGCCGGTGTCGGCGTCCTTCGACGACTCCGGTGCGTGGTTGATCTCCCAACACGGAACCAGATCCGGCTGGGGAGCCAACATCACCGGCGAGCCGAGGATCCGCATTCGCGTGGGCAGCCGGTGGCGCACCGGAACAGCAACGTTCGCGCCCGACGACGACGTCGCCCTCCGAGCACGATCCTTCTCGAACAATCCGGTACTCGGACGCATCATCGGTGCCGGCTTCCGAGCGCTCCAGACCACCCCGATCTCGGTTCGTATCGAGTTCGACGACTGACCGGTCTCGCTTGGTCCGACACCCGTCGGACGGGGTGGACTCGAATTCCTCCACGCGACAAGTGACACAGGCCACACCCGCGGTGATGATTGGTGCATGACCAACTTCCCCACTCTCGACCCCGAACTCGCCGCAGCCGTCACGATGCTTCCGAGCATCGATTTCGGCGACGTTCCGTCGGCGCGGTCGACGTTCACCTCACTCCTCGATGCCATGCTCGCCGATCTGTCGATGGACGGAGTTTCTCTACGCGAGCTCACCGCCCCCGGGCTCGACGGTGCTCCGGATGTCGTCGTCCGATTTTTCACGCCGGAGCAGTCGGACGGGCCGCTGCCCGTGTTGGTATGGATCCATGGCGGCGGATTCGCAATCGGGACAGCCGCTTCCAGTGATCCCTACTGCGTGGATGTCGTCCGGGAACTCGGATTCGCGGTGGCGAGCGTCGAGTACCGGCTCGCCCCCGAGACCCCGTTTCCCGGGCCCCTCGACGACTGCTACGCCGCGCTCACGTACATCCACTCGCACGCGGACGAATTGGGAATCGACCCGACGCGGATTGCCGTGGGAGGGCAGAGCGCCGGTGGTGGCCTGGCAGCCGGAACGGTTCTCCGAGCTCGCGACGAGGGCGTCGTTCCGGTGGCGTTCCAGTTGCTCGAGATCCCCGAACTCGACGACCGCCTCACCACCGTGTCGATGACCGAGTTCGTCGATACACCGATGTGGCACCGCCCCAACGCAATCCTGTCCTGGCAGTACTACCTGGGCGAGTCCTACAGCGGACCGGACGACCCGAACGTCTCGATCTACGCCGCCCCGGCTCGCGCCACCGATCTTGCCGGTCTCCCACCGACGTACGTCTCGACGATGGAGCTCGATCCGCTTCGCGACGAGGGCATCGACTACGCGGTGCGGTTGCTGCGAGCCGGAGTGAGCGTCGAACTGCATTCCTTCCCCGGCACGTTCCACGGCTCCGCGCTGCTGGCGACCGCGGAGGTGAGCAAGCGCGGACATGCCGAGGCGTTGGACGCCCTTCGCCGGGGCTTGCGCCTTCGTGTACCCGCCTCGTAGCGTCGGTCCATGCAGGGACTGATGTACCGGCTCGCGGAGCTCGACGCCGACTCCGCGGGTCTGGTGCGCGTGATCGACTATTTCGACGCACTGATCAGGCACGGCGCAGACACGTCCGCGATGCTGCGCGCCAGCGCGGCGTTGGCCGACTGCGTCGTCGGAATCGACGTCGTCGGCACGTCAGGCGGACACCGCCGGCATGCGCGGTGCGATCCGAAGGGCCGCTGGCTCACCCAGGCCGTCGCCGAGCGGTCTGCGACCAAGGACGTCATCGTCGACGACGTGGTGATGGGCTCGGTGTGGATCGAGCGGGTGGGCCCTGCACTGGCACTCGACGAGATGCTCGTCGATCGAATGGCCCTGACCGCAGCCATCATTCTGGTACCCCGGCACACACTGTCCACCGCCGAACACACCCGAGCGGTGTTGTTTCCGATCGACGACATCGCACTGTTGAGTTCGCTGACCGCGTTGCACATCGAGCCGACCGCACGGGTACGAGTTGCCATTGCTGCTGCCGGCTCTCCGACGGAAACCAGCATGCCGACCGCCGGACGATCCACCCCGATCTCGGTGGACGACCACGCGATGTATCTACTGCAGGGTGAACCGTCCGCAGCCCTCGTGGGCTCCGGTTGCATAGGCGTTTCGTTGGCCCTGACGGCGTCCGAACTCCATCGACATCTCGGAAATGCACGGTTCGCTCTGGCACAGGCCTGCGAGCTCGAGCCGGTGGTGATCGCCGACAGATTCGGCGCATTGAATCTGTTGGCGAAGGGAAATACGTTGGCAATCAGCGATATTCCCGATCTCGTACGCATAGCCGAACTTCGCACGACCACTCACGGGGTCGAGCTCATCAGCACCCTCCGCACCTATCTGGGTTCGGGCAGCTTGCGTGCAACCGCCGACCGGATGCATCTGCACCACAGCAGCGTCGCGCATCGTCTGGCCAAGATATCGGAGGCGGTCGGCTATCCGGTCGATTCCATCGAGCAACGTGCCCGTGCAACGGCAATGATGATGGTGCTCGACGGCAGTGGTACCGGAGTCGCATAATCACTCGATGGCACCGATACCTACGGGGACACTGAGAACCACCGACACCGGCTTCGCCCTCGAATTGAGCAGAACGATCGCTGCACCACGCGAGGACGTGTGGGCGCGCCTCACCGAATCGTCCCGGACGGCACTGTGGTTCGGTCCGTGGGAGCGCATTTCGGGCGACACCATTCGAGTCACCATGAGTTTCGAGGAGGGCGAGCCGGCCTCGGACATGATCATCGAAACATGTGAGGCACCGGGCCTCCTGGCAGTACGGATGACCGGCGAGGGCCAGTGGCCACTCAAGGTCCGCCTGACCGAGAGAGACACAGCGACCGTTCTCGTGCTCGTACACAGCTGCGAAAGCACGGACGGTCTGGGCGACATCGGACCGGGGTGGGAGTACTACCTGGACATGTTCGTCGCGGCCGGAAACGGCAACCCCCTCCCGAGTTTCGACGACTACTACCCCGCGCAGCAGGAGTACTACACATCGCTGCGCCCGCAATGAATCAGTGGTGTCGGAGCGCGTCGATGAGCTCCTCCTTCTTCAGTTTCGAGTAACCCTCGAGGCCCAGTTCTTTGGCTCTGTCGGTCAATTCGTCCACGGTCCAGTCCTCGTAGGATCCGGACTTCCCACCTTTCTCACCGATCTGCTCCCTGCCCTCTTTCGCGGCTGCGTTCGAGATTCGAGCAGCCTTTTCCTTCGAGTTGCCTTCTTCGCGAAGCTTCTCGTACAGGCCCTGATCCTTCAACTGCGGCTGGTTCTCGGTTTCGTTGTTCTTCGCCGGCATCGAAAACTTCCTCTCGCTGGACTACATCGATTGTTGGAGCCCTACCCGGTGTGCAGGACGACAAACCCATCTACGCGTGGTGTGCATCGAGTGTCATCGGGTAAGCGAACTGGATGCACTTGGATCGACCGGCCTCAGCGGGCCCGGACACCACCGACAACACACATGCCACCGACGCAGACGTCGCGCCCCTCTCGGTCGGTGTGGTCAGTGACGACGGCTTCGCGTCGACCGTCGCGTCCGCCATCATCGAGAAGTTGCCCGATCACGCGATGATCGACGGGCACCGGCGAGAATTACGGGTGTCCGGAGCATCGGTTCCGCTCCCACCCACCGCAACCGGTGCCGCCCCACTCGGTCAATGGCTGGCATCGGTGCAAGCCACCGACAACTACGACATCGTCTTGTGTGTCTCGGAGGTTCCTCGCCGTCTCGGGTCGCGCCCGGTGATCGCCGAGATTCGCGGCGGTACGACAGGCGCCCTGTACGTGCCCTCCTTCGGAACACTGGCGGTCCGGCGACGCGCCGTCTCGGCCGCACTGGCGGTGTTGCACGAGTTGATCGAAGCCGACGACCCCTCACGGCAACCACGGAGATACTCTCGCTCTCGCTGGGCTCCGAGTGATTCCGGGGAAGGTGCCGAAGTTCTCCTGACGTCGAGCATATTCGGGCGAATCAGGTTGGTATCGGGAATGATTCGGTGTAATCGTCCGTGGCGATTGGTTCCCACGTTGTCGAGCGCGCTTGCAGCCGCGAGCGCAGCGTCCGCCTTCGGTGTGTTCTACGCGAGCATCTGGCAGATGGCAGCGTCGATGAGCCTCGGACGACTGGCGATGATCGGAGTCACCGCGGTGATCGCCATGACGGTGTGGGTCGTCTTCCCCAACGGGCTGTGGGAGAAACGATCGTTCCGAAGCTCGACGATCGATCGCTGGATGTACAACGCAGCCACTCTGGGAACGGTCCTGACCGGTGCGCTCTGCATGTACGCGCTGCTGTTCGCAGTCGTACTGTTCTCGGCAGCGGTGGTCATTTCGCCGGACTTCCTGACTACACAGATCGGTCGCGACGCAACTCTTGGCGACTATCTTTCCCTCGCATGGCTCGCCGCTTCGCTGGGTACGGTGGCAGGCGCAGTCGGCTCCTCCGTGGCAAATCGCGAGGACATTCTCGGTGCCACCTACGGTCACCGCGAACTGATACGTCGAGAGTCGGCGAGCGCGTCCTCGTGACCACCGTCGAACCCTCGGCGTTGTGAGTGAGAACAACCATATGTGGGTACGTTCGGGATATGCCATACCTCGAACGAGTTGCCGATGTCTTCGTACTGAACCTCGGAAGCCGAGGTGTCGACGACACCGAAAACCGCATCAGTCCGGATTGGGTTGCCGAGATCAACACTCTGCTCGACGAGGTCCAGGCCAGTTCCGGTGCTGCTGCGCTCGTCACGACAGCGACAGGCAAGTACTTCTCCACCGGAGTGGACCTGTCGTGGGGTGCCGAGAACCTCGACCAGATCAACCGATTCATCGGCACCGTTCAGGAGATGTTGGTGCGCTTTCTGACGCTTCCGATGCAGACGGTCGCGGCCATGCAGGGACACACTTTCGGTGGTGCCGCATTTTTCGTGATGGCGCACGACTACCGGATCATGCGATCCGATCGCGGCTTCCTCTGTTTCCCCGGTGTCAACATCGGCGCGACCTACAGCCCGGGAACCGTCGACATGGTGCGAGCGAGACTGGCGCCCCATGCCTTCCACGAGGCACTCACCACCGGACGCCGCTACGGCGGAGGTGACGCCATGGCACTCGGACTGGTCGATGCCGTATCGACCGCCGATTCACTGCTCGACGACGCCGTCGCTCGCGCCGGCGAACTGGCCGGAACGCGAGGCGACGTTCTCGGCGAAATCAAGCGAACGATGTACGCCAACGAAATTCGGTCACTGCTCAACCCGGTTGCCGGCGTCGACGAGATGGAATGGGCCTCGAACTAGGTAGGCGCCTCATTTTCCAGTCACGAGGGGCGCGACCTCGGTACCGAGCAATTCGATGCCGCGAAGCAGATCGCGGTGCGCCAGCCGTGGATTGGTCATCTGTAGCGACAGTCGATCCACACCGCCCAGTTGCTCCCCGACTCGAAGAATCTTGTCTGCCACCGTCTGCGGATCGCCCATGAAGAACGCGCCGTTCGGGCCGGAAGTGGCGTCGAACTGTTGCCGGCTCGGTCGGGCGAATCCACGCTCACGGGAGATCTTGGTGAACATCTCGTTCCAGCCGGGATAGATGGTGTCGGCTGCAGCCTGGGTTGTCTCGGCGACGAAGCCGAACACGTGCAGACCCACCTTCAACTGCTCGGGCGGGTGACCCGCTTGCGCGCCGGCGCGGCGGTAGAGGTCGACGAGCGGAGCGAACTGGCGTGGCTCGCCGCCGATGATGGCGATCATCAGCGGGAGTCCCAGAAGTCCTGCGCGAGCAAAGGATTCAGGGGTGCCACCTACACCGACCCAGATCGGCAACGGGTCCTGCAGTGGGCGCGGATAGATCCCCTGACGGTTGAGCGCCGGACGGTGCCGACCCGACCAGGTGACTTCCACGTTGTCGCGGATCTGCAGCAGGAGGTCCAACTTTTCGGCAAAGAGCGAGTCGTAATCGGCCAGATCCAGACCGAACAGCGGGAACGATTCGGTGAAGGAACCGCGACCCACGACCAGGTCGATCCGCCCTTTCGAGATCAGGTCCAGGGTGGCGAACTCTTGGAACACCCGCACCGGATCGTCTGCGCTGAGTACCTTGACGGCGCTGCCTAGCCTGATGTTCTCGGTTCGCGCAGCCGCGGCAGCCAGGATGATCGACGGGGCCGAGTCGTAGTACTCACTGCGATGATGCTCGCCGATGCCGAACGAATACAGCCCAACCTGATCGGCGAGTGCGATCTCCTCGAGCAGGTGACTCATGCGTTCCTCTGGAGCGATCACCCGGCCATCCGTCGGGTCGGTCACGGAAGAAACGAAACTGTCGACGCCCAGATGCACGATGGGACCTTTCGATCGATGATGGACGTATTCGTCAGCGTAGGTGAAACTTCAATTATTCCGCGGCAGACCAGAAGGGGCGTCTATTCTCCCCAGCGTTTCAACTCGTCCCCCGCGAAGTACATCTGTTGACTGCCGCCGAAGCGAACCAACAGTTGGTGCATCTCCTCGTAGAACCAGACCACGGTTCCGTAGACACCACTCATGGGCCCGCTCAGCGGTGTCACGCCGTCGCCTATTCCGAATCCGTCCATCCCTGCACCGTACCGATCTAGGTTGCCGGAATCGGACAACCTACGCACACTCGCCGTTAGGCTTATCGCCCTCCGCGCTTACGTGCGCGCCGTTCGTCCAGCTTTCGCTTTCCGTAGCCCCATGTGATGCGGCCGAGACCCTCGAAGAGTCGGCTGGAGAGACTTCTGCGGCTGCTCATACCGTGGCCTCGTTTCCGGTGGTGATCATGTTCTGTTGGTCCCTTTCTCGAAGCAGCAAGCCTTTCCGGTACGCCGTGTACCTGGTAGCTGCGCCGAGTAAGTCGAATCGAACACGAGCAAGCACACATCGCTCACGCGTGATCTACATCACTGACTATGTACCGGGTACCGCGTCAGGCCTGTGCGACAAGTCGGTCGATCCACTCGAGCAACTCGGGGTAAGCAGCGATGTTGGTGGCCGTATGGTCGACTGCGGGAACGAGATCGGTTCCGAAATCGAACTCCCGAACGATGATGTCGGTACCTCCGGCGGCGCGCCAGCGCTGCGTCAGGAGTCGGCTCTGCTCGATCTCGACAGAACGGTCGTGGATGCCGTGAACGATCATCACGGGAACGGCGGGCGCGGTGAATCCAACGGTGTTCGCCGCCGTCAGTGGGCCCAGTACGGGACCCAGCATCAGCGCGCTCAGTGACGTGCCGTCCCCAGTCAGGTCCTCGGACCGCAGTGATCCGTAGGCGAGCGCGTCGGTGTTGCAGAAGGCCAGTGCCGCATCGAGAGCTGCCCGTCCGCGATCATTGAACAGAGCGCGGATTCGGTCGGCCTGGTCGGGGTGCGCGCCGATCAGGCCGTCGATCGTATAGAGCATTGTCGCGGCCCACGCGGAGCCGTCCTGGCCTTCGACGCGGACCACAGGATCGGTCGGTGCGGCACCGACGAAGGCCCCGACCACGGACACGTCGGGCGCGTACGTGGAGGCGAGCTCTGCGGCGGCAGCCGACGCGACGCCGCCCGCCGAGTAGCCGTAGAGCACGACGGGCGCGTCGGTCTCACGTGCCGCGGCCCGGGCCGAGTCCAGTAGGGCACGGCCGCTGGCGACCCGGCCGAGGAACTCGTACTCGCCCGGGGTTCCGAGACCTTGGTAGTCGGTCGTGACCACCTGGTACCCCTGCGCCAACAGCGGCAGCAGCGCCGGCATCGTCGTTGTCAGTCCCAATTCGGAGGAACCCGAGCAACGGTCGGCGATCCCGTAACTGCCCGGCGCATAAGCGATCACGGGCCGCGGTCCAGGACCCGACCACGGACGGTTCGGTGTGACCAGAAGCCCCGACACCGCCACCGCACGATCACGGGGATCGGCAGATCGGTACAGAATGCGCTCGGTGTGCGAGCCCAGAAGGTCGAGCTGCGGCACGGGTTCTCGGCGCACGATGGACCCAGGTGCGTACGCCTCCAAATCGGCAACGGGAGCACCGTAGAAATCGGCACTACCCGGTGCCGCCGAGACGGGTGCGGCCGACAGAACGAGGGACCCGATAAGGACGGAGAGGGCGAAGGTGACGGAAAGGAGTCTCATCTCGCGGCCAAGTATGCGGCCCCGAGTGCTGATCCGCATTCGCTGTTCGCCGTCTTCCCGCTAGTTTCCCGACTTGATCCATGTCGGGACAAGGGTGCGTACCTGCGGTGCACCGGCCAACAGCGGTGCCACTTCACGTTCGTACTCCCGATAAGCGGGACGCTGGAGAAATGTGACCGCATCCTCGGCGGTGCGGTAGTGCTGAAACGCAGTGATGCGATCGGGATCGTCGGAATCGAGACAGTAGTAGTACGCGAGATGCCCGGGATTGTCGAGCACAGCCGGAGCCATGTGCTTTTCCCACAGGGCTCGGACAGCGTCGCGCTGGTTCGGCTGGGTCGTGTGAGAGACGACCACCGTGACGCCGGGGCCGGCCTCGGGTTCTGTTGACATCTCGCTTTCCTTTCGGTCGACGCATCCAATGCCAGCGATCATGCACCATGGGTCGGACATTCGACGGTGACGCGTTGATACCAGAGCCGGATTTGTCCGGCCTGTAGTGTCGCCGATCATGATCATGAGAGCTGTGGCTAGATTGGCGGTCGTCGCGGGTGCGGCCATCGCGTCGACGGTCTGCGTTCCGGCGCTGGCGCATGCGCACCACGCGGAATTCACACCTCTGCCGGTCGCTTACTCACTGGGAGAGAACTTCTCGGTACCGTGCAGTGGGCAGTTGACGGGAACTGTCCATACACCGCACGACAGGCCGGGGCAGGTGACGGTGTCCGTGTCGTGGCTGCCCTTCTTCACCGGTCAGTGTCACAACGCAATATTCGTGAACTACTGGTCGGCCGCCGGAGGGAACGGGCAGGGAAGCGGCAATCGATTGATCCTGCTGCCCTTCGCTTCTCGGGCGTTCGAGCCACTGACAGGAGAAATCACCTTTCCGATGCCATCGGGTGGGGGTTCGATGACTGTCGCGACCAACGCCGTGAGCACGACATACCTCGATCCGTTGGCAAACACTGTGCGGTTCGCCGTTGCGTGACACACACGCTCCGGAGTCGTAGCTCATGGATAAGCGGTTACGTCCGTGATGTGGTCTGCGTGGCGACTGAACCGGACATCGCTGCTGATCTCGCTGAGCATCATCGCGATCCTGATCGTGGCAACCTTGACGGCTGGGTTCTACGTTCCACGCTATCCGCAGGTATCGTGGTCGTTCTTGCGAATGTGTTCTCGATGGAACGATGTCGGGCCGTGCAGACCGGAGACCGCACTGACCTTGTCGACGCTGTGTGCGTTGCTTCTACCGTTGCTGCTTGGGATGTTCGTCGGAGTCCCCGCATTCGCCCGTGAAGTGGACGCACGTACCCATGTGTTGGCGCTGACCCAGTCCACGAGTCGAATCAAGTGGTACCTCGCGCCCGTCATCGTTGTCTTCCTACCCATCTCGGCGGACATGACGTGTCTCGGCTTGGCACTGCATTGGGCAACGGGCCTGTCTCGGGATTCCTCGAGCGTCCTTGTTGGATCGTCCCTCAGTTTCTCGTGGTTCGACTTCCCTCACTTCGAAACAGCCGGCGTCGTTCTGGGTGCTTACACACTGCTGATGCTGCTCGTCGGGAGCACGTTGGTGCTGATGTTTCGCAGCGGAGTTATGTCCATGCTCGCCACCCTCTTCATTTTTCTCTTCTTCGTTCCGGTGGCGTTCACGTGGATCGCACGCGAGCACTACGGATCGCCCACCGTCGAAAGTGAACCGATCAACGGCTTGTATCGCGAATCGGAATATCCCCCGGACCCGTACTACACCACCGATGGAACGTGGGTCGTTCACGCCGGGTACGTCGACGCCAGCGGGGCGGCCATAAGACCTGAAACAGATCGTTGCGCGCAGCCGTACCCGGACGATTACTGGAATCCACGTCCCGGGGATACGAACGAGGAGCGTACGGAGCGCACTCGACTCGAAACCCTCGATCGTGCAGCACGATTCGACGAGTGCCTACGTGAGCAAGGCGTCGACCGCTACGACATCCGTTTCTACACCGAAGACAAGTTCTGGCGATTCCAAGCCATCGAAACCGGCCTCATGCTCACATTCGCTCTCATTGCGAGTGGCATGGGAATGTGGAGAGTCCGGCGACTGACCTGAGAACGACTGTCGGCAGCTATTTACGAAAACCGACTTGCTCATCGCATGACAATGGTCTGCGAGGGGTTGTCGACGAGCGTGCAAGTATCGACCTCGATGCGACAGTGGTCTGAGCAGGAAGGGAACCCATGAATACAATGCGTCCGCGATCCTCGAAATCTGCCTGGTCGACGGCCGCTGTGATTATTGCGATCGTGGCAGTCGGCGTCGTCGTGGCGGGACTGCTGCACAACCCTCAGCCCGATGCGATAACGATCCCCGGGTGCGACGAGGTTACGCAGCCCGAGGACCTGCACCGCGTCAATTTCGCCTACGTCCCGAATGGGTCCTACGACAATGCGGATTACCCCTGGTTCTCGCGAGCCAAGGCGGCCGCGATGTCTGATGCACTGGCCGGAGCGCTACCCAGAGGTGCCACTGTAGAGCCCGATTCGATGGGGCCGAGCTTGGTGTTCGGACCGATCAGTAGTTCCCCGGGGGGAGGCATCTCCGGCGGAGACACCAGCGCAAATGGATTCCTGTCGATGGGCAGCGTCGAGGGTGGCCTGACGGTCACTGTGAGCAAGTCCGATCAGCCCCCAGGCCCGTGTTTCGCCGGCTACGTCGACGAGCGCCGCACCCTGGCCGACGGAATCGTCGTCGATATTTCTGGCGGCGAGAAGAACAGACGCGTTCAGGCATTCGTACCGGACGGCAGTCGGATCGATGCCTCTTCGGCTGGACTACTCACGGTCGAGCAATTGATGGACATCGTGACTGCACCGGGTTTGAGAGTGAGCGTCCCAGTACCCTCCTGATCGGGGCATCGAAAACGATCACCGGAGTGTTGGGCCCGTCGAGTTGTGCTCGGTCGAGTGCGGATCCGCACGGTAGATTCGCTCGACCGGTCTACGACCGTCAGACATGATCCACTCTGCCGGACGCCTGTCGACCAGCGTCCAGCCGGTGCGTTCGTACAGTTCGATCGCTTTGCCGGAGCGCTCGATGACGTCGAGCATCGACGCACCTCCAATTCGCGCCTGCCGCAACAGCGCATCTCCGACGAGCGAGCCCCGGTGTCCCGGTCGCACGAAGAGTCGGGACACCCAGAGGCCGCCTGCCTTGTCGACGATGACGACGTGTCCGACGATGCGATTGTCATGCTCGGCAACCCACGCGGCCGCCATGTTCTCGGGTGTCAACCAGTCAGCCGGATCGTGTGGCCAACGATGCGGATAATCGTCGGATTCGTGGACCTCGATCAGCGCCTCCACACACCGCGGCAGGTCAGCTGGATCTCTCGATCGGACGACCACCATCGATCCAGTATCCCGCACCGACAGCCGTCAACGCTGATCAGGTCGCTCGGACACCAGCGATCGCGCACGGGTGGTTTCTGTTCAACGACGCCGACCCCGAGCCTTCACGTCCCACCGCACCTCGGCTCCGTCGCAGATCATCCGAGAAGCCTTTGGCAGCAACATTTTCGACGATTCCTGGACCACCGCATCGTGGGAAGCCACAGCCCAACGCGACCCCGAGTTCATCGTCATCGTCGATTACGTTGCCGGACGGTCGAATTCGGCTCCTCCTCGAAACGTATCGGTTAGACAGAGCTGCCAGAGACCGAATCAGGTTCCAGCGCTCAACTTTCGATCGTTACGATCGGCGATGCCTGCTGCACGGTGTACGAGGTCCACGGCAGGGTTGCGAGGACGTCGGGGAGGCCGGGGTAGTCCGAGACCCACGCTGTTGTGGGATCGACGCCTTCGGTAACGCACGATGCCAGCGCGACATAGGTGCCGGCCGGGATATCGGTGACGTGTTGGGTACTTATTCCGACCTGGCCCGCGTCGTCGGTCGAGTACAGCGACTGACCGTTGCCGACGACCTCCCACACTGGAGGCAGCACTCCGCCCGGTGCGGGAGCCAACGATGTGCCGCAAGTCAGTTCGCTACCGGAATTGTTGGTGATCGTGTTTGTCACGGTCGACCCGTCGACCTCGAACGCGTACGTCACGTCGGTCGACTGCGCCGCCGAGGCCGTCGCGGGGAACACCAATAGTGCTGGGGCGCAGAGTAGAGCCCCGAGCAGAGGTCGGCTGGTCGATTGCATGGCAATTCTCCTCGTTCGAGCGAACTATGTCCGGGTCGACAGTCTGCCTCAAAAAATACCGATCAGCATCTTTCGAACCGAATGCAGCCTGAGGTCGCACAAACAGGATCGAGAACCGTTGTGTCGGTGTCAGATTGCAGACGTCTACCGTCCACCAGTTCCCTGCCCCGATTCTGCACGCTTCTTGATGTACGCATTCCGAACGCACAGGACGCGCCGAAGATACAGCTTACCGGGGACGTCCAGGATCACAGCGCCGAGTCGTCCGCCACGGAATGTCACCGACATGATGTCGACCATGTGCGTGTGTTCACGTCGTGCGAGAAACAAATGCTCGTGACGCATCGAGGCAAAGGGGCCGGTGACCTGCTCATCCACGAAATATCGTGAGGGCTCGTACTCCGTGATGCGACTGGTCAAGGTGAACCACACGCCGAGGTGCCTGGAACGGATTTCAATTTCGTCGCCCAAGCGAAGATCACTTCGACCCGAGTCGACCCGCACGCTCTCACCGAACGAACCCTGAGACTGGGCGTGAACGACAGCATCCGATTCCAGATCGAAAACCACTGCCGGGTCCGCGTCGATCGACGTCGTCACCCTGATGATGAAAGACATCCGCACAGCTTCGCAGGACACCTTCCGCTGATCCAGACGGCCTTCCACACAGGCGGAATCCGCTACGTCGAGCGTGTGAGAATTCGGCTATGCCTGCAACTTGGGAAGACTTCACCTTCGGTTTGGAGGGTGTCAATGCCGATGTCGAGGTCGTTGGCATCGTGGAGGTCGGTGATTGGGTTCTGGCGGTCGCACCGTCCGTGGCGGGTTTGGCCGATGAGCTGATGGCACCGTTGTCGGTCGGTGGTGAAGCCATCACTTTCGCCACTCAGGTGGGTCACTGCAATTTCGCCCAGTGGGTCGACGGTGCCCGAACGGCGATGTTCGATGCACTCCTGAACTGACTCCGGAGCTGTTGCGCAGCGCGCAATTTCAGATTGGTGACTCCCTCGAATAGTGGAGGTTGGCCCCAGGTGTCGCTAGCTCGACCAAGGAGTCGTCCGTTCAGCGGCCAAGCTTTCAGCCGGGCCTCTCGGTCAAGCCGATGCACGCGGTCGGGGGAATCCTTACAGCGGCTGCGTCCCAACACGGCCGGACGCGGTGTCAGCGTGCAGTGATGTCTGCCGGGTCGCGCACCAGGGCAGCGGACGCGCTGTCGATCGCGTCCCGCAGACGCCGCAGTCCAGGGTCGGTGGCCGAGCTGGTACGCGCAGCGCAGAACAAGTGCCGGGTCACCGGCTGTGCGAGCTCGAGCAATCGCACCCCTGACGGAAGCCGGTCGACGGCCAGATCGGGGACCAGCGCGACACCTGCTCCGGCGTCGACGAGCGCGAGGAGCACCGCGAAGTCGGTGGCCTCGGCGACCACGCGGGGAACGAAACCGGCAGCCCCGCAGGCGCGGAAGACCATGTCGTAGCAACTGCGTTCACGACGAGGCGCGAGCCAGTCGTCGTTCGCGAAGTCGCGGAGGTCGGCGGGCTCGGCGCACTGCCGGTCCGCCGGCACCGCGAGCCACACCGATTCGGATCGCAGCGGCCACAACGACACGTTGCGCGCATCGACGGGTTCCATTGTCGAATACGTATGCGTCACTGCGAGATCGGCGTCGCCGGAGCGCAACGCTGCCATGGATTCGTCGGGCTCCATCTCGATCAGTTCCAGCTGCACCGAGCCGGCACCGGACGTGCGCAACGCGGCCCACGTCGCTGCGATGATGGTGCGGGCGGCCGACGGAAAGGCCGCAACCCGGTAGGTACCCGAGGCACCGTCACGGAGAGCTCGAATTTCCATCTCCGCCAAAGTCAGTCGTTCGACGACGTCGACGCCGTGCCCGGCCAGTACACGTCCCGCAGGTGTGAGCCGGACGTTGCGGCCGTTCTTTTCGGTCAGCGCAACGCCGACCTCCTTCTCCAGAGCCGCCAGCTGCATCGACACCCCCGGAGCGGTCTGACGGAGGCACTCGGCCACGGCAGCGATCGTCCCGAGTCGTTCGAGCTCGGCCAGCATGCGCAATCGGCGGGGATCCAACACCTAACGGGACCTTACGCATCACATCAAAACAAGTAAATAGCGCTTTATGTATCGAGAGAGCAGGCTGAACCATGCCCAATTACCCTTCGTCGCCCAGGTCGAGCCTCGCCGCAACCGCGGTGGCCGGCGCGGTGGTCGTAATTTCCTGGGCCAGTGCGTTTCCCGCCATCAGAGTGGCCGCACCGGAACTCGGTGTGGTCGGTCTCTCCCTCGTGCGCCTGGTGGTCGCCGCCGTCGCGCTGCTGTCCATCGCGCCGATCATGGGTGTCCGATTGCCGGCACGCCGCGATCTTCCGCTGGTCATCGCGTGCGGGTTCTTCGGCATGGCCTCCTATCAAATTCTGCTCAACTGGGGCGAATTGCACGTCCCAGCGGGCACCGCGAGCATCATCGTCGCGTCCGCGCCGCTGGTCAGCATCGCCATCGCCGCAGGGGCGTTCGGCGAACGGCTGACCGTAGTCAAGGTCGGCGGTAGTGCGGTGGCCGTCGCCGGTGTCGTGCTGGTGTCCACCGCCCGCTCGGACATCTCCGTCTCGTCGGCGATCTGGATCGTGATCGCTGCCGCCGTCGTCCAGGGGATCTACCACCCGCTGACCAAACCCCTGCTGCGCCGGCACACCGGGCTGGAGGTCGCGACGTACGGGATGGTCGTCGGGGTGGTCGTGACGCTGCCCTTCGCCGGTTTCGCGTGGGCGGACATGGCAGACGCGAACGCCGGCTCGTGGTGGGCGGCGGTCTATCTCGGAGTCGTTCCGTCCGCTCTCGGCTTCGTCATGTGGGGATACACCGTCTCCCGCGTCCCGGTCGCCACATCCACCTCGTTGCTGTATCTCGTTCCTGCCGTGGCGATCCTGATCGCCTACCTCTGGCTCGACGAGGCCCCTGTACGCGCCGAACTCTTCGGCGGCGTCGTGGTCATCGCCGGGGTCGCCACGGTGACACTGGGCGACCGCGTGCGCTCGCGAATCCACTCGCCCCACCCTCGACGCTCCGACGCCGACACAGCTGCAGCGGCCGTTCGGCGCGGGCGAGCCGTACGACGAACACAGCTTGCTGATCGTCAGGGACCCGGCATGGGGCGGAATGCCCACGGATACGAGCCGCGTTCCAATGTGAGGACTCGAAAAGCTGAGTAAGCGATGGCCGGAGCGTCCACACGCGTCGAACCGCTACCCAGCGTGGTCCAATCCGCCGCACGATTCGCAGGTCAGCAGCATGGCAGCCGGTACCTGACTCCCTGTGTGTGCGATTGAAGGTCAAGTCTCCGAAACGCCCTGAGCCACTTATGAATCCGCAGGTCACAGAGTTATCCATTATCGCGAAGCGTGCGGACGCCCAGACACGCCCGGACAACAAAAAGTGCCCCTGACCAGCGATTACGCTGTTCAGGGGCACTTGGTGTGCGCCATCAGGGATTCGAACCCCGGACCCGCTGTACCAGAGATAACAATTCACGTGGATGCACTCGCGTCCATCTTCGGCCCGTTGAGCTGGGTGTCCGGCGAATCGAGTGACCATCGACGTCCGCGTGAATCCATCCGGGTAGGCCCCAAAGTGATGAGTAAGCGATGACCACCGGCGACCTGCTCCCGGTCCATCTGAGTCCCGTATGGTCCCCCATCGGCTAAACGGACTGCCGTGGCCATTCAACTCCACCACGATTCAAAGTGATGAGCTCCCTCGAACTGCTTGGAACCCGAGCATCGGGACGAGGACACGCTCCGGACACGCCGCACCGAAGAGAACTTGCCCGTGCAGTGCCCATTGCCGTGGACTGCGAACCGCAGGCTACACCAATCCCGATGACCGCCGTTCACGAAATATCACGGCCGAAAAGGTATGCCGGATCGTCGTCGACGATTTTCGCGAACATCATTCGCAGCGGTTCTATGTTCTGCTCGGCCGCGCAAGATGGCATGCGCGGTGCAGTTCAGTCAGCTCGATCGCATCCCACGCCAGACCACGCCCCGACTCGGACAACAACTGATCGAAGAACTCTCTTTGCGTGCGGCCGTTTCCCTCCCGAAAGGGATGGGCAAAATTCACGAAGTCGTACATCTCCGCGAGACGGCCGGGTAGGACTGCGTTCGAGATCGAATGGAGCTGCTTCGTCTCGGCGATCTGCGCAGCGATGTAGGCGACCGGCCGCCCAATGTCGTTCGGCGTCATGAAGGACTCATTTTCTTTCTCGATACCTACCGTCCGCAGTTCACCGGCCCACTGAAACACATCTTGAAACAGATACTGATGCAATGCCTTCAAGTGATCAAGGTCGTACGTTCGCATCACGGCGACGGGGTTGTTCCGCAGTTCGGCTACCCGCACTTCAACGAGATCGTTCTCGGCAGCGGCCAGTGCTTCCCTCGTTATCGCTCCCACGCGGTTACGCAGCACAGAAGAGCCCGGAATGAAATACCCGGCCCAATCGAGGTCGTAGTCGCCGGTATCCCATGGGGGTGCGTCATCCACCGCGAGGCGATCCTGATCAGGAAAGGTTGTACCGGCTGCGCACCCGATGCCCGAGCTCGGCTATGTCGATCTCGCCGCGAACATAGGCATCCTGGTCCGCACGGGTCGCGTCGGTGCTGCGTGCACCCTCCAGGGCGCTATTGGTGCGGGCAACATGGATTGCTCGCGCACGATCCCCTGACGGTCGTCGTATCGACATCGGACTCCTCCTCAACTTGACCCACACTACTGCCAAACAGGCCAAGACAGCCGCACCACAACGCCGACCACGATCGACCTGCCGACCCGGATTCTCACCCTGCCATCGCTGGACAGAACGCCTTCGGAGAATCAGGCAGACGCGCTGTGTCCGCGCAAAATAGCACTTGCACGTACAGAGGCCATCCGCCGCGGACTGCGATGCGTAGGTTTCGGTGCCAATGCCGGTGACCGCCGTTCACCAAAGATTGCGAGCGAAAAGGCATGCCGGATTGTCGTCGACGATCCTCGCCAACAGGCTATTGCCATACGGCACGAGTTAGCTGACGCCACCGCGCGGCGCAACCACATAGGTCGCCACTCTAGATTGCGGTGGTCCGACTATCCGGGGACGTGCCAGCAGCCTCGACCAGTCCCAGGGCGGGTTTAGTTCCAGTAGACTTCACACCTGATTTCAGGTCAAACTGGCTATTAAAGCCCTGGGAGGCAAGATGTTGGTTAGCATTACAGATATATTTTTGAGGGTCATATTGGGAACGGCCATCTTGACTACCATCTATTCAGCTCTTCGCAGTAATTGGCCTACCAGCTACTTTTCCGCGTCGGATTTAATGACCGACTGGTTTTCTGTAAATCTACACCGATATCTTCTATTCCGGTTTGTCCCAGTTTTCCTGGTCTCCCTTTGCGCCTGCAGTGGTCTGGAGAATCGCTTTACCGAACGCATGACTGTTGGTAGCGCGATCGCAGTAGTTCACATTTCGCAAACATCTCTTCGGGCCGCAATAGCCAACCGGGCAGATCGAATACAGAACCGCAGCGCCGCTATCATCGCGCAGAGTTTAATCATTCTTGGTGTATTATTGACCACCGCTGCAGCCATACTCTGCCAGCCACTTGTCTCAAACATATTGCCTCACTGGTCAGATTACTTCCAGGCTTTGATTACAGCAGTGTTCGTGACCTGCTTCGGATTCGCAGCCATTGCGATCACCAGAAGGCGAGAACAGGGCCCGGGCGAATCTGTCGAAGTACTGGAAAACGATTTTGTCAGTTTGATCATCAGATGGTCGCATCATTACAAAGTTGATTCGGACGTCGCCCTTGCTATCTTCGCGACTGAAAATTCCCAGCGGCCGAAGTGGGTAGGACGGGCAGAGAAGATGCTCGGTCGATTTGGATTAGTCCGGACCTTTGGAATTGGTCAAACCTCGCCCACTCCGCCGACTTCAATGGATGAAGACGTACAAAACACCCTTGCACCGCTCGCAGGCAGCAACTTTTCGGGAATCGACCAGTACGGGCGTCGAACTTGGGCGGAGGTCTATTTCGAGCGCCACAACCAAAGTCAGACATTCGTCGAATTCGCCGCTCAACGTTGGCAAGAATACGACAACCGCACAAAAAAGACCGAATGGATTGGTTCGACTGGCAACCCGATTCTGCGGAGCTCCTATCAGCTCCGAAGAGTTGCACAGACATTCATCGCGTCTGGAACCGCAACAAAAGATGTAAAAGTTCTGATCGCGACGGGTCCAGATGGTTCATCACAGGTTGTCCAGCTACCGCCGGTATCCAACAGAGCAGATGGGTTACGGGAATGGAACGTCTCATCCCCGCTGATGTCGGGCGAATTACGCATCGAAGCTGTTCTTAATACACCCAATATCGCCGCGACACCAGACGCCCGGACGGTTACCCTTTATGGTTAAGGCTGGCCCTCTGGACTAGAACCGAACGGTTTTCGTTGGACACCGCGCCGGGCCGCGAGGCGCACCGTTCACTATAAATACAGATCGACCTACGCAGCTGCGTCAGTTTGCACCACTGATCCTTGGCAGTAAACTGCCGATGTGTACTGACCGGCATAGGAGCACACCATGAGGCCTGTTGGAATAATCTAACCTACATCAGTCTATCGAAGAGCCCCAACCCGCTAGGACATCTCACTTCTTGCATCGTGCTCTGTGCGCAATCTACGCAACCGCGATTCGAGGTCCCGCCTGTCGCGTATTAAATCTGGATCCGTCGCGTCTATCTCTTCACTTCTCATCCATTCGACTGTTTCTTCCAGTAACTCGAACTTACCGGCCCGAGTAACGAGCTCTAATGCAATATCGGATAGCGCCCGGAAATTGTATCGGTCTTGAGGATTGCGTTCGACACAACGCCGTGCGATCCGCTCGGCTTCAAGCAGCATTGCAACTCGATCCTCATCTAGTATCCCCTTGGTCAAAGTCGCCCGCCTATAGGCCAGAATCGCTCGATACCGATCAATAATGGCGTCAGAACCGATTTGCTGGATCGCCGTCGCAATCGCACGTTCGGACGCGTCTAAATCATTTTGATCCAGATGTAACCGGACAAGCCTGCGCCGTGGAGTGCGTTCAGCTGGAACGACACTTATCAATTTGCTTAAAAGTTCCTCTTTCCTGGAAACGCTAGAAAGTCTCGGTATTCCCATGTCATCGGCAGCGATCGCTCGCGCCGTTTCTAGTTCGATGTGTATAGTCGGATTCAGGCCGTCAATAAGGTTGGCGAGAAGCGTATACAATTCATCCTGGTCTGCGTATTTGTAGGTTGCGATTACGTGGGCAATGACATCATGCCGAGTGCTCCATCCGTAAAGCCCGTCTCGGTTCGATATATCGTACTCAGACACGACGGCATCCATTTGCGCCAACAGTCCAACTAGCGAACCTGCTTCGATTCCTAGTAGACGGACGACTAATTGACGGTGCACCTGAACGCCCATAGATTGCAGTGCAGCAACGTGGCGGTATACGTCTCGCGCCGCTGTATCAAGATCTGCGTATTCCTGAAGTAGGATGTCGTCGAGCCGTTCGGTATGAAATATATTTTTCAGGCAGACATACATCTCTGAGCTGCAACGTTCTCGCAAGCGCCTGATTCTGTCTTGACGTCCAAGACCAAGAAAGTCCGTTTCGACTAATGCCCGCACTGCTGGTGTGGTATCGACTAGATTGACCAACGCGTCAACATCATCGTTTGACAAAATGCTTACACGTTCTTGATTTCCATGGGTGGAGAATGCGGGCGATTTTGTACGGGTAGCCCACTGTCCCGCATTCACTGTCAGCACTAAACGCAAAAACGGACGGTCTTGTTTGGCGAGTTCAGTAGCAAGCTTATTCACTGAGCCAAAATGGCGTGCACAATCATCAACGAGGAGCATTCCCTGACGGCCAAGTTTTCGGAGCTCGACATTAACCAGTAGCCACGATTCTACATCTAAGGCGTAATGCGGAATATGCTCCCAGCACAGAAAGTTCTCAGACAACCGGCTGTACAGTAACCTGCGCGCTAGAGAGGTCTTACCGACTCCGCCGGCTCCCGCGATAACCAGGAAGAATCCTCGCCGTCCGTCTTGGGCATCACGCAGCCGTTGCTCACTGGCTCTTTCAATCGTGAAGCCGTTCTCGATGTCGGCGTAGGTCGCCGGACTGCCGTTGAATAGGCGGTTGACATCGGGTGCCAATGTGGTTGAGTGCGCGACGTTAATTGTGGTGGCGACCAGCTTGGTGGGCAAGGCCTGGTCCACACTTGTGGCTGTCGAATGGGCTAGCGCGCTTGCCGGTTGACCCTGCTGGAGTGCATAGATGAGATCATTGAGCGACCCTCCCACGACCTCAATCCCATACTGCTCAAATAAATGAGCCCTGTCGGCGTCGTATTCGTAGACTAGAAGAAAGACTCGACCAGCCCCACCCTGGGTTTGCCGTAGCGCGCCGACATCTTTAGCCATGGTTCGGAGATGAGCATCCCTTAGCGACTGACCGATTATAAGAGTGTTGTTTGTCATCATCAAGCCCTGTAGGCTTACAAACAGAGACTGCCTGTACTTTTGGACGTCGTCATAATCCCGCTCTGTTAACACCATCCGAGCTGTATTTCCGAAGCCGAGATCCTGGCTGATGCAGCCATGTATTTTGTAGAGTCTTACGGTCTCCGCGGTGTCAGTTGTACTGAAATCATAATTCGACCTTACGACTGATAGTTCTTTTCCTGCGGCGCGGTAGGAAAGTTCAACAAGCCGGTCGAAGTTGGTTGAGTAGATAGCACGCCAGGGCAGAGCTGGAATTGCTAGAAGTCCACCGGTGGGCCGCAACGGTTCTAAGATTGCTTTGACAGACCGGGCCAGTTCGGTCCGGCCGACACGGCGTTCGTAGATGCCGCATACATCCGAAAGATCGTCGGCATCGGGTTGCGGTTTGAGCTGAGAAGCAAGTTGTTTGGCAAGTGCATCGCCAGACGGTGCACCCGACGGGATCGATGCCCCAGCTCCCAACAACAAAATCGTGTTCGGAGCCTGGATCGTGGTTGCAAGTGTCTGTAGATCCAAGGTGCAAACTCCTAGGTACAGCGCCAAGTGCCGAAACACCAACCATACTCATTGGTCTTCCCAGGATGAGAGGTGACACGCGAGGCGGGAGCCCAATCGCGCAACGCTACGCGCCAGGCATCAGCTGTTCTGGGGGCTGCGCGAGCTACAGACCGACGTCGGTGACCCCGGTTTCGCCTAGGGGGCGCGCAGCGGCACACCTCGCTGAGCCAAGGCCGACGTGGTGAGGGTTTCGCGGGCCTTGGCGAAGCCGCCCGCTCCAAGACGTGCGTCTTGGTGCACGAATGCAGCGCACAGAGGGTGCCCGCCGAGGTTCGCGACAGCTTGCCGGGTCGTGATGGCGTACCCAGCGCCGTACGGGGTGGCCTTGCGAACCGCGGTCCCAGACGGCGGCATGATACAAAAGTCGCCGTCTCTATGGCCGCCTCGAAGAACGGGCCTGCACGGTAGCGCCAGGTTCTCCCTCACTGCGGCCAAGGACGTCGAACGGCCCCCGTTGTGTGAGAAGCCGGGTGACCAACTGACACTAACCTTGGCATCAGCGCCCCAAAGTGATGAGTAAGCGATGACCTACCCACAACGGTCTTACCCGAACACCATTCGACCACCAGCGAATCGTCTAAACGCACAGGTCGCAGTTACGGAGGAGCCGGGGGTCAACGCACTTGACTCCATGACACACCGTCTTGCGATTCGAGTCATCACGACTGCCGCGAAATTGAACGCGACCTGGAAAAAACACCATGATTCACTCATCACTTTGCCCTCACAGTGATGAGTAGACCTGGCACCACGACGCAAAAAAAGAGGACCCCTTGACCTGCGTTTCCGCTGGTCAAGGGGTCATTCTTGTGCGCCATCAGGGATTCGAACCCCGGGCCCGCTGTACAAGAGAGAACAATTCACGTGGATGCACTCGCGTCCATCATCGGCCCGTTGAGCTGGGTGATCGGCGAATCGAGTGACCATCGGCGTCCGCGCGAATCCGCTCGGGTGCGCCCCAAAGTGATGAGTAAAGGATGACCACCTTCGGCTGCATCTCGGTCCACCACCGTCCCACTCGAAGCCCGGGTGGTGATACCGAAAAGACATTAGGTTCGGTCTGTTCGGGGTTCCGGAGCGAGCTTACTCGCGATTATTGGGACCCTCCGCAAACTGGTTGATCCACTCTGCCGCTTCTGCAGGTGTTGAGGCCACGAAAAACGGCAATATGCCGTCACTGTCACCCACTGACTCGTGAGAGCCGGGAGCATGAAATACCTCAACCTCAAGCCCTCTTTGCGCCAGATCCTCCATCATCCACAGGAATACACGATCACCCTCTTGCTCGCCGGCTACCCAATTGCTGGCCCGCAATTTCATCGGCCAAGCACCATTGTTACCTGTTATTAAGCGAACAGCATCCAATTCCAATTGACCAATAGTGGATTTTGGTAGCCGCCCTTCAATAGCGAGCGACCAGGGCGAGTTCTTTCGCTTGTAGGCGACGGCAGCCAAAGGTGTAAAGAAGTTGCGATGCTCTACATCGAGTGATGTCCACGGCATCTCAGCGGTACCGTAGCCAACTTCCAATGTCGGGATTTCAGCATTGAAGGCGCGGACTTTCCAGTCAATTAAGCACTGACGTGAATCCAACGAATCTGTGATTGTCGCGAGAGGGTGATCAGGTCGATAATTCGGCCGGCGTTTGCTGATGAGTTGCCACCACAGACGCGGATTGACTCTCCCGACCGAGCGGCGAACATGATAGGAAAACAGGATAATGGCGGAACTTGCATCGTCCGTCGCGCGCTTCTTCTGCCAAGTTGAGGGCCAACACTGTGTGCCACTCAAGGGAGTGGCTTCGTATAGCCACTGCTCCCAGGCTGCCGCAAGACCGGACGCATACCTCGCCACATGCTTGTCGCCATACGCGGCGACATCGACCGTTGCCCGCATGATCGCATCGATGTCGTCTGCGTTCGCGTCATTCAATTCCTCGAGACCGTCCTCGATGGTCTGCTGTACCGACCTGCGGGCGACTCCCCCGGTGACACGAAAGTACGAGGACCACAAAGCCTCCTGAAATACAGCGTACGCTTTCACCTGCTGATCACGCTGCCAAGCACGACGTTCACGACGATCAGTCGCTCGCGCTGTGTATACGGCTCCAATCACAGCCCCCAGGCCGAGGGCACCCAGAGCACCCACCGGATTCGCAAGCAAACTGGCAAGGATTTCCTCCACCAAGCACCTCAGTTCATTTCGACGGCCGCAGCAGCTTATCGCAAAGACCGCTAACTCTCCGCCGCCGGAGTATTATTTAGCACAACACGTCCGCAGCAGTGTCTAGTGAAGTTTCCTGAGCACCTACGAGTTGTCAAAGAACCATAACGGCTCGTTTGATCGCGTAGAGGAGTAAAAAATCCCTGATACTTGGTGAACTTCATGACCGCTGACAGCGCTACGCAGCGCGGCATCCGACACGGAAATGACGTGCCGGACTATCGGCGTGCGCGTTCTGAAACGGACCTTCAATTCGCGCGAGAGACTTGGTGATTTTCGCGTTCGATGAGCGCCGTCACATCCGCTACTTCAACCAACAGCAGTCAGTCCTGTCGCCATCGACGCCGACAACTGGACCAAACACAGCCTTTTTCATTCCACTACATCGAGGATCGCTGAGGCGCAAGAACCAGATCCTTCAGCCTCTTCCGGAGGTCGCCGAAACCCTGAACGTTCGACATAGGCGAGTCGCTCAAGGTGAAGTCTTCACGGATCGTTCGGCAAGCCAACCGAACTGCCTCCTCCTCAAGTCGAGCTCCCCCTTCCAAATGCGATTCGATTTCATCCAGGAGCCGTGACACCGTGTGCTTACTTGCGCGCATCTTGTGATCACGCTTGAACCGATCCACGATCCGCTTCGTGATCTCCGTGATCCGTTCGCGGGAGTGCTCTTCCAACGCCTTCTCCTGTAGCAGGTTCAACTCCGCGAAAAGCGCCCCAAAGTTTCGAAACAAGTCGTCGAAATTCTCCGCACACGCCGGATCCCTGACCAACTCAGAAATTGCAAGTGCAAACTCAATCTTTCCAACCGACAGGGGTGAGTCGGCAGTAGTACTGGCGTCCAGCAGGGCCTTATGTGCCTGGTCAAAGAGCCGTAGGTTTGGGTCGAACACGAGCGGGTTCGGTAGCTCGTCGATGATTTTCCGCTTGCTCTCAGCGCTCCTGAAGGCCCCGACAAACTGGGCGAGAGCGGCCCGAGCCACACTCGCGGGCACAAGATCCTCAGGCTCGTGAATCTCAAGCACATCAACAGATAACACGGAAATGGGCAATTGATTAATCGCGAAGATTAGATCCGTGTTGAAGACGGGCTTGTCACCGAACCCGTTCTGCAGCTTACTCAGGTCTGCCCCGGCTCGATCACCGGCCTTATCGGAGTCCAAAAGAACCACAATTGCGGGGCGGTCGAGATCGCGGCTACGCGTGAGATGGACCAGGTACCGGTAGTTTCCCGCACCGTGTACCGGTACCAGCGTCAGGGCGTTAAGGTCCAGCGTCGGGAATGCTCTCGCCGCGCGCTTTATCCCTGCGCTGATGCCCGAGAACAAAATAAGGTCCGCGGGCCCTTCGACCAGGAGGTTGCATGTCCCAATGAACGTAGTATCAGCATGAAACGAAGAGAAAGCCGAGCGGAGCGGCTCGTACTTGTCGGTGGCAGCTTTCTGGACGACACGCGTCCCCTCCTCACCGAGACCCTTCTGAAGTACTCGGATCCGATGGGGGTAGTTCTTGTCGATCAAGAACGGACTATGCGTCACGTACATAACCTGCGCCGCGGGCTTACCGTCGTCAGGAAACGCGTACCGCGTAAAGACGCGCATCAGATCCTGCTGACCCATACTCGATAGATAAGCGTCGGGCTCATCCATCAACAGTATTTCGGAACGACTCGAATCCTTCGGACGATACGCCTCGCGCTGGATGAAGTAGCTGAGGAAGTACTGCATACCACCGCTGCGCTCGTCGAATGTGTATGTCTGTCCAGTTTTGTCTTTCAGTGTGAAGACAATATGAAATGCATCCTTGTGCACCTGTAGCGAAAAGTCGCGATCTTGTGACCACCATTTCTGAAAGTTCAGCGAGACTCCAAGAGCTTCGGTGACGCTCGTGGTCAGCGCTGATGTGTACCCGTCGTCCTCCGCGTCCGCATTCAGAAGCTCCGTGTACGCCTTGGAGTCGACTTCCGCGACACTTTCGAGTAAGGCGATGACAAGCGCCAGTGATTTCGCGTCTTTCTCTACCTCTACGTGTTGGCGGTCGCGTACTTGCGGCAGCATCGCATTCACCGCAGTCTCGCCGGCTTCTGTTGGGCTGTCGGATAGACGCTTAAGTTCTTTGAATAGGACAAGCCACTGGTCGCGACTTCTCGGTTGAGAACTCACTTTTCCGGCAGCCAGGTCGAACAGACTCGCGCTGGACGGGAGCACCACCTTCGAGTCGATCCGTCGAGCGGTCGGAAGTGGCAGCATGTCGACTTGCTCAGCAGTCAGGTCAAGCGTTGTGATCGAGCCACCCTCGTCCTCGAAGTACAGGACAGGTCCTGCCTGCAGCCTGAAGAACCAGAAGTCATCAGGAACATCGCGCCGTGCCACGTCGGCCAACACTGCTCGCTCTCCGTCAGTTACCTCGGTGAAGTGGCCCCCGAACTCAGGCAGCCGCATAGACCGACGCACGCCGAAGAACTTCGAGTACCGGCAAAAATCACGTGGGCGGATCTCATGGTCACCGAGCAGACACTGGATCGCAGTAATCAGCTGGCTCTTGCCAGATTCATTTGCACCAACGACGGTAGTGATATCGCGTTCTAATTCAACTCTCACAAACGGGTAGTACGACTCGCCAGCCGTGTCGTTGACTACCGGCGCTATTGGGGATGGGCCTGACTCTGCGGCCGCACCAGATCCATCAGATGGCACCTCTGCTTCATCGCCGCCCTCGCCTGCAACAGTTTGGACTTCACCAGCTTCCTCTTCGGCCTCGTAGTCCTCGACACCGGCCAGCTCGTCCCAAGGGAACTTGTTTTGATCTGTCAGGTCTTGACGGAGAAAATCGAAGTTGAAGGAACGGAAGTGCCGTAAGTAGATTGTCTCAAGGATCAACGTCTTCCCCTCGTCAGGTGACCGAGAATTTGCCGTCCCCGTTCAATCGATCTGTACGGGCTGAGCCTAGGCGATTGGTCCGACAATACCGGGCCAAATAGCAGATCTACGGGTGAGCAAGTTGAGCCTCAGCGATCCTCCGTACAACCCAAACTCTCCCTAGCACGCAGTGAGTCTTGGCACGCTCGTGACAACGAAAGAATGACTAGTCCGGCAGGTCGGTCACCAGAGACCACAGGTCAGCTGTCAGGTGCGCCAAGTGCAATTCTAGGACGAGAGCGCCAAGTGCTCTAAACACTCGTTGTCAACGAATACGGCAAGTGCAGAGATGGCCTCCTCGCGCCCACCACGAACACCGAATGCGCGTCGCATTGCTGGCGTCGGCACGCCACATTGGGTTGCGTTACGTCAGCCTCGCGGTCTGAAATCGCACCACAAATCGCTGCTTTGCGTAACCCCGAGCGGGCCTTGGAATCGGCAAGACTTACCCGGACTCCCTCGCCGATCAGCAGCGTGAGCCTAGGCATCAGGGGCTCAAAGTGATGAGTAAGTGATGACCTACCCGCCGAACACGCACCCGTACGGCGATTCGACCAGCCGCAGACCTTCTAGACACGCAGGTCAAGGACACGGATGCGCAGGACCCAACGCACTTGACTCCACGACATACGGCCCCGGGATTCAAGTCATCACGGCTGCGGCAAAATATGACGCGACGTGGGGAAACACCCCCATATTCGCTCATCACTTTGCCCTCAAAGTGATGAGTAGACCTGACACCACGGCGCAAAAAGAAGACCCCTTGACCTGCGTTTCCGCTGGTCAAGGGGTCTTTCTGGTGCGCCATCAGGGATTCGAACCCCGGACCCGCTGATTAAGAGTCAGCTGCTCTAACCAACTGAGCTAATGGCGCCGATCCGCACCGCGTGTTCTCTGCGGTGCGGGAGAAACATTAACAGCAGATGCCGCCAGATGTGAAATCGGCTGGTCAAAGCGCCTGTTGCGTCAGTTGAAGATCCTGCGAACCACGAGAACTGCCACCACTGCGCCCACTCCGAGCAGAGTGAACTTCACTGCCGGCTCGTTGAGCTTGGCCACCACGGACTGCTTGGTGTTGGCGACGATGTTCTTGGGGCTGGCACGGACGCTCAGCTCGTCCAGGGTGCTGGCGAGCTGATTGCGAGCGGCCTCGATCTCGCGCTCGATTCGGTCGGTGTCCTTGGCCACGTGTCCTCCAACTTGTTGCAAATAGTCTCGGTCGCAGTCGAGCCTAGAGCACGACGATATTTCGATAGTCTCGTGCGGTGACCGAATACAGCAAGCTCGAGCCGGGCGACACCGCTCCGGCGTTCACCCTGCCCGATGCCGATGGCAACGACGTCTCCCTCGCCGACTATGCAGGCAAGAAGGTGATCGTGTACTTCTACCCCGCCGCGAGCACCCCCGGCTGCACCAAGCAGGCCTGCGACTTCCGCGACAGTCTCGCCGAGCTCAACGGCGAAGGCCTCGAAGTCATCGGCATCTCACCCGACAAGCCGGCCAAGCTCGCGAAGTTCCGCGACAAGGAAGAGCTGACGTTCCCGCTGCTCTCCGACGAGGAGAAGACGACGCTGCAGGCGTGGGGCGCATTCGGGGGGAAGAAGAACTACGGCAAGGTCTACGAGGGCGTCATCCGCTCCACGTTCCTCGTCGACGAGGCCGGCAAGATCGAGGTGGCGCAGTACAACGTCCGCGCCACCGGCCACGTCGCCAAGCTCCGCCGCGATCTAGCTGTCTGACACTGCCAGCCGCTGCAGGAACAACGCCTCGGCGACGGCCATCTTCTCGATCTCCGTCGGGTCCACGCTCTCGTTGGGAGCGTGGATCCGGCACCGAGGTTCCTCGACGCCCATGAGCACGATTTCGGCGTCCGGCAGCACCTGAGCCAACGCGTTGCACAGCGGAATCGACCCGCCCTGCCCGGCCGTCCCCATCGGATGCCCGAACGCCTCTTCCAGCGCCTCGGACAGTGCTGCGTAGCCCGGTCCGTCGGTCCTGGCCCGGAAGGGCGATCCGACAGCCTCACGCTCGACGGTGACGCGCGCATTCCACGGCGTTCGCGCCTCCAGATGAGCCACCAGAGCATCCTGAGCCGTCTTGGGATCCATTCCCGGCGGTACGCGCAAATTGAGCCGCGCGGACGCACGCGGTGAGATCGCCGCCGCAGACCCCACGACGGGCGGGCAGTCGATCCCCAGAATGGTCAGAGCGGGCCGCGCCCACACTGCGTCGGCCACAGTGCCCGAGCCCGCCAGCCCGACGCCATCGAGCACCCCGGCATCGGAGCGGAACTGCTCCGTCTCGTACGCGACTCCGTCCCACGTCTGCACTCCGTCGAGACCGTCGACCACGGTGTCACCCTGCTCGTTGCGCAGGGTGGAGAGTACCTGCACCAACGCTGCGAGTGCATCGGGTGCTGGACCGCCGTACATGCCGGAATGCACCTCTCCCGCAAGCGTTTCCACGTGCACTACTACATTCGCGATACCGCGAAGCGTGGTCGTCACCGTCGGCGATCCCACCTTCGCGTTCCCGGTATCGCCGATGACGACCACGTCGGCGGTGAACAATTCCGGTCGCTGCTCCACGAGCGCTTCGAGCCCGCCCGTACCCGTCTCTTCCGAGCCCTCGCAGACGATCCGAACGCCGACGCCGATCGACTCCCCCAGCGCCCGCAGCGCCAGCAGATGCATGATCACGTTGCCCTTGCAGTCGGCCGACCCTCGCCCGTACCAACGGCCGTCTCGTTCGGTCAGCTCGAAAGGCGCACTGCCCCAAAGATTTCCATCTCCCGGAGGCTGGACGTCGTAGTGCGAGTAGAGCAGAACGGTCGGCGCTCCTGCGGGTGCCGGACGCGAACCGACAACGGCCAGCGAGCCGTCGACTGTCTCGATCAACTGGACGTCCGGAACTCCCGCATCCAGAAAAGCCTGCTGCACCCAGCGCGCCGCCCCGATGCATTCCTCGACCGGAAACTGTCGGGGATCGTGTACCGATGTGAACCGAACCAGTTCGGCCAACTCTGCTTTCGCACGGGGCATCGCTGCTTCGATGCTGGATCGAACGTCGACGGGTTGTGCATCGGCAGGCATGAATCCTCCAGACGAGAAAATGACAGACGGGCTCTCGCCAGTCTGTCATCACTCGTGACAGCGAATTCGCCGCCGTCTAACCGCCGGTGAGCTCCTGTTGGATCCACGCGCCGGTGTGCTGCCAGTGGCGATCCCATGCCTCCTGCTCGAGCTGCTCCTGCGACTTTCCGGGCTCGGGCACGACAACCGGAACGGTGAACTGCGGCGGGTCGACCGTCGTCGATGCCGGCGCAGGTACCGGCTGCGGGGCGGCCACGGCCTGACGCGGCGCATCCTGCGTCACCCACGCCTCCGTTGTCGGTGCGGGCGCGACATCCGTCGCTGGATCCACGGTCGGAGGAATCGCCTCGGTCGGTGCCACGGCGGGTGCCGGTCCGGCGATCCACGGAACCGGGTCGGTCGTCGTCATCGGATCCACGTGCCGTGTTGCTCCGACCAGATCGGCGTCGGCATCGCGTTGTTCGACGCTCTGCTCGGCGGTCGACTCGGAGTCACCCGGCAAAGTCGCGGCAACTGCCACACCTGCCGACAGCACACCGGCCAGCAGCACAGCCGCGAACACGAGCCTGCGACCGGAACTCCCCGACCGTGACGGCTTCCCGTCCACCGCGGGAGGCGTGGCGGGCGCAGAAACAACGGTCACCGGGAGAGACACAACGACAGCGTCGAGATCCGAAGCCTCTTTCGGCTCTGCCGACTCGTCGGACACCGGTTCGGCCACCTCGGACGTAGCGGATTCGTCGAGCTCCGATTCGTCGAAGGACGGCGCTGCAGGCACGAGGGCCGGTGTCACGGTCGCCTCCCCCGCCTGGTCGGGCACGTCCTCGAGCGCCAGAAGCGCAGCCCCACGTGCCGCGATCTGATCGGCATCTCCCACTCGCACCACGGGAACACCGAGTCCGAGAGCCAGGATGTCGACGAGGTCGCGATTGCTCGACGAGTCGCCGAACAGGGCCACGAACTCGGGCTTCTTGCCGGAGTGATCCACTACGTCCCATGCCAGTGGAATGGTGCTGCCGATGCGTTCGGGCGACATCGAATCCAGCTCGGCGGTTCTGGTAGGGGTGAACGAAGCCTCTGCTGCGTCCGCAAGAGAGATGGAAACGCCCGCCTCACCCATGTAGTACAAGAGCACTGTCTTCGCGTCGGCGAGTTCTTCCGATTGGGCCAGCCAGGTCAGAAACGACTCGGACGCCGAACACAACGTCACAGGCTCGTCGCCGAGAGCGCCGCTGAATTCGGCACGTTCCGCCTCGGATCGATACACCACGCCTACAGCGTCGACGTCGGCATCCAGGGTCGCAGCCTCGGTACGCATGATCTCGATCGCTTCGGTCAGTGCGGTGGCCGCGTCGGGGTGCAGTGGCGTCGTCCGATCGGCGAGTACCTCGCCTGAGGTCGGCTCGACAAGAATTGTCTGCATCGAGCCAGATTCGATCGCTATACCAATAGTTGCCATGGCAGTCTCCCTGTGCTCAGGGTGGAGGCGCCCGACCATGAACGTCATCCAGCGGATCAGAACGACGATCACCCTGCACGGAAATTGATTCTGTTACCTGAACCATACCTGTTGACTGTTAAATTGGTCCAGATCAGTCTTGGAGTTTGTCACAGGAATTGGAACCAGCCGTTGTCGCCAACCCCAGGTTCGTTCGAAACTCTTGCCTGCCGACCCGCAGGTAGCGGACCAGGTGTGGCTACCGGACCCGTCCGCCGGATAGCCTGACCGGGTGGAATCCTCTGCTCGTGCTCAGTCCTCGCGCCGTCTCGACGCCGCGCTCGAGTCGACGGCACAGACGCAGGAACTGATGCCGCGCCGCCGACCCACCCAGGAACGCAGTCAACGCAAATTCGACGCCCTGCTACAGGCCTCGCGCGAGTTGCTCAGCGACGTGGGGTTCGAGTCGTTCACCTGCGAGGAAGTCGCGTCGCGCGCCGAACTGCCGATCGGAACGCTGTACCAGTTCTTCGCCAACAAGTACGTCATCGTCTGCGAGCTCAACCGCCAGGACCTCGTCGGAGTACAACAAGAGCTGGCCGAATTCGACGGAGAGGTCCCGTCGCTGGACTGGGTGCGGTTCCTCAACAACTTCGTCGACCACATGGCGGGCATGTGGATGACCGACCCGTCGCGCCGTGAGGTGTGGCTCGCCATGCAGTCGACGCCGTCGACGCGTGCGACCGGAGTCATCCACGAGCGAGAATTCGCCGATCAGGTCTCGCGCATGCTCGGGCCGTTGACTCCGCGCACACCACGGCACCGCCGGAACCTCATGGCTCAGGTGCTGGTGCACATCGTCTACTCGATGCTCAACTTCTCCGTGCAGGACGGCCAGAGCCACGAGGACGCCGTCGCCGAACTCAAACGCATCATGATGGCCTATCTGCTCGTCGCCGAGAAGGAGAGCAGGCGTTCCGGCGGCTCGGCGAGCGACAACGAGCAGGCCTGAGCAACCCGAGCCCGCACAGACGAAAGGCCCGCCCGATCTCGTGGATCGGACGGGCCTTACTCGTTTCAGAGGAGACTCACTCCTCCAGGATCGCCACCGCGGCAGCGATATCGCCGTCGTGCGTCAGCGACAGGTGAATCTTGACCGTCGGCAGAAATTCCTGCGCGATGCCGTGCAGCTTGATGGACGGACGGCCCCATGCGTCGTTGACGACCTCGATCAACGGGTACGGGTTGTCGCCGATCTGCGGTGGACGCGCGAATCGCGATGTGGCCCATGCCTTCAGCACTGCTTCCTTGGCGGCCCACCGTGCTGCGTAGTGGCGCGTCGGATCGGAACTCTTCGTCGCGGCATGCCGACGCTCGCCCGCGGTGAAGCTGTCGCGGATCATCGTCGTGCCGACCTTCTCCATCTGCTCGGCGAAGTCGGACACCGTCACCAGGTCGAAACCCACTCCGATAATCGCCATCAGATGGCACCCGGCAGACCGGAGGAGTAGACATCGTCCTCGCCGAGGCGAGCGGACTCGTTGAGCAACACGTGTGCCTCCAGTTCGCGTGACGCCTTGGCCGGCGTCCCGTCATGTCCCAGCCGTCGATCGTCGGGCCGCTCGTACAGGGAGTCGCCTCCCACCATCGCGGAGATCAGCCTGCGCTGACCGGCGATGCGACGCTCGTTAGCCTTGGCGACGTACTCGGCGCGTCGATCCGCCGGAACGGCCTCGATGAACGCCTGCGGGTGCACCAGGGCGATGAGTCCGGACACGTGCCCGAACCCGAGCGAGGTGAGCAGACCCGCCTTGAGCGGAACCGAGTCGCCGAAGCGCAGCGGCTCGCGAGCCCACACCAGGTGCTCGAAGCCGGTCATCTTGTCGTCGACGCAGTCGAGGCTGCGGTTCGGCGGGATGACGCCGTTGGCCAGCACCTGGCACAGGCCGATCAGCTGCCAGGCAGCCGCTCCACCCTTCGAGTGTCCGGTGAGGCTCTTCTGCGAGACGACGAACAGCGGAGCGCCGTCCGAGCGGCCGATGGCCTTGGCGAGGCGGGTGTGCAGTTCCGCCTCGTTCGGATCGTTGGCTGCAGTGGACGTGTCGTGCTTGGAAATCACGGCCACGTCGTCTGCACTGACGCCGAGTGCGTTGAGCGAGAGCGCAAGTGCCGAATCCTTGCCGCCACGACCGGCACTGAGCGCGCCGAGTCCCGGAGCCGGGATGGAGGTGTGCACTCCGTCGCCGTACGACTGTGCGTACGCAACGACTCCAAGAACCGGCAGGCCCATCTCGAGTGCCAGATCACCGCGTGCGAGCAGAATCGTTCCGCCGCCGTGCGATTCGACGAATCCACCACGCCTGCGGTCGTTGGCGCGGGAGAAGCGTCGATCGCTGATTCCCTTGGCGGACATCGCTGCCGAGTCCGCGGTGGCCGACATGTCACCGAAGCCGATGATGCCTTCGGTGCTCAGGTCGTCGAATCCGCCGGCGACCACGAGCTGAGCCTTGCCCAGCTTGATCTTGTCGACGCCTTCCTCGACCGAGACCGCAGCGGTGGCGCAGGCGGCAACGGGGTGAACCATCGCGCCGTAGCTACCGATGTACGACTGGACCACGTGCGCAGCAACGACGTTCGGCAGAGCCTCCTGCAGAATGTCGTTCGCACGAGCATCACCGAGCAGGGTATCGATGTACAGCGAGCGCATGGACTCCATGCCGCCCATGCCGGTGCCCTGAGTGTTGGCGACCAGAGTGGGGTGCACCCAGCGCATCAGTTCCGACGGGTTGAAGCCCGAGGAGATGAACGCGTCGACCGTGGTGACGATGTTCCACAGGGCGACACGGTCGACCGAGCTGGCCATGTCGGGCGAGATGCCCCACTTGGTGGGATCGAACCCGGTCGGAATCTGTCCACCCACGGTGCGGGTGAGCTTCATCTTGCGCGGAACGCGAATCTCGGTGCCCGCCTTGCGGGTGACCTGCCAGTCGCTCGAATCCGGAACCGGTGTGATCAGCGTGTGCTCGGGATCCGCTGCTGCGAACGACCGGGCATCGATCTCGGTTCCGACCACGAAGGTGAGGTCGTTGTCGAGGAAGACCGAGGTCATCAGCGGAGCGGTGTTGCCGACCATCGCGCCGTCGTCGCCGTAGGTGCGGATACCGCACTTCTCGACCACGATGTCGTGGTACTTGTCGGCGATGTCCTCCTCGGGCACCAGGTCACCGGACTCGATGTCGTACCAACCCGGCTTGGGATCGTTCTCCCAGGCGATCAGGCCGGTGTTCCATGCGAGTTCGAGAACGCCTGCGGCAGAGAGCTGCTCGTCGACCTCCATCTCGAAGCGGGTACGCGCCGAACCGTACGGTCCGAGCTCACCGGCCCCGACGATGACGACCAGGTCCTTCGGGTCGACGTCCAGTGTCGGCCACGCCGGAGCGGTGGTCGACGTCGACAGCCGCGGCGGTGCGGGCAGTGCCGCGATGACCGAGTTGTCCACTGTCTCTTCGGTCTTCTCGGCCGCGGCCGCAGCGGCGTCCCGAGCGAGTTCGACGAGGTTGAGCTTGGTGCTGGCCAATCCGCCGGTGAGATCGGCGACGATCGGCTCCTGAGCGGCCTGACGACGAGCGTCAGGCGTGCACAGCTGCAGCAACTCGGTTGCCATCTCGTCGGTCGACCAGGTGCGCACACCCTCGGCCTCGACGGCCTCGACGATGGGATCGTTGCCACCCATCAGGCCGGTGCCACGCACCCACCCGATGTGGGCGTGGGCGATGGACACCCGCTCGGCCCAATTCTTTTCCGAGCCCCACTTGGCGACAACAGCGTCGAGTGCAGCCTTCGATTCGCCGTAGGCACCGTCGCCACCGAACATTCCACGGTTCGGCGATCCCGGCAGCATCACGTGCAGGTGGGTGTCGATGTCGGTGTCGTAACCGACCTTCGCCAGTCCGGTGATCAGACGCTCGACCGACCAGAGCAGCACGCGCATTTCCATCTCGGCGCGAGCACCGGCATCGGACATCTCGCCCATGACCCGAGGTGCGGCGAACGGGAACAGCATCGTCGGCGTGGTTGCGGCCTTGACCAGAGTCTTTGCGCCACCGGCAGTGTCGATGAAGTCGCTGCCGATCCACTCGATGAGTGCATCGACGTCGGTGTACGACGCGATGTTGGCCGGAACCACCCACAGCGACGCTCCGCTACGTGCGTTGTCGCGGTAGAGCGAGCGGTAGAAGCCCAAGCGCTCGTCGTCGAGCCTGGAGGTGGTGACGAAGACCGTCGCTCCCCCGGCCAGCAGCTTCGCGGTCACCGCTGCTGCGATGGATCCCTTGCTGCCACCGGTGACGACGGCGACCTCGTCGGCCCACTGGCCCTTGTCCTCGGATGCGACCGCGATGCCGGAGATGCGTCCGAAGGTCTCGGCGAGCACGGTCCTGTTCTCGTAGTCGGCCTTGGCCTTCCACCACTGTGCTTGAGCTGCAACGGCATTGCCTGCACCGGCGAAGGACTCGACGGCGACATCACCTGCGGTACCGAGCCACAACCGGGCCAGATCCTCACGGGCAGTTGCCCACCGGTCGTCGATCAGGACGGCGCGCTTGGCGTCGAACGCGGGAGCGACCAGGCGAGGCCAGTCCGATCCGAGTTCGGCCGAGACCAGCTCGACCAGAGCGGCGTCGGGATCCTCGGCCAGCAGGGCGTTGGGTGCATCAGCCAGTCCGAGCTGTTCGAGCACCAACCGGGCTGCGGAGGCGAGAACGCCGTCGCGGCCGGTGATGTGCTCGGTGAACTCACCCAGAGCAGCAGCGTCGACGGTTCCGCCGGCCCCACCGCCTGCTTGCGGCATCGAGACTGCGACGCCGCGACGTGCAGCCACTGCAGCTACTGCCGCATCGATGACGTTGTCGACAGCATTGCCGTCGGCGAGAGCGCCGTCGGCCAGACCGCCGAGTGCACCGCCGCGGACCGAGGCACCGTCACGGGTGCCGAGGGCTACCTCGGCGGTGACGTGATGCGCCCAGCCGTCGCCCAATTCCCAGGTCTTCTTGACGCGATCGGCGATCGAGGCCGGGCGCCGACCCGAGGGGCCGAAGACCTTGCGGAGGTGATCGTTGATCGAATCGCTCAGCACCGGGCCGAACGGCTTGTAGGTACGAGCCAACTTGTTGACCGTGCCCGAGAGCGCGCCCATGTCTGCATCGGCTGCGCCGTCGATGGCACCGAGCGAGAGCTCGGAGCCGAGGTCGACGAGCAGCTGATTGCGGCGTGAGGACACGCCGTCGCACAGCGCCTCGATGGTATCGGCGGGCCCGATCTGATCGAGCTGCAGTTTGGTCCACAGCCCGATGAGGATCTTCGTCGCGTCGGCAGCGACGAATGCGATGTCGTCCGGGCGAGGTCCGCCCGACGGTGCCGCGACCGGAGCGGGTGCTGCGGCGGGTGCCGCTGTTGCTGCCGGAGCCGCGGCGGCCTCGGGAGCGGGAGTTGCCTCGTCCTCGTCGGCCGGAGCCGGGTCGGTGTCGGTGCCGTAGACGATTGCGGCTTCACGTTCGAGGTTGAGCACCTCTACCGGGTGACCGAAGCGGCCGGGCAGCTTGAGGGTCTGCGACGCGAGGTTGGCGACGGTCGGCGTTGCACCGAGACCGATCTCGACGAAGCGCTCGACACCCATGCCGCCGTCGGACTCGTCGGCGAACAGCAAGTCCTGGGTCTCGATCCAGCGGACCGGGCTGGCGAACTGCCATGCCAGCAGCTCGGTCAGGATCACGCGGCACAGATCGCTCGGCCGTGCGGCCCACGAATCGAAATCCGCGAGAACGGTGTTCAGCGGCTCGGACGGCACCAGATCGGCGATCTCCTGGACGAACTCGCGGTCGAGCGAGAACGGCTTGGGCACCAGGTTCGGGATGTAGCGCCCCACCAGGATCGCCGGATCCAGCTGCTCGGGAAGCAGGGTCTGCAGGCGGTTGCGGAAGTCGTCGACTCCCCCGCGCAGCACGGTCGAGTGGAACGGCACGTCGATGCCCGGGACCATGATGTATGCGGCCTTGCCACCGAACTCTGCCCGGCGAATCGCGATCTTCTTCTCGAGCTCGCCGAGGCCGGCGACCGTGCCTGCGATGGCGTACTGCGAACCGCGCAGGTTGAGGTTGACGATCTCGAGGAATTCACCGGATTCTGCTGCGACACCGGCGACGAAGCCCTGCACGTCCTCGTCGGCCAGGCCGATCTGAGATGGGCGAATGGCTGCCATGCGGTAGTCGCTGCGACCGTTCTCGTCACGGGGAACGAGTGCGTGCATGGCCGAGCCACGCTGGAAGACGACCTCGAGGACGGCTTCGAGCGGGAGGACACCGGCGACAGCGGCAAGTGCGTTGTACTCGCCCACCGAGTGGCCGGCGAGGATGGAGTTCTCCACGAACGCGCCGGATTCACGCAGTTCGGCAACCTGTGCGACACCGAGAACGGCCATCGCGACCTGGGTGAACTGGGTCAGGTGCAGCACACCGTCGGGGTGCTTGTGCGTGACGCCGCGCGCCTTGAGGGTTGTCGGGTTGTCGCGCACCACAGCGAGAATCGAGAATCCGAGCGCGCTGCGGGTGTGCTTGTCGGCACGCTCCCACACCTCACGAGCGGCCTTCGACCGAGCCCGTGCGTCCAGTCCCATACCCGGGCGCTGGATGCCCTGGCCGGGGAAGGCGTAGACGGTCTTCGGCGCTGCGGTGCGAGCAGTGGCGACCATGACGAGCTCGCCTGCGACACGGCAGGACACCTCGACGAGCTCGGCACCCTGATCGAATCCGGTGCGGTCGACGCGAACGTCGATCTCGGCTCCCGGGCGGACCATGCCGAGGAAGCGTGCGGTCCATGCAGTGAGGCGACGCGGCGGAGTCTTGGTGTCCGCGTGGTCGACTGCGGTGACGGTCTGCTGGGCAGCTGCCGAGAGCCACATGCCGTGCACGATGGGGCTGCCGAGACCGGCGAGCAATGCCGCGGCGTCCGAGGTGTGAATCGGGTTGTGGTCGCCCGAGACCTGAGCGAACGCAGCCATGTTGCGCGGGGCCACGATGGTGGCCTGACGACGGCGACGACGCGGGGTGTCCTTGGCGTCGGCGCTGAGGGATCCGCCGGCGCGAGCCGGATCTGACAGCTCGCCCTTACCGGTGCGTCCACGAATCGCGAAGCGCTCCACCAGAGTTGCGACGGAAGGGGCATCGAGACCCTCGCCGAGCATGGCACCGATCTCGACGGTGACCTCGACGACGCGGCCGAGGTCGGTGTCGAGCACCTCTCCGGCTGCGGCCTTGACCACGAGAATGGAGGTGTCGGTGGGCAATTCACCGACCAGGTTGACGCTGTGATCGAGGTGCACCAGGTCGAGCATGCCCTCGATGACGTCGATGCCATCGGCGTTTCGGGTGGCACCCAGGACGGCGAAGACGGCCGGCCAGCAGGCACCGACGAGGACGTCGGGAACGGCCTTGCCGCTGACGGTGAGCGTGTCCGGGAGTCCGGATCCGGTGACGCCGGCGTGGTCGGCGATCAGATCGGGGATCCACGCGATGTTCAGCCGTGCGACACCGCTCTTGACGGCCGGAAGTTCCTGACCTGCAGCAACTCCGAGCAGAGCCGACATGGCCTGCTGGGCGTCCTGTGCGGTGACGACGGGAGCGCCGCCGTCGATCGTGGAAGCGGGCACCGTCAGACGGATGCGTACTTCCTTGCCCGGAGCGAGTGGAACCAGCAGCTCCACGTGCTCGGCATCGAGCACGGTCAGCGAGGAGCCGGTCTGCGGATGCGAGGCGACCGAATCGGAATCGACGGTCCACTCGGCCGGATCGCCCAGGCGCGCAACGGGGTTCTGCGTCATACGCGAGGCCCAGGTGACGTCGGGAGCTGCCAGCACGATGCCGAGCAGTCCGGGTGCGATCTCGGCGTGGCGACGGCTGGCGATGGCCGACGGCTCGACGCCCTCGGCGAGAAGCTGGTCCGCAGTGGCCTTCTCGAACCGGTTCAGCAGTTCGCCGACCGGCTCGTCCACGCGGGTGATGCCGGCGACGGCAACGGTTCCGGGGATGATGCAGACCTGATCGGCGGAGTAGCGAGCGTCGTGTGCCTGCCACAGCGAGTCACTGCGCCACCAGCGGCGCACGTCGCCGTCGACGACGGGGACGAAGTTGACCGGCTTGCCGGGCATGCGGCACAGCGAGGTGAAGAAGGTGATGTCGGCCGGGTGCAGCACCACGTCGGCGGCGTCGGGGAACTGTGCCAGCAGCGACTTCAGTGCTGCACGCGGACGTTCGAGAACCTCGGCGTCGGCGAACAGGGTGGGGATGGGTCCACGATCGACCGGGTGCAGACGAGCCTCGGCGCGCTGCAACATCTCCAGGAAGCGGGTGCGCCACGTGATGTCGAGCCAGACCGATTCGCGGGCCTCGGACACGGCGTCCGTGAACTCACCGCCGCAATCGAACTCGCTGCGCGAGTCGGTGCCGATGGCCAGGTCCAGGTAGCGAACGAGCCACTGCTGGTAGGTCATCTCGGCGACGTCACCGAAGAACGGCTTTGCGGTGCCGTCGAGTGCGGCGATGATCTCGTCGCGACGCTCGGCCACGGCGTCGGCGTTGCCTGCGACCTCGTCGAGCAGTCGACCGCAACGCGATGCCGCGTTGTCGATCTCGTGGATGTCGGCACCGAGCTGGCTACGGCCCGAAGCCATTCCGCCGTTGGCGGTTCCGGCACCGACCCAGTCGGGAGTTCCCGGTGTATCGACCAGAAGCTGCTTGACCTCGGGTGCCGTGGTGGCTTCGAGGGTGGCCATGGCTGCGGTTCCGACGAGGATGCCGTCGAGCGGCATCTTCGGGTAGCCGTAGACGGCCGACCAGGTGCCGGTGAGGTATTCCGCTGCGCGCTCGGGGGTTCCGATACCGCCGCCGACACAGATGACGAGGTTGGGCCGCGACCGCAACTCTGCGTACGTGGTCAGCAGCAGGTCGTCGAGGTCCTCCCACGAGTGGTGTCCGCCTGCGCGACCACCTTCGATGTGGACGTTGACCTGGTAGGACGGCACCTCGTTGGCGATGCGGATGACAGCGCGAATCTGCGCGACCGTGCCGGGCTTGAACGAGACGTAGCTGATGCCGGCCTCGGACAACTCTTCGATGAGAGCGACTGCCTCGTCGAGCTCGGGGATACCTGCGGTGACGACGACGCCGTCGATGGCGGCACCTGCTGCGCGAGCGCGCTGCACGATGCGGCGACCGCCGAGCTGCAGCTTCCACAGGTAGGGATCGAGGAACAGCGAGTTGAACTGGATGGCGCGGCCGGGCTCGAGGAGAGTGGAGAGCTCCGCGACGCGATCGGTGAAGATGTCCTCGGTGACCTGGCCGCCACCGGCGAGCTCGGCCCAGTGGCCTGCGTTGGCCGCTGCGGCAACGATCTTCGCGTCGACCGTCGTCGGCGTCATGCCGGCGAGCAGGATCGGTGAACGTCCGGTCATCTTGGTGAAGGAGGTCTCGACCACAACGCGGCCGTCGGGCAGCGTGACCGGCTTGGGCGCAAAGGCAGACCATGCGGGCTGCACCTCGGGTGCGGCTCCCGGAGTGAGTAGATTCCGGTGTCCCCCGCGTGAGGATGCGGCGATGATGCCGACGCCCTGTCCGCGGAGTGCCGGAGTGGTCATGCGGGTGAGCAGGTCGCCCGGACCGAGGTCGAGGATCCAATCGGCACCGGCGTCGACAACGCCGTCGATGGCGTCGACCCAATCCACGGAGTCGACCAGGATCTTCTGTGCGAGGCCGCGAGCAAGCTCGACGTCGAGTCCACAGCGCTGAGCCCAGGCGCTGACGAGTTCGACAGCGTCCTCGAGAGCGGGGTGATGGAAGCCGATCTCGACCGGAAGCTGCTCGAAGACCGGAGCGAACACGGCTCCGCCACGCTTCTTGGCGTCGCGCTCACGCTCTTCCTCGGCAGCGATCTGCTCGCACTTCTCCTGAACGCGAGCCAGCTGGGCCGGCGGTCCCGAGAGTACGACGCGACGACGACCGTTGCGGATGGCGAGTGCGGCGGATCGCTCCGGCGCTCCGACGATCTCGAGGTCGGCGATTATGGCCTGCAGGCGTTCGGGCTCGACGTTGGCGACCGAGACCATCGGCGCACGGTCGCCGGCTCCGATGATTCCGCGGCGGCGGCCGACGAGACCCGCTGCTGCACCCACGAGCTGAGCGATCGCGAGGAAGTTCGCATCCTGCGCGCCGTCCGCAGCGACGGACTCGGCAGCGATGAGCCCCTGCGAGTGTCCGACCACCTTGACGGGAGGGGTCTGGGAGGGATCGAGTCCCTGCAGCTTCAGCGCACGCAGTGCTGCGACCTGGGTGAGGAACACTCCGGGAAGCGAGACTGCGGCTGAGGTCAGCGCAGCCTCGGACGGTCCGTACGAGCCGACGGTGTCGTCGTCGGCGAGATCCTGCTCGAGCATCCAGCCGATGGGGTCGAATCCGACGGAGCGGACGACCAGTAGTTCGTCGGAGACGGGCGCGAGTACGGCTGCAGCCTCGTTGACGAGATCGGTGAGTTCGGGCTCGAGTGCGGAGTCGCGGGCCAGCTCTTCGAGGGAGCTGAGCCACGGTGCACCCTGGCCACCGAATGCCAGAGCGTAGGGCTCACCCGCGGCGAAACGATCTGCCAGAGTCCGAGAGCCGCCATTGCTTCTAGGGGATTTGCCTGCGTTGCCGTTGCCCCGCGTGCCGCGTCCGTGTGATGGTGTGCTCTCGTTGATCGTCAAGGCTGAAGATTCCTCTCGTGGGCGCCTCGGGGGTCGGGGCGCTCGCTGTGATGGCTGCCCGAGTGCGTCGTGGGCTTTCGCGGCAGAAGCAGTGAGCCGGTCGTCGTCGACAGGTCTCTCCGCGCTGCTCAAGATTGACACAAAATCATGAGGAAATCCTCAGGTTTGCTCGGACGTCCGAGTGCTACCAGCGAGTACGCCCCGTCGGGCGGCATTACTTTTTGTTTACCCAACTCGTCGGTAACCCACATTCACGCTGGCGAGGGGATCGCCCCGGCGCGGAGAACATGAGGAAACCCTCGCATTTTTCGTTATCTTTTCGTGATGTGATCTCGAGCACAGATGAGCTCCGGCCAACCCTGTCGGTGGGGTCCTCTAGCTTCGTCACTCGAACCACTCCTCACGAGGGTGGTCGACAGAATTCGGGGGGAATTCATGTATTCATCGGTAACAGACATCTGCACGCCGAACGAACTCGACGCAGTACTGCTGCACATCGAATCGGTTGCGTCACAATCATGTTCGCCGCACTGGACACCCGGGTGGCGAGGCGAGAGCGAGGTCGCGTTGCTCGATGCTCTGTTCTCCGCCCGCGCCCCGTACGGCGGACCGACCAGCGGGGTCCGCGCAGTGCTCGCGCGATGGCGGTCGCATCGTGGCGATAACCGACTCGACGACTTGACAACACTCGCAGAACTGACCTCGGACCCGGATGTACTCGTCGAGATTCTGTCCAACCGTCAGTTCGTTCCGGGCAACAGTCGAACCAAGGCAGCAGCTGCAACCGTGGCGGCACAGACGTTGATCTCGGTGGGGTTGAGTTGTTCGACCGATTTCGAGCAGCACACGAACGAACAATTCGACGCGTTCCGCGCGATCCCCGGCCTCGGCGAGACCACCTGGGAATGCATGCTCATGCACCTCGGGGTGCGCACCGACAAGGCGACCGCACATCTGAACTCGTTCGTCGCCGACGCACTCGAACCCCTCCACCAGAACCTCGCCGCTGGAATTGCCGAAGACCGCTCCCCCGTGATCCTCACAGCGGCAGCGAACGCACTCGGCACCGACCTCGCCTCGCTCGAGCACGCAGTGTGGCGATACCAGCACAAATCACGCAGGGCGAAGCAGCGTCACTCCGAAGCGGAATTGCGATCGGCAGGCTGACCGCGAGACATCAGCGCCTCCACACCGTCGAGAATGCACTCCAACCCGAACCGGTAGGCGTGCACAGGGTCGCTGGCGGCGTCGTACGACGCCGCCGCGGCCGTTCCGACCCGAGACGACACCGGAAAACGCTCACGGTCCATCACCCGTTCGATGATCGGAGCAGTGGCCGCCCACCACTGAGCGTCGGTCATTCCCGACTGCTCCTTCACCCGCACGACGCCCGCGAGGGCACGCGCGGTACCGGAGACGTGCGTGAGTACGAGTGTGAGCACGGAGTCGATCTCGATGTCGGTCAGGCCGGTGCCGACCAGGGGGCGTAGTTCGGCCTCGTACTTGTCGTTGGTGTGCGGCCCCAGCACCGGCCGCGCCCCTTCCGCCTCCAGCAGCCACGAATGCCGTTGATACAGAGACCAATTGCGCTCGGCGACGAACCGCAGAGCAGGACGCCACCCGCCGGGAACAGAGGACGGCTCGTCGACATGCGAGTAGAGGCCGACGAGGGATCGGTCGATCATCAGATCCGCCAACTCCTCTCGACCCGGAACGTGGGTGTAGAGCGACATTGCGCCGACCCCGAGATGCTCGGCCACGTTGCGCATCGACACGAACTCGAGGCCGTGCGCGTCGGCCAGCTCGATGGCGGCGTCGACGATCGCGTCCACGCTCAGTCCGGTACGGCTCGGCTTGGCGTCGACTCGCCAGAGCAACTCGAGAATGCGCGCTGGGTCGTACGAGTTCTCCTTCTTCACCACCCGGCGAGCCTAATCGGAGGTCGCCCCGGCTCGACGAACCGCGTCGCACGCGCAGGAGCATCGGTTGTAGACTTCATCGGCACGCGCGAGTGGCGGAATTGGCAGACGCGCTGGATTTAGGTTCCAGTGTCTCAGGACGTGGGGGTTCAAGTCCCCCCTCGCGCACAACGGTCGTTCGGCCCGGCGTTTCTCGAGGCTCCCAGGTATACAGGTTCCGACGTGTGAAGGTGGCTCGTATGTCCAGCGATCCCGACGACGACGCGATCTTCGCCGAAATTTCCGACGAACGACGCTCCATCGCGCGCACACTCGAGACCTTGACCCCCGAACAATGGGACACTCCGTCGCTGTGCGACGCCTGGACTGTGCGCGACGTCGCCGCCCATCTGGTGGTCCCGCTGATCGTCCCCCTCTGGCAATTCGGCCTCGCCATGGCACGTACCCGAGGCAACTTCGACCGGGCCAATCAGCTGATGACCCAGCGTGTGCGTCGCAAGCACGGCGTCGAACTGCCCGCGCTCCTCACAGCTCACGCAGACAAGAAGTTCACCCCGCCGGGACACGGGCCGATGGCTCCCTTGTCCGACGTCATCGTGCACGGATTGGACATGTGTCGACCGCTGGGCATCGAGCACCACGTTCCCGACCACCGCATGATCACGATGCTCGATTATTTGGTGCCCGCAACCGGCGCAGCACCGTTCAAAGGACCCGAACTTCGATTGCATTGGCGCGCAACCGATCTCGACTGGACCCGCGGCGACGGTCCGATCATCGAAGGATCCGCGGGCACGCTGGCGCTGATTCTTACCGGACGTAGCAGCGCTCTCGCAGACGTCACCGGGCCCGGTGCCGAGCAACTCGCCCAGGCACGGGCCAACCGTCGTCGGGCATGAGCCGCACCCGAACCGTCCATGGTGAGAATCACCGCGGGCGGGCACCACGCGACTACCTCCGGTAGTAGCACCTCCGGTACCGTCGAAGCGTGACCACCTCCCGCCCGAACCGTCGACCTGCGTTGATCGCGCTGGTCGTGGTGGCAGCGGCGGTCTGTCTCGGCCTCGGCTGGTGGCAGTGGGAACGCTTCGAGTCGGTCGGTGGCAACGGCCAGAACCTGGGGTACGCGTTCCAGTGGCCCTTGTTCGCCGCGTTCGTGGTGTACGCCTACCGCAAATTCGTCCGACTCGAGGACGAGGATCCGGACGAAGCGGCAGCCGCGCGACCCGACGGCCCCACCGAGGTGCCCCTCGACCTGCTTCCCCAGCGGCATGCCCCGGCGGCGGACACGAACGATCTCGACGATCCCGAGGCCCGGCAACTACTCGAATACAACAGCTACCTCGCGGAGCTGAACGAATCCCGCGGGACCGACAGGAGCACCACGTGAGTTCGGCACCGGAGAAGGCGCAGGCATCTGCGAACAAGACCCAGAAGATTGCATCCGCGTTGCTGCGTTACCGCGTTCTGGCCTACGCCACCGGTATCTGGTTGCTGGTCCTCGTGGCCGAGATGGTCGCGAAGTACATCTTCAAGGTCGAGAACGTGCCGAATTGGATTGCCGTCGTACACGGTTGGGTCTACCTCGTGTACCTGATCCTGACGATCGACCTCGCGATCAAGGTGCGCTGGCCCGCAGGCCGCACCATCGGCACGCTACTGGCCGGCACCATCCCGTTCCTCTCGTTCTACATCGAGCACAAGCGCACCAAGCAGGTCAAAGCCGATTTCTCCGTCTGACGTCAGCAGCTGATCGGCTGCGCGTTCTCCGGATCCAGTGCGTTCTGCACCAGCCGCTGGGCGAGCGGATCGTAGGAAATTCCTGTGTGCTCGACGACGTTCGCCGTGCATACGTCCTGCAACACCACGTTCGTGTTTCCTGCACCGGTCAGCAGTGACGCGGTGTACGGAACGACGATCTGGTCGTAGCGGGTGACGATCGTCGTGTACTCGATCCCCGTGACGGTGTCGCTCCCCTCGTTCAGTCTCTGCAGCACGTCGTCCTGCACGGGCGGGCCCGCAGTCGGATAGTTCGGCGGCGACAACGCGACAATCCGTGCCACCGTGCGATCCCCGCCGAGGAAGCGCGCGTAGTAGCGGGGCACCGTGCCACCCTTCGAGTGGCCGACGATCGACACCTTCTCGGCTCCTGTTGCCGCGAAAACGGAGTCGACGAAGGTCGACAATTCCGCAGCGCTCTCGGGGATGGACTCGAGTGCTCCGAGCGCGGGCACCGGCCCGGTGCTGCCGTAGTCGATCGCGAACACGCAGTACCCGGCATCGGCCAACTTCGGCGACAAGGACGCCCAGTTGTCGTACGAGTTCTCCAGGAAACCGTGCACCAGCACCACCGGTTCCGGGTGCTGCGCACTGGGGACGCACGAGTAGTCGTTCGAGCCTGCAGGCGTCACTCCCGGGTGCGCGATCGAATATGCGAAAGCCTCGGCGAACGAGCCCGCCGCAGGTGTGGCCGAGGCCGGGATGCCAGTCAGAACCACCGCGACGCCGGCGAGCGCAACCGACGTGCGCCCCAGCACTGCGCGCGCCCGCACGAGCTACCGCCCCGTCAGTTCTTCGAGCGCGGGAACAAGTTTGCGGAGCGCGCGGCCACGATGCGAGGCCGCGTCCTTCTCGTCCGGGCTCAGCTGCGCTGCACTGCGGCCGTCGCCCTCGGGAACGAAGATCGGGTCGTACCCGAAACCGTTCTCCCCCATGGGCTCTCGCCCAACGACCCCCCGCCATTCCCCGCGGACCACGGTCTCGTTGCCGCCTGGCAGCACCAGCGCACATGCCGACACGAATGCCGCCCCGCGGCGCTCGTCGGGCGTGTCCGTCAACTGAGCCAGCACCAGCGTGGTGTTGGCCTCGTCCTGCCCGTGTGTACCCGACCAGCGAGCCGACAGCACCCCGGGCATCGCGTTGAGTGCATCGATCTCGATTCCGGAATCGTCTGCAACACAAGGCAATCCGGTGGCCGCGGCTCCGTCGCGAGCCTTGGCCAGCGCGTTGTCCTCGAAGGTCGCTCCGGTCTCGGGTGCCTCAGGGAAGGGAGGCACCTCGTCGAGACCGATCAACTCGATGCCGACGAGGCCGGCAGCGTCGAGAACTCGCCGCAGTTCACGCAACTTCTTCGCGTTGCGACTCGCGACCAGGAGCTTGGTATCAGGCACCGAATTTCTTCTTCGATCCCGCGGCGGCCGGCTCGGGCAGATCCCCCGGGTACGGCAGCGCCAGAGCTTCCTTCTGAACCTCGAACAACTTCTCGATGCCGACGAACGCGGAGTCGAGCAACTTGTCGAGTGTGGTGCGCGGGAAGGTCGCGCCTTCTCCGGTGCCTTGGATTTCCACCAGGGTGCCGGTGTCGGTGGCGACCACGTTCATGTCGACCTCGGCGCGCGAATCCTCTTCGTACGGCAGGTCGAGACGTACCCGTCCGTCGACGACGCCGACGCTGACCGCGGCGATCATGCACGAAATCGGCTGCGGATCGGCCAGGCGCCCCGCTGCCCGTAGGTAGGTGACGGCGTCGTTGAGCGCGACGAACGCTCCGGTGACGGCAGCAGTTCGGGTGCCGCCGTCCGCCTGGAGTACGTCGCAGTCGAGTGCGATGGTGTTCTCACCGATGGCGGCCAGATCGATGCAGGCACGCAGTGAACGTCCGACCAAGCGAGAGATCTCCTGGGTACGGCCGCCGACCTTGCCCTTGACGGACTCGCGGCCGTTGCGGGTATGCGTCGCCGCCGGCAGCATCGCGTATTCGGCGGTGAGCCAACCGAGGCCGGATCCCTTTCGCCAACGCGGCACGCCCTCCTCGACGCTGGCCGTGCACATCACCCTCGTATTGCCGAACTCGACCAGCACCGACCCTGCCGGATGGCTGGTGAATCCACGGGTGATCTTGATGTTGCGGAGCTCGTCGTCCGCCCTGCCGTCTTCTCGTCTGGACACGACTCGAAGCCTAGCGCGTCCTCAGACGGTGAATACGTCCCCCGGAAGAACGGCATGCACCGGTCCACTGAACTCCGCTTTGGCCTCGGCTATGACGTCCTCGCGAGACGTCCACGGCGGAATGTGAGTGAGCAGCAATTCTCCGACCCCGGCCTCGCGAGCGATTCGGCCGGCCTCGGTTCCGGACAGATGCACGCCCTCGGGTCGCTCGGGACTGTCGGTCCACGAAGCCTCGCACAGGAACACATCGGCTCCGTGCGCCAGATCCCGCACCGCCTGACACATTCCCGTGTCGCCGCTGTACGTGAAGGTGCGGCCCTCCCCGGTGGTGATCCGCATGCCGTACGACTCCGGCGGATGGAACACCTGCCGCGTCAGAATCGACAGCTTGCCGAACTCCACGGTGCGGCCGTCCACCCAGCGTCGCAGGTCGATCGTGTCGGACATGTCGTCGATCTGCCCGCCGCACTCGGCCGAGGCGACTCCGAGTCGAAACGCCGTGTCCTTAGGCCCGTAGACGATCGCTCGACCTTCCGGCGGGTTCGGATGGTAGCGACGCCACACCAGCAGACCAGGAACATCGAGGCAGTGATCGGCGTGCAGATGTGAGAGCAGAACACTCACATCCCCCGGGTCGGCGTAACGCTGCAACGCCCCGAGCACGCCGGGACCGAAGTCGAGAACGACCGGAGCGGTCTCCTCTTCTTCCAGCAAGTAGCCCGACGCGGGTGAATCGGGTCCGGACACGCTGCCCGAACATCCCAGGACGGTAATTCGCATGAAAGCCATGCTGCCACGCCGAGAGCATCACCAGAAACGTTCGGGCAGTATTCACAGCGCGAGTCGGCGAAATTCACCAGCGACGACAGGTGTGTCAGCAGTTACCTCGCACCTACGGAGTGAGCCGATCGAGCGATTTCGCGCGCGACCTCTCGGCGCGCGCATCGGCCGACAACAGTCGAGCGGCGATGACTCCGCCCACCGCACCGAACAGATGTCCCTGCCACGAGATGTTCGGATCACTCGGGAGCACGCCCCACAGGGCGCTGCCGTACAGCACGAACACCACCACACCGATCGCGAGTTGCCCGAGCTTGCGCGTGAAGAAGCCGCGCACCAACAGGTACGCGATGAACCCGAAGATCAGAATCGACGCGCCGATCGTGTTCGTGTACGAGCCAGCGGTGAGCCAGGTACCGAAGCCGCCGACCACCCAGATGATCCCGGTGGCAGCCAGACCGCGCGCCATACCGGACAGCAACACCAGAAACCCGAGCACGACGATCGGCACGGTGTTCGCGATCAGATGCTGCCAGTCGTCGTGCAGCACGGGCGCGAACAGAATGCCCCACAACCCCTCTACCGAGCGGGCCTGGATCCCACTGCGTTCGAGCCTCGACCCGCTGGCCACATCGATGATCTCGATGATCCACAGCAGAGCGGTGAATGCCCCGACGTAGACGGCGGCCTGCATCCAGACCGGCCGCTCACGCTTGCCGGGAAGCTTGCCGATATCACTCATGATCGCCTCCAACCTCGGTTCCTCCACGGTACCGGTCAGGGACGGGTCGAGACCTGCCCTCAGGTGCGCGACGCGGCGAACGCCGACGGGAAGATCTGGCGGTAGGTAGGGATGCCGGCCACCGAGGTGGCGTCGAGCAGAGCACGCACGATGGCCCGCTCGACGACGATCGCCGCGGCTTCGGTGACCGCGGCCAGCACCGGAAGCTCCGCCGAGAACGCGGCGGGGACCGAGGACTCGGCAGTGACGGCTCTGGTGCCCGTGGACACGGCAAAGATCGTGTCGCCGTCGAGGGGCGAGTGCGCAGGCCGGATGGCCCGAGCAAGACCGTCGTGACCCGCGACGGCAATCCTCTTGCACGACGCCGACGACAGTGTCGCGTCGGTGGCGACCACACCGATCGTGGTGTTCAGGGCAGTGCCCTTGGGTTCGAGCGCCGAGGCGGTCCACACCTCGTTGACGTCGGGCTTGCGCATGCCGAACGCTGCGGGCCCGAGTGTGCCGGTGCCCCACAACAATCCGGTGCGGGGGTCGAATCCCGCGCCTACAGGATTGGCGACCATCAGCGCCGCGACCGTCACCCCGTCGGCCGGACCGCCTTCGATCACCGTGCTCGCTGTGCCCACGCCGCCCTTGAGCACTCCAGCACGAGCACCGACTCCTGCTCCGACCGATCCCGTCGCGAATTCGGCCGCCGCTGCTGCCGCCGCGAGATAGCCGAACTCCGAGGTCGGACGCACCGTCCACTCACCGACCGGAAGATCGAAGATCACCGCAGCCGGCACGATCGGAACGACGTGATCGGGACTGCCCATCGGAATGCCCTGACCGTGCTCTTCCAGCCATCGCATGACGCCGTCTGCGGCCGCGAGCCCGTACGCACTGCCCGCGGTCAGCAGGATCGCGTTGACGTGCTGAACGGAATGGCTCGGATCGAGCAGGTCGGTCTCGCGCGTTCCCGGCCCGCCGCCGCGGACGTCGACTGCGGCCGTCGCTCCACCGAGTGCACGCACCACGGTGGCACCGGTAGCCGAGCCGGATCCCATCGTGACGTCGTCGTCGAGTTCGTGATGGTGACCGACCAGAAGACCTGCCACGTCGGTCAGAGAGTCCCGCGGTCCGGGGTTGGAGAAGGCTGCGGTCACGCGCGCGTCCTAGGGAATGAGGACCTGTACGAGTGAATCCTGCATCCAGGTCAGCCAGTGGTACACATCGAGATGCGGAGCGCGAGGATCACCCTCGTCGAGGACGTCCGGTGTGTCCGCACTGATCCCCAGCGTCGTGCCGAGCGCCAGCCTCACGTCGTTGAGGCCGGTCAACCACGCATCCGCTTGCTCCTGGGTCAGCACGATCTTGCCACCGGATTCGGGAAGCGTGGCCAGGATGATCGATCCGGCCGCCAACTTCTCGTCGATGATCTCGGGCTCGTGGAGGCCACGCAGAGCGCCGTTGAGGTCGGTCGGATCCTCCTCGTCGCGGCTGGGATCGGCGCGGTGGAAGTCGGGAAGCAGCCGTGCCAGCGCGGCATCGTCGGGCGGAGTGTTGTGGCCGGTACGCAGACCGGTCAGCGCGGCCAGCTCGTCGGTGGGGGCAGCGGCGGATCGGTCGCGCAGCAGTCCCAGTACCGAGCCGACGAGAGACCGAAGCACTGCCGCCTCACGCGCGTCGATCTCGGATTTGATCTTGACCCCGGACAGCGAATTCCGTCTCGTCCACGTGCGCACTGTTGCTGATGTCCTTCTCTGACGTAGAGGTGGTGAGCTACTACTTGTCCTGCTGCATCGTGGCCCACAGACCAGCCGCATGCAGGCGTCGAACATCGTTCTCCATCGCGTCGCGCTCGCCGCTCGACACAACGGCTTTGCCCTCGGAGTGCACCTGCATCATCAGCTCGGTGGCCTTGGCCTTGCTGTAGCCGAAGAGCTTCTGGAACACGTAGGTCACGTAGTGCATCAGGTTGACCGGGTCGTCCCACACGATCGTGACCCATGGAGTGTCGTGTGACTCGTCGGCAGCAACGGCCTCGGTCTGGGCCGGAACCGCCTGCGGTGACGCTGCGACAACATCACCTGCCGAGACGCCGTCCACGGGCAGAAGCGTTCCATCCACCGTCAACCAAGGCATGTCCACAGGGTACGGCGTGTCGGGCCAGCGTCACACGCTCGCCCCTGCGCTCGTAGTGTGGGCGAGGTGAGCAACGACGCGACCACAGATCACGCGATTTTCACCGACGACGTCAGTACCGCGCTGCTGACCGATCAGTACGAGTACACGATGCTGTCGGCCGCTCTGGCCAGCGGTAACGCAGATCGTGTCTGCAGCTTCGAGGTCTTTGCGCGACGGCTGCCTGCGGGCCGCCGGTACGGAGTTCTCGCGGGAACCGGCCGCATCCTCGACGCCATCGCGCGCTTTCGTTTCGGCCCGGACGAGCTACGCATCGTGGCCGAATTTCTCGACGCCGACACAGTCGAGTGGCTGCGCAACTACCGATTCACCGGCGATATCGACGGCTACCGCGAGGGCGAGCTGTACTTCCCCGGCTCCCCCGTTCTGACCGTCCGCGGCACCTTCGCCGAGTGCGTCGTCCTCGAAACGCTCGTGCTCTCGATCCTCAATCACGACAGTGCGATCGCCTCCGCGGCTGCACGGATGGTGGCGTCAGCGAAGTCCAGGCCGATCATCGAGATGGGATCGCGTCGAACCCACGAGGAAGCGGCCGTCGCCGCATCGCGCGCGGCGTACCTCGCCGGGTTCACCGCGACGTCCAATCTCGAAGCCGTCCGCCGGCACGGCGTCCCCGGAGCCGGCACATCGGCTCACGCATTCACCCTGCTGCACACCACCGTCGACGGCCCGGACGAACGATCCGCGTTCGCGGCTCAGGTTCGCGCACTGGGCGTGAGCACCACCCTGCTCGTCGACACCTACGACATCACTCAGGGCGTTGCCAACGCCATCGAGGTGGCCGGGCCCGAACTCGGCGGTGTGCGCATCGACTCCGGCGACCTCGGTGTGCTCGCCCGGCAGGTGCGCGACCAACTGGACGCCCTGGGAGCGCCGAAGACCAGGATCGTCGTCTCGGGTGACCTCGACGAGTACGCCATCGCCGCACTGCGGGCCGAACCAGTGGACTCCTACGGCGTCGGCACGTCTCTGGTCACCGGTTCCGGTGCCCCGACTGCCGGCATGGTCTACAAGCTAGTCACCGTCGACGGCATCCCTGTCGCCAAGCGCAGCAGTCACAAGGAATCGCGTGGTGGCACCAAGGCGGCGGTACGAACGGCGCGCAGCACCGGCACCGCCGTCGAGGAGATCGTGCACCCCTTCGACTCTCCCCCGACCATCGGCGACGATCTGACGGTGGAGACGTTGACCACGCCGTTGGTCCGCGGCGGCGAGCGCGTCCCCGGCCTGCCGACGCTGGCCGACGGCCGTGAACTACTGGCCGGGCGCCTGGTCAGCCTCCCGTGGGAGGGCCTGAAACTGTCCCAGGGCGAACCGGCGATACCCACCCGCTTCGTCGAAGGTTAGGGGCGGTGTCGATGCCGAACCCGGTGGGCAATCGGCAGTAGTCTTCTTCGGTGCCGTCGAAGACCGAGTTGCCAACCGTTCCCGCTCTATTGCAGGTCGCGGTGCACTCACTGGGCGGCAAGGAACGCAGCAATCAGCTGACGATGGCCTCGGCGGTGGCGCACTCGATCGATACCGGTGAGCATCTCGCGGTGCAGGCAGGCACCGGTACCGGAAAGTCCCTCGCCTATCTGGTCCCGAGCATCAGGCACGCGGTCGAATCCGGAAAGACCGTCATCGTTTCCACGGCCACCATCGCGCTGCAGCGGCAGTTGGTCGATCGCGACCTGCCGCGCCTGTCCGACGCACTGACCGAGGCTCTGGGCCGACGACCGAAGTTCGCGATCCTCAAGGGACGCAACAACTATTTGTGCATGAACAAGATCCACACCGGTGCCGCGCAGGAGGCACCGGATGCAGAACTGTTCGACCCGTTCGCGGTCTCGCGGATGGGCCGAGAGGTGGTGCGGCTGACCAAGTGGTCGTCCGAGACCGAGACCGGCGACCGCGACGACGTCGTGCCCGGAGTCAGCGATCAGGCTTGGCGCCAGGTCAGCGTCACCGCGCGCGAATGCCTCGGCAAGTCCCGCTGCCCCGTCGGCGAGGATTGCTTCGCCGAGCGCGCCCGCACCGAGGCTGCCCAGGTCGACGTCGTGGTGACCAATCACGCGCTGCTCGCGATCGATGCGATCACCGGCATCCAGATCCTGCCCGAGCACGACGTCGTGGTCGTCGACGAGGCTCACGAACTGGTCGATCGAGTGACGGGCGTTGCAACAGAGGAGCTGTCGGCAGCAACCGTCACCGCTGCCGCTCGCCGGAGCGCGAAGTTGATCGAAGAAGAGACGGTGGACCAGCTCGAAGGTGCAGCCGAGAACTGGGCCGCGATTCTCGACGAGCTGCCCCCGGGTCGCTGGCAATCTCTGCCCGACGGCGTCGGGCCGGCCCTCGCATCCATCCGCGACGCCGCCTGGGCAGTGCGCACCGCGATCGGCCCCAACAAGCAGGGCATGGCGGCCAGCGATCCCGAGGCTGCCGCGGCTCGCAGCGCCGCACTCGTCGCGGTCGACGAGGTGCACGACAGCGCCGTTCGAGTTCTCACGGCCTTCGACGAACCCGATCCGGCCAAACGCAGGGACGTCGTCTGGCACGCGGTCGACGATTTCCGCGGCAACGTCAAACGCACGGTCCGTATCGCCCCGCTCTCGGTCGGCGGACTGCTCCGAGCGCGCCTGTTCGCCGAGTCCACCGTGGTACTGACGTCGGCAACCTTGACCGTCGGCGGGTCGTTCGACGGGTTGGCCGTCAACTGGGGCCTGCCTGCGGAGACGCCGTCCCGCAGCGATACCGCGATGGCCTCGGGAGTGGAACCGCCGTCCGATACCGGGTCGATCCGGTGGAACTCGCTCGACGTCGGGTCGCCGTTCGATCATGCCCGCGCCGGCATCATGTACATCGCCAAGCATCTGTCTCCGCCCGGACGCGACGGCCTCTCCAAGTCCTACCTCGACGAAATCGAGTCTCTGGTCAGCGCCGCCGGAGGACGCACACTCGGACTCTTCTCGTCGATGCGTGCCGCCAAGGCCGCCGCGGAGGAAATGCGCGAGCGACTCGATACGCCGATCCTGTGCCAGGGCGACGATTCCACCGGCGCACTGGTGCAGAAGTTCGCCGACGACGAGGCCACCTCCCTGTTCGGGACGTTGTCGCTGTGGCAGGGAGTGGATGTGCCGGGCCCGTCGCTCAGTCTGGTGATTCTGGATCGGATTCCGTTTCCGCGGCCCGACGATCCGCTGCTCGTAGCCCGTCAGCAGGCCGTCGAATCCCGCGGCGGCAACGGGTTTCTCGCTGTCGCCGCCAACCATGCCGCCCTGCTGCTCGCGCAGGGCGTCGGCCGGTTGCTCCGCAGCGTGGACGACAAAGGCGTTGTCGCCGTACTCGATTCACGTCTCGCCACCGCCCGCTACGGCGGTTACCTCCGAGCCTCGTTGCCTCCGTTCTGGGAGACCTCGGACCCGGAGGTGGTGCGCAAGGCGCTCACCCGGCTGGCGGGAAAGTAGCGCCACTACCGCTACGGAGTCGAGACCAATCCGAGCTCGGCATCCGAGGCCAGGCCGTCGTGATGCGGCAGCACCCGCACGGTGTATCCCACTGCGCCGCTGTGCGGCAGCGTGCTCTCGCCGGCATAGACGTGCTCGCCGCCCTCCGTGCCCACGTGTGTCATGGGCGTCGCCGAGATGTCGGTGAGGTTCTCCTCGTCATCGGCGCGACCGACCACCGCCTGCACCACGACGTCCGCCGCGTCCAAGCCGCCGAGATCGACGTTCGCGCGCAACGACAGTTCCGCACCGATCACCGGAGTATCCGGTAGCCCTTCACTGTCGACGCGGGTGACTTTCACTGCGCCCCAAGCTTGTTCTACGCGGCGACGGTACGACGCCACGTCCGTGGCACCGCGGTGACCGTCGGCCGACGCCGCGCGAGCGGACTCGGCAGCAGGCGCGTAGTAGCCGAGCGTGTAGTCCTGAACCATCCTCGACGCCAACACCTTCGGGCCCAGCTGCTCGAGGGTGTGCCGCACCATTTCGATCCATCGACCGGGCACGCCGTCCTCGCCGCGGTCGTAGAACTTGGGCAGCACAGCCTGTTCGAGCAGCTCGTACAGAGCAGCTGCTTCGAGATCGTCCCGTCGATTGTCGTCGGTGACACCATCGGCCGTCGGGATGGCCCAGCCGTTCTCGCCGTCGTACATCTCGTCCCACCAGCCGTCGCGGATCGAGAGGTTGAGGCCGCCGTTGAGTGCCGATTTCATGCCAGAGGTGCCACACGCTTCGAGCGGCCGCAGCGGATTGTTCAGCCATACATCGCATCCCCAGTACAGGAAGCGCGCCATGGACATGTCGTAGTCGGGCAGGAACACGATGCGGTGCCGCACGTCGGCTTGATCGGCGAATCTGACGATCTGCTGAATGAGCGCCTTTCCGCCGTCGTCGGCGGGATGCGACTTGCCTGCGACCACGAGTTGGACCGGTCGTTCCGGGTCCAGCAACATCGCCCGCAGTCGCTCGGGTTCGCGCAGCATCAGAGTCAGTCGCTTGTACGTCGGTACGCGTCGAGCGAACCCGACGGTCAGCACGTTCGGATCGAAAACACTTGCAGTCCAATTGATCTCGGCTTGCGTGGAACCGCGTTCGAGTGCCGACCGCCGCACTCGGCGGCGTACCTCGTCCACCAACTGCGCACGCAGAGCGTTACGTGTGGACCACACGCGCTCCGAGGACATCTCCCCCTCCTGTGCCCATTCCCGAGCAGACCACGTCGGGGCATGGACGCCGTTGGTGACCGATCCGATCGGCACCTCGGACGCATCGAATCCCGGCCACAGACCGTTGAACATCTCGCGGCTGACGATGCCGTGGAGTTTCGACACACCGTTGGCTCGTTGGCCGAGCCGCAATCCCATGTGCGCCATGTTGAACACCGAGGCGTCGCTCTCGCCGCCGAGGGCGAGGATTCGATCCATCGGCAATCCCGGTAGCAGCGCCGAGTCCGCACCGCCGTCCGCACTTCCGAAGTAGTGCCGCACCAGATCGGCCGGAAACCGGTCGATTCCGGCGGGGACAGGGGTGTGGGTGGTGAAGACGGTGCCGGCCCGCACCGCAGCCAGCGCCGCGTCGAAATCCAGGGTTCCCGAGGTGACGAGTTCGCGGATGCGTTCGACGCCCAAGAAGCCGGCGTGGCCCTCGTTCATGTGGAACACCTCGGGGTCGGGCAGTCCGTGTGCACGGGTGTAGGCCCGGATCGCTCGTACTCCGCCGATACCGGCGAGGATCTCCTGCTTGATGCGGTGATCCTGGTCGCCGCCGTACAACCGGTCGGTCACCCCGCGCAGCTCGGGATCGTTGTCGGCGATGTCGGAGTCGAGCAACAACAGCGGGACGCGCCCCACCTGGGCGATCCACACACGCGCCCGAAGAACGCGAGATCCCGGCATCGACACGTGGATCAGCACCGGAGAATCGCCGTCGTCGGTGAGCAACCGCAGCGGCAGACCGTGCGGGTCGAGGGACGGATAGCGTTCGGCCTGCCAGCCGTCGGCAGTCAGCGACTGGCGGAAATACCCCGAGCGATAGAGCAGGCCGACACCGATCAACGGCAGGCCCAGGTCGGAGGCCTCCTTGAGGTGGTCCCCGGCCAAGATGCCGAGCCCGCCCGAGTAGTTCGGCAGCACTTCGGTGACACCGAACTCCATGGAGAAATACCCTATGCCCGACGGCAGAGCCCGCCCCTTCGACAGCGCGTTCTGGTACCAGAGCGGACGGGCGAGGTAGTCGTGCAGATCCGCCTCGGCGGCGTCCAGCTCGGCCAGAAAACGCTCGTCGGCCGCGAGTTCCTCGAGCCGCGCGGGTGCGACGGCTCCCAGTACGGCCACCGGATCACGCTCGAGTTCGGTCCACAACAGTGGATCGATGTGCTCGAACAGATCCTGCGTCGCCGAGTGCCACGACCACCTGAGGTTTGTCGAGAGCTCGGCGAGGGCATTCAAGCGGGCGGGAAGATGGGCTCGGACGGTGAATCGGCGCAAAGCTTTCACAGGATCGAACCCTACCCACGGACACCTGTGTCGATGGGCGGCTTACACGAAATCTGCACCGCGGTGCCCGTCGCGGGCAGTATGCGTCGGCGCACGCGCCATCTGCATTGCTGCATTACGGTTGACGAATAGAAGCACACCAATATCAGTTCGATCAGAGGTTGCGCCCGCGCAGCCATACCTCTAGCGAAGAATGGAGTGTGAAGTGACAGGTCGACTTGGTATCGACAATGTCCTTCCAGATACGACGACCGGGAAGTACCCCGCGAAAGCGGTGGTGGGCGAGACGTTTCCAGTCTCCGCCGACGTCTGGCGCGAGGGTCACGACGCGGTGGCCGCGACACTGTCGGTGCGCGGACCGGGAGGCAAACTCGAACGCATCCCGATGACACCGGGCCGCGAACCCGACACGTTCGACGCGGTGTTCGTCCCCTCTCGGCCGGGCTACTGGATCTGCCGCATCGAAGCGTGGAGCGATCCGATCAGCACCTGGCGGCATGCCGTGGAAGCCAAGCTCGGAGTGGGCCAGAGCGCGCACGAACTCGCGAACGATCTGGAGATCGGGGCGCGCCTGTTCCTGCGCGCCGCCACCGGGGTTCCTGCCGAAAGCAGGCAACTGTTGGCCGACGTCGCTGCCGCGCTTCGCGACACCGACCGACCGCTACCGGCCCGAGTGTCGTCGGCGTTCGCGTCGTCGGTCGCCGAACTGCTGTTCGCGCACCCGCTGCGCGAGCTGGTGACCCGCTCGCGCGCGGTCAACATCTGGGTCGATCGCAATCTCGCTCTCAACGGTGCCTGGTACGAGTTCTTCCCTCGATCGACCGGCGGGTGGAACGAGGACGGATCGCCGCGGCACGGCACGTTCGCAACGTCGATCGAGCAGTTGCCCCGCATCCAGCGGATGGGATTCGACATCGTCTATCTGCCGCCGATCCACCCGATCGGCACGATCAATCGCAAGGGTCCGAACAACACGTTGACTCCGGGCCCCGAGGACGTCGGGTCGCCGTGGGCGATCGGATCCAAGGACGGCGGGCACGACGCCATTCATCCCGAATTGGGAACCGAGGACGACTTCCGCGCCTTCGTCGCCGCCGCACAGGAGCACAACTTGGAAGTGGCACTCGACCTCGCCCTCCAGGCCGCACCCGATCATCCTTGGGCTGCAACACATTCCGAGTGGTTCACCGTGCTGCCGGACGGCACGATCGCGTATGCCGAAAACCCTCCGAAGAAGTATCAGGACATCTACCCGGTCAACTTCGACAACGACCGACGCGGCATCTACGAAGAGGTACTGCGCGTGGTCCGGTATTGGATCTCGCTGGGGGTCAAGGTCTTCCGAGTCGACAACCCACACACCAAGCCACCGGACTTCTGGGAATGGCTCATCGCCGAGGTCAAGAAGACCGACCCGGACGTGCTGTTCCTCGCCGAGGCCTTCACCCGTCCGGTTCGCATGTACGGGTTGGCGCAGCGCGGGTTCACCCAGTCGTACACGTACTTCACCTGGCGTACCGCCAAGTGGGAGCTGACCGAGTTCGCGGAGGAACATGCCCGGCGCGCCGACGACGCGCGGCCCAACCTGTTCGTCAACACCCCGGACATCCTGCACGAGAGCCTGCAGCACGGCGGACCCGGAATGTTCGCTCTGCGAGCAGCTCTCGCGGCGACGATGGCTCCCACCTGGGGCGTCTACTCCGGCTACGAGCTGTTCGAGCACCAGGCCGTGCGTGAGGGCAGCGAGGAGTACCTGGACTCGGAGAAGTACCAGTTGCGTCCGCGCGACTTCGAGGGTGCACTCGCCCGAGGCGAGTCGCTCGAGCCCTGGATCACCACGCTGAACGCGATCAGGCGTGCGCATCCGGCGCTGCAGCAACTTCGCAACATCCACTTCCACACGATCGACAACGAAGCGTTGATCGGGTACTCGAAGTTCGACCCGCAGACCGGCGACTCGGTTCTGGTGGTGATCAACCTCAACCCGTTCGGAGCCGAGGAAGGCACCATCCATCTGGACATGCCTGCCCTCGGCCACGACTGGCAGGACACCCTCACGATCAAGGACGAGGTGAGCGGCGTTCATTACGACTGGGGCCACACCAACTTCGTCCGACTCGAGCCCTGGACGTCGGTGGCGCACATCTTCACGCTCCCCCACATTCCCTACCCGGCACGAATCGAACTGGCCTACCGCGGCAACCGAAAGTGAGTGGATTCAACGTGACCAAGAATCCGACGACGCCCGAAGACACCGTCGCAGCCCCGTCCGACAACGATCTGGAACTCATCGCGGCGGGTCGGCACTACAACCCGCATTCCGTTCTCGGTGCCCATCCGGTACCCGGCGGAACGGCCATCCGAGCGCTCAAGCCCGACGCCGAGAAGGTCGTCGCCCGAGTCGGCGGTGTCGACCACGAGCTGACTCACGTCGCGCACGGGGTCTTCTCGGCGCTGCTGCCGTTCGAGGACCTGATCGACTATCGGCTCGTCGTGACGTGGCCCGGCGGGCACGTCTCCGAATCCGCCGACGGATACCGGTTCCTCCCCACTCTCGGCGAGCTCGACCTACATCTGTTCGGTGAGGGTCGGCACGAGCGGCTGTGGGACATCCTCGGCGCGCATCAGCAGTCGTACGCGACACCGGACGGTCCAGTGGTCGGCACCTCGTTCGCAGTGTGGGCCCCCGCAGCGCAGGGCGTCACCCTCGTCGGCGACTTCGACGGCTGGACCGGCCGCAGCTGGCCCATGCGAGTACTTGGCTCGACCGGTGTGTGGGAGCTCTTCGTTCCCGACATCGCGCCGGGTGCGTTGTACAAGTTCCGCGTTCACGGTGCCGACGGTTCGGTCAAGGACAAGGCAGACCCGATGGCCTTTGCCACCGAGGTTCCGCCGTCGACCGCATCGGTCGTCACCGCGTCGTCGTACACGTGGAACGACGAGAAGTGGCTCGACACCAGGGCCGGAATCGAGCCAACGCAGGCACCGATGAGTGTCTACGAGATCCACCTGGCGTCGTGGCGACCGGGCCTGGGTTACCGCGAACTGGCCGAGCAATTGGCCGAGTACATCACCGAAACCGGCTTCACCCACGTCGAGCTCCTCCCGGTCGCCGAGCACCCCTTCGGCGGGTCCTGGGGCTACCAGGTGACGTCCTACTACGCACCCACATCACGGTTCGGCAGCCCCGACGATTTCCGCTACTTCGTCGACCACCTGCACAGCGCCGGAATCGGCGTCATCGTCGACTGGGTGCCTGCGCACTTCCCCAAGGACGAGTGGGCCCTCGCTCGATTCGACGGCGGCCCGCTCTACGAACACGGCGACCCACAGCGCGGCGAGCAACTCGACTGGGGCACACTTGTTTTCGACTTCGGCCGCCGAGAGGTGCGCAACTTCCTGGTCGCGAACGCGCTGTACTGGATCGACGAGTTCCACATCGACGGCCTCCGTGTCGACGCCGTGGCATCGATGCTGTACCTGGATTACTCCCGCCCCGAGGGCGGTTGGTCGCCGAACATCTACGGCGGCCGGGAGAACCTCGAGGCCGTCACGTTCCTGCAGGAGATGAACGCGACGGTGCACAAGAAGCACCGCGGCGTCGTCACCGTGGCCGAGGAGTCGACGGCGTGGCCCGGCGTCACCCGCCCGACGAACGTCGGCGGACTCGGCTTCAACATGAAGTGGAACATGGGCTGGATGCACGACACCCTGGGATTCCTCGGGCGTGATCCGATCCATCGCAGCTACCACCACCACGAGATCACCTTCTCCCTCGTCTACGCGTGGAGCGAGAACTACCTGCTCCCCATCAGCCACGACGAGGTGGTGCACGGCAAGGGGACGCTGTGGACTCGGATGCCCGGTGACGACTACACCAAGGCTGCAGGGCTGCGCGGCATGCTCGCCTACATGTGGGCGCACCCGGGCAAGCAACTGCTGTTCATGGGCCAGGAGTTCGGCCAGACCCGTGAATGGTCCGAAGAACGCGGCCTCGACTGGTACCAGATCGACGAGGAGCCCCTGCACAACGGCATCAAATCCCTTGTCTCCGATCTGAACTCGACGTACAAGTCGCATCCGGCACTGTGGACACTCGACACCTCGCCGAGCGGGTACTCGTGGATCGACGCCAACGACACCGAGAACAACGTGCTGAGCTTTCTGCGGTACGGGTCCGACGGTTCGGTCATCGCGTGTATTTTCAACTTCTCCGGTTCCGAGCACGGCAGCTATCGTGTGGGACTACCGGAACCCGGCCGTTGGATCGAGATCCTGAACACCGATGCAACGGAATACGGCGGCTCCGGAATGGGCAACCTGGGTGAAGTGACGGCAACATCGCACTCGTGGCACGGTCGACCGGCGTCAGGCCAGGTTGCACTTCCCGCCAACGGGGCGATCTGGATAAAACTGGAGCGATAGATGAGTGGCGGCCGCACACCCCGACTACTGGCCGCGGCCGCCACTGCAGGACTCCTTCTCCTCGCCTCGTGCGCGCAGACTGTCGGCGGTAACGCCGTGTCCATCTACGAGAACCCGTTCACTGTCGCCGGACTCCCGGTCACGAGCGGACCGAGCGGGCCACGACCGGGTGTCCCCGATTCGACGATCGAGGTCGAGAACGCCGAGGGCACCGACTCCGATATCCTCGCCACCAACGCGATCGACGACATTCAACAGTTCTGGGCCCAGCAATACCCGGCCCTCTTCAAGGGCTCGTTCACACCGATCTCGAACGTGGTCTCGTGGGACGCGTCCGAGGACGAGGGATCCGGCGTCAGGTTCTGCGGAGACCGAACCGGTGGTGTCCCCAATGCCGCGTATTGCACGCGCGACGACTCGATCGGGTGGGATCGCACCATTCTGCTTCCTGCTCTGGTCGACGCATTCGGACCGATGTCGGTGGTGATGGTGATCGCCCACGAATACGGTCATGCCATCCAGCATCAATCGGGACTTGTCGGTGACGACACACCGACTATCGTGGCCGAGCAACAGGCCGACTGTTTTGCCGGCGCGTTCATTCGCCATGTCGCAGAGGACGATTCGCCGCACTTCACCATCAATACCTCCGACGGACTCAACGGCGTTCTCGCCGCGACCGTCGCCGTGCGCGATGTCGATCCCAACGATCCGGAATCGGTGCACGGCTCTGCCTTCGAGCGCGTCACGGCTGTGCAGATCGGCTTCACCGACGGTGCCGGGGCATGCACGAGCATCGACGAGGCCGAAATCGACTCGCGTCGAGCATCGTTGCCGCAGAAGTTCGATGATCCCGATGACTCGGGTGAACTACCGGTCACCGAGGACTCCCTCGACGCCTTCACTCGATCCTTCGAGCAGGTGCTGCCCGTCGCAGCTCCCCCGGCCGTCGACTACTCCGGTTCGGACGTCGGATGCGCCGACGCCGAAGCCACTGCGCCGGTGTCGTACTGCCCCTCGACCAATACCATCGGCGTCGACGTCGAGGCCCTGGCCGAAGTCGGCCAGCCCGAGACCCCGCAGCGCGGAGACATATTGCCGCTCAACGTCTCCGGTGACTACAGCGCGTACATGCTGTTCGCCTCCCGCTACACGCTCGCGGTGCAGAAGGAAGCCGGCCAGACCCTCGACGACCCGCAGACCGCTCTGCGTTCGGCGTGCCTGTCCGGGGTCATCACCTCGGCGATGAGCGCCGAGAACGGTTCGACGGGCCTCGAAGTCTTTCTTTCCCCCGGCGATCTCGACGAGGCGGTGTCTGGCCTACTCAGCGACGGACTCGCAGCCAGCGACGTCAACGGAACGACGCTGCCATCCGGATTCTCCCGAGTCGACGCCTTCCGCTCGGGAGTTCTCGGCGGCAAGGAGCTGTGCGACTCGCGCTACAGCTGAGGAACTCAGTACAGAGCGGACGCGAGCTTGCGCCGCGCGGACACCACCAGCGGATCGGCCGCGTCGAACAACTCGAACAGCTCGAGAAGTCGAGTGCGCAGTGCGGTCCGGTCGTCGCCCGCACTGATCTTGATGCCGTCGATCAATCGAGCGAAAGCCTGTTCCGGCTGCTGAGCAGCCATCTCGGCGTCCGCGGCCTCGATCCGGGCCTGCACGTTCGCGGGATCGGCGTCGGCGATCTCGATGGCGTCAGGTGCAATATTCTGCACCCGAGCCAAGAACCTGACCTGACGCAGCGCCGCGACGGCGTCGGTGTTCTTCGGTTCGGCGTCGATGATCGCCTGGTATGCGGCCGCCGCCTTGTCGAAGTCGCCCTCGTCGATGGCTTCCTCGGCAGCGACGATTCTGGGGTCCTCGATCTCGGGTTCCGGTTCTGCAGCAGCCGCCCCGGGAGGCCCGGTGAGCTTTCCTGCAGTCGCCTGCTCGACGGCCTGCAGCCACTGACGCAGCTGCTCGTCCGACTGAGTTCCTTGGAAGTCGGCCAGCGGCTGACCGGCCGCAACGGCAACCACCGTCGGAATCGCTTGCACACCGAACGCTTGCGCGATCTGTGGATTGGAATCGACGTCGACGCGGGCCAGCACCCACGTGCCGCCTGCCTCGACGGCCAGTTGGCCGAGCTGTCGCGTCAACGCCTGCGATTGCGGGGAGCGGGCCGAACCGAGATCGACGATCACCGGGACCTGAGTGGATCGTTGCAGAACCTCGGCCTCGAATGTCGCCGCGGTCACGTCCACGATCGGTGCGAGTCCCCCGGATTCACCGGCGGGCTGGGCCGCGGGAGCAGGTGCCGGACGGTCCTTGAGAACGGACAGGTCGACAGCACCGGCGATCGAGGCGGGGACGGCAGCTGACGGGCGGACGGGAGGACGGGAACCGGGTCGAGTCACGTCCTACAGTTTGTCACTAACCCGATGCGCCATCCACTGGCGGGACGTTCGTTGTCGACGCGTTCACTCGGGCCGTCGGTACGCTGAGCTCCCCCAGACGTCCTGTGCGCACAGCCCAGCGCTCGAAGATCACACTTCCCAACGGCGGGATGCTGGCCAACAGCCCCAAGACGATGGTCTTCGGTTCCCATTTGAACTCACGTGCTGCAACAATGACCATGACCAGAAAGAGCACGAATACCGCGCCGTGGGCCATACCCGGGTATCGAACCGCCCCGTCGTTCGTGGGCGTGGGGATCCATTTGAATCCCATCGAGATCAGCAAAGCGATCCACGTCACAGCCTCGACGAACGCAATAAAGCGGAAGCGTTTTGCTGTGCTGCTCAGGTCGAAGAAGTTGGTCATGCCAACCATTGTGCCCGGTTTGCTACGACAGAACGTAGTGGCTCTGGTCTCACTCCCGACCAGAGCCACCGCGGTCCTACTTCTTCGGTACTCGAACGATGAGGGCGTCGCCCTGTCCACCGCCGCCGCACAGTGCGGCTGCGCCGACTCCGCCGCCGCGTCGCTGCAGCTCGAGGGCCAAGTGCAATGCGATGCGGGCACCGGACATGCCGAGGGGATGTCCGATGGAGATCGCGCCACCGTTGACGTTCACGATCTCCGGATCGATGCCGAGCTCGCGTGTCGAGGCGATTCCGACCGCCGCGAACGCCTCGTTGATCTCGACGACGTCGAGGTCCTTCGGATCGATGCCGTCCTTCTCGCACGCCTTCGCGATCGCCCGGGCCGGCTGCGACTGCAGCGTGGAGTCGGGACCGGCCACCACTCCGTGGGCACCGATCTCGGCGAGCCAGGTCAAACCGAGCGACTCGGCCTTTTCCTTGCTCATCACGACGACGGCGGCAGCACCGTCGGAAATCTGCGACGCCGATCCCGCGGTGACGGTTCCGGCCTTGTCGAAGGCGGGTCGAAGTTTGCCGAGTGAATCGACCGTGGTGTCGGCGCGGATGCCTTCGTCTTCCGTGACTTGGATCGGATCGCCCTTGCGCTGCGGAACGGACACGGCGACAACCTCGTTGTCGAATACGCCGTTCTTCCAGGCGGCTGCGGCTTTCTGATGCGACGCAGCAGCGAAAGCGTCTTGCTCCTCGCGGCTGATGGCCTCGGCACTCTGGTTCCGCTGCTCGGTGAGTGCGCCCATGGCCTGGTCGGTGAAGATGTCGTACAAACCGTCGTACGCGAGGTGATCACGCATCGTGACATCGCCGTACTTGAACCCGGCGCGCGACTTCTCGAGCATGTGCGGAGCCTGGGTCATCGACTCCTGCCCACCGGCGACGACGATCTCGAACTCGCCTGCGCGAATGAGCTGATCGGCCAGCGCGATGGCGTCGACGCCGGACAGACACACTTTGTTGATCGTCAGTGCAGGCACGGTCATCGGAATGCCGGCGGCAACGGCGGCCTGACGGGCCGGAATCTGGCCGGCTCCGGCGGTCAGAACCTGTCCCATGATGACGTAGTCGACCTGATCCGGCGCAACACCGGCCTTCTCGAGGGCACCCTTGATGGCGATTCCGCCGAGGTCCGATCCCGAGAAGTCCTTGAGTGCGCCCGAGAAGCGCCCGACGGGCGTACGAGCACCGGCAACGATGACTGTTGTGGTCACGATTTCCTCCGAAAGTGTGAAGACGGCCTTGTCGAGATCAACGCTCCGACGCCCCCTACCGATACCGGCCGGGCGGAGCACCGAAACGCAGCTGGCGCTAACGTCATGGCCATGACCTCCAGCACGCAGTCTTACACGGGAGCCCCGCTGCGCTCCGACCTGGTGACGGCTATCGACCACGTGGGTGTTGCGGTGCCCGATCTCGACGCCGCCATCGCCTGGTACACCGACCACCTCGGCATGGTCGCCGTGCACGAGGAGATCAACGAAGAACAGGGCGTTCGCGAGGCGATGCTCTCGTTCCCCGGTGCCGGAGAGAAGTCCGCTGCACTGCAGTTGCTCGCCCCGATCGACGAGTCGTCCACCATCGCCAAGTTCATCGGACGCAACGGACCGGGACTTCAGCAGTTGGCGTACCGCGTCACCGATATCGAGGAGATCTCGACCGAGTTGCGCGCCCGCGGCGTTCGGCTGCTGTACGACGCCCCGCGCCGGGGCACTGCCAATTCTCGGATCAACTTCGTCCATCCCAAGGACGCCGGTGGCGTGCTCATCGAACTTGTCGAGCCGAATCCCGACGCGCACTGATCGAACTCTGTGAACGAGCCGTATGGCTCTCTACTTGACTCACCGGTAAATTGACGGCCATGGCCATCGATCATGAGCGCACTTCCACGGTGCAACTTCCCTTTTCCATCGTCCGGAAGGGGTTCGATCGCGACGAAGTCACCAACTACTTCGAGCGGTTCGACGCCGAGCTCCGGCTGACGACCGCTGATCGTGATGCGGCCGCAGCCCAGGCTCGTGATCTGGCCAAGCAACTCGACGACGCGCGTGACGAGATCGACGAACTGCGCAAGGACATCGATCGCCTGTCGGTTCCTCCCACCACAGCGGAGGGTATGAGTGATCGCATCTCGCGCATGCTGAGGTTGGCCTCGGACGAGGCATCCGAGGTACGCGCCAAGGCGCACTCGGAGTCCGAGGAAATGATTTCGGTTGCGCAGCAAGAGAGTGCGCGACTGCGAGGACGGCATGAGTCACTGGTGGCCGAACTCGAAGAGCGCCGGACGGCGCTCGAGACCGAGCACCAGCAGACCATGGCGCAGGCGCGCACCGAGGCGGCCCGGGTGGTCGAGGCCGCGCAGGCCGAGCGCGACAAGCTGGCCGCCGAGTCCGAGGCCAAGCGCGCCAAGGTTCAGGAAGATTTCGAGATCACGATGGCCGAGCGCCGCACCAAGGTGCTGACCGCGCTCGAAGAACTCGAAGCGTCGAGCAAGGCCGATGCTGCCCGCCGCATCGAGGAGGCAACCACCGAGGCTGCTCGACGGCTTCAATCCGCCAGCGAACAAGCCGAACGGCGGATCGCCCACTCCAAGGAACTGGCCGAGGAGTTGCGTGTGCTGCGCAGCCGCGTACTCGCCCAGCTGCTCGGAATCCGTGGACAGCTCGATTCGGTTCCGGCCATGCTCGCCTCGGTCAACCGCGAGAGCGAACTGCTCGACAATCCCGACCCGACGGCAATCCTCAAGAAGGAAGAAGAGAAGGCAGCCGCGAAGGCCGAGGACGAGAAGGAATCGGCCGACTCGGCGTCCTGACTTCGCAATACACGCTGGGCCTCCCCCGCTACGACCACCTGCGGGTGAGGCCTCGCGTGTTTCGGCCGCTCCAACATCCGGTGTGCCAATGTCTACGGTTGTCCGCGCCCCCGAAATCGTCCGACGGCCACGCGACGATATGCGCGACGCCCGGCCGCACCTCGTGATCGCAGCCGGGACAGCGATACGTCTTGACCGCCTTGGCACCCGGGATCATCCGCGTCGTGTATGTGTCTCCATCCGGACCGACCTCGACCCGGTTGCCACCCAGTACCGAGTCGGTTGCCGGACCGAGATCACTCGGGCCGCTCCGATTCGGTCGGCGGGGTTGGTTACGACGGGGCACCCGTCCAGTGTAGAGAACAGGCCGATTCGTGCCGACAGTCGTCAGAAAAGACGGAACTCGGTGCTGTCGGTTCCCCGTAGGACGTCGTAGTCGAGTGTGAGACAACGAATGCCGCGGTCGGTGGCCAGCGTCTTCGCCTGCGGCTTGATGACCTGGGCAGCGAAGACTCCGCTCACCGGGGCCAGCAGCGGATCACGATTGAGAAGCTCCAGGTACCGGGTCAACTGCTCGACGCCGTCGATCTCACCACGTCGCTTGATCTCGACGGCCACTGTTCCGCCATCAGCGTTGCGGCACAGCAGATCCACCGGTCCGATAGCCGTCATGTATTCGCGTCGGACGAGGGTGTATCCGTCCCCCAAGGTGCTGACGTGCTCGGCCAACAACTCCTGAAGATGGGCCTCCACACCGTCTTTCACCAAACCTGGGTCTATGCCCAGCTCGTGACTCGAGTCGAGCTCGACGTCGTCGATGGTGATCCGAAGTTCTTCGCCCGCCTTGTTGGTGACGACCCATTTGATCGTCTCGTCTTCGGTGGTCTCGACCATCCAACACGGCGGAGACATCCAGTTGAGCGGCTTGTACGCGCGGTCGTCCGCATGCACGCTGACCGATCCGTCGGACTTCACGAGCAACAGACGGCGAGCCGACGGAAGGTGTGCGGTGAGACGGCCGACGTAGTCGACTTGGCAACGAGCAATAACTAAACGCACTCGACCACCATAAGGCAGGCTCCCCGTTAGTCTGTGACGACCATGCCGCAATTGAGACGATCTGCCGCTCCCCTGGGTTCCCGACTGCTCGGCGACACCTCCGAGTCCCCGCGCCGACGACGGGTTCGCATCCAGCTGTTGTTGACGGTCTTCCTCATCCTGTCGAACCTGATCGGCGCCGTCATCGTCGGTGTGTTGATCAGCGTTGTCGTGCCGGGACCGAACGTGCTCGATCCGAGCAAGTACTGGTGGGTCAACTACATCGTCGTACCGGTCTACGTGTTCGTGGCATTCGTCGTCGGTGCCGTCTGGGGCACCACGCACGCACTGCGAAGCTTGCGGTGGGCAATCGAAGACCGTCAACCCAGCCGCGAGGAGCAGGTCGCGACACTCGCAATGCCCTGGCGACTGACGCGAATCCAGATTCTGCTCTGGATCGGAGCCTTGCTGCTGCTCCCCACGATCGACGGGATCATCGACTCGGCGTCGATTCCCAAGGTTGCGTTCACCATCGCCGCAGGTGGCACCGTCGTCTGTGCGTTCAGCTACCTACTCAGTGAGTTTGCGCTTCGTCCCGCTGCCGCTCGGGCCCTCGAAGCCGGTGATCCTCGACGAATTCGTATTGCAGGCGTCATGGGCCGCTCCATCCTGTCGTGGCTACTGGGAACGGGCGTCCCGGTCAGCGGCTTGATGATCATCGCGATCTTCCGCTTCATCAACCCCGAAACCACATCGACTCAGTTGGCCATCTCCATCCTCGCGTTGGGTGGCATCACCATCGTGTTCGGACTCGCGTTGACCGTGCTGGGCGGCTTCGCGACCACATCCCCCATCAACAACGTGCGTGCGGGTATGGCCGAGGTGGAGAAGGGCAACATGGACGTCCGCCTTGCGGTGTACGACGGCACCGAACTCGGCGAGCTGCAGAGTGGCTTCAACCGCATGGCCGACGGTGTGCGCGATCGAGAGAAGATCCGTGATCTGTTCGGCAGACACGTCGGACACGAAGTTGCCGAGAAGGCGTTGCAGTCCGAGAGCGAACTCGGCGGCCAAGAACGCGATATCGCAGTGTTCTTCATCGACCTCGTGGGATCGACGGAGCTGGCGGCATCCCGGCCCCCTACCGAGGTCGTGGACCTACTCAACCGATTCTTCGCAGTCGTGGTCGACGAGGTGGACGAGCACGGCGGCTTCATCAACAAGTTCGAGGGAGACGCAGCGCTCGCTATCTTCGGGGCCCCGAACGAAATTTCCGACCACTGCGGCTCGGCACTGGCTGCAGCACGGGCAATTGCTCGACGGTTGTTGGTGGAAGTGCCCGAATGCAGCGCCGCTGTCGGCGTCGCTGCCGGACGGGCGGTTGCCGGCAACGTCGGTGCAAAGTCCAGATTCGAGTACACCGTTATCGGAGACCCGGTGAACGAAGCCGCTCGTCTCTCCGAACTGGCAAAGAATTCGCCCGGAGCCATCCTCGCGTCCAAGACTGCCGTCGACGGCGCTGCTGACGAGGAAGCACATCGTTGGGAATTCGGTGATGCAGTCACCCTTCGCGGACGGTCTGCGGAAACAGTTCTCGCAAATCCGAAGGACGTCAAGGTCGCGGAGGATCAGCCCGAAGCCGTTCGCGCCTGACCCGATCGTTGGGCTCAGTAGGTGTAGTGCCCTGCGTCCCTGCCGTTTTCATCACTGACGACTCGGCCGTCTTTTGCCCGGTCCCCCTCGCAAACGCGCTCGCGTTTGTCGAACGCTCACGAAATCGCTGACGATTCTGCGCGCGCCTCGCCAAGGCGAGCGCGTCTGCAGAATCCAGGTGTTGCGTAAGCCCGCGAACCTCGATCGCCACGCTTCGATAGCAGGACTCGACTTGTTGGGGTTCAGTCCGGTTCGGCGGCCCGCAAACGCGCGCGCATTTGTCAGGTGCGCGCAGTCTGGTGACGCTGTTCTGCTCGCGTCTCGCAAACGCGCACGCGTTTGTGACCAGGGTTGGCACCGACAAGTCAGCCGGCCGACCCGGCTGGGCATCGCCGATTCCCTTTGTCTACGGGAAATGCGCTTGCGTGTGCGAGGGAGGTGACAGTAAAAGGTCGGCGGCCGGCACTATTGGAGGCAACCAGCGGTGCTGACACCTCTGGATTATGCGAATGCGCGTGCGTTTGTCAGGTGCGCGCAGTCTGGTGTCGCTGTTCTGCTCGCGTCTGGCGAGTGCGCTCGCGTGTGCGACCCGGGTGGGGGCGAGACGCGCGGCCGCATCGCAATGATGGGACCTGCGGTGCAGATGTCGGAGCCCTGGAATTCAGGAATACCGACGACGGGCAAGGCCACGAATACTGTTGTGACAGTAGGTGGTTTCGAATGCAGACAACCCCCGACCGTGATGGTCGGGGGTTGTCTGATTCAAGTTGTGTTCGGCGGTGTCCTACTCTCCCACACCCTGTCGAGTGCAGTACCATCGGCGCTGGAGGGCTTAGCTTCCGGGTTCGGAATGGGACCGGGCGTTTCCCCTCCGCTATGGCCGCCGTAACTCTGCGAAACAGTTACACACGGAACACAACGGTCGTCACTGATGTCCACTGATCGCGGTTCGGTGAACGATGTTGGTTCATTCAATTGTGGGTACATCCTGAAACGTGTGTTGTTTCAGATATTGCACAGTGGACGCGTAGCTTCTTCGTGGTAAGTCCTCGGCCTATTAGTACCAGTCACCTGCATACATTGCTGTACTTCCAGTTCTGGCCTATCAACCCGGTGGTCTGCCGGGGGCCTTACCCCCTCGAGGGGGTGAGAAACCTCATCTTGGAACAGGCTTCCCGCTTAGATGCTTTCAGCGGTTATCCCTTCCGAACGTAGCCAACCAGCGGTGCTCCTGGTGGAACAACTGGCACACCAGAGGTTCGTCCGTCCCGGTCCTCTCGTACTAGGGACAGCCTTCCTCAAGTTTCTTACGCGCGCGGCGGATAGAGACCGAACTGTCTCACGACGTTCTAAACCCAGCTCGCGTGCCGCTTTAATGGGCGAACAGCCCAACCCTTGGGACCTACTCCAGCCCCAGGATGCGACGAGCCGACATCGAGGTGCCAAACCATCCCGTCGATATGGACTCTTGGGGAAGATCAGCCTGTTATCCCCGGGGTACCTTTTATCCGTTGAGCGACACCGCTTCCACTTGCCGGTGCCGGATCACTAGTCCCGACTTTCGTCCCTGCTCGACTTGTCAGTCTCACAGTCAAGCTCCCTTGTGCACTTGCACTCGACACCTGATTGCCAACCAGGCTGAGGGAACCTTTGGGCGCCTCCGTTACATTTTAGGAGGCAACCGCCCCAGTTAAACTACCCACCAGGCACTGTCCCTGAACCAGATCATGGTCCGAGGTTGAGGTATCCAATACGATCAGAGTGGTATTTCAACAACGACTCCACAGTAACTGGCGTCACCGCTTCACAGTCTCCCACCTATCCTACACAAACCGAACCGAACACCAATACCAAGCTGTAGTGAAGGTCCCGGGGTCTTTTCGTCCTGCCGCGCGTAACGAGCATCTTTACTCGTAATGCAATTTCGCCGAGTCTATGGTTGAGACAGCTGAGAAGTCGTTACGCCATTCGTGCAGGTCGGAACTTACCCGACAAGGAATTTCGCTACCTTAGGATGGTTATAGTTACCACCGCCGTTTACTGGGGCTTAAATTCTCAGCTTCGCCATTGCTGGCTAACCGGTCCTCTTAACCTTCCAGCACCGGGCAGGCGTCAGTCCGTATACATCGTCTTACGACTTCGCACGGACCTGTGTTTTTAGTAAACAGTCGCTTCTCACTGGTCTCTGCGGCCCACACCAGCTCAGGAAGCAAGTTCCATCACCGGCAGGGGCCCCCCTTCTCCCGAAGTTACGGGGGCATTTTGCCGAGTTCCTTAACCATAGTTATCTCGATCGCCTTAGTATTCTCTACCTGACCACCTGTGTCGGTTTGGGGTACGGGCCGTGTAACAACTCACTAGAGGCTTTTCTCGGCAGCATAGGATCACTGAATTCGCCTCAATCGGCTACGCATCACCTCTCAGGCTGTGTGAACGGCGGATTTGCCTACCGTTCGCCCTACAGGCTTACACCAGTACAACCACTGACTGGCCCAGCTACCTTCCTGCGTCACCCCATCGCTTGGCTACTACCAGATCAGGTCCCACGCATCCACCACACCCCTCACTCTCGAAAGAGATCGGTAACGTGGATTCAGGGTGGTTAGTATCACTGATTCACCATGGGCGCGGTTACACGGGTACGGGAATATCAACCCGTTGTCCATCGGCTACGCCTGTCGGCCTCGTCTTAGGTCCCGACTCACCCTGGGCGGATTAACCTGGCCCAGGAACCCTTGGTCATTCGGCGGACGAGTTTCTCACTCGTCTTTCGCTACTCATGCCTGCATTCTCACTCGCGCAGCCTCCACACCTGGATCACTCCGATGCTTCCATGGCTGCACGACGCTCCCCTACCCACCCACACACCTGGCTGAACCCTCGCAAGGATTCAGCGGGCTATTGTGTGAGTGCCGCAGCTTCGGTGGTGTACTTGAGCCCCGCTACATTGTCGGCGCAGGATCACTTGACCAGTGAGCTATTACGCACTCTTTCAAGGGTGGCTGCTTCTAAGCCAACCTCCTGGTTGTCTTCGCGACCCCACATCCTTTTCCACTTAGTACACGCTTAGGGACCTTAGCTGGCGATCTGGGCTGTTTCCCTCTCGACTACGAACCTTATCGCCCGCAGTCTCACTGCCACGCTCTCACTCACCGGCATTCGGAGTTTGGCTGATTTCGGTAAGCTTGTAGGCCCCCTAGACCATCCAGTAGCTCTACCTCCGGTGAGAAACACGTGACGCTGCACCTAAATGCATTTCGGGGAGAACCAGCTATCACGGAGTTTGATTGGCCTTTCACCCCTACCCACAACTCATCCCCTCAGTTTTCAACCTAAGTGGGTTCGGTCCTCCACGACGTCTTACCGTCGCTTCAACCTGGCCATGGGTAGATCACTCCGCTTCGGGTCTAGAACACGCCACTACACCACTAACGTGGATACGCCCTATTCGGACTCGCTTTCGCTACGGCTACCCCACACGGGTTAACCTCGCGACATGCCACTAACTCGCAGGCTCATTCTTCAAAAGGCACGCCATCACCAGCAACAGTAAACTGTTCACCAGCTTTGACGGATTGTAAGCGCACGGTTTCAGGTACTATTTCACTCCCCTCCCGGGGTACTTTTCACCTTTCCCTCACGGTACTAGTCCGCTATCGGTCACCAGGGAGTATTCAGGCTTATCGGGTGGTCCCGACAGATTCACAGCAGATTTCACGGGCCCGCTGCTACTTGGGTATCCACAACGACAGTTGCAATGTTTTCGTCTACGGGACTCTCACCCTCTACGACAGGCCGTTCCAGACCACTTCGACTAACACCACAATTTCTCACTGTCGGCCGATCCGGCAGAATCGACAATGCAAACCCCACAACCCTCCATACGCAACCCCTGCCGGGTATCACACGCACAAAGTTTGGCCTCATCCGCTTTCGCTCGCCACTACTCACGGAATCACTATTGTTTTCTCTTCCTGTGGGTACTGAGATGTTTCACTTCCCCACGTTCCCTCCACACACCCTATATATTCAGGTGCAGGTAACACGACATCACTCGTGCTGGGTTTCCCCATTCGGACACCCTCGGATCACAGCTCGGTTGACAGCTCCCCGAGGCTTATCGCAGCCTCCTACGTCCTTCATCGGCTCCTGGTGCCAAGGCATCCACCGTACGCTCTTCATTACTTACAACAAAGATGCTCGCGTCCACTGTGCAATTCTCAAACAACACACACACCCTCACGTCAACGCCGCCACCAAACAGTCACCACCACAAGCGAACTCGCAGCAACAACCCGGTATGAACAACCGTGAAAGCCTGTATATGTCTTGCCTAGAAAGAAACACTCGCGTGTTCTCTCAGGACCCAACAGTGCATCGATATAGTCCCTGCCGGCGAAACATGGTTTCGCGTTCTACAGGATCTGATTGTCAGTGTTCCACCCGTGAGCACCGCCGGATGACGTATGCATCCGAAACGGTTTCTGTCTCACTCCCCCGCTACCTGTGTAGCGGTCCGAGCGAGAAGAGGCTCCTTAGAAAGGAGGTGATCCAGCCGCACCTTCCGGTACGGCTACCTTGTTACGACTTCGTCCCAATCGCCGATCCCACCTTCGACGGCTCCCTCCACAAGGGTTAGGCCACCGGCTTCGGGTGTTACCGACTTTCATGACGTGACGGGCGGTGTGTACAAGGCCCGGGAACGTATTCACCGCAGCGTTGCTGATCTGCGATTACTAGCGACTCCGACTTCACGGGGTCGAGTTGCAGACCCCGATCCGAACTGAGACCAGCTTTAAGGGATTCGCTCCACCTCACGGTCTCGCAGCCCTCTGTACTGGCCATTGTAGCATGTGTGAAGCCCTGGACATAAGGGGCATGATGACTTGACGTCGTCCCCACCTTCCTCCGAGTTGACCCCGGCAGTCTCTTACGAGTCCCCGCCATAACGCGCTGGCAACATAAGACAAGGGTTGCGCTCGTTGCGGGACTTAACCCAACATCTCACGACACGAGCTGACGACAGCCATGCACCACCTGTACACCGACCACAAGGGGGACCGTATCTCTACGGTTTTCCGGTGTATGTCAAACCCAGGTAAGGTTCTTCGCGTTGCATCGAATTAATCCACATGCTCCGCCGCTTGTGCGGGCCCCCGTCAATTCCTTTGAGTTTTAGCCTTGCGGCCGTACTCCCCAGGCGGGGCGCTTAATGCGTTAGCTACGGCACAGATCCCGTGGAAGGAACCCACACCTAGCGCCCACCGTTTACGGCGTGGACTACCAGGGTATCTAATCCTGTTTGCTACCCACGCTTTCGTTCCTCAGCGTCAGTTGTTTCCCAGAGACCCGCCTTCGCCACCGGTGTTCCTCCTGATATCTGCGCATTTCACCGCTACACCAGGAATTCCAGTCTCCCCTGAAACACTCAAGTCTGCCCGTATCGCCTGCAAGCCCGAAGTTGAGCCCCGGGTTTTCACAAACGACGCGACAAACCGCCTACGAACTCTTTACGCCCAGTAATTCCGGACAACGCTCGCACCCTACGTATTACCGCGGCTGCTGGCACGTAGTTAGCCGGTGCTTCTTCTGCAGGTACCGTCACTCACGCTTCGTCCCTGCTGAAAGAGGTTTACAACCCGAAGGCCTTCATCCCTCACGCGGCGTCGCTGCATCAGGCTTCCGCCCATTGTGCAATATTCCCCACTGCTGCCTCCCGTAGGAGTCTGGGCCGTGTCTCAGTCCCAGTGTGGCCGGTCACCCTCTCAGGTCGGCTACCCGTCGTCGCCTTGGTAGGCCATTACCCCACCAACAAGCTGATAGGCCGCGGGCCCATCCTGCACCGATAAATCTTTCCACCACAACACATGCATGCTGTGGTCATATCCGGTATTAGACCCAGTTTCCCAAGCTTATCCCAGAGTGCAGGGCAGATCACCCACGTGTTACTCACCCGTTCGCCGCTCGTGTACCCCGAAAGGCCTTACCGCTCGACTTGCATGTGTTAAGCACGCCGCCAGCGTTCGTCCTGAGCCAGGATCAAACTCTCCGTAAAAGACCTGCGAAACAATAACCCCCGAAGAGGCTGCGAATCAGTCAAAGACATCAAGTCAAATCACTAGCAAATAAACTCAACTAGCATTTTCAAACAACACCCGACAACAACCACCACAAGCGGATAATTGATACATCGAATGCTTTCACCAAACAAAAATTCGGCACTGACATTCATCGACACACTGTTGAGTTCTCAAAGAACACGCACACACTCGAACCCCACGAACACACAGTCCGAAGGCCTCAAGGGCAACTGTTCCAGCCTATCCCAGCTTGGTCTCGGACACAAGGCCCGACTCTTGGGGGATGAAACCTGCCGAGCCACACGTCCAACCTCGTATCCCTGTCCGTGAAGACCGGGTCGGTGTCCGTCGCTCTGACTCGACAAAAGTTACGCCACCAACCCCACGCGTGCAAATCGGCTGGTGGATCGAGGTGTTGCGGACATCTGTGCAGGTCCGAGCCCATGCGCGCTCCACCCTGCTCGTTACGGCCGCCATACCTTGCCGTGTGACGCCCACCATATTTGCAGGAAATACCGGTAATGCGGGTTTCAGGGCCGACACAACGCGAAGACATGATCGGGCAGCGCAAGGAGTGGTTCCACGTCTTCGGCACGTACTGCACGCCCGACGCTTTCACCGATGGGAACGACACCCGCCCACACTCCCCCGGCTGCAATGTCGGAGTCGTCGTCGACCGGTCCGCCGGCACGTGCCTTCACCGAGGCCTCGTACAGCGGAAGCGCCAGCACGCTGGTCGCTGCGAGTTCTTTTTTCGTATGCGCACGCAGGTGTGCACTTCTACCGGGAACGACCTGATCGACTATTGCGTCCAAAGCGCGGATTCGCTCCTGCTCGTCCTCCACTCGACGCGGCCGCCCAACCACGACCGCACTTCGATAGTTCATCGAGTGGTGGAACGCAGATCGAGCCAGAACCAACCCGTCGACGACGGTGACCGTCACGCAGATGTCCTGCGCCGAAGCCTCGATCAGGCTGCGAGAGGCCACCGAGCCGTGCAGGTACAGAGTTCCGGCCCTGTCCGGGCCGTCCGGATCCACGCCGAACACGGTCGGAAGCACACGCGGCACGCTGTCCACCACCACTCCCAGATGGCAGAGCCGAGCCGAGCTGAGAACGTCCAGCAGTGCCGATCGCTCAGCTCGAGCGCGCTGCCGACCACGGATCACCGTGGTTCTGTGCGTCGGGGACAGGAGTGCGTCGTCGGTTGTCATGATTACAGGATTCCGCTCGGTTGGCTCACTGTCATGGTCCAATAGATAGTGACTTTGCTAGGCCACTTATCTCCCTGGGCAGGTGACGCACGATGACATTGCCGCCGAATTCGCTGTCGATCACGGTCGATCGCGCCGACCGTCGTACGTTGCCCGTTCAGGTAGCCGACGGTATCCGCGCGGCCATCGATCGCGGCGAGCTTGGGCCGGGCGCCCGATTGCCCAGTACCAGAGCGCTTTCCGCCGAAGTGGGCTTGGCTCGCGCAGTGGTGGAGAAGGCGTACGAGCAGCTCGTGGCCGAAGGTTGGCTCGATGCACGTCGCGGATCCGGCAATTACGTCCGAGATGTTCCGCATGCCGTCAGATCACGCCGAAGCCCGCGCCGAGCACAAGAAGACCCACCGGTTGCTCAGCACATTTCACTCCGACCCGGAATACCGTGGACTCCTCCTCGTGCGTCCGAAGCGTGGAAGCGGGCCTGGCGAGATGTGGGCGCGTCGCCCCCGCCCGGCGACTACCCCGATCCGGCCGGTTTGCTCGACCTGAGAACACGCATCGCGGATCTGCTGGGCCGTGCACGCGGACTGCACACCGGCGCGGATTCGATCGTCGTGACCACGGGAAGCATTCACGGCCTCGACCTTGCACTGGGTGCCCTCTCAGCGAACGTAGGTGTCGAACATGTTCTTGCACTGGAGAATCCGGGATACCGATCTGCCGCCGCCCTCGCGACGCATCGCGGGTGGTCCGTTCACGATGTCTCCGTCGACCGTGAGGGCCTAGTGGTCGAAGAACTCGAATCTGTACCTCCGAGGGCCCCTGCCGTTTACGTCACCCCCTCACACCAATACCCCACCGGCGGGCTCATGCCCATCGGTCGCAGGCGCGCACTGGCGGACTGGGCACGGAGCACCGGATCGACCATCATCGAAGACGACTACGATTCCGAATTCCGTTACGGCATAGCGCCTTTGCCTACAGTCACCGAGCTCGTTCCGGACCGCGCCGTCTACTTGGGAACCGTATCGAAGACGTTGGGCGCCGGCGTGCGACTCGGATGGATGGTGGCTCCCCCGTCGATGGTCGAGCGCATCACCGAAACACGTCGCGCAATCGGCGACTACCCATCGGTGCCCATCCAGCACGCCATGAGCTCACTGTTACGCGACGGCGAATGGGACCGATCCGTACGCACCGCCCGTCGGATCTATCGGGCACGTGACCGCGTCGTGGCCGCCGCGCTCTCTCGATTCGGCGAGCTTCGGGGTGTCGGTGCCGGGCTGCATACAGTTCTCGTGCTCGACACCGAGGTGGCGCGCGACGTCGCGGCCGACTGCGCAGCGAACGGGGTCGACCTGCCCACCCTCGAGCACTCGACGCGGTCGCCGACCACCGAGGGTGGGATCGTCGTCGGCTACGGCTCGGTGGCGGACGATCGATTCGATCGGGCGCTGCGTGTGCTGGTCAACGCCCTCGACAAGAGACTGGTCAGCTGACCCGCTCGATGCTCCCTCCGAGAGCAGTCAGATTTTCCACGAATCGTGGATAGCCCCTGTCGATGTGGTAAACGTCGTGCACCTCGGTCGTTCCATCGGCTACCAGACCGGCAAGCACCAGCCCGGCCCCGGCCCGAATGTCGGACGACCACACCGGTGCACTGGACAGCTGCGGCACACCGCGCACCACAGCATGGTGGCCATCGGTACGAGCGTCAGCGCCCAGTCGGATCATTTCCTCGACGAACCGGAAGCGCGCCTCGAACACGTTCTCGGTGATCATCGACGTCCCGTCGGCGACGGTCGCAAGCCCGATTGCCATCGGTTGTAGATCCGTGGGAAACCCGGGGTACGGCAACGTCGCGAAGTTCACCGCTCGTGGCCGTTCGCGCTGGACGACGCGAAAGCCGTCCGGCTCGCTGGTCACCTCGGCACCGGCAGACCGCAGCTTGTCCAACACGAGTGACAGGTGCTTGGGGTTGACGCCCCGCACGCGGACATCCCCTCGCGTCATGGCAGCGGCAATCCCCCACGTAGCAGCCACGATCCGATCGCCGATGACCCGATGAGTGGTCGGCTTCAGCGCGCTGACTCCGCGAATGGTGAGCGTCGACGTGCCGGCACCCCGGACGTCGGCCCCCATCTCGTTGAGCATGTTGCACACATCGACGATGTCCGGTTCGCGTGCCGCGTTGTCGATCACGGTCTCACCGGTGGCGAGCACTGCCGCCATCAAGATGTTCTCGGTCGCTCCTACGGACGGGAAAGCCAACCGGATATTCGCGCCGCGCAACTCATCGGCTTCGGCGACGACGCATCCGTGCTGAATTTCGCTGCGTGCTCCCAGCAGCTGCAGGCCGGACTGGTGCATGTCGAGGGGTCGTGAACCGATGGCGTCACCACCCGGCAGGGCTACGACAGCCCTTTTACATCGCGCCACCAGCGGGCCCAACACGCACACCGATGCTCGGAATTGACGAACGGCAGCAAAATCGGCGTGATACTTGGGCATGGCCGGGGTGGTGATGTGAACGACCGAACCCTCGAGGTCGACCTCACAGCCGAGCCCACGCAGCACCTCTGCCATCAACGGCACATCCAGGATGTCGGGGCAATTGGTGATCGTGCTGGTGCCTTCGGCAAGCAGCGCGGCCGCCATCAGTTTGAGGACGCTGTTCTTCGCGCCGCCGACCGCCACCTCACCGACGAGGCGGTTACCACCGTTGACCAAGAAACGTTCGCTCACTTCGACAGCGTAGCCAGCGGCACCGACCGACACCCGCGCGGTACCGTAGCCGGCATGGCCGTCCATCTCACCCGCATTTACACCAGAACCGGCGACGACGGGACCACTGGACTGAGTGACTTTTCCCGGGTCTCCAAGAACGACGAACGCCTGATTGCGTACGCAGACTGCGACGAGACCAACGCGAGCCTCGGAGTGGTTCTGGCACTGGGCAACCCGTCCGAATCTGTGCATGCGGTGATCCGAACCATCCAGAGCGACCTGTTCGACGCCGGGGCCGACCTCTCGACGCCCGTCGTCGACGATCCGGAATATCCACCGTTGAGGATCGATCAGAGTTATGTCGACCGCCTCGAGGCCTGGTGCGACGAATTCAACGACGAATTGCCCGCGTTGACGTCGTTCATCCTGCCGGGCGGAACACCATTGGGCGCACTGCTCCACGTGTCGCGAACAGTGGCCCGACGCGCTGAACGATCGGCATGGGCTGCAGTGCAGGCAAGCCCGGAGTCGACCAGCGCGCTCCCGGCGAAATACCTCAATCGGCTCTCGGACCTGTTGTTCATTCTGAGTCGGTACGCCAATCCCGAGGGCGACGTTCAGTGGGTACCGGGGTCGAGTCGGACGACCAGCGAACCTGCTACCGACGAGAGCTGATCACGCCGCCGGCCGTCTGCGACGCGAGCGGCCGGACGGTCGGGATTCGACCCAGGACAGAAATGCGGTCAAAGCGCTTCTGTCGAGCGCGATCTCGAAATTCTTGCCGCTGTCCGTCAATTCCAGAACAGCGATGTCCGGAGTCATGATGTCGAACTCGGTGTCCTGCGGTGCACGCCGATCACCCACGTGAATATCTTGTCTGCCCAGACGGTGATCAGGTCCCGGGCGCAGACTCGACAGCTTGAAGAACACCAGAGTGTTGTCGCCGTACCGAATGATGCCGTGGCGCCATCCGCTACCACCATCGGACGGGAGCACCCGCATGATCGCCGCCGTACCTCCGCGGCGAAGAACCATCAGACGATACGCAAAAGCCGCGACGAGCCCTGCGAGCAGCACAACCAGAATGATCAGAGCAATCAGTCCGGTGTGCATCGCAGGTCTCGTCGCGGCTTCTCGTGAACCTAGGACCGCTCGACAGCGCGGATACGTCCCTTGGCCACCGCAATGGCCTCGAGGTCGTCGCCGTTCTCTGCCACTACGGACCGTGCCGCTTCCACATCGATGTCGTCGGCGAAATCAGCCGACTCCGCCAGCACGGTCACCGTCTTGCCCGTCACCGACAGAAATCCACCGTGGACGGCGGCGATGATCTTTTCGCCGTCGGTCGTCGTGATCGACACCGTGCCCGCCTCGACCAACTGGCCGAGGACAGGCTCGTGGCCGGCCATGATGCCGATTTCACCTTCGGTGGTCTGAGCACTGACGATGGTCGCGGTGCCGGACCAGAGTTTCTGCTCCACAGCGACCAGAGAGACCTCCATGCCGCTCTTCTCGGAAGAAGTCACGTCGGTCTACTTTCCGGCCATCTTCTTCGCGGCTGCCTCGACATCGTCGAGACCGCCACAGCTGTTGAAGGCCTGCTCGGGAAGGTGGTCGTACTCACCCTTGGTGACCTTGTCGAACGCCTCGATGGTGTCGGAGAGCGACACGACCGAACCGGCCTCACCGGTGAACTTCTCGGCGACGATGAAGTTCTGGCCGAGGAACTTCTGGAGGCGGCGTGCGCGACCGACCAGAACCTTGTCCTCTTCCTGAAGCTCGTCCATACCGAGGATGGCGATGATGTCCTGCAGTTCCTTGTACTTCTGCAGAATCCGCTTGACCTCGTTGGCGACGCGGAAGTGCTCCGCACCGACGATGCCGGGCTCGAGGATGCGGGAGGTGGAGCTCAGCGGGTCCACAGCGGGGTAGATACCCATCTGCGAGATCGGACGCGAGAGCTCGGTCGTCGCATCGAGGTGCGCGAACGTCGTTGCCGGTGCCGGGTCGGTGTAGTCGTCGGCGGGAACGTAGATCGCCTGCAGCGAGGTGATCGAGCGTCCGCGGGTCGAGGTGATGCGCTCCTGGAGCTCACCCATCTCGTCCGCCAGCGTGGGCTGGTAGCCCACGGCCGAGGGCATACGACCGAGAAGGGTCGACACCTCCGAACCTGCCTGCGTGAACCGGAAGATGTTGTCGATGAAGAGCAACACGTCCTGGCCCTGCACATCGCGGAAGTACTCCGCCATGGTCAGTGCAGACAGAGCGACGCGCATACGCGTGCCCGGCGGCTCGTCCATCTGGCCGAAGACGAGGGCGGTGTCCTGGAGGACGCCCATCTCTTCCATCTCGAGGTGAAGGTCGGTGCCCTCACGAGTGCGCTCGCCGACGCCTGCGAACACCGAGGTGCCCGAGAACTCACGTGCGATACGGGTGATCATTTCCTGGATCAGCACGGTCTTGCCAACACCGGCACCACCGAACAGTCCGATCTTGCCGCCCTTGACGTACGGGGTGAGAAGGTCGATGACCTTGATACCGGTCTCGAGGATCTCGGTCTTGCCCTCGAGCTGGTCGAAGGCTGGGGGCTTGCGGTGGATGCCCCACTGCTCGCCGTCGCGGCCGAGTCCGGGGGTGTCCAAGCAGTCACCGAGGGCGTTGAAGACGTGGCCCTTGACGACGTCGCCGACGGGAACCGAGATCGGCTTGCCCGAGTCGACGACAGCGGTGCCGCGGACGAGGCCGTCGGTCGGCTGCATCGAAATGGTGCGAACCAAGTTGTCGCCGAGGTGCTGTGCCACCTCGAGCGTCAGGGTCTTGGCCACGGTCGGCAGAGTGATCTCTGCGTTGAGGGCGTTGAACAGTGCGGGAATCGAGCCGCGCGGGAACTCGACGTCCACAACGGGGCCGATGACCCGAACGACACGGCCGGACTGAGTGTCCGCTCCGCTCGCGTTCTCTTGGGCTACTGCTGCGGTCATTGCTTAGTCACTTCCTGCGCTGTCGGCCAACGCGTTGGCGCCACCGACGATTTCGCTGATTTCCTGGGTGATCTGGGCCTGCCGAGCCTGGTTGGCCTGACGGCTCAGGGTCTCGACCAATTCGTTCGCGTTGTCCGTCGCTGCCTTCATGGCGGTACGACGCGCCGCGGACTCCGACGCTGCTGCATCGAGCAACGACGCGTAGATCCTGGTGCTGATGTACTTGGGCAGCAGCGCCGAGAGCAGAGTGCCTGCCTCCGGCTCGAACTCGTACTGTGCCTGCACATCTGCGGTCGGCGAGTCGGTCAATGCGTCCGCACCCATCTCGAATTCCTCGTCTGTGTACGAGATTTCGAGTGGTGCCATCCGGCGAACCTCGGGCTTCTGCGTCAGCATCGACACGAAGCGGGTGTAGACGATGTGCAACTCGTCCACGCCCTCGACGGTGCCTTCGCCGTTGGGAGCGTCGACCTCGGTGCCCGAGCCCGCCATGAACAGCTCGACCAGATGCTTACTGGCCTTCGCCGCGTCGGCGTAGCCGGGTTCCTGGGAGAAGCCGGTCCAGGCACCCTTCACGTCCCGCTCGCGGAATGTGTAGTAGCCCAGGCCTTTTGCGCCGAGCACGTAGATGACCGGATCCTTGCCCTCGGAGCGGAGGAGCTGGAACAGCTCCTCCGCTTCCTTGAGGACGTTGGAGTTGTAGCCACCGCACATACCGCGGTCACTGGTCACGACCAGAACTGCGGCACGCTTGGGCTCGGGTCGCTCGTTGAGCAACGGGTGATCGAGCGAACTCGATGCACTGGCCAATGCGGAGAGCACCTTGGTGATCTCTTCCGCGTACGGCTTCGATGCGGCAACGCGGGCCTGCGCCTTGGTGATTCGCGATGTTGCGATCAACTCTTGTGCTTTGGTGATCTTCTTCGTCGAGTTGACCGACTTGATGCGGGAGCGAAGCTCGAGAATGCTTGCCATCTAGCTGTTCACGCTCCCTTCTGTGCTCGTCTTGTCACCTGTCATCGCCGGCCTACTTGCTGACTGTCTTGCGGGTGACGTTGACCTGCTCCTGGCTGACCTCGTCGGCATTCAGAGTGTCTGCCTCGGCCTCGTTGACGACGCGGTTGCCGTCCGAGTCCACGAAGCCGGCCTTGAACTTCTCGGTCGCTTCGGTCAGTGCCTTCTGGTTGTCGTCGTCGAGAGCCTTGCCACCGGCAATGCTGTCGTAGACGCCGCTGGCGTTGCGGTGCAGATCCTCGAGCAGCTCGGTCTCGAAGCGGCGAACGTCGCCGACCGGGACGGAGTCGTACGTGCCCTGTCCGGCGAGCCAGATCGACACGATCTGATCCTCGACGGCGACCGGTGCGTACTGATCCTGCTTGAGCAGCTCCACCAGGCGAGCGCCGCGCTCGAGCTGAGCCTTGGAGGCCGCATCGAGGTCGGAAGCGAACGCGGAGAAGGCTTCGAGCTCACGGAACTGAGCGAGCTCGAGGCGAAGGGATCCGGAGACCTTCTTCATGCCCTTGGTCTGCGCAGCACCGCCGACTCGGGAAACCGAGATACCCACGTTGATAGCGGGACGGACACCCTTGTTGAAGAGGTCCGACTCCAGGAAGACCTGGCCGTCGGTGATGGAGATGACGTTGGTCGGGATGTACGCCGAGACGTCGTTGGCCTTGGTCTCGATGATCGGCAGAGCCGTCAACGATCCGCCACCGAGCTCGTCGGACAGCTTTGCCGAGCGCTCCAGCAGACGGGAGTGCAAGTAGAAGACGTCACCGGGGTATGCCTCGCGGCCCGGCGGACGACGCAGCAGCAGTGAGATGGCGCGGTATGCCTCGGCCTGCTTGGTCAGATCGTCGAACACGATGAGGACGTGCTTGCCCTGGTACATCCAGTGCTGGCCGATGGCCGAGCCGGTGTACGGAGCGAGCCACTTGAAGCCGGCCGAATCGGACGCGGGGGCCGCGACGATGGTTGTGTATTCGAGTGCGCCCTGCTCTTCGAGCGCAGCCTTGACGCCTGCGATCGTGGAGCCCTTCTGGCCGATGGCGACGTAGATGCAGCGAACCTGCTTCTTCTCGTCGCCGCTCTCCCAGTTGGCCTTCTGGTTCAGGATCGCGTCGATGCAGACGGCCGTCTTGCCGGTCTTGCGGTCGCCGATGATGAGCTGGCGCTGGCCACGGCCGATCGGGGTCATGGCGTCGATGGCCTTGATGCCGGTCTGCAGCGGCTCCTCGACGGGCTGACGCTCGAGCACCGAGGCAGCCTGCAGCTCGAGGGCGCGGGTCTCGGAGGACTCGATGTCGCCGAGGCCGTCGATGGGCTTGCCCAGGGGGTCCACGACGCGGCCGAGGTAGCCGTCGCCCACGGGGACCGACAGCACGTCTCCGGTGCGCTTGACTTCCTGGCCTTCTTCGATGTGCTCGTAGTCACCGAGGATGACGGCACCGATTTCGGTGGCATCCAGGTTCAGCGCGACACCGAGGACTCCGCCGGGGAATTCCAGGAGTTCGTTGGACATCGCCGACGGCAATCCGGACACGTGAGCGATTCCGTCGCTCGTGTCCGTAACCGTGCCGACCTCCTCGCGGGAAGACTCCGGTGAGTAGCTCGCGGTGAAGTTATCGATCGCGCTACGGATCTCGTCGGAGGAGATCGTCAGCTCCGCCATAGTGTTTCCTGCTCTTCCTTCGAATGATCGCGGTATGAAAAGCCTCGAATGCCGAGGCGATTCGTCTCGTTACTGTGTCCGTGTCGGACTATTTGAGCGTCTTTCGCAATGCAGCGAGGCGGCCTGCCCCGCTACCGTCGATGACCTCGTCGCCGATACGAACGACAAGTCCGCTGAGCAGTTCGGTATCGACCTCTACGTGCACCGTGACCTGCTTGCCGTACGTGCGGGTCAAGGTTGCGGTCAGCTTCTCGAGCTGACTGTCGCTCAGTGGGGCTGCGCTGCGTACGTGTGCAACCGCACGGTCACGCTGTTCGGCGGCCAGATCTGCCAGTCCGTTCAGCACGTCCGCGGGGGCCGCCTTGCGGGGACGCGTCACAGCCTGAACTGCGAGCGCCTCGGTGACTGCCGTGACCTTGCCGTACAGCAGACGACCGAGCAGTTCGCGCTTGGCCTGCGACGGCTTCGAGCGATCCGACAGGGCCTGCTCGAGCTGCGGGTTGCCGGCCACGATGCGTCCCAGTCGGAACAACTCGTCCTCGACCGTGTCCAGCTGATCCTGATCGGCCGCAGCGCGGAGCAGAGCTTCGCGTCCCAGCTCGACCAGAGAGTTCAGCAGGTCGCGGGCGTTGGACCAACTTTCGCCGGCAGCGGCCTTGACGATCGTTGCCGTTGCACTCGACACCTGGCCGGAGAAGACCTCTCCGGCCAGATCGCTTCGCCGAACGCCCTCGACCGACGAGTCGGCAAGAGCGGTACGCAACGTGCGCTGCGCGTCGAGAGTCTCGACGACGGCGAACAACTCGGCACCGGTCTGAGCAGCGACAGCTGTTGCCTCGCCATCCGACGCGGACCCCAGAGCTTCGTGGGCAACCGACCGCGTACGGGCGAGTGACTCACGAGAAGTTGCGTACATGGTTCGACTCACTTTCCGGATGCGGAGTCCGCGGTGACGGAATCCAGCTCGTTGAGGAAGCGATCGATCGAACTGGAACGCTTCGCGTCGTCGGACAGCTGCTCTCCGATGACCTTCTCCGCGAGTTCGACGGCCGTGCGTCCCAGATCTCCACGAAGTTCGGTGACGATCTGCTGACGCTGAGCAACGAGCTGATTGTGGCCTGCGGCCACGATCCGGTCGCTTTCCTCCTGCGCCTTTTCCTTCATCTCGGCAAGAATGGCCTGCCCCTGGGTACGCGCTTCCTCGCGGATCTGCGCGGCCTCGGAACGTGCGTCGGCCAGCTGAGCGTGGTACTGCTCGAGAGCAGCCTTGGCCTCGGCCTGCGCCTGCTCGGCCTTCTTGATTCCGCCTTCGATGAGCTCGGAACGCTCGGCGAGGACCGTCTGGAAACGCGGTACGACGTACTTCCAGAACAGGAAGCCGATGATCACGACACAGACGATCGACCAAACGATGTCGTATGTTGCGGGCAACAGTGGGTTCGGGGATTCCTCCCCTTCAGCCCCTGCTGCGAGCAGCGTTATCGCGTTTGTCATCGCGCTCTCAGAGAATGAAGCCGGCGACGAGGCCGATCAGGGCGAGGGACTCGGTGAATGCAATGCCGAGGAACATCGTCGTACGGAGCTGACCGGCCAGCTCGGGCTGGCGAGCGGTGGCTTCCATGTTCTTGGCGACGACCAGGCCGAGGCCGATGCCACCACCGATCGCTGCGAGGCCGTAGCCGATGGCGCCGTATCCGCTGGCGGTGATTTCCTGCGCCTGGGCCAGAACTTCAAGGCTCATTCGGTTTTCCGTTCCCTTTCTTCGGTCCACATCCGGGTGTCGGAGGTGGCGGTGTAGCTAGTTCGGTCTGTTGGTCGGTCAGTGCGAGTCGGCGTGCAGCGACAGATCGATGTAGATCGCCGTCAGCAGCGCGAAGATGTACGCCTGCAGGAAGATCACCAGCATCTCGAACATCGTGAACAAGAAGCCCATGATGAGCGAGGGTGCGGCGAAGATCTTCAGGCCAGCGGAGGCCTCGAAGAGGAAGAACTGCGTGGCGCTGAAGAACAGCACGAGCATGATGTGGCCGGCGAGCATATTGGCCAGCAGACGCACGGTCAGCGTGAACGGGCGGAGCACGAAGTTCGAGATGAACTCGAGCGGAATCAGCAGCACGTGCATGGCCGGCGGGATGCCGGGGATGACGATCGTGCCCTTGACGAACTTGCCGACGCCGAACTTCTTCACACCGGCGTAGACGAACGCGATGTACGCGACCGCGGCCAGCACGATGGGCAGGCCGATCCTGGCGTTGGACGAGATGTTCAGGAACGGAATGACCGCACTGGCGTTCACCGCCAGCACCGTGAAGAAGATCGTCATGATGACGGGCAGGAAGCGACGTCCCTGTTCCTTGCCGAGCACGTCCTCCGCGACGTGGATCCGAACGAAGTCGAGAGCGATCTCGGCAACGTTCTGAATTCCACGAGGCACGATCTTGGGGCTGCGCAGAGCGATCAGCATGAACACGATCAGCAGCGCCGACATCAGGATGCGGATGAGCATCAGTCGGTCGAGCTCGAACGGGGTTCCCTCGAACAGCACCGCGGGAGGAAAGAAATCGGATAGTGACGGCGGATGGAACTCCGCAGCCAGGTTGGTGACGCTCAGCGGTCTCTCCCGTGTTCGGGCCGCAGCCGGGTGACGACTGCGGTTCGATCGGACAATGACGATCTATCAAGTCGACGAAAATCGGCTCGCAATCGTCAGAGGCTGAGGCCCGGTCTTCATCGGCCAAGCGTCTGTCGGGTGTCGGCGACTCACGTCGACTCGGCAACTCTCAGGGCGGAACCTTACGTTGCCGAAGTCGGTGACTCCGGGCCTACTGTAAGGAAGCTCACGCTGACTGCTACCTGCGGGGGTCCAGTCCGGGGAAAAAGTCTCTTTTGTCCCGGTCTTGCCCACCGCTTGATGCAAACTTTATCAACAGAACTACGACGTTGTGTAGGCGGGCCTCAGCTTAACCGATTACGACAGCTTGTCGTACTACCGGTTGTCGGTGTGGTCGGCGGCGGGAACACTGTCGACGTAGGCGACTTTGGTCTTGACGACCCCGAATACCTCGGCCCCGAGCACGACCACCAGCGCCCCCAGGATCGTCAGCCCCAACGAGTAGCGGTTGTAGAACTCGGCATCCTTGAGCGCGACCAGCACAATCAGCGCGATGACCATCTTGACCAGCCAGCCACCGAGCAACAGCGCCCCGACGGCCGAGGCCGGAAAACGTGTGGTGAGAGCAACCGACAGCGCCGTCGTGATGACAAAACCCCCGCCGATGGCCACTCCGATCAATGATCCCCACAGGCCGGGCGTGCCGGCCGCAGCCACCGAGATCCCGACGCTCACCACCGTCAGCACCACCAGGCCGATCAGTCCGTATCGGACGGCGGCGCGAAGCGGCGCGAATTGATCGGGCATGGACTGCGGAGTGAAGGTCACAGTTGTCGAGAGTAGCCGGGGCACGACGGGAAACAGAGGACGGGATCAGCTGCCTCGTCGTGCGCTTCGACGTACCGGCCCACGCGATCGATCCACCCGCAAGGTAGGGACAGCAGTGACCACCAGTGCGAACACCAGACCGGCGGCGACCAGAAGCACCACGATCCGCCGATCGAGCAGGGAAGATCCGACCGCCCCGAAGGCGAGCACACCGACCCACAGGTAGATCACCAGCACCACCCGTCGATGCGAGTGACCGATTTGCAGAAGTCGATGATGCAAATGCATCTTGTCGGGACTGAACGGGCTTCGTCCGGCCCGGGTGCGACGGATGACGGCCAACAGCAGATCGAGTATCGGGATGAGCATCACGGCACCGACCAACAGAAGTGGCGACAACAGGCCCAGCAGATCGCGCGGACCGTAAGCCGTCAACGGGATCCGCCCCGAGGCACTCGTCGAGATCGTGGCCAGCGTCAGCCCGATGAGCATGGAGCCCGAATCACCCATGAAGATGCGCGCGGGCTGGAAGTTGTGCGGCAGAAATCCCAGGCATGCACCGGCCAGCGCGGCGGCGATCAGCGCCGGCGGGTAGACGCCCACATCGCCGCCCTGCTCTTGCAACAGCCCCACCGAGAAAATGCAGATCGCCACCGAGGAAATGAGCCCGAGACCGGCGGCCAACCCGTCGAGACCGTCGACGAAATTCATGGCGTTGACGATCACGACGGTGATCAGAACCGTCACGAGTCCGGCTTGCAGTTGATCGAGAACCAGGGTGCTGCCCGGCTGACCGGGTTCGCCTCCCCAGGGCTGATACAGCACGACCCAGCTGACACCCATGATCACCAGCACGCCTGCTGCCGTCACCTGCCCGACGAACTTGGTCAGGGCATCCAGGCCCCAGCGGTCGTCGATGACACCGACCAGCACGATCACGAACCCGGCAACAAGCGCGGCCGGTATGTCGCGGTTGTAGGCCACGTCGAAACCCCGGGCCAGGGCCGGCAGCTGCGACGCGAACAGCAGGGCGGCGAGCATGCCCACGTAGATGCCCACTCCCCCGAGCCTCGGGGTGGCCTGCACGTGGACGTCACGATCGCGGGGAATGGCAACCGCACCGAATTTGATCGCCGCCACTCGTACTCCACCGGTGGCGAAGAACGTGACGACGGCAGCAGTGAGAAAGACCAGCAGTAGCTCCCGAATGGGAACGCCTGCCCCCAGATTCGACTGAGCCAGCAACTCGACGCTCATGCGGCACGGACGGGCATGTCAGGACGCTCCCGGGACCAGGCTTTCGGCGGTGACACCGAGAACCTCGGCAATCTTCTCGGTGGGAATGGCACCGACCCGCAGAATTCGTGCGCGGTCGCTCGTCAGATCCACGATGGTCGACGCCACCGCGTGATCTGCCGGTCCCCCGTCGAGGTAGACCGCCGCCGACCCACCCAGCTGCTCCCGTGCCTCTGTCACCGTGGTGGCAGGCGGGCTTCCCGAGATGTTGGCACTGGACACCGCGAGCGGGCCGACCTCACGCAGCAACTCGAGCGCGACCGGATGCAGCGGCATACGCAACATGACCGTGCCCTGGGCATCGCCCAGATCCCACGCCAGCGACGGCGCCTGCTGGACGACGATGCTCAACGCGCCGGGCCAGAACGCGCGAATCAGATCTCGGGTGCGCGGCCGGACACTCTGGACCAGGCCGTCGATGGTGTTCCACGAGCCGACGAGCACGGGCACGGGCATATCGCGTCCCCTGCCCTTGGCGCGCAGCAGATCTGTGACTGCGCTGCCGTCGAACGCATCGGCGGCGATCCCGTACAGGGTGTCGGTGGGCATCACCACGAGTCGGCCGGACTTGAGGGCACCGCGGGCCGCGGTCAATCCCGCAGCGCGCGCATCGGCTTCACTGCAGTCGTAAACGGTACTCACGGTGCCCATCCTTCCACTTGCGGCAACGAAGTGATGTCAGGTGCCGCTCCAGCCGTCAGGCAGAGGCAGGGTGCGCCCGTGTGGCGACGACGAACCTGGGTCTTCCTGCCAGGTCCGGATGCGCGATGACCTCGGTGAACACCCGTCTCCGGGACAGCAGAGCCGCCACCTCGTCGCCGTTGGAGTCGTCGTGCTCGATCGCGACGCCGCCGCCGACTCGAAGCCAACGGGCGATGTTGCCGACCATCGGCTCGATCACCGACAGTCCGTCGGCACCGCCGAAAAGGGCCATGTGCGGATCGTGATCGATCACTTCGGGATCGAGTTGTGCGCCTTCCGGGACGTAGGGCGGGTTCGCGACGATCATGTCGACCGTGCCGTCGAGTTCGATCAACACATCACGTGCCGTGACGTCGCCGTGGTGCAGGGTGATCGGGGTATCACCCTCACCGCTGCGCAGATCGGCATTACGCCTCGCCCACGCCAAGGCCGACGGATCCAGCTCGACGGCATGCACGACGGCGTCCGGCCGAGCGTTGGCGATCGCCAGCGCCAGCGCACCCGAACCCGTGCAGAGGTCGAGAATCACAGGCGGATGGCGGTCCACATTTTCGAGGAACGCGAGAGCCCAAGCCAACAGCAGCTCGGTCTCCGGACGCGGCACGAAGACACCCGGGCCCACTTCCACGTCGATGTTGCCCAGCGAGGTCTTACCCGTGATGTATTGCAGCGGAATACGTTTCGCGCGCTGCTCGATGGTCCGGAAGTACGCCTCGACGAGCTCTGGTTCGACGAGGGGAACAAGACCGAGACGGCCACGTTCCACACCGACGAGGTGCGCGGCAAGGAGTTCTGCATCGACACGTGGACTCGGCACACCGGCCGCCTCCAGCATCGATGTTGCTTCGAGGATGGCTAGGCGTAGCGGCTTGCGGCTCACCCGTTCAGACTGCCACGAAGCTCCGACCACTCACTCACACGCGTCCCAGTAACTCCGACTTCTTGGAGAAGAACTCGTCGTCGGTGAGGAAGCCCTTCGCGTGCAATCCGGCGAGAGCCTCGATCGCAGCGGTGATCTCGGAGATGTCGACGCCGACCTGGTTACCCCCGGACCCGGACTGGTTCGAGGCCTGCGGAGCCGAAGACTGCGGTGACGAAGACTGCTGTGACGAGGACTGTTGCGGGTAGGCCTGCGGTGCGGACTGGTTCTGCGAGTTCGTTCCGCTCGATTGCTGGTCCACTCGAGGCAGACTTCCTGCACTGAACGTGCCGTACTGGCTGGTGAATTCCAGCGACCCCGGTCCGCCGCCCTGCTGTTGCTGCACTCCCCCGATGGAGTGGTCCAGCGTGTCGTACACAGCCAGTTCCCCGCCCACGAGCACCGCGAGACGTCGGGAGCCCGGAAACACCGCGTACTGCGACCCGTTCTGGCCGCCGCTCGAACTCGGTGAACCCAGATCCGATGGCCACCACGAACCGGACCCGAACGAGTTACCACCGAACGAACCACCCGCGGCCTCTCGCGGCGGATACACCTGATGCTGCGACAACACCGCAGACAGATCACGACACAGGCCGTCGACCCGGCTCTTTAGCCCGTGATCGAACATGTTGCCCACCATGGTCATTCCGCCGCGCATCCACTGTCCGCTGCCACCGAGCTCGGGAATGTTGAATTGCGCCATGGAGCCGCGGCCGTTGTTGACGGCGTCGAGCATGGTGCGGACCGCGTCGGTCGAGATGCCGTAGCGAGACGACAGTTCGGTGACGGCGTTCTCGCCTGCGGGTGTCAAGGCCTGGTTCATTCTGCTGTGCCTCTCGGGGCTCTCGTGCGGGGTCGAACCTGGAAGCAAGGGTATCGCACCGAGCGATGGACCGGCCGATCGAAATCCGAAAGGCTTTGTGCCCCAACTACTCTGCTTGCATACGAGCGTCGCGGTCCGCCTTGGCCAGCGCGTCGAGCAACGCATCCATCTCTCCGTCGAGCAGGGCGTCGAGGTTGTGCGCCTTGAAGCCGATGCGGTGATCGGTGATGCGGTTCTCGGGGTAGTTGTAGGTTCTGATCCGCTCCGAGCGGTCGACGGTACGCACCTGGCTGGCTCGTCCGGCCGAGGCCTCTTCGTTGGCTGCTTCCTCTGCGGCCGCCTGGAGGCGAGCTGCGAGAACCTGCATGGCACGTGCCTTGTTCTGCAGCTGCGAACGTTCGTTCTGGCAGGTCACGACGATGCCGGTCGGAAGGTGCGTGAGCCGAACCGCGGAGTCGGTGGTGTTGACGCCCTGGCCGCCCTTGCCGGACGAGCGGTAGACATCGATACGCAGATCGGTTTCGTCGATCTGGACTTCTTCGACCTCGTCGGGTTCGGGATAGACCAGGATCCCGGCCGCGGAAGTATGCACGCGTCCCTGAGATTCGGTGACCGGCACTCGCTGCACCCGGTGCACGCCACCCTCGAATTTCAGACGCGCCCACACGCCGTCGAGCGGGTCCTTGGTCTTGATCGACAGGGTCGCGTCCTTGTATCCACCCAGGTCGGATACGTTCGCGTCGAGTACCTCCACCCGCCAGCCACGGCGTTCTGCGTAGCGCACGTACATCCGCGCGAGATCGGCTGCGAAGAGCGCCGATTCCTCGCCGCCCTCACCCGACTTGACCTCCATCACGATGTCGTCGCCGTCGTGCGGGTCGCGTGGCGCGAGCAGGTCGGTGAGGGTCTGCTCCAGGTGCAGCACTGTCGCCTCGAGCTCGGGGATCTCTGCTGCGAACGACGAATCGTCGGCAGCGAGCTCACGTGCGGCTTCGAGGTCGTCCTGAGCGGCGGTCAACTTGGTGTGCGCAGACATGATCGGTGCCAGTTCGGCGAACCTCTTGCCGGCTCTACGTGCCGCCGACGGGTCGTTGTGCAGCGCTGGGTCGGCGAGTTGCTGCTCGAGCCCGGAGTGTTCGGCAAGGATGTCGTCGATGGCCGAAGGCTTCACTGTTCTCGCCATGGGGATGACTCACTCTCGAACGCGGGTGCAACTGGGTGTGGACACAAAAAAGCCGACGCCCGTCCTGTGAATCACAGGACGGGCGTCGGCGGAACAGCTAGCTGTCTGCGTCGGCCTTCTTGCCGGCGCGCTTGCCGTAACGAGCCTCGAAGCGTGCGACGCGGCCGCCGGTGTCGAGAATCTTCTGCTTGCCGGTGTAGAAGGGGTGGCACTGCGAGCAGACCTCGACGCTGATGCGCTCTTTGTCGGTGGTGCTTCGGGTCTCGAAAGTATTTCCGCAACCACAGACGACTGTCGTCAGTGTGTAGTCGGGGTGAATTCCTGCCTTCATGGTGTCCTTACCGTTCTTTGTAATGGTCGCCGGGTCGCCTTCGCCGATCGAAGACGTGAACCGGAACCGGACTCGGCCGTTGATTATGCCAGAGCGTGCATCCGCCCTGCTAATCGTCGGTACTTCTGCGCCGACAGATGCTTACAACGCACGCACCTGCCGGCTTGTTCCCCGGGTGAAAGATCCGGGGAACAACCGATCAGTCGTTGTTGCCGCCGGGTGCCGTCTTCGAGACTTCCATCAGGAACTCGAGGTTGTTCTTACTCTTCTTCAGTCGATCGACCAGCAGGTCGATGGCCTGGTGGGAGTCGAGTCCGGACAACACGCGTCGCAACTTGTGCACCACTGCCGCCTCGTCGGGAGCAAGAAGCAGTTCGTCGTGGCGGGTGCTGGACGGGTTGATGTCGACGGCCGGGAACACGCGCCGCTCCGCGATCTTTCGATCGAGCTTGAGCTCGGCGTTACCGGTGCCCTTGAACTCCTCGAAGATCACGGTGTCGCCGGTGGATCCGGTCTCGACCATGGCCGTGGCGATGATCGTCAGCGATCCACCGTGCTCGATGTTTCGAGCCGCACCGAGGAACCGCTTCGGCGGATACAGCGCGGTCGAGTCGACACCACCGGACAGGATTCGTCCCGAAGCCGGCGAGCTGTTGTTGTACGCACGTCCCAGACGGGTGATCGAGTCGAGCAGAACCACCACGTCCTGTCCGGCTTCGACCAGGCGCTTGGCCCGTTCGATCGCCAACTCCGCAACGGCGGTGTGATCGCCCGGCGGCCGGTCGAACGTCGATGCGATGACCTCGCCCTTGACGCTGCGCTGCATGTCCGTAACTTCTTCGGGACGCTCGTCGACGAGGATGACCATCAGGTAGCACTCGGGATTGTTGATGGCGATCGCGTTGGCAATAGCCTGCAGAACGCTGGTTTTGCCTGCCTTCGGCGGGCTGACGATGAGCGCACGCTGGCCCTTGCCGATCGGCATCACCAGGTCGATGATGCGCGTGGTGAGGATGTTCTGCTGGGTCTCGAGACGCAGACGCTGGTTGGGGTACAGCGGGGTGAGTTTGCCGAATTCCGGACGCTTGCGGGCAGCCTCGACCTCTCCCCCGTTGACGGTGTCCAATCGCACGAGCGGGTTGAACTTCTGCCGCTGGCTCGACTGCTCGCCTTCGCGTGCCACTCGAACTGCGCCGGTGACGGCATCGCCGCGACGAAGACCGTTCTTGCGGACGAGGTTCATCGACACGTAGACGTCGTTCGGTCCGGCCAGGTAGCCCGAGGTGCGGACGAACGCGTAGTTGTCGAGAACGTCGAGGATGCCGGCTACCGGCTGAAGAACATCGTCCTCACGAATCTCGGTGTCGCGCTCGCGTCCGCCGCCGCCGCCGTCGTTGCCCTCGCCACGATCGCGTCCACGACGCCGCTCACGGAACCGACGACCCCGACGACCCCGGCCTTCGCCCTCGTCGTCCTGATTGTTGTCGCGGTTGTCGCGAGGACCGTTGTTTCGCTCCTCGTTGCGGCCATCGTTGCGGTTGTCGTTGCGACCATCGCCCTGATTGCGGTTACGGCCGTTGCGATCGGACTGATTGCGACCACCGTTGTCACGGTTGGAGTTGTCCCGATCACCCTGGTTGCGATCACCCTGGTTGCGGTCGTTCTGGTTGCGGTCGTTCTGGTTGCGGTTGCCGTTGTCCCGGCTGCCGTTCTCGCGGGTGGCCGTGTCGCGGTCGCCCTGATTACGGCTTCCGTTGTCACGGGCCCCGTTGTCTCGGTTGCCGTCGGCGTCACGCTGTTCCCGGTCGGATCCGTCCTGACGGTTCCGCTCGCCGCGACTGCGTCGCGGCCGCTCGGGGGCGGCGTTGTCGCCCTCGTCCTGCTTTTCGCTCGACGCGGTGTCCGCGGAGGAAGTGGTTGCTGCGGTCTCGGATCCAGCCGAGTTGTCGCTGTCATCCAGCGGGAGCTGATCGGGTGCACCTGCGCGGCGACCTGCTGCTCGACGGCCACGTGCGCGACGACCGGTTTCGGGCGCCGAGTCTGCCGCGTCGACCGACTGCGTCGCCGAGGCGTCGGCAGTCGACACCTCGGGTGCCGGTGCGGCCTCTGCTGCAGGTCGATCTTCGACGGTGGGTGTCGACGCAGCGGCGCGGCGCGTCTTGGGTGCGTCGGACTTGGGTGCGTCGGACTTGGCCGACTTCGCCGAAGCAGCACCCGATTGATGCTCGGAAATGGCTGCGATCAGGTCGCCCTTGCGCATACCGGAGATGCTCTTGATGCCGAGTTCGCCAGCGAGGCTGCGTAGCTCGGTGAGAACCATTCCGGACAGGCCTGCACGTCGGCGTGACGTTTCGGGCGCAGAGATAAGTTCCGTATCGGTCACGGAGGTCCTTTCCTTCCCTCGCTCGCTCGATGCGCAGCCGAGGGTTCGTTCCGCAGTTCGACGTTCTGCCGAACTCGGATATTGCCGTTCATGTTCGACGCACTCCGTCGACGACACCATCGATCCGAGACCGCAGAGAACCACGGGAAGGATCGAGTCAGGAGCGTCACATCACTCGGACGTTTGAATCCCCCGAATACAGCGACCTGATTGCCCTGACGAAACCGGCGTCTGAAGCGCACGATGTACGGACAGGGTTCACCATAGCGCCGTTGTCCCCACTCGGCAAGAACCCTACCCGGCGTTTGTCACGCGACGGTCACTCCGTCGGCTACCTCCAGGTCGAGTACCCGCCACCCCTCGGCGGTTGCGGCGTCGCGCAGATCCGTCGGAAACTCTTCGGTGCACAACGCCATGACGGTCGGTCCCGCCCCTGAGACCACGGCCGCGATCGATCGGGCGCGCAGAGTCGCGATCCAGCGCGTGGTGTCGGGCAGCGCTTGGGCCCGCTGTCCTTGATGAAGCAGATCTTCCGTCGCCGACATCAGCAGATCCGGACGCTGAGTCAGCGCCACCACCACGAGAGCACTCCGACTCACGTTGAAGGCCGCATCACGATGGGGCACCAACTCGGGCAACAGACCCCGCGTGTGCGAGGTCGACGAGCGCTCCGACGGCACGAGCACGACGACCCTGATGGTCGGATGCACATCGAGCCTCACGGCCGCGTACTTCCGCGCCGTCACACTGGCATTGGGCGGTTCGCTCCACGACACGACGGCTCCGCCGAGGCAGCTCGCCGACGCGTTGTCGGGATGCCCCTCGAATTCCGACGACAACTGAACGAGCTGGCTCTCCGACAGTGCGCTGGACGGATCGACTTTCGCAGCGAGCGCGTTGGCCGCTGCGAGGCCCCCGACCACAGCCGACGCCGACGAACCGAGACCTCTCGAATGAGGAATTGCGTTGCGGCAGTGGACATCCAGACCGTCGGCCCACACTCCGGCAGCTTCGAGCCCTCGCTCGATGGCGCGCACCACCAGATGCGTCGGCCCCCACGGGACATCCGCCGAGCCCTCGCCGTCGACATGAATCCTCAGCCCCGACGCCGTGGTCGTGACCTCGATTTCATCGTAGAGCCCCAGAGCGATTCCGAGAGTGTCGAATCCGGGTCCGATGTTGGCACTGGACGCCGGAACGCGCGCGGTCACCGTGAGCCCGATCGGAAGTGTCGTCGTCATAGCCGGAGATTCCGTCAACTCAGGCCAGCTCGAGCGCAGCCGCGACAGCGACGGGATCGACCGAAATCGGTTCTACGACAGGCATACCCGACAACGCGGTGTCGGGATCCTTGAGACCGTTACCGGTCACCGTGCAGACGACGGTCAGGCCCGGCTCCAGCCAGCCTTCTTTTCGAGCCGCCAACAGTCCGGCGACGCTGGCCGCGGAGGCCGGTTCGACGAACACGCCCTCTGTCTTCGCGATCAAGCGGTATGCCTCGAGGATCTCCTCGTCGGTCGCTGCGCGGAATGCTCCGTTCGATTCCTCCTTGGCATTGACGGCACCGTTCCAGGATGCGGGTGAGCCGATCCGGATTGCGGTGGCGATCGTTTCCGGGTCCTTCACCGGCGCACCGTGAACCAGAGGAGCGGCACCCGCGGCCTGGACTCCGAGCATCCGCGGCTTGCGCGTGGTGAGACCGTCACGGAAGTACTCCGAGTAACCGCGCCAGTACGCGGTGATGTTGCCTGCGTTGCCGACCGGCAGAGCGTGGATGTCCGGCGCGTCGCCGAGGGCGTCGCAGATCTCGAAGGCCGCGGTCTTCTGGCCTTCGATGCGGACGGGATTGACGGAGTTGACCAGACCGATGGTCGGGAACTCGGCCGTGGTCTTGCGGGCCAGTTCGAGGCAATCGTCGAAGTTGCCCTGTACCTGAATGATCTTGGCTCCGTGCATGACTGCCTGAGCGAGCTTGCCCATGGCGATCTTGCCCTGCGGAACCAGTACGGCACAGCTCATTCCGGCCTTTGCCGCATAGGCCGCAGCAGAAGCAGAGGTGTTGCCGGTCGAGGCGCAGAGCACGGCCTCTTGGCCCCTTGCGAGCGCGTCGGTGACGGCCATGGTCATTCCGCGGTCTTTGAAGGAGCCGGTGGGATTGAGCCCTTCGACCTTGAGATGCACTGTGCAGCCGGTCAATTCGGACAGATGTCCGGCGGGCAGCAGCGGAGTTCCGCCCTCGCGCAACGTGACGGTCTTCCAGTCCGGACCGATCGCCAGACGCGAGCGGTATGCCTCGATCAGACCGGGCCAGGGGGTGTGGACGCTCATACGGTGGTGCCTTCCAATCGGAGAACGCTTGCGACGTGGACGACCACATCGAGCTGCTCGAGCGATGCAACGGTTTCGGACAATGCGGAGTCGGCCGCGAGGTGGGTGACGACGACGAGCCTGGCTCCGTCACCCGAGCCCTGCTGACGCACGGTGGAGATGCTGACGTCCCGCTTGGAGAACTCGGCCGCCACGGTGGCCAGGACGCCGGGCTTGTCCGCGACCTGCATGCTGACGTAGTAACGAGTGAGGATGTCACCCATCGGGGCCACCTTGAGCTTGGCGTACTTGGATTCGAGTGGGCCCCGCCCCCCGTAGAACTTGTTGCGCGCGGCCATCACCAGATCGCCCAGCACTGCGGACGCAGTCGGTGCACCGCCTGCGCCCTGCCCGTAGAACATCAGGCGGCCGGCAGCCTCGGCTTCGACGACCACGGCGTTGAACGCACCGTTGACCGATGCCAACGGGTGGTTCAGCGGAACGAGCGCGGGGTAGACCCGAGCGGAGATTCGCTCCTTGCCCTTGGGCGTGACGATCCGCTCGCAGATGGCCAGCAGCTTGATGGTGCAGTCCAGGGATTTTGCGGTTTCGAGATCGTCCGAGGTGATCTTGCTGATGCCCTCGCGGTAGACGTCACCGGCCGTGACCCGGGTGTGGAATGCGATGGACGCCAGGATGGCGGCCTTCGAGGCCGCGTCGTAGCCCTCGACGTCGGCGGTCGGGTCGGCTTCGGCGTAGCCCAAACGCCCCGCCTCGGCAAGGGTTTCGGCGTAGTCCGCTCCCGTCTCGTCCATAGCGGAGAGAATGAAGTTGGTCGTACCGTTGACGATGCCGGCAACCTTGTTCACGCGGTCGCCCGCAAGGGACTGCATCAGTGGACGAACCACCGGGATTGCTCCGGCCACGGCCGCCTCGAAATACAGGTCGGCACGCGACTTCTCGGCAGCGTCCGCGAGTTCGCCGGTGTACTCGGCCAGGAGGGCCTTGTTCGCAGTGATGACGGACTTGCCCTTCTCGAGGGCAGAGAGCACGAGCTTGCGGGGAATGTCGATGCCGCCGAGCACCTCGACGACGATGTCGACATCGTCGCGGCCGACCAGCTCCGCCGGATCGTCGGTGAGCAGCTCGGTGGGCACTCCACGATCGCCGTCTACCCGACGCACCGCGATGCCCCGAATCTCCAGCGGCGCACCGATTCTCGCTTCGAAGTCCTCGGCATTCTCGGTGAGGATCCGAACGACCTCGCTGCCGACGTTTCCGAGTCCGAGTACGGCGACGCCTATCGGCTTCGATGTCATGGCTGAACCTCCAAGCTGAGCAGATCTTCGATGGTTTCCCGCCGTAGGACCAGGCGCGCTCGCCCGTCCTTGACTGCGACCACTGCGGGCCGCGTCAGCAGGTTGTAGCGACTGGACATGGAGTAGCAGTAGGCCCCGGTGGCCGCTACCGCGAGCAGGTCACCGGGCCCGACGTCCGCCGGCATCCATGTGTTCTTGATGACGATGTCGCCGCTCTCGCAATGCTTTCCGACCACTCGCGCCAGAACGGCTGGAGCCTCGCTGGTTCGCGAAACCAATCGGCAGTCGTACTCCGCCTGATACAGCGAGGTGCGAATGTTGTCGCTCATTCCTCCGTCGACGCTGATGTAGCGTCTGCGCGTCGCCTTGTCGACGGTGACATCCTTGATGGTGCCCACCTCGTACAGCGTGACGGTGCCCGGTCCGGCAATGGCACGGCCGGGTTCGACGGCGATCGTCGGAACCGGCAATCCCACCGCGGCAGATTCGGTCTCCACGATGGCGGTCAACTTCGCTGCGAGCTGCTCCACCGGTGGCGGGTCGTCACTGGCGACGTACGAAATGCCCATGCCGCCACCGAGATCCAGAGTCGAGATCTGTGCGGTTTTTTCGACACCGAACTCCGAGACGATGTCTCGGAGCAGGCCGATGACCTTGTGCGCGGCCAGCTCGAAGCCGTCGACCTCGAAGATCTGCGATCCGATGTGGCTGTGCAGTCCCACGAGGCGAAGGTTGTCGGCAGCGAACACGCGGCGAACCGCGTCGAGTGCCGAACCGTCGGCGAGCGAGAAGCCGAACTTCTGGTCCTCGTGCGCCGTGGCGATGAACTCGTGCGTATGCGCTTCCACGCCGACGGTGATGCGGATCAGAACGTCCTGGACCACACCGGCCGCGCCGGCAACGTCGTCGAGACGGTCGATCTCGATGTTGGAGTCGAGAACCACGTGCTCGACGCCCGCGCGCACGCCCGCCTCGAGCTCGGCGACCGATTTGTTGTTGCCGTGCATGGCAATTCGGTTCGCCGGAAAACCTGCGGCCAGCGCGATAGCCAACTCCCCGCCGGAACAGATGTCAAGCGACAGCCCTTCGTCGGCGACCCAACGCGCGATCTCGCCGCAGAGAAATGCCTTGGAGGCGTAGTGCACTCGTTCGGGCGCTCCGAAAGCGGCTGCCATTTCGCGGCAACGCGAACGGAAGTCGTCCTCGTCGATGACGAACAGTGGCGTCCCGTACTGCTCCGCGAGTTCGGTGACCGATACTCCGGCGAGACGAACCGTTCCGTCGTCACCGCGCTCGGCATTACGGGGCCACACCTGATCGGGCAACGTGGTCATCTCGGACGCGTCTACCGGGCGATGGGATGTCGACTGTTTCGCCGGTGCATCGGCATGCTTGGGCCCGGCCGGATGTGCGCTCACATGCGCTCCGGTGCGCTGACCCCGAGCAGTTCGAGGCCGTTGGCCAGGACCTGCCGGGTCGCGTTCCCCAACGCCAGTCGTGCGGTGTTCACAGGTCCGGGCTCCTCGTCTCCTTGTGGAAGTACTCGACACGCACCGTAGAAACGGTGATAAGCACCCGCCAACTCTTCGAGGTAGCGGGCAATCCGGTGTGGCTCACGCAGTTCGGCGGCGCTGGCCACCACTCGGGGGTACTCGCCGATCGTCCTGATCAGCTCGCCTTCCTGCTCGTGCGTGAGCAGGCTCAGATCCGGTTGGTCCGCAACGATTCCCAGTTCGGCGGCATTTCGCGCGAGCGAGGCCAGCCGGGCATGGGCGTACTGGACGTAGTACACCGGGTTCTCGTTGCTGGCGCTCGCCCACAGGGCCAGATCGATGTCGATGCTGGAGTCGACGGACGACCGAATCATCACGTACCGGGAGGCGTCGACGCCGATGGCGTCGACCAGGTCGTCGAGCGTGATGACGGTACCGGCTCGCTTGCTCATCTTCACGGCAACGCCGTCGCGAACGAGGTTGACCATCTGTCCGATGAGGACCTCGACGGTCGCGGGGTCGTCTCCGAACGCCGCCGCGGCGGCCTTGAGCCGTCCGATGTATCCGTGGTGGTCTGCTCCGAGCATGTAGATGCACAGGTCGAAGCCGCGCTGCCGCTTGTTCTGGAAGTAGGCGATGTCGCCGGCGATGTAGGCAGCGTTGCCGTCGCTCTTGATGACGACGCGATCCTTGTCGTCACCGAAGTCGGTGGACCGGAGCCACCAGGCCCCGTCCTCCTCGTAGAGGCTCCCCGAGGTCTTGAGGTACTCGACCGACTTGTCGACGGCTCCGGACTCGAACAGCGAGTTCTCGTGGAAGTAGACGTCGAAATCGACACCGAACTCGTGCAGGTTCGCCTTGATCCGATCGAACATCAACTCGGTGCCGATGGACCGGAACGCCTCTTCCTGCGCCTCGGTGTCCAGCGCGAGCGCATCGGGTCGCTCGGCGAGCACGTGCGCTGCGATCTCGGCGATGTATTCGCCCGCGTAGCCGTTGTCGGGTGCAGGCTCACCCTTCGCAGCGGCGATGAGCGAGTGCGTGAAGCGCGCGATCTGAGCGCCGTGGTCGTTGAAGAAGTACTCGCGGGTGACCTCCGCGCCGTGGGCGGTCAAGATCCGACCGAGCGCGTCGCCGACGGCGGCCCACCGGGTTCCACCGAGGTGCACCGGACCTGTCGGGTTGGCCGAGACGAACTCGAGGTCGACCTTCTTGCCTGCCATCGACGATCCGTTGCCGAACGACGCGCCTGCCGCGAGTACCCGGGCAACGATCTCGCCCTGCGCGGCGGCGGCCAGCCTGATGTTCAGGAATCCGGGGCCTGCAACGTCGGCGCTGTCGATCGCGGCCTCGGCCGCGAGAGCTTCGGCGAGCCAGCCGGCGAAGTCGCGTGGATTGGCACCGGCCTTCTTCGCGACCTGCAGAGCCACGTTGGTCGCGTAGTCGCCGTGCTCGGGGTTACGGGGACGCTCGACGGTCAGCTTCGCAGGTAGAACGGATGCGTCCAGGCCGCGGTCGGCGAGCACCTTCGCGGCGGTCGCGTGGAGCAGTTCGGCAAGATCGGCAGGAGTCACAGGTAGCTATCCTATTGGCTGGTGTGCGGCGTACTCGCATCCACTGCCCGTCCGATCGCGGGCCCACCCGGCCGAAGCGCTCGTTGCAGGCCCTGAGCACGCTCTCAGGCAGAGAACGTACAGTAAGGGCGCTCTGCGCGGACGGTCCTTGGTCACCGCCGTCACCAGCAGATACGCACGACCAGCGACACCGACCACCACCTTTCCTCGACTGAGAGAGCAACTACAGCGATGCCAACGGGTCCCGACAAAGGCAGTCAGAACAAGTCGGCTGCGAAGGCAGACAAAGCCATCAACGCAGCCAACAAGAAGTCAGCTCGCAAGAAGAAGGGCGGCGTGCCTGCTGCCAAGGGCAGGCAGATTCCCTGGCTGACGGTTGCCGGTGTCGTAGTGGTTGTCGGCCTCGTCGCAGGACTGGGAATCAATCTGTATCCGAAGTACCAGGATCGAGCCGAGGCGCAGAAGTTTGCGCCCAGCGAGTCCAACCAGGATCCGTCGACGGGCATCGAGGGCGTGACGGTCCAGGAATATCCCGCAGCTCTGCACGTCGCGCGCACGCAGCGGGTCGCCTACGACCAGTCGCCGCCGTTCGGCGGGCCGCACGACGCCGTGTGGGCCACCTGCACGGGAATCGTCTATCCCGAGGCCATTCGCACCGAGAATGCCGTGCACTCCCTCGAACACGGAGCCGTCTGGGTCACCTACAACCCCGACGACCTGAACGAAGACCAGGTCCAGTCGCTGGCCGATCGCGTCGACGGTGAAACCCAGATGATGATGTCGCCCTACCCCGGTCTGGACACCCCTGTTTCGCTGCAGTCCTGGGGCCACCAGCTCAAGCTGGACAGCGTGGACGACGCACGCATCGGCCAGTTCATCTCTGCGCTGCGCCTGAACCGCTTCGCCTACCCGGAGGTCGGTGCCAGCTGCGCATCGGTGCCCACCACCTCGGGCGACGGCAGCGACGGCTTCGATCCGGACAACCCGCCACTGTTCGACGCCTCGGCACCCGGAGCGGACGCCGTTCCGATGGACGGTGCAGGTATCACCCCCGACACCAGTGAGACCAGTGGGACCGGCGGACTGCCCGGTGGAGCGCAGCTACCCAGCGAACTTCAGGTTCCCGCGAGCTGATGACCGAATCGACAGTCGACTCGACCACCGGCCCATCCGCGACCAAGCCGAGCCAGCGCACTGCGCTGGTTGTCTTGGCGCTGATCGCCGTTCTCGCGATCGGTTTCGCGCTGGGCTTTCTGGTGCAGAGTCCGTTCCGTGACGGTGACAACTCGCCTGCCGCGGACTCGGTCGATGTCGGTTTCGCACAGGACATGACCGTGCACCACAACCAGGCAATCGAGATGGCCGCGGTGGCATTGACCAATGCTCCCGATCAGGCCGTCAAGAACCTGGCGTTCGACATGCTCACCTCGCAGCAGAATCAGGTCGGCCAGATGCAGGGCTGGTTGGCTCTGTGGGACCGCGCACCGATATCGACCGACGGCTACATGACCTGGATGACGGCCGACGACTCGGACGGCCACTCCATGGGTGGGATGTCGATGGAACCGGGGTCCTCCGATCCCACCAAGGCAATGCCCGGCATGGCCAGTTCCGCGGAGCTCGCAGCGCTTCGGCAGGCAACGGGCACGGACGTCGACGTGATGTTTCTTCAGCTCATGCTGCGCCACCACGAGGGCGGTCTGGCCATGATGGAATACGCCCAGACTCATGCGCAGTCGCCTGCCGTGATCAACCTGGCGAAATCCATGGTGGCTACCCAGACCAGCGAATCGACGTTGATGAAGCAGATGCTTGCCGCGAAGGGTGCGCAGCCGCTGCCCGAGGGGTGATTTCGGCTCCGGTCACGTATGCGCTAGTCTTTCGTACAGCCCAACAGGCACGCCGGCCGAAGCCGGTGCGCCCCCGTAGCTCAGGGGATAGAGCGTTCGCCTCCGGAGCGAAAGGCCGCAGGTTCGAATCCTGCCGGGGGCACACATCTTTCACGCATGTCACCGCAGCCCTGTGACTGCTCGAACGAGACGGTGGACTTCGATGTCCGAGGATCTCCCCCACATCGACACGGTCGTCGACGACCTGTACTCGCTGGCTCCTGCCGATTTCGTGTCGCACCGTTCGGCGTACGTCGCCCGGTTCAAGAAGGCCGGAGACAAGTCCGGAGCCACTCGCATCGGCGGACTCCGTAAGCCCACTGTCGTGGCCTGGTTGGTGAACACACTCGCTCGTCAGGACGAATCGGCCCTCGCGGAACTGTTCGAGCTCGGCGAGCAGCTCGAACGAGCTCAGCAGCGGGGCGATGGCCACCGACTGCGCGAGTTGTCCACTGCTCGAAGCACTTCGATACGCGCACTGACAGAACAAGCCATCTCTTCGGGACACGAACTCGGAGTGACCGTCGGTGACAATGCTGCTCGCGAGATCGCCAACACCCTGAACGCGGCGATGGCCGATCCCGAGATTCGCGACCGCGTGCGGGCGGGCCGAACCGTCACGGCCGAAACCTACAGCGGCTTCGGGCCGGCGCTGCTTTCTCTCGTTCCCGACCCACCCGACCCACCCGACGACGAGACCGAGACCGAGACCGAGACCGACGGTGTTTCGGACACTGCCGATGACGCACCCGAGTCCGATCCCGAGGACTCCTCCGAAGCCGATCAGCTGCGCGAGGCCGAACACGATCGACTGGTCGCCGAACTGGACGCTGCCGAAACCGCGTTCGATGCCGCGCGCGATGCGGCCGAAACTGCTGACTCCGATACAGAACGTGCCGCGTCCGAACGACGCAGCGCCACAAAGGAAGTCGAGAGGCTCGAAGCCGAGCTGGACGCCGCCAGAGCCGAAGCGAAGGCGGCGCGGGCAGCGGAGAGAACAAGCGTCGAGCAGGCCGAATCGACAGCGGAGGCTCTCGAGGCGGCCCGGGCACGCGTGGCCGAAGCCCGGGCGGCCCTCGAAGCACAGAGCTGACCTACCCTGGCGGCATGACCACACGCTGGCAAGCCGAGAATTCAGCCGACGATTCCAAGCGGTACATCGAGCGCTTCGACCGCCTGGCCGAACGCGGCGTGGATCTGCACGGTGAGGCCCGTATGGTCGACGCGTTGGTCTCCCCCGCGTCGAGCATTCTCGATGCCGGATGCGGTACCGGCCGACTCGGTGCCGAACTGGCTCGCCGCGGACACCGGGTGACCGCAGTGGATCTAGACCCTGTTCTCGCCGAGGCCGCGCGAGCACACCCCGAACTCGACGTCCACGTCGCCGACCTGACGACGCTGAATCTCGGACGAACATTCGACGCAGCAGTCGCGGCAGGCAACGTACTCGTCTACATGGATCCGGGCACCGAACGGGAAGCGCTGGAACGTATCTGGGCTCACCTGGCCGACGGCGGGGTGTTCGTCACAGGCTTCGCCACCGATCGGGAGTACACGGTCGACATGCTCGACGAGGATCTGGCGGCGGTCGGCTTCGTCGTCGAGCATCGTTTCGCGACCTGGGACCTACGGCCCTGGCGCGACGACGCGGACTGGGCTGTGACCGTGGCTCGAAAGCCAGCGCTGCTGGCCTGACACGACATCGATCGGGACCGACCGTTGCCGGCCGGTCCCGATCTTCGAGCGAGCGACGGGATTCGAACCCGTGTGAACGGCTTTGCAGACCGGTGCCTAGCCACTCGGCCACACCCGCATCACCGATGACGATGCCGTATCGGCCGACCGACAACCACGGTTGCGATCATCGTGATTCGAACGCCGAAGGGTTGATTCGGATGCGCCGGGGAAGACTGTCGCTCATGAAGGAACACATGGCCAAGTTGCGGGAGTCGTTCTGGTTCATTCCCGCAGTCCTGGGAGTCTTTGCGCTCCTACTCGCGCAAGCACTCGTCAGCCTCGACCGCTACCTACTCGACGCCCGAGTGGATCTGACGGGTTCGCTGCTCTATCACGTCGGGGCCAGTGGCAGCCGGGATATTCTCGGCGCGATCGGCGGCTCGATGTTGGGTGTGGCCGCGACGTCGTTCTCCATCACCATCTCCGTACTCGCCACTGCCAGTTCGTCGTACGGCCCCCGCCTGGTGCGCAACTTCATGGCCGACCGGGGAAATCAGGTGGTACTCGGCATCTTCGGGGCAACGTTCCTGTACTCGCTGATGGTCCTGCGCTCGATCCGATCGATCGAATCCGATGGTTCGGTGTTCGTCCCCGACATTGCCGTCAACGTTGCCGTGGCGCTCGCGGTCGTCGACGTCGGTGTACTCGTCTACTTCATCCATCACATCGCCCAGTCCATCCAGGTTGCGACGCTGTCCGCCCGGGTCCGCGACGAGCTTTCCGAGTCCGTCGACTCGCTGTATCCACTGGAGCAACCCGACGACGCGGCGTCGGCAGACGGAATTTCCAAGCCACCCGTCTACACAACGGTTCTCGCCGAGGAATCCGGAGTGATCATCGACATCGACGAGGACGCACTGCTGGGCATCGCGGCCGACAGCAGCACCATGGTCGAGATTCATCGAGCACCCGGTGATCATGTCGTCGCCGGTGAACCGCTCGCAGACATCCTCGCCGATCGATCGGCCGACATATCCGAGGACGCGATCGGACGAGTACGAGGATCGTTCGACATCGGCACCAGCCGAACACCCCGGCACGACATAGCCTTCGCCGTCGAGCAGATGACCGAAATGGCGGTGCGCGCGCTGTCCACCGGGGTCAACGACCCGTACACGGCACGCAACGCCATCGACGATCTCTCGGTCGGACTCGTGGCGGTAGTTCAGCGCCCAGTGCCCTGCCGTGCACGGCGCGACTCCGACGGCACCGTGCGACTGATCATTCGCCGCGTGGCCGTCTCGTCGCTGATCGACCACGCGCTCGATGCAGTGCGCATCTACGGGACCGGCAGTCCCATGGTGGTCCAGGCCGGAATCCGCCTCGCCGAAAGAGTCGGCCGTGCCGCGCGCTCCACCGACGATGTCGACTCCGTGTTGGCGCAACTGAGTCTGCTGGACGCAGCCCTGACCGCCGACGAGACCGACAACGCGCGCACAGCCGATGCCCGCGAGCAGATTTCACGGACCCGAGCAGCGATCACCGATCGAGTGCCACTCGCCGTACTTCGCACCGTCATTCGGTAGACGCACGAACCGGACACCGTGGGAGGATGGTATGTATGCCAGCACCTTCGCCGCTTCCCCTCGACCCCATTGCAGAGGCCCACCGTCAGTGGACCAAGCACGGGTGGTCCGATGCCGCCGACGGTATGGCCGCTGTCACCTCGCTCATGCGCGCTCAGCAGATCATGCTGGCCCGGGTCGAGGAAGCGTTGAAGCCGACGGGACTGACCTTTTCACGGTACGAACTGCTGACGTTGTTGACGTTCACCAAGAACGGCGCGCTACCGATGGCGAAAGCCAGTGCTCGACTGCAGGTGCACCCCACCAGTGTGACCAATGCGGTGGACCGCCTCGAATCCGTCGGATACGTGCGCCGCATTCCCCACCCCAGCGATCGACGCACCACCTTGGTCGAAATCACCGAGCAGGGGCGCACGTTGGCGGTCGAAGCCACCGAGCGCCTGAACACGCTGGTATTCGCCAAGCCCGGGCTCGCGCGTGACAAGCTGATGGCCCTGGTCCGGATCCTTGCGGAACTGCGTTCGGATGCAGGCGATTTCGACAGTGATGACATCACCACATCGTTTCGACAATGATCGTGACTCGTCACAAGTAAATGGAACACCCGTACCGTTCGTGGTGAAATGGCACTGCGCGCAGGGCGAGGCGGATCTGTCGAAGGGCGGGGCGGGTGCTGGTGTTGGGGGTCGGAGCGGGTGCACACGGTGCACGTGCAATTCTGACGTATCTGGACAGTCCACATCGCACACCGATCGTGTCGAGAACGGTGCGCCGCGCGCCCGGCCAGCCCTTGGCCACGACGATCGCCACCGGAGTCGACGCTATCCATTCCATCGCAGCGACAATGTCGCTGCCAGTGCAGTTCTCGGCCATCGCGTACCGGGTGGCCACCGATCCCGGCTCGGTCGCAACCCGCGGCACCGCCCGCACGGCGTCACTCGTACCGGAAACCGCTGCGCAAGTGCGCTATCTGCGTTTCATCGGGCTGGTACCGAACCACGGGGTCACCGCCCTGTGCGACATCGGTAGCACCGGAACCACAGTCACCGTCGTCGATCTCGCGTCGTCCCGGACCCTGATGACGCGGCGTACCGCCACGTTCTGCGGAGACGATCTCGATCACTCGGTTCGTCGATTGCTCTCCGCCAACGGGGTTCGCCTCGGAATCGATGCCAGCCGATCCATCAAGGAGCAACTGAGCGTCGACTCCGTCGTCAGCACGGCGGATCCGTCCGGAACCGCGCGCCACGTGCTGACGCGGCGCGACTTCGACGATCTGATTGCCGGCCCCGTACGGTATGCGGGCATGCTCGTCGAGCAGACGATCCAATTGTCCGGGGCCAGACCGCAGTCCATCGTCGTGGTCGGCGGCGGCGCGAACATCACCTCGATTGCGCGGTCGCTGGAGCTGCGGACCGGTCTGCCCACCCTGGTGCCGTCGATGCCCGAATTGGTGTCGGCCCGCGGTGCCGCCCTCCTGTCTCCCGACAGGTAGGGCGGACCTGGGAGTGGAGCCTGCGGAACGACCCAGAAGATGAGCTAGCGGTGCCGGAAACTGGGCGTGCGCTTCTCGATGAAAGCCGACATGCCTTCCTTCTGGTCCTCGGTTGCGAAGGCAGAATGGAACACCCGGCGCTCGAACAGAACGCCTTCGCTCAAACTCGACTCGAACGATCGGTTCACCGCTTCCTTTGCCATCATGGCGATCGGGAGCGACATTTCGGCGATGGTGGTCGCGGTCGCGATGGCGTCGTCGAGGAGGCCCGCGGCCGGCACGATGCGCGAGACCAGCCCCGCGCGCTCGGCTTCGTCGACCTTCATGTTGCGACCGGTCAGACACATCTCCATGGCCTTGGCCTTGCCCACCGCACGCGTCAACCGCTGTGACCCGCCGATCCCCGGAATGACGCCCAGTTTGATCTCGGGTTGCCCGAATACCGCTGTGTCCGAAGCAATCAGCACATCGCACAGCATGGCGAGCTCGCATCCACCGCCGAGTGCATAGCCGGACACCGCCGCGATCAACGGCGTCCGCGCCGATGCCAATCGGTCCCACGCCGCGAAGAAGTCGTCGAGGTAGACGTCCATGTACGACTTCGGCTGCATCTCCTTGATGTCGGCGCCGGCCGCGAAAGCTCGCTCGGATCCGGTGATCAGAATGGCACCGATCCCGGAGTCTGCATCGAGTTCCTCGACCACCGAGACGACCTCACGCATCAACTGGGAGTTGAGCGCGTTCAACGCCTTCGGGCGGTTGAGCGTGATGATGCCGACGCGTCCTCGACGCTCGAGCAGGATGGTCTCGTACTCGGTCACTGGCCGGCTCCGTTCGAGCGTTCGCGGATGTCGTTGATGATGCCGGAGAAGTCCACGTCGGTTCCCCCGCCGGACGTTTCCTTGAACCGCGCGTAGAGTTCGGCTGCGCGCAGGCCGAGCACTCCCTCGACCCCGTTGTCGCGCAGTGCATTCGCAGCCAGACCCAGGTCCTTGTCCATGAGCGCCGCAGCGAATCCGGGCTTGTACTCGTTGTTTGCCGGGCTCGTCGGAACAGGCCCGGGCACCGGGCAGTTGGTGGTGAGCGCCCAACATTGACCGGACGCAGTCGACGCCACGTCGAACAGTGCCTGGTTGCTCAGGCCGAGCTTCTCCCCCAGCACGAAGGCCTCGCTGATCGCGATCATCGACACTCCGAGGATCATGTTGTTGCAGATCTTGGCGGCCTGGCCGTTGCCCGCTGCGCCGCAGTGCACCACTTTACGGCCCATGACGTCGAGAACTGCTGCGGCAGAGGAGAAGTCTTCCTCCGAACCGCCCACCATGAAGGTCAACGTTCCCGCGGCCGCTCCCCCGACACCGCCGGACACCGGCGCGTCGAGACTGCGATGACCGGCCTCGCGCACCAGCGTGTGCGCGGCGTGGGCGTCGGCGACGTCGATGGTCGAGGAATCGATGAACAACGTTCCCGGTGCGGCCGCGGGCAGCAGGTCGGCATACAGCCCGAGGACGAGCCTGCCGTTGGGCAGCATCGTGATGACGATGTCGGCATCTGCGACCGCAGCGACTGCCGACTCCACCACAGTGACGCCGTCTTTCGCTGCTTGTTCGAGCGCCGCAGGCACCAGGTCGAAGCCTTGCACGGTGTAGCCGGCCGCAGCCAGATTGGCGGCCATCGGTCCGCCCATGTGCCCGAGACCGATGAAGCCGATCGTTTTCTCGCTCATGACTGCTCACCTTCTGTGTGTGCTCGGGCCAGGCCGAGTTCGGCGTCCCCCAGGGGCGCGAAGTATCGGTCTATGTCCTCGGCTGTGACGTCCGCCGATGTGGCCGGCTGCCACTGCGGATTGCGATCCTTCTCGACTACCTGCGCACGGATGCCCTCCACCAGATCGTGACTGCTCAGCGACGCGACCGACACGCGGTACTCCTCGTTCAGCACGGCCTCGAGCGAGGGCAGCGTCGCAGCCCGACGCAGAGACCGCAGTGTCACCGCGAGCGACACCGGCGACTTGGACGCGATGTCCTTGCTTGCCTGCTGCGCCTCCGGTACCGGGCTGGCGGCCAGGGCGTCGACGATGCCTTGCACATCGTCGCCCGCATAGCATTCGTCGATCCAGTCCTGTTGAGCGGCGATTGCAGACTCCGGCGCAGGCTCGCTGAACGTCGCAACGGCCTCGCCGACGCTGACGGATTCGAGAGCCGCGTAGAACTTCTCGAGGTTCTCCGACGGAACGTAATGGTCGGCGAATCCAACCGCGATGGCGTCGGCCGCGTTCATTCGTGCCGTGGTGAGCGCGAAGTGGGTGCCGATCTCGCCGGGTGCGCGCGAGAGCAGGTACGTGCCACCGACATCGGGGACGAAGCCGATGCCCACTTCGGGCATCGCGATCTTGGAACGCTCGGTCACGATGCGAGTGTTCGCGTGCGCCGACAGTCCTACTCCTCCGCCCATGACGATGCCGTCCATGATCGCGACGAAGGGCTTCGGGAATCGGGCGATCGCGGCATTGAGCACGTACTCGTCGCGCCAGAAGTCCTTACTGCCGCTACCGCCGTCTTTGGCGTCGTGGTAGATCGAGACGATATCGCCACCGGCGCACAGCCCCCGTTCACCGGCACCGGTCAACAGGACGGTGTCGACGGTGTCGTCGGTTGCCCACTGCGCCAGCGTCGGAGCGATCTGTTGCACCATCGCGTGCGAGAGGGCGTTGATGGCTTTCGGGCGATTGAGAGTGATGCGACCGATCCCGCCGGACACCTCGAGGAGAACGTCACTCATGCCGCACCCACGATCGAACGAGCAACGACGACGCGCATGATCTCGTTGGTACCTTCCAGAATCTGGTGGACCCGGAGGTCGCGGACGATTTTCTCGACACCGTACTCGGCGAGGTAACCGTATCCGCCGAGCAGCTGCAGCGCGCCGTTGGCGACCTCGAATCCGGTATCGGTGCCGAAACGCTTGGCCATCGCGCACATTTCGACCTTGTCGGCTGCGTCGTTCTGCAACCCGTCCGCAGCTCGCCACAGCAGGGTTCTGGCGGCTTCGAGCTCGGTCTTGAAATCCGCCAACCGAAACTGCAGGGCCTGCGAGTCGAGCAACCTGGCACCGAATGCATTGCGGTCGGCGAGGTAGGCCACGGCCTTGTCGAGAGCGGACTGTGCGCCGCCGATCGAGCACGCGGCGATGTTGATGCGTCCGCCGTTGAGCCCGTTCATCGCGATACGAAATCCGTCGCCCTCCCCGCCGAGCAGATTCTCGGCCGGAACGCGGGCACCCTCGAAGATCACCTGGCGGGTGGGTTGAGCGTTCCACCCCATCTTCTTCTCGTTCGCTCCGAACGACAGTCCTGCAGTGTCCTTCGGCACGATGAACGCCGAGATGCCGCGGGGACCCGGCTCTCCGGTGCGGGCCATGACGACGTACACCTCGGAAGTGCCTGCGCCGGAGATGAACTGCTTGACGCCGTCCAGCACGTACTCGTCACCGTCGCGGACGGCTTTGGTACCGAGCTTTGCCGCATCGGATCCAGCGCCGGGTTCGGTGAGGCAGTAACTACCCAATCGATCCATCGAGCACAGTCCCGGGAGCCAGCGCTGCCGTTGCTCGTCGTTTCCGTAGGTGTCGACCATCCACGCAACCATGTTGTGGATGGAGATGTACGCCGCGATGGACGGGTCACCGGTGGCGAGTTGCTCGAAAATTCGTACGGCGTCGACTCGGGTCAAGCCCGATCCACCCACATCCTCGCGAATGTAGATGCCACCCATCCCGAGTCCGGCGGCCTTACGCAGAACGTCCACCGGGAAATGCTTCTGCTGATCCCACTCGACGGCGTTCGGTGCGAGGAACTCGTCCGCGAAGTCGCGAGCTGTGTCGTTGATGGCACGCTCGTCCTCGTTCAACGTGAACATGGCCGATCAGTCCATGTTCGGAATGACGAAGTGATTCTGCGCAGCTGCTTCCTTGGTGCCCGACGGCCAACGCTGGGTGACGGTCTTGGTCTTGGTGTAGAAGCGGATCGAGTCCGGTCCGTGCTGGTTCAGATCGCCGAATCCCGAACGCTTCCAACCACCGAACGTGTGGTACGCGATCGGCACCGGAATCGGCACGTTGACGCCGACCATGCCGACCTGGACGCGGGAGCAGAAGTCGCGAGCGGTGTCGCCGTCGCGGGTGAAGATCGAGACGCCGTTGCCGTACTCGTGCTCGGTGGGCAGGCGCAGCGCATCCTCGTAGTCCTTCGCGCGGACGACGATCAGTACGGGTCCGAAGATCTCTTCCTTGTAGATCCGCATGTCGGTGGTCACCTTGTCGAACAGTGTTGCGCCCGCGAAGAATCCGTTCTCGTGTCCGGCCAGGCTGAAACCGCGCCCGTCCACGACCAGTTCGGCACCCTCGTCCACGCCGATCTGGGTGTAGTCGTTGACTCGCTTCAAGGCATCGCTGCCCACGAGCGGGCCGAAATCCGCGTTCTCGTCGTCGCTGCGGCCGATCTTCAGCTTCGCCACTCGCTCGGTGAGTTTGGCGACGAGCGCATCTGCGGTCTCCTCGCCGACCGGGACCGCGACGGAAATCGCCATGCAGCGCTCGCCTGCCGAACCGTACGCGGCTCCGAGCAGTGCATCGGCCACCTCGTCGAGATCGGCATCGGGCATCACCAGGGCGTGGTTCTTGGCTCCGCCGAAGCACTGTGCGCGCTTGCCCTGCTGGGCTGCGGTCTCGTAGATGTACTGGGCGATGGGGGTCGAGCCGACGAAACCGATGGCCTTGACCCGATCGTCGGTGAGCAGCACGTCGACAGCATCCTTGCCGCCGTTGACGACGTTGAACACGCCCGGCGGGAGTCCTGCCTCGAGGAACAGCTCGGCGAGCTTGAGCGGCACGGACGGGTCCCGCTCGGAGGGCTTGAGGATGAACGCGTTACCGCAGGCGATGGCCGGGCCTGCCTTCCACAGCGGAATCATCGCGGGGAAGTTGAACGGGGTGATGCCTGCGACGACGCCGAGCGGCTGACGCATCGAGTAGACGTCGATGCCGCCACCGGCCCCCTCGGTGTACTCACCCTTGAGCAGATGTGGGACGCCGACGGCGAATTCGACGACCTCGACGCCACGCTGGATGTCGCCCTTGGCATCGGCGATCGTCTTGCCGTGCTCGGAGGACAACAGACGCGCGAGCTCATCCATGTCGCGAGTGACCAATGCGAGGAATTTCATCAGCACGCGTGCGCGTCGCTGCGGGTTCCACGTTGCCCACTCACGTTGGGCCTGTTCGGCGTCGGCGATGGCAGCCTCGACCTCGGACACATCGGCGAGGGGGACACGAGCCTGCACCTCGCCGGTATTCGGATCGAAGACATCCCCGAATTTTCCGGAGGTTCCGGCTACGTGCTTGCCGCCGATGAAGTGTGTGAGTTCGCGAGCCATGGAATCAGTCCGTCCTCGAGCCTGGAAATTGAAGTACGCCCATCCTATAGTCGGATGTCCACGTAAGTCCAGATTCCGTCACATTCGGTCGTAGAACTGCCTCAGATCAGCGCACGCTCGGCTGACCTCCGCCTCGTTGGACCCGTCGGCGCGGAAAACTCGACGCAGGATCAACGGGTCGAGGTCGTCCATCGCGGGTGCGAACGTCACCTGGGGAAGGTCGGGGAAGGACGCACGATCAGCGAACCAGTCGTCGGCATCGAACTCGTCGCCTCCGTCGCCTACGCCCTCGATCAGCTGGTCGAGATCTACTCCGCGCAGCGTCAGGATGGTGGCCGCGGACGCGTCGATGTGTTCGGCTGCGATGTACATCAGAGCCGCCGCGTGCTTGCACGGCCACCCGTCGTCGGGGCACGTGCAATCGAAATCGAGCTGGCCCTTGTCGTGTGGCAGCAACATCGAAGCCAATGCCTGCGGAATGGCATTCGACGCCAGTTCGGCAAGCATCCCGGGATTCGATCGCACCCGATCGACTAGCGCGGCCACCTCTCCGGAGGTCAGCGGTTCGACGGTGACCGAGGCCGAGAACGGCTCGAGTTGGCTGCCCTGCACCTCGCCGTAGATCTGCCCACGTTCGACGCCGAGAGTGAGAACCTGCCCCTGACGCGCGTACGTTCTCCCCCGCGCGATACGACCCGGATCGGCCAGGTCCTCCATTGCAGCGACGAAGTGCCTACCCCACCACGTCTGCCCGAAGGCCCCTCGCTTGTTCCGAGACTCGATGCCGCCCTTTGCTTGTCGACGCTTGCCGTACTGCGAGAAGTCGACCATCACTCACCCACCGCATCTTCGCTGAGCCGGAACAGCTCCTGCAGTTCCGCGGTGTCCATTTCGGTCACCCAGCTCTCCCCGGTGCCCACCGCCAGATCTGCCAGGCCCTGCTTCGAGACGAGCATCGAGTCGATTCGTTCCTCCACGGTGCCGACGCACAAGAGTTTGCGCACCTCGACGTTCTTACGCTGCCCGATGCGGAAGGCCCGGTCTGTCGCCTGGTTCTCGACCGCCGGATTCCACCAACGGTCCAGGTGCACAACATGATTGGCGGCTGTGAGATTCAGTCCGGTACCACCCGCCTTGAGTGAGAGCATCATGATCGGCGGGCCGTCGTCGCTCTGAAATCTTTCCACCATCGCATCGCGCTTGGTCTTGCTCACTCCGCCGTGCAGGAACGGCACTTCGGCTCCGAAACGATCAGCGAAATACGGCGCAACGAGCTCGCCGAACTCCCTGAACTGCGTGAACAACAACACCTTTTCGTTGTCGCCCAGAATCGAATCGAGCATGTCCTCGACCAGCCCGATCTTGCCGGACCGGTGCTGACCTTTCTTGAGCACCGACGAGCCGTCGGACAGGAAATGGGCCGGGTGATTGCACACCTGCTTGAGTCGAGTGAGTGCGGACAACACCGCGCCCTTGCGTTTCATACCCTTCGCATCGGAGATCTGCGCCATCATCTCGTCGACGACCGCCTTGTACAGCGCAGCCTGCTCGGCGGTGAGGTTGGCGCGCACTGTCATCTCGTTCTTCTCGGGCAGATCCGAGATGACCGTCGGATCGGTCTTGACGCGTCGCAGAATGAACGGCGACGTGATCGCCCGCAGACGTGAGACGGCGTTCTCGTCGTTCTCGCGCTCGATGGGTACCGAGAATCGCTTACGGAAATCGGACGGCCTTCCCAGCATTCCCGGATTGGCGAAATCGAGAATGGATCTGAGCTCGTCGAGACGGTTCTCCACGGGCGTACCGGTGAGAGCCAACTTGTGTTCCGCCGGGATGGCGAGCGCCGCTTTCGCTTGAACGGTGCCGGCGTTCTTGATGTGCTGCGCCTCGTCGAGCACCACGCGCCGCCACGTCTGTTCCGAGAGCTGCGCGCGGTCCTTGGCCATCAGCGCATAGGTGGTGACGATCAGGTCGTGCTGGGCGATCTCTCGGTCGAGCTCGTCGCCCTTCGACCGAGCCGGGCCGTGGTGCACGAGGACCCGCAGTGCAGGCGTGAACTTCGCAGCCTCACGTTGCCAGTTGCCGACCACCGACATCGGAGCCACCAGCAGTGTCGGCTTCGGATGTTGTTCGTGGGCAAGGAGTGTGAGCACTTGCAATGTTTTGCCCAGACCCATGTCGTCGGCGAGTACCGCTCCGAGACCGAGCCGACTCATGAATGCGAGCCAGTCGAGTCCTCGCTGCTGGTAGGGCCGGAGCACTGCGTTCACGCCATCGGGCACGGGGATTTTCTCCGGTACCGCGCCGGGCTCGAGCAGCGTGGCCGCCCAGCCGGTGGCGCGGATGTCCTGGACCGGGGCCGGTGGTGGATCGGCCAGGGTCATCTCGCGCATCAGCGTGCTCAACGCGGTTCCGTCGCCGTGATGCTCTGCGACGTACTTCGCGGCCCGTGCGAGCTGACCGCCGTCGGCCAACACCCACTGACCCCGAAGCCGAACGAGATCGCCCTTGGACACGGCGAGTCTGTTCATTTCCGCTTCGGTGAGCACCATGTCGCCCAGTTGGAGCTGCCAGTCGTAGGAGACCAACTCGTCCATGCCGACCGCGCGATCAGCAGCCGCTTTGGTCACCGCCGGTGACTCGACGCGCAACCTCATCGACGGGTCCAGCCGGGTCCATGCACGCGGGAGCAACACCGTCGTTCCCGTGGCCTGCAGCGCCGTCGCACCGTGTTCGACCAGATCGATGACGACCGAGGTGGGGAGCAGCAGATCCAGGGTGCCTTCCTGCGAGGGCAGATCACGCAGCCTCGGGTACGCGGCGACTGCGTCACCGAGTTTGCGCACGGCGATCGACAGCAACGTGGCATCGACCTTGCGGCTCATCGGCACCGGACGCGGCGCTTCGCCGTCTGCCCGCAAACACACCTGCAGGGTCCACATCGATTCCGCCGACTCGTCGACGATGCCATGGGCCACAGCGACTTCGGGGCCGTCGACCTCGTCGTCATCGGGTTCGAGCAGGCGCAACACCAGGGACGGTTCGTCTACGGTCAGGCTTGCCCGCCACTTCTCCAACAGGGTCGAGATCTGTTGAGTGCCATCGCTGTACGGGTCGTCCCGAATCAGAGCGGACAGCAGCGGATGTTCCGAGTCGGGTCTGCCCAGAAGCGATCTGACGATCGGATCGGTGAGCTCGTCGACCATGTCGTCGAGAATCTTCCTGGGTCGCTCGTTCGCTCGCTGCACCGACGGCATCGACACGGCGAGTTCGCTGAGCCAGGCTCGCTGACGCTCACCGCCGACCAGACGCCACCGTGGCCACCACTGCCCGTCGATCAATTTGAGCGCAGGAACGACCCGCCCACCGCGGACCCAACGTTCGATTCCACGGGTGACGTGCGCCAGAAAACGTAAGTCCCCGGAGATCAGCGCGTGGTGGGATGGCGTTCGCAGCAGCAGGTCTGCCGCGTCGTGCGGCGCGAGCGCGACGGCCGGAATCTGCACCGGAGCTTCGGCGATCGCAGTGTGTCCAGGGGTCGGAAACGACACCGCAGCACGATGCCGAAACGTGCGGGTGAGTACCTGCGCATGAGCCGAGGGCAGGTCGGGTTCGTCGCCGGTGGTGATCTCGTCGTCCCACAGCATCAGCCCGGCACCGGGAGACCACAGACCGTGCAACATCGGTCCATCCAACCAGGACGCACCGACATCACCTCGGTGAGGCAGGCCGACGAGGCTGCTCGACGCGGTGCCGATCGGTTCGAGAATAGGGCACAGTGGTCACATGATCGCGTACGGCTTCAGCGAATACGGCGGACCCGAAACCGAGTCCCTCCTCGAGTTACCCGTTGCCGAGCCCGGACCGGGCCAGATTCTCGTCGCGGTGCACGCGGCCGGGGTGAATCCCGCGGATTGGAAGGTGCGGAAGGGCACCCGCAAAGACACGGTGCAGATCACTCTGCCGGCAGTGCTCGGGCGGGAAGCGTCGGGCACCGTCGTGGATGTCGGCACCGGTGTGACCGACTTTTCGGTGGGCGACCACGTCTTCGGGGCAACCGCGTCGGGACACGGCGGCTACGCGCAGTACACCGTGTTCAATGCGTCGAGCACGGCTCACAAGCCCGAGACGGTCTCCTGGGCCGCGGCGGCCACTCTGCCGGTCGCGGCGGGAACCGCGTACGACGCGCTACGCCAGTTGGCCACGAGTGCCGGCGATACCGTTCTCGTGCTGGGCGCGGGTGGCGGTGTGGGTTCGGCGGTACTGCAACTCGCTCGGGCGGACGGAATCGCCATCGTGGCAGTGGCGAGCGCGGGCAAACGGGAATGGATCGAGAGCCTCGGTGCCCGGTTCGTCGAATCCGGCAGTGACATCTCCGTCGCGGTAACCCGGCCGGTGCACGCCATCGTCGATCTCGTCGGCGGAGAGACGTTGCGTGCGGCGGCGACCGCCGTCGGGTCGGGGACACCGATCGTGAGCGTCGCAGACCCGGTGCTGGCGTCCGAATGGGGTGGTTCGGGAGTCGATCGCGATCGCACTACCGCTGCGTTCGCACGTCTGGCAGACCTGACCGCGTCGGGCGTGCTGAACCCCCGTGTCGACCATGTGTTCCCGCTCGAGCGCGCAGGTGAGGCCCTCGCCCTGGTCGAGAACGGGCACGTGGCCGGCAAGGTTGTCGTCGAAGTCCGCTGAATTCGCCCTGGCAGCCGAATTCCGCAAGTGTGTCGGTACCGTCCGACACACTGCTGCCGCGAAGGCCGACTGCGGGAGAACGACGATGGGGCGTGTGTGAGAAGACTGTGGGTAGCGGCGGCGCTGGTGGTCGCCGCGGTGGTGATGGCGGCTTTCGGATCGTGCGACCGATCCGTCATCCCCGGCTTCTCCCCGGCCGCGCCCGCACCTGGCAGCCCCACCCGGGTGCAGATCGAGCAATTGCTGGAACAGGTTCGAGTGGTCGCCGCGCGGCCCGACGCCCTCGGGTACGAGCGTGGATGCAAGAGCGGCGAAGGCTGCGTGTTCGGACCCGCCTGGACCGACGATTACGACGGGCCGGGCGGCCACGACGGTTGCGGAACTCGCGACAACGTACTGGCGCTGTCGATGACGGAGATCGAGTTCCGCGCAGGCACCCGCGACTGCGTGGTCCTGTCGGGTTCGCTCGCAGACCCGTATTCCGGTGAGCGGTTACAGTTCACCAAATCCGACGCCGGGAAGATTCAGATCGACCACGTCTATCCCCTGTCGGCTGCCTGGGACATGGGCGCGAACACGTGGTTGCCCGACAAGCGCATTCGGTTCGCCAACGACATCGCCTTCAATCTGCTGGCGGTCAACGGAGCCGACAACCAGACCAAGAGCGACAAGACACCGTCGCAGTGGATGCCGCCCAATCCGGCGTACCACTGCTTCTACGCGGGCAAGTACCTCACGGTGGCCGCGCAGTACGAGCTACCGATCACCGAGGCCGATCGGGGTGCTCTGGTTTCGGTCGCGTCGACGTGCCAAGAGTAGTGTCGAGCCAATGTCAACGGCACCGTCGCGCAGCTTTCTCAACCGTGAGACCCAGCTCTGCATGTCTCTGTCCGGCCGACCGAGCAACTTCGGAACACGCTTCCACAATTATCTGTACGACGAGTTGGCCCTGAACTTCGTCTACAAGGCCTTCACCACCACCGATCTTGCCGCCGCCGTGGGTGGCGTTCGCGCGCTTGGTATTCGAGGCTGCGCCGTCTCCATGCCGTTCAAGGAAGATGTCATCGAACTGGTCGACGTGATGCACGAATCGGCGAGCGCCATCGAATCCGTCAACACCATCGTCAACGAGGACGGCGTTCTGCACGCTTACAACACGGACTACCAGGCCGTAGCGAACCTGTTGGCGACCCATTCCGTGTCGCCCGATTTCTCCGTGGCCGTCACCGGCAGCGGCGGCATGGCGAAGGCTGTCGTTGCAGCACTACGAGATTCGGGTTTCACCCGCGGCACCGTCGTCGCCCGTAACGCGAGCACCGGCCCGGCCCTTGCCGAGACCTACGGCTACGAATGGTCTGCCGAGGCAGTGGCCGCAGATCTGTTGGTGAACGTCACCCCGCTCGGCATGGCCGGGGGTCCCGGAGCCGATTCCACACCGTTCACCGCCGAACAGATCGGCGCGGCGCAGGCCGTGTTCGACGTGGTCGCCATGCCGTCGGAGACGCCGCTGATCGTGGCAGCACGAGCGGCGAACAAGCCCGTGATCACCGGTGCCGAGGTCGTCGCCCTGCAAGCGGCGGAGCAATTCGTTCTCTACACCGGGGTTCGGCCGTCGGACGAGCAGATTGCCCGCGCATCGGAGTTCGCCCGCAGTTGATTCACACCCGCAGTTGATTCACAAGTGTTGCCACCCAGGCTTGTTGGCGTAGGCGTATCGGTAGTACTCCGCCAGAGCCAGGGACGACGCCGCAGCGTCGTCCACCAGCACGCTCACGTGAGGGTGCCACTGAATCACCGACGCCGGGCAGTGTGCCGACAACGGCCCCTCGACAGCCGCAGCCACCGCTTCTGCCTTCGACTCGCCCGTCGCGATCAAGACGAGGTGACGCGCTTCGTCGATGGTGCCGAGGCCCTGCGTCAGTACGTGATGTGGCACGTCCTCGGGCGAGTCGAAGAAGCGCGCATTGTCGGTACGGGTCTGTTCGGTCAGCGTCTTCACCCGGGTCCTCGACCGCAACGAAGACCCGGGCTCGTTGAAGCCGATATGCCCGTCTGTCCCGATTCCCAGGATCTGAACATCGATGCCGCCCGCCTCCGCAATCGCCGCGTCGTACCGCTGCGCCTCCGCTGCGATGTCGTGCGCTTCGCCGTCGGGCGAGAACACCGCGGCGTCGTCCAGATCGACGTGGTCGACGAAGTTCTCGCGAATGAACGAAAAGTACGACTGTTCGGCACTTCTCGCGAGACCGATGTACTCGTCGAGCAGAAACGCTCGACAGTGCGAGAAAGACAGTCCCTCGTCGCGATGACGTCTCGCCAATTCGCGATAGGTGCCCACCGGCGTCGATCCGGTTGCCAGGCCCAATATGGGGGTTGATACGTGGGTTGTCCGAACTGTGCGCTCGACGATGTCGGCGGCCGTTCGATCCACCGCGTCCACTCCGTCGAGGATCACTATCTCCATCTAGCTGTCCTCCTCTATCGCGATTCCGCCCCTGATGACCTGCACCGGCTCGAATGTCGCGTCGACCACCAACACGTCGGCTCGCATTCCCTGCTGTAACCGGCCGATATCCGTACCCAGACCGATCAACGCCGCCGGTGTCGACGACCCCGCCCGCACTGCCTCGACCAACGACACACCGGCGTCCTGCACGGCCCGGCGCACCAGGTCCAATACCGTCGCGGTGCCACCCGCGATCGGTGCTGTCTCGGGATCGGTGTCACGAGACAATCGTGCGACCGAGTGATGGACGGTCACGTCCAGTGGCCCGAGTCGATAGCGGCCATCCGACATACCGGCGGCGGCCATCGCGTCGGACACCAGCGCGATCTGCGCACCACCGACGAGATCGAACACCGTGCGCACCGTCTCGTCGGCGAGATGCACTCCGTCTCCGATCAATTCGAGCACCATGCCTCCGCGCGCAGCGGATGCCAAGCATTCACTCACCGGCCCCGGTGCTCGGTGGTGCCAGGTCGGCATTCCGTTGAACAGGTGCGTGGCCGTGATGGGCCCGCTCCCCAGCGTGTCGATACCCCTGCGGGTGGTGAGAGCGTCAGCGTCCGTGTGTCCGATGCTCGGCACGATGCCGTTCTCTCTCAGCATCTCCGCAACGGCCGCGAACCCGTCGACCTCGGGTGCGAGAGTCATCGACCGGACCGCTCCTCTGCCCGCGCCGATGATGTCCGCCAGCAGACCCGGATCACCGCAGCGGAGCGAGGCCGGATCCTGTGCGCCGCAACGGGCGACCGACAGAAACGGACCCTCGATGTGCACCCCGGCGATGTCACCGGATTCGTACAGATCGGCCAGCAGCGACGTCTGGCCGATCAGCCGTTCGGGCGGTGCCGACACCAGAGAGGCAAGCATCGTCGTGGTGCCGCGGGAGCGGTGATGCCGCACCGCCGTCATCAGATCGGCGGCTGCGGAATCGGGGAACGACGCCCCCGCACCGCCGTGGCAATGCACATCGACCAGACCCGGCAGGATCGTCGAATCGGATTGCGGTAGTGCATCTCCCGCCCAGTGCCGGGTCGGTCCTACCCACGAGATCCGATCTCCCGCCAGTGCGACCACACCGTCCTCGATCACCTCCTCGCCGGTGACGACCCGCCCTCGCAACGTCGTGGAGTGCTCGGTCATGCCTGTGTCGGTTCGGCCACCACATCGTCCTCACGGCCGGGAGTGCGCAGGTTCCACTTCTTGATGACGAAGCTGAACAGGAAGTAGTAGATCACCGCGTACACGAGACCGATGGGGATCAGTAGCCATGCCTTGGTGGCGATTCCGTAGTTCAGCAGGTAGTCGATGCCACCGGCGGAGAAGAAGAATCCGTCGTGTATTCCGAGGGCATTGGTCAGCGCCATCGAGGTTCCGGTCAGGACTGCGTGAATGATGTAGAGCGGCCAGGCGACGAACATGAACGAGTACTCGAGCGGCTCGGTGATTCCGGTGACGAAGGCAGTCAGGCCGGTGGACAACATGATTCCACCGACGATCTTCTTCTGCGACGGCTTGGCATTGCGGTAGATCGCGAATGCCGCAGCGGGAAGTGCGAACATCATGATCGGGAAGAATCCGGTCATGAACACTCCAGCGGAGGGGTCGCCGGCGAAGAACCGGTTGAGGTCGCCGCGCACCAGCTGCCCGCTCGCATCCTGGTAGTCGCCGACGAGGAACCAGACCACGGAATTCAGAATGTGGTGCAGTCCGGTCGGAATCAGCATGCGGTTGGCGAAACCGTAGATGCCGCTGCCCACCACACTGTGGTCGGCGACGGTATTGCCGACCCAGTTGAGCGCACTGTAGAAGAGCGGGTAGACGAACGACATGACAACGGCGACAACAAGACCGGTGATCGCTGTCAGGATCGGCACAAGCCGGCGGCCGCTGAAGAAGCCGAGATAATCGGGCAACTTCTGACGGTAGAACCGCTGCCAGAGGATTGCCGAGAGCAGACCGATGACGATGCCCGCGAGAACACCGTAATCGATCACTGCCGGGTCACCGTTGGCATCGACCTTCCCGTCGAGCACCACCGGTGACATCGCCGTGAAGACACCGTTCATCACCATGTATCCGACGACCGCAGCGAGCGCTGTCGAGCCGTCCGACTTCTTGGCCCAGCCGATCGCGATACCGACGGCGAAGATCAAGGGAAGCCAGGTGAACACAGCCTGACCAGCGGCCGAGATGACCGCGGCGGCGGTCTCCAGCGCGCTGAATCTGCCCAGCAAGTCGTCTTGGCCGAGCCGCAGCAAGATTCCTGCAGCAGGCAGAACGGCAATGGGAAGCATGAGACTGCGACCGAACCGTTGCAGCCCGGCCAATGAACGGGAGTCCTTCTTCGGCTCGGTATCGACCGAGTCCGTGTTCTTCGGGGTCATGGCGACCTTCTCTTCGAGGCTGGTCCGTGAGGGTGGATTTCGCTGTTGTGACCGACTGCCATCAGGGGTACTGTCCGGTCATTACCAGTTGTAGTTTGACCAGGTGGCAAGCTCGTGTCAACCCAGACTTGTGATCCAACCGACAGGATCGCAGCCGAGAAGAGAGTAGGAACAGAACATGTCCAAGGCGGACGCGATCGTGAAGGGCCTCGGCGGTGCTGACAACATCGTCGAGATCGAAGCGTGCATCACCCGGCTTCGCACCGAAGTGAAGGACGGCTCGTTGGTCGACGAGGCTGCACTCAAAGCGGCGGGTGCCCACGGGGTGTTCCACAAGGGCACTGCCGTTCAGGTCATCGTCGGCCCCGAAGCGGATACGCTCGCAGAAGATATCGAAGACATTCTGTGAACGACGCCACCCTGATCCTCAGCCCTGTTGCCGGCCAAGTGATCTCGCTTGGCGAGGTGCCCGATCCGGTGTTCTCCGCGCAGATGGTGGGTTCCGGTGTTGCACTGCGGCCGGCCGCGAGCGACGGTCCCGTCGAGGTTCGTTCTCCGGTCGCGGGCAAGATACTCAAGCTTCATCCGCACGCGTTCGTCGTCTTCACCGACGACAAGGCGGGCGTACTGGTGCACATCGGTATCGACACCGTGAAGATGAAAGGTGAAGGCTTCGATCTCGTTGCAGCCGAGGGAGATCGAGTGCAGGCGGGCGATCTCGTCGTCACCTACGACCCTGCCGCGATCGCAGCAGCGGGTTACTCCGATGTGGTGCCCGTCGTCCTGATGGACTCGAAACCGGATTCGATCACGAGCGCGCACATCGGCACCGACGTGGCGACGGGTGATCCCCTGTTCGAGCTGCCCTGATCTCACCGACGCGGCGTGGTGCGTCGCCGCCCTTCCACCTCCATCGACAGCTGGTATCGATCGCATCGGTACCAGCTTTCCGTGTGTTCGAGGGGCTCGTCACCGCTGAAGGAGACTCGGTCGAAATACAGCACCGGCGCACCACGCTTGGTGCCCAGCAGGGTCGCCGTATCACTGTCGGCCGCGGTCGCTTTGACGGTCGGTTCGGCCCGGTCGATGGTCAAGCCGTAGTAGGTGTGCACGGCCTCGTACACGGACCTGCTCAGATCGTGTTCGATCAGGCCGGGAAGCAAAGCCGCACGAAACCATCCGTCGTCGACGCTCACCGGCTCCGCGTCGGCCAATCGAAGGCGCTTGACGTGGTAGGTCTGCTCCCCGACGGCCAGGCCGAGGGCACGAACGGTTGCCGCCGAGGGGTTTTCGAGTCGCGCAAAGAGCACAACCGTCGTCGGTGTCAGTCCCTGCGCGCGCATCTCCTCCGAGAACGACGCCAGATGCAGACGAGATTGCACGGTCCGGCTGGCCACGAACGTGCCTTTGCCACGCACGCGCACCAGATGGCCATCGTTGACGAGTTGCCCGATCGCTTCCCTGACGGTGATACGGCTGACGCCGTAGTCCTCCATCAGCTTGCGTTCGCTCGGCATCAAGTCGCCCGGCTGAAGCTCCTTGGTGCAGCGGTGCAACAGAATTGCGCGCAACTGTTCGTGTTTCGGGACCTGACTGTCCCTCAGATGTACGGGCATCACCACTGCGCCGGCCTTTCGGTCAATCGCCGAGCCAGCGGTACGGACTGGTCCGGTCCAACCGAAGACTACGCGACGTCGGTACCACCTCGACAGCATTCCGCTACCCGAGGAACATCGCGGCCTTCGTCCGCTGGGAAAGGATGCGACAGACCGCGGCCCACCGTGCATGATCGACACTCGTGACCGCTGCCGATTCCGCCTACGGACCGACTCCACTCTCGACTCCCATCAGTGCCGGAATCGTGGCCTCACTGGTGGGCTTCACGAGCTCCTTCGCCGTCGTGCTGACCGGCCTGCGTGCGGTCGGTGCCACCCCGGCAGAGGCGGCGTCCGGATTGTCGGCGCTGTGCGTGACGCAGGCACTGGGCATGATGTGGCTGGCCCGCAGATACCGACAGCCCATCACCTTGGCGTGGTCGACGCCCGGTGCGGCGCTGCTGGCCGGAACCGGCGTCGTGGCGGGAGGGTGGCCCGCCGCCGTCGGCGCGTTCGTCACGGTCGGGATTCTGATCGTCCTGACGGACCTGTGGCCCAGACTGGGTGCGCTGGTCTCGAGAATTCCAGTACCTCTTGCCCAAGCAATGTTGGCCGGGGTTCTTCTACCCCTGTGCTCGGCACCGGTGGCCGCGTTCGCCGACTCCCCCGCGCTGATAGCGCCGGTGGCGGTCGTCTGGCTCGTCGTTCTCCGATTCAGCACCCGCTGGGCAGTGCCCGCAGCGTTCGTTGCAGCGGCCGCTGTCATCGCCGCAGACTTGATCGGCAGCGGCACCTCGATCGCGGCGTCCGATCTCGTTCCCGGAATCGACTGGACGGTTCCGCACTGGACCTGGCAGGCCACGATAGGGATCGCGGTGCCGCTGTACATCGTCACAATGGCGTCGCAGAACATTCCTGGCACCACGGTCATGGCGTCGTTCGGATTCCGAATCCCGTGGCGTGCGTCGATGACGGTCACCGGCACCGGCACCGCCCTGGGTGCATTCGCCGGCGGCCACACGATCAATCTCGCCGCGATCAGTGCGGCGCTGTCGGCCAATCCCGGCGCACATCCGGATCCGAAGCGGCGATGGATCGCGGCGTTCTCCGTCGGTTGCTCGTATCTGGTGCTCGCGCTGCTGGCCACGGCTCTGGCTACTCTGGTGGCCGCAGCACCTGCCGGAGTGGTGGAAACCGTTGCCGGACTTGCGCTGCTGGGGACACTCGCGGCGTCCCTGTTCGGGGCGCTCGAACATGCGGCGGACCGCGAAGCGACCGTTCTGACGTTCCTCGTCGCCGCATCCGGCCTGACGTTCGCAGGAATCGGGTCCGCCTTCTGGGCCTTGGTCGTCGGGCTCGTCGTGCGGGCGATCCTGCGGCGGCAGTCCCCGATCGCTACTGCGCCCGAGGAGACTGGCTAGTGTCTCGTTCATGGCGGATCAGGTGAACGAAAGTGCGGAGTTGTCTCGTGCGTCGGATTTTCCGGCATTGTGGCCGGTGCCGACGCGGTGGGACGACAACGACCATTACGGCCACGTCAACAACGTCACCTACTACGCGTATTTCGATACTGCCGTCAACGGCTGGTTGATGGAGACGACGGGTGTGGACATTCGAGAACTCCCGGCGATCGGCGTGGTGGCGGAAACGTCGTGTCGTTACCTGTCCGAGTTGAGTTTTCCGGATCGCCTTCAGGTCGGCCTGGCCGTCGAGAAGTTGGGTACCCGCAGCATCGTGTATTCGCTCGCGCTGTTCCGGGAAGCCGAAGACGATGCGCTGGAACTGGCAGCCCGGGGTCGTTTCGTGCACGTCTACGTCGACGGCGTCACGCGCAGACCTGTCGCGATCCCACCCGAGATCGAAAGCGCAGCACGCACTCTGGTGATCGGAACCTCGACGAGCTGACGGTCCTACAGGCCGATCTCGTCGGCGGTGTTCACCGCACGGGTGACGATGTCGTCGATGAGAGTCGTGGTGGGCCCGCCCGCGATCGCTCTGTTTCGTGAGTCCGCTTCCATTCGTCGCATGACGCCTTCGGCGATGATCGCGAGCTTCCACAGCGCCAACACCTGCCAGAATCCGACGTCGGAGACATCGCGCCCCGTGTTCTGAGCGTACGACTCGACGAGCTCGGCCCTGGTGGGGAATCCGGGCAGAGTCGACGCCATGAACGGGCCCGCGACCCCGTCGTCGGCTTGCGGCCAGTAGGCCAGCAGTCCGCCGAGGTCGGCCAGCGGATCCCCGAGTGTGCACAGTTCCCAGTCGACGACCGCAGCGACTCGACCGTCGTCGCGGGCGGTGATGACGTTGCTGAGGTGGAAATCTCCGTGCACCAAAGTCACTTCGTGCTGCTGCGGAATGCCGGCTGCGAGTCGGGCCGCGAGAGAATCGATGCCAGGTACGCCCCTGGTGCGCGAGGACTCCCATTGCTTGGTCCATCGGGCGAGTTGACGAGCGGCGTAGGGCTTGTGGCTTGCCAGGTCGGCCAGACCTGACGACTCGAGATCGACGCGGTGAATATCGGCGAGCGCGACGGTCAGCCCGAGCCCGACTCGGCGACGGTGGTCGATGTCGAGTTGCTCGGCCACCGCGACCGAATCGACCACAACACCGTCCACGAAGCTCATCAGCACCAGAGGAACATCGGAGAACGACGAATCCTCGGTCACCGCAATCATTTTCGGAACCGGCACCGCAGTGTTCTGCAAACCCGAAAGAATTCGATGTTCGCGCACCACATCGTGCGCCGAGGCCAGCAGGTGTCCGAGCGGAGGCCGACGAAGAACCCAGGCGGACCCTCCCGCGTCACGCACCTCGAACGTGAGATTCGACTGCCCGTTTCCGATTCGACGATAGGTCAGAGGGGACGTAGCGCCGATTCCCAATCCTGCGATCCAGGTCGACACCGCATCTTCGTCCAGTCCCACTGCGCCCATCCAGTGCCCTCATTTCGCTGCGCGACGAAAGATCGTCGACTGCCGTCATCCAATCGGATGATCGTAGCGAAGCGCAGCCCTTTCGAGGGCCGAGACACCGAGAGTCAGCTGGCGCGTTCGAAGGCCGAGATCAGCGCCGGCGTAGCGACAGCGGCTGCAGGCACCGACGCGCCGTGACGCCTGACGGCGATCTCGTCCACTTCACCGACAAGCAAAGCAACCAGCGCGTCCGGCTCCGCGTTCCAGACCGAGGAAATATTGCGCACCTCGGCGGGGGCGAAGAGTCCACTGCTGGCCAACGCATGGATCCACTCGGTCACGGCGTCGGCGGTAGGCTCGGGCATGACGGACCGATCGAGAGAGTCCGCTTGGAACTCGTTGCAAAAGAACGCGCGGACCATATCGAGCTGTCCCTGAGACATTGCGGTCATGTTCTTCTCCTTCGAGTTTTCGGCGTCCGATACGTGGCGATACCCGCATTCGACGGGTACTCGAGACCGTGTTCGGATCGTTATCAAGTTGCCTGTAACGGCGGAACACGGTTTTCCGATGCGGCTGAAACTACGCTCTTTTGATCGGTCTCGCCCTAGGTGAGCTGGACTATGTGACTATCGTCACACAGATCTACCCATCCAATCAACGTCTTGCAACGAAGTCATAGTTCGCGTTACGAATTACTGTGACCGGGGACAATGGACGGAACTTTGCCCAGGTAGACGACCCGAGGCCGCACAGAGCGCCGGAGTAGATCGTCGAGAAACGGACATATGCCCGAGGCGAAGCCCGAGCCGGATACAGGCTCGGACACTGCTCCAGCGCGCGAAAACATTCTTCTCACCCGCATTGAGGCCATTCTGCCTACCTGCAGCAGGTTCGAGCGAGCCCGTCCTCGACGGGTGACCGACATCGAGTCCTGAAGTGGTGCTGTGATCGAAACGTTACCGCCAAACCATCAGGGCGTTCTCGAGTTCCTCACACGCGGCGTTCAGGCTGATCGGGCACTGTGGCTGTCATGTCACCGTCGAGCCTCGAGCGCGGACCGATCCAAGCATCCCGTCGAACAGGAAGCACCGCAGCACTCGGCGGTATCTCGGCACATCTGCGCCGACGAGCGATCGCTACGCGAGCGGCGGTGTCGGGTTTCTCGGCAAGCGCTCTACTGGTGCTGATGATCTCGAAGCCGCAGGTGCCATCGCCTGCGTCTGCGGATACGTCGCCGGTCGCAGCACTGGCCACCACCGCGCTCGATGCGATCGACGTGACCACGGTGTTGATTGCCGTCGCCGTCCTCGCTGCGGTCGCGCTGCTACGGAAACTGCCGTACGGAATCGGGGTGGTGATCGCCTGCACCATCGGAGCGGTGGTGACCGGCGAGCTCGCTCGTGAAGTCGCTGGAGCGTCCGTCTCGTCCACCGCGCTTCCCTACGGCCAGCTCGTTGCGACGGCAGCATTGCTCGGTGCCGCGTCCATGGTGGCCTCCACAGCGTGGCGACCCGTGGTGCTCGGTCTGGGTAGCGCGGCGACACTCGCGGTGACAGCGGCGGCCCTGATGACCGGAGCTGCATCGATCGTCGGGATCGTGAGCGCACTGCTGGTCGTCTTCGTGTGGTGGCCTGCATGCTCGATCGTCATGCTTTACTCCCCCGATGCCGCTGCTCGCGAGGCGCGCAACCCGCTGGATACGGCAGCGCTGGCCGTCCAACGCAAGATGGGACGCTTCCGTTGACATCGAGAACCGATGCCTGAAGCGTCCCATCTTGCTCGGGGGCGGAGGTCGTAGCTAGAGAGCCTTGAGCTCCTCGGTCACCTCCGAGACCGACTTCTTTGCGTCACCGAACAACATCGACGTGCCCTCGGCGAAGAACAGAGGGTTCTCGATGCCCGCGAATCCGGACGACATCGATCGCTTGAGAACGATGACCGACTTCGACTGATCGACGTTCAGGATCGGCATCCCGTGAATCGGGCTCGACGGGTCGTTGCGCGCCGCGGGATTGGTCACGTCGTTCGCGCCGATGACCAACGTGACGTCGGTGCGGGAGAACTCGTCGTTGATGTCGTCCATTTCCTTCATCGCGTCGTACGCGACGTCGGCCTCGGCGAGCAACACGTTCATGTGCCCCGGCATGCGACCGGCGACGGGGTGAATGGCGTACTTGACCTCGACGCCCTTCGACTCGAGCAACTTGGCCATGTCCTTGACCGCGTGCTGCGCCTGCGCAACGGCCAGACCGTATCCGGGCACGACGATGACCTGGTTGGCGTAGGCCATCTGGATCGCCGCGTCGGCTGCGGACGTTGCCTTGACCGTTCCGCCGCTTGCACCGGCCGGACCGGCAGCAGCATCGCCGCCGCCGAATCCACCGGCGACGATCGCCGGGATGGAACGGTTCATCGCCTTGGCCATGAGGTTGGTCAAGATCGTGCCGGAAGCACCGACGATCATGCCGGCGACGATCATTGCCGTGTTGTTCAGCGCCAGACCGGCGGCCGCTGCCGACAAGCCCGTCAGAGCGTTGAGTAGCGAGATGACCACCGGCATGTCCGCGCCGCCGATCGGCAGCACCACTGTCAGGCCGAGGATGCCCGCGAGCACCAGAACCGCGACGATCCACCACTGCGATACCCCGCCACCCGGAGTGGCGTTGATGCCGATGACCACAGCAGCGGCAACCGCACCGATGAGCAGCAGGGCATTGAGCGGCTGCTGCAACTTGCCGATGGTGATGGGCGAGCCGGGCAGAGTTTCCTGCAGCTTGAGGAATGCGATGAGCGAGCCCCAGAACGAGATCGAACCGATGATCGCCGCGAACAGCGAGCCGATGACGATGTGCACCGTCGGCGATTCACCGTGGTTGAAGTGCGAGAATCCGGACGTGTCGAGGAACTCGGCCCACGCGATCAATGCGACAGTGCCACCGCCGACGCCGTTGAACAGCGCCACCAGCTGCGGCATCGCAGTCATCTTCACCTTGCGTGCCGGCGGGATTCCGAGCGCGACGCCGACGACGAGTCCGACGATGATCAGGATCCAGTTCTCGGTGTCGCGAATGGAGATGAGCGTCGCCACGACGGCAACGAACATGCCGACTGCAGCGATCTGGTTGCCACGCACGGCGGTCTTCGGACCGGTCAGACCCATCAGGCCGTAGATGAACATGCCGAAGGCGACGATGTAGAGAATGTTGACGAGATTGTCCATCAGGAGTCAGCACCCTTCGAGGTCTCGGCAGGCACCGGCTTGGACTTGAACATGCCGAGCATGCGGTCGGTGACCACGAATCCACCGATGACGTTGACCGTTCCGAACACCAGCGCGACGAACAGAATGACCTGCAGGCCGATCGAGGGGTCCTCGACCTTCCCGAGTACGACGAGGGCACCGAGCACGACGATGCCGTGGATGGCGTTGGTTCCCGACATCAATGGGGTGTGCAAGGTGTTGGGCACCTTGGAAATCACCGCGAAGCCGACGAACCCGGAGAGAACCAGGATCGCGATGTTCGCGAGCAGCGGGGTGTACATCAGTTCTCCTTCTCACGTGTCACGCAGGCACCGGCAAGGACCTCGTCCGAAAAATCGGGGGCGAGCTTGCCGTCGACCAACATGAGTTCGAGCAATGCCGAGATGTTCTTCGAGTACAGCTCGCTGGCGTGCTCGGGCATCGAGGCCGGGAGGTTCAACGGGGAGCAGATGGTGACGTCGTGCTTGACGACGGTCTGGCCGGGCTCGGTGAGTTCACAGTTTCCGCCCGTCTCGCCGGCAAGGTCGACGACGACACTGCCGGGCTTCATCCCTTCGACAGCGGCGGCGGTGACCAGGCGGGGCGCGGGTCGGCCGGGTACCAGTGCAGTGGTGATGACCACGTCGAAGCCCTTGATGGCTTCTTCGAGCGCTTTCTGCTGCTGCACACGCTCGTCTTCGGTCAGCTCACGGGCGTACCCGCCCTCGCCGGCTGCGTCGATCCCGAGATCGAGCCACTGTGCGCCGACGGATCGAACCTGATCTGCCACCTCCGGACGCACGTCGTACCCGGTCGGTCGGCCGCCGAGACGCTTGGCGGTAGCCAATGCCTGCAGACCCGCCACCCCGACTCCGAGTACCAGCACGGTCGCGGGCTTGACGGTGCCCGCGGCGGTGGTCAACATCGGGAAGAATCTGGTCGATTCCGAGGCCGCCAACAGCACGGCCTTGTAGCCCGCAACGTTGGCCTGCGAGGACAGCGCGTCCATCACCTGGGCGCGAGAGATACGGGGAATCGCTTCCACGGCGAAGGCCTGCACGCCTGCAGCCTTCAATGCGCCGATGCTGTTCTCCGCGTTACGCGGTGCCAGGAATCCGATGAGCGTCGAACCGGACGTCAGCTTGGCGATCTCGGCATCGGACGGCGGCGCGACCTTGACGACGACATCCGCCGACCATGGATCACCGATCGTCGCTCCGGCGGCAACGTACAGCTCGTCCGGAATCAGAGCGCCGAGACCGGCACCCGATTCCACGACGATCTCGACGCCCTTGCCCGTCAGGGACGCAACGATCTTGGGCACCAGAGCGACACGACGCTCGCCCTCCCCCGATTCCCGAACCACACCGACGACTGTCGTGGATCCCGAACCCTTCTCAGTGCTCTGCGTTGTATCCAAATCTCCGTCTTCCTGCGTTGAATGGTGTCCACATGTCGGCCAACGGCCCCGAACTTGCGACGAGTGGACGAACCCATGCGACAAGGCACAAGGTCCCTGATAGTAGCCAGAGGAAACAGACCGCGGGTAGCCCGGAACATTGTCCGATTCGTTCTGAATCGAGTCCGTTCGACATTCCCCGACTACGGGACGCGCATTTGTGTTGCACGTCACACTGGCCTATCGCTGATGATCGGACCCTACAGTGACATCCGTGGAATCTTGCATCTTCTGTGCCATCGTCGCGGGTGACGCGCCCGCGCACCGCGTGTTCGAGAACGACCACACCGTCGCCTTCCTCGACATTCGGCCGATCAGTCGTGGTCACCTCCTCGTCGTTCCGCGCGAGCACGCCACCGACCTGAACTCGAGCCATCCGGACGCGGCCGCCGAGGTGTTTCGCGTCGGGCACACCCTGGCGCGCGCGGTGCGGCACTCGGACCTGCGCGCCGATGGAGCGAACCTTGTGATCAACGACGGCAAGGCTGCCTTCCAGACGGTCTTTCATCTGCACCTTCACGTAGTGCCGAGGTGGCACCGTGATCGACTGCGGTTCGCGGCCGGATTCGTCACGCGTCGCCTGCGCAAGCCCGATCGAGTCGCGGACGCCGTCCGCGTCGGGCTGACTCGGCTGGACGGAGAACCGCCGGCGTGAAACTGTTCCTGTCGTCGTACCGATTCGGCGGCCACTCCGCCGCCTTCGTCCAACTCACCGGGCCGCCCTCCGGTCTCGCCGTCATCGCGAACGCGTCGGACGCGTGGCCCGCCGCGGCCCGCGAATCCTCGCTCCGCAGCGAATTCGGCCCGCTGCGCGCTCTCGGGTATCGACCGGTAGAGGTGGATCTACGCGAATACGCGGGTCGGCCGGCAGCGTTCGAGCGTGCCCTCGACGGATTCGGTGCGGTGTGGGTGCGCGGCGGCAACACGTTCGTCCTGCGCGCCCAGCTCGCCCGCTCGGGCGCAGACGACATTCTGAGCGAGCGTGTTCGCGGGAACTCCATCGCCTACGGCGGTTACAGCGCGGGTGCGTGCGTGGCGGCTCCGTCACTGATCGGAATCGAGGACGCGGACGACCCCGACGAGGTTCGACCCGTCACTGGTATCGATACGGTATGGGACGGACTGAACCTGGTCGACTTCTCGATCGTCCCCCACCTGAATTCCGTTCTGGACGAAAATGATTCGGGATGGGCTACGCTGCAACGCCTGCGCCGCGATGGCGTGTGCTGTCACGGTCTGACCGACGAACAGGCCATCGTTGTCGATGATTCGGGGACACGGATTCTGGGTGGCTGAACGCCGATCAACCCAGACGGGCCAGTGGAGCCAGCCGGTCGAGTGACGACCAGGCCAGGGAGCATCGTCGTGCGGTCATCTCGTCGGCGTCGAGGACGAGCATGTCGAACAACTGGCGCGGTGCCGCCCGCCACGAGTCCGCAATGTGCGACACGGTGGCTTTCTCGAACAGCCCGGAGTGCGCCAAGGCCTGGACCCACTCGTCGATTTCACCTCGATGGATCCGCTCGATGGTGTCGTATTCGACTCCGCCACCGAGGAATTCGTACGAGAACATCGCCGCCACGTAGTTCCAGGAGTCACTTCCGGGATCGATCATGGTGCAGCCTCCTTGTCGACTCGCGTCACATGGGGCGCGAGGTTCGCTGCGCTGGACGCTAGCGTGGCGAACTACAAGATTGCGTGTCGACGACGCATCGATCTGGTAACGCCTGAGGCTGGTGTTACTGATGTGACTGCGAATTCTTGATCCCATCCCCCATCCGCGCATTATTTCCGCCCGTGACAGACTCAAGTGGCGACGGTCACATTTTCGACGTGAGGAGAACCGGATGTCGGTGACGACGGATGCAGATGCCCGACTGACCGAACTCGAATCCCTGCTTCCTGCCGGTGCCGTGGTCACCGACCCGGACATCACCGAGGGATACCGACGCGATTGGGCCAAGGACCCCGACGCAGGTACCCCGCTGGCCGTTGTGCGCGCTCAGTCGACCGAGGACGTTCGTGCCGTCATGCGCTGGGCCACCGAACACAACGTGGCGGTCGTTCCGCGCGGTGCCGGTTCCGGATTGTCCGGCGGTGCCACCGCTGTCGACGGCGGAATCGTGCTCACCACGGAGTTGATGCGCGAGATCACCGTCGATCCGGTGACCCGTATCGCCGTCGTACAACCCGGGCTGCTCAACGCCGAAGTCAAGAAGGCAGTCGCCGAACACGGCCTGTGGTACCCACCGGATCCGTCGTCGTTCGAGATGTGTTCCATCGGCGGCAATGCGGCCACCAACGCCGGCGGGCTGTGCTGCGTCAAGTACGGCGTCACCACCGACTACGTTCTCGGACTCGAGGTCGTCCTGGCCGACGGAACTGCCGTCCGACTCGGCGGACCACGCTTGAAAGATGTTGCCGGACTGTCACTTGCGAAGCTCTTCGTCGGATCCGAGGGCACCCTGGGCATCATCACCGAGATCACCCTGCGACTGATCCCGGCACAACCTCCGGCCAGCACCGTGGTTGCCTCGTTCGCGTCGGTGCACGATGCGACGACTGCGATTCTGGCCATCACCCGTACCTTGCGGCCGTCGATGCTCGAATTCATGGACCGCGCGTCCATCGGTGCCGTCGAGGACGCCATGAACATGGGACTCGACCGCGAGGCAGCTGCGATGCTCATCGCTCGGTCCGACTCACCAGGTGCCGATCGGGGGCGCGAAATCGAAATCATGGCGGCCGCGTGCACCGAGGCCGGTGCCTCGGATGTCTTCACCACCGACGACCCCGACGAGGGTGAGGCCTTCGCTGCCGCACGGCGATTCGCCATTCCCGCGGTCGAACGACTCGGCAGCCTGCTGCTCGAGGATGTCGGTGTTCCGCTGCCTGCCCTCCCGGCCCTCGTCGATGGAATAGCCGAACTGTCCGCGAAGTACGACGTACTGGTCGCCGTCATCGCGCACGCCGGAGACGGCAATACCCATCCGCTGATCGTCTTCGACCCCGAGGACGCCGACATGACCCGCCGAGCCAACGTCGCCTTCGGAGCGATCATGGATCTCGCAATTTCGTTGGGCGGCACCATCACCGGAGAACACGGCGTCGGTCGTCTCAAGAAGGCCTGGCTGCCCGATCAAGTCGGAGAAGACGTCATGGAACTGACCCGCCGCATCAAGACTGCTCTCGACCCGGCGGGCATCCTCAACCCGGGTGCTGTGCTCTGAGCAGAGCGGCTGGCGCCGCACGTGCACGGAACCTCGTAGTCTGGGTCGAGTTTCCGCGCACGACCTGGGTTCAAACGGTGAACCCGTCCGCCACGGTCAGTACCTCGTCGAGGATTTCCAGTCCCTGACGAATTTCGTCCTCGGACGTCGTCAGCGGCGGCGCGATCTGGAGTCGATTTCCGGCGACGAAGGGCCACAGACCCCGTGACTTCGCCGCGGCGGTCACTGTGCCCATTGCCGCCGCATCCTTGCCCGACGCGGCGAAGGGCACCAGCGGCTCTCGGGTCGTGCCGTCCTTGACCAGCTCGACGGCCCAGAAGAATCCCTTTCCGCGCACCTCGCCCACGCTCGGATGAGATTCGGCCAGCTTGGACAGCCCCGCACCGAGTACGTCCTCGCCGACGTGACGCACGTGCGGGAGGATCTTGTCGCGCTCGAACACTCCGATCGATGCCACGCCCGCGGCGCACCCGAGCACGTGGCCGGAGTAGGTCAATCCGCCCGGATAGGCTTTGTGGTCGAACTGCGAGGCGATCTTCTCCGAGATCACGACCCCGCCGAGGGGCACGTATCCGGAGTTGACGCCCTTGGCGAACGTGATCAGATCCGGTGTCACATCCCAGGCCTGGCATGCGAACCATTCGCCGATTCGCCCGAAGCCGACCATCACTTCGTCGGCGATGTAGACGATCCCGTACTTGTCGCACAACGCCCGAACGCCGGCCAGATATCCGGGCGGCGGGATCAGCACACCGTTGGTGCCGACGACCGATTCCAGGATCAGTCCGGCGATGTTCTGCGCACCTTCGAGCACGATGACCTGTTCGAGGTGTGCGAGTGCTGCGGCCGTCTCCTCTTCGGGAGTCGTTGTGCCCCAGGGCGATCGGTACGGATACGGCCCGAAGAATCGTACGACGTCGACATTGGTCGGCTCGGTGCCCCATCGCCGCGGCTCACCGGTGAGACCGATCGCGACCCCGGTTCCTCCGTGATACGACCGATACGCGGCAAGCATCTTCGTACGCCCGGTGTGCTGTCGCGCCAGCCGCACCGCATGCTCGACGGCCTCTGCGCCTCCGGTCGTGAAGAACACCCGGTTCAGATCACCCGGGGCGCGTTCGGCGATCAGCGCGGCGAGTTCACTGCGTTTGTTGTTGGCTACGGTCGGAGAAATAGTGGTCAGCACCTGGGCTTGTTCGACGATGGCGGCCACCACGTCGGGGTGCTGATGCCCGAGATTGACGTTGACCAATTGGGAAGAAAAGTCCAGATATCGCTTGCCCTTGTCGTCCCAGAACCACGACCCCTCGGCACCCTCGACGGTGATCGGGTTCAGTTCGGCCTGCGCCGACCAGGAGTAGAACACGTGATCCATCTACTTGCCGCCTTCCTCCAGTGTGACCTCCATCGGAGCGTACGACTCTCCGGTGACGTCCACACCGTCGGCCTTCAACAAATCCAATGCCTTGCCGACGTACTCGTTGGTATAGGCCCCGGCATCGGGATCAGCGGTGAGCACCGTCGAGCCCTCGGCGTTCTTCGTGGTCTTCGCGATATCCACGGTTTGCTGCCAGGCGGCCTCGTCGATCATCCCGATGCCGTCACCCGACGGCCAGATCAGTTTGTTGACTTCGTTGACCTGCCAGAGCTGATGGCTCGCGCCGAGTGTGGACCCCGCAGCGACGGTGATGTCGCGGCACTTCTCGACGTTGTCTCGGCAGAAGATCCAGCCCTTCAGCGAGGCCGCCAAGAATTTGACGGTCTGATCCTGGTAGGCCTCGTCGGAGAGCTTGTCGGTATTGGCCCAGATCGCGTCCTGCAACATGGCGACCCCGTCGTCGTTCCAGTTCAGAGACGTGAAATCGTCTGCGGTGTACAGCGCTCCGGTTGCAGGGTTCACGGTCTCGAGCAGCTGGGCGTACTCGTTGTACGACATCGCTTGGGCGGCAGCAATATCGCCGGAAAGTAGACCGTTCATGTCGAACTGCTGCTGCACCAACGTCACGTCGGATGGACTCACCCCGGCCTGGGTCATGCCTGCGAACAACTCGAATTCGTTGCCGTAGCCCCAGTTTCCGACGGTCTTGCCGCGAAGGTCGGCGGGTGAGGCGATGTTCTGATCCTTGAACGAGACCTGCAACGTGCCGGATTTCTGGTAGATCTGAGCGACGTCGGTGATGCCCGCCCCGGCCTCGCGGGAAGCGAGCGCTTTCGGGACCCAGGCAACGGCATAGTCGGCCTGTCCCTGCGCCAGCACGGTCTGCGGAACGATATCCGTTCCGCCGTCCAATATTTCGACGTTCAGTCCCTGCTCGGCGTAGAAGCCCTGATCGACGGCCGCCAGATAGCCCGCGAACTGGCCCTGTTTGAACCACTGCAATTGCAGCTTGATCGTGGTGTTCCCGTCGCCACCGGCATCGGTTTCGGTCGTGGTGGTGGTGCTGCAGGCCGAGGCGACTACCGCCAGTGCCATGACGACGGCCAGCAGGCGTCGGGGGGTTCGAGTGATCTTCACGTTCGACTTCTCCTAGGTACGACGGCGGGACACGAGCTTCTCGAGCAAGAGAACGACCAGAAAGAAGAGCAACCCGACTGCGATGGCACCCACGACGTAGGCCCATGCCCGGGGGTAAGCGGTGTTCGACGCGGCGGAGGTGATCCGCGACCCCAAACCGTTCTGCAGTCCACCGAAGTACTCGCAGATGATGGCAGCAATGACAGCATTCGGAGCCGCAACCCGCAACCCGGTGAAGATGTGTGGCACCGCGGACGGGAGGCGAACGATGCGTGTGAACTGCCAGCCGCCGACCGCATACGACGTCATCAGGTCCTGATGCACCGGTGATACCTGACGGAGTCCTTTTGCCGCACTGACGAATACCGGGAAGAACACGACGATGGTCACGACGAGGCGGCGGGGTAGATCGGTGGTCGAGGAGAACATCGAGTTGAACACCGGAGCGAGGGCGACGATGGGGACCGCTGCGGCACCCGCCGCCAGCGGAGTGAGAAGCTCGTCGACGATGCGAAGGCGAACGGCCACCATCGCTGCGGCAAGACCGAGGACCGATCCTGCGATCAATCCCACCAACGCATTGGTTCCGGTTGCCACACTCGCCGATCCGATGTTGCCGACGTTACGAGCGAATTGTTCGGCAATCGCACTCGGTGAGGGAAGGAGGAACGACGGTACCCCGGCAACGACGGTCAGCAGCTGCCACAACCCGAGCAGGACAACGCCGAACACCACCGGCGGCAGCCAGACTTTCATCGGAGATCCGCACCGCGAATTATGCGCCCGTGCAGCGCATCCCGAACCGAGGTGATGGCAGCGAAGAAACCCGTCGATTCACGTGGATCACCGTCGGAGTCGAAGGTGTCGATCGTGAGCGTGTCCACGATCCGCCCCGGCCTGGGCGACATCACGACCACTCGATCGGACAGATACACCGCTTCGGAAATGGAGTGGGTCACGAACACCACCGCAGCGCTGGACTCCTCGGCTATGCGCAACAGATCGTTCTGCATCTTCTCGCGCGTCATCTCGTCGAGAGCGCCGAACGGTTCGTCCATCAGTAACAGTCCCGGTGTTCGGGCCAATGCACGAGCGATCGCCACGCGTTGCTGCATGCCGCCCGACAACTGGCTGGGAAAGCTGTCGGCAAAATCGGTGAGTCCCACGAGTTCGAGCAGTTCGCGTACCCGTTCCGCGCGTTCTCGTTTGGACACCTTGTGCAGCTCGAGCGGCAATGCAACGTTCGACTGCACAGTTCGCCAGTCGAGCAGCCCTGCCTGCTGAAATGCGATGCCGTACTTCTGTTCGACACGAGCTTGCCGCGCCGTCAGACCGAACACCGACACCGCACCGGAGGTGGGTTGCTCGAGATCTGCGATGACGCGAAGCAGCGTCGACTTGCCGCAGCCGGAAGGGCCGATCAGGGAGACGAATTCGCCGGGAGCGATCGACAGCGACACATTGTCGAGCGCTGTCACTCCCCCATCGAACGTCTTGCCGACGCTCTCGACGTGAACGGCATGCACGGTCATGAATCCGCCCTTCGCGCAGGAGTACGGCCCGCATATCGACCCAGAGCGATATCGAGCAGGGCCACCAATCCGGAGACCACGAGTCCGAGCACCGCCGCACCCAGAACAGCTGCGTACAGACGAGAGGCGTCACCTGTCGCCTGTTGCGAGAACACGATGATCTGCCTGCCGATCCCGCCGGTGGTTCCGGTCGAGATCTCGGCAACGACAGCACCGATCACAGCGGCAGCGGCAGCCAGCCGCAGAGACGGGATCAGGTGCGGCACCGAGGCCGGGAGCCGTAGCCGCAGAAGCGTGGTCCACCATCCGGCCGCGTAACTGTGCATCAGATCCAGGGATGCCCGGTCGGGTGCACGTAGGCCGCGCAGCATCCCCACCGCCACCGGGAAGAACGCGAGATACGACGCGATGACGGTGATGCTCGTCCACGGCTGCCAGGCGTACCCGCCGATGGCGATCTTCCCGCCCCAACCGGCGACGAGCGGTGCCAGCGCAATCAGCGGCACCGTCTGGGAGACGATCACGTAGGGCAAGACGGACCGCTCCACCCACACGAATCGTTGCATGGCCACAGCCAGCACCAGTCCGACCACCGCCCCCAGAACGAATCCGAGCACCGCAAGACCGAAAGTGAACAGTCCGCTGGAGACGATCGCTGCGCCGACACTGCGTGCCCCGGCGACGTTCACCTCCGGCTCGGTCAGCGCCGCCAGCACCGACCACACATGCGGCAGAGCGCCGTCGTCGGTGCGCGGCAACACCCGCACACCGCCGACACTCACGCCGTTTTCGGGGACGAGCACTTTCACCAGCTCCCACAGCACCAGAAGCAACACGACTGCTGCCACCGCCATGACCGGACGACGAAGCCCTCGCGCCGAGCGGACGGGAGTAGGAGCTACCACCGCCGCCTGATCGAGAACACCGGTCACGACGTAGCCGTCACGGACGTGCGGATCTGCGGAATGATGCTCTCTCCGTACGCTTCCAGCGTCGCAGCCTTGGCATCGTGCTGGAGGTAGACCGAGAACTGGTCGACGCCGAGTGCCTCCAGCTCCTTCAGCTTGGCGATGTGATCGGCCGGGGTGCCGAGCAGGCAGAACCTGTCGATCACCTCATTCGGAACGAATTCTGCGTGCGAGTTTCCTGCTCGACCGTGCTCGTTGTAGTCGTACCCGGTACGCGCTGCGATGTAGTCGGTGAGCGCCTGTGGAACCCCGCCGCCATCGCCGCCGTAACGCGAGACGATATCGGCGACATGGTTACCGACCATCCCACCGAACCACCGACATTGGTCGCGGGCATGTTCGAGGCCGGCCTCGGTACCGTCGGTGACGTAGGCGGGCGCTGCCACGCAGATCGAGATCGAATCCGGATCGCGGCCCGCCTGCTCGGCCGCGGCACGCACTCGACCGATCGTCCAGGCAGCAATATCCGGATCGGCCAACTGCAGGATGAAGCCGTCCGCTACCTGCCCGGTGAGCTCGAGGGCTTTGGGTCCGTACGCCGCCACCCACACCTCCAGCCTCGAGTGCTCTGCCCACGGGAACTGCACTGTCGTCTCACCGACCCGGGCACTGCGCCCGTTCGCAAGACTGCCGATCACCTCGATCGACTCGCGAAGCGCAGCAAGCGTTGTCGGCTTACCGCCGAGAGCGCGAACCGCGGAATCGCCACGGCCGATACCGCACACCGTGCGATTGCCGAACATGTCGTTGAGCGTCGCGAACGTCGATGCCGTCACCGTCCAATCGCGCGTAGCCGGATTGGTGACCATCGGGCCCACTGTCACGCGCCTCGTCGCGGCCAGAATCTGGCTGTAGATGACGTACGGCTCCTGCCACAGCAAGTGCGAATCGAAAGTCCATACGTGCGAAAACCCATGTGTCTCGGCCTGCCTGGCCAGATCGATCACACGGGACGCCGGCGGATTGCACTGCAGCACTACCCCGATGTCCATGGCTCAGATCAGATTCTGTGACAGATCGCGGCGGACGAAGCGGCCGTGTCCCGCAGTGCCGGAATAGGATCCGCCATCGACGATGATTCGCCCGCGAGAGATCACAGTGTCCACGTGGCCGTCGATCTCGAAACCCTCGTACGCGGAGTAGTCCATGTTCATGTGATGGGTCTTCTCGACTCCGATGCTGGTGTGCCCGTTCGGATCGTAGATCACGATGTCGGCATCGGCTCCGGGGCTGATGACGCCCTTCTTCGGGTACATCCCGAACATCCGGGCCGGGGTGGTGCAACAGACGTCCACCCACTTCTCCAGGGTGATCTTCCCGCTCTTCACACCCTGGAACATCAAATCGATCCGATGCTCCACCGACCCGATTCCGTTGGGAATCTTGGAGAAATCGCCGATACCCATCTCCTTCTGGTCCTTCATACAGAACGGGCAGTGGTCGGTACTGACGGTCGCCACGTCACCGGTGCGCAGGTAGCGCCACAGTTCGTCCTGATGCCCCTCGGCCCGCGACCGCAGAGGCGTCGAGCAGACCCACTTGGCCCCCTCGAAACCCGGCGCACCGAGTTGTTCTTCCAACGACAGATAGAGATACTGCGGACACGTCTCGGCAAACACGTTCTGCCCGTTGCCCCGAGCCTGCGCAATCTGCTCGAGAGCCTGCTTGGCCGAGACGTGCACGACGTACAGCGGCGCGCCGGTGACGTCGGCCAGCATGATGGCTCGGTGCGTCGCCTCTTCCTCCAGCTGCCACGGCCGCGACGTGCCGTGGAAGTACGGAGCCGTGTCTCCGCGGGCGATCGACTGCGCCACGAGGACGTCGATGGCAATGCCGTTCTCCGCGTGCATCATCAGCAGTGCACCCGTTTCGGCCGCAGACTGCATGGCGCGCAATATCTTGCCGTCGTCGGAGTAGAACACGCCCGGGTACGCCATGAAGAGCTTGAAGCTGGTTACACCCTCGGAGACCAACTCGCTCATCGCTTTCAGGGAATCGTCGGTGACGTCGCCGATGATCTGATGAAACCCGTAGTCGACGGCGCACTTTCCCGCCGCTTTCTCGTGCCACTGCGCCAGAGTGTCCTGTACGCGCTGGCCGGGAGTCTGGATCGCGAAGTCCACGATGGTGGTCGTACCACCCCAGGCCGCTGCGCGCGTTCCGGTTTCGAAGGTGTCGGATGCGAACGTGCCCCCGAACGGCATCTCCATGTGGGTGTGCCCGTCGACCCCGCCCGGAATCACGTACTTGCCGGTGGCATCGACCACGACGTCTGCCGAGGTCTTCAGGTCCGCGGCCAGTGACACCGAGCCCGGAGCCAGCACCGCGACGATGGTCTCACCGTCGATGAGCACATCCAATTCCTGTGCGCCGGTGGTGGATACCACGATTCCACCGTGCACGAAGGTGGTGGCCATCAGGGTTGCACCAGTGGACCGTAGGCGTCGGGTCTGCGGTCACGATAGAAGGCCCATCGGTCGCGGACCACCTTGATCAAGTCCATGTCCAGGTCTCGAACGATGATCTCGGACTCGGAATCCGACGCTACCTCGCCGACGAATTTGCCCTCGGGGTCCACGAAGTAGCTGGTCCCGTAGAAATCGTCGTCACCGTATTCGGATTCGATTCCGACGCGGTTGATCGCGCCCACGTAGTACTCGTTCGCTACGGCAGATGCGGGTTGCTCGAGCTTCCACAGGTAGTTCGACAGGCCGCGCGAGGTAGCCGAGGGATTGAAGACGATCTCGGCACCGGCAAGGCCCAACGCCCGCCAACCTTCGGGAAAGTGCCTGTCGTAACAGATGTACACACCGATTCGGCCTACCGCGGTGTCGAACACCGGCCACCCCAGGTTTCCGGGTCGGAAGTAGAACTTCTCCCAGAATCCGTTGACATGGGGAATGTGGTGCTTTCGATACTTGCCGAGATAGGTGCCGTCGGCGTCCACCACGGCGGCGGTGTTGTAGAGAAGGCCGGGCTGCTCCTGCTCGTACACCGGCAGAATCATCACGATGCCGAGTTCTTTGGCCAATGCGGCGAAGCGGTCGACGGTGGGCCCGGGTACCGATTCGGCGTATTCGTAGAATTTTGCATCCTGCAATTGGCAGAAGTACGGACCGTAGAAAAGTTCTTGGAAACAGACGACTTTCGCGCCTTGCTCGGCGGCGGACCGAGCAAACCCCTCGTGTGCCGCGATCATCGATTCTTTGTCACCGGTCCACTTGCTTTGGACCAGTGCAGCTCGAACTGTGGACATCATTGGCACTCCATCTCTCGCTGGCTTGCACCCTCAAGATATTTTGCGCCGTGTTACGGGATCGTTCGTGCGGTTTCGTACGTATTAATCGTCGGCGGTGCGCAGAGGTGGGATGCTGGTCAGTTGGACTTCGGCAGCAGCGCTCGAACAGCGTCGATGGTGTCGGCGGTCGCCAGGTTCTTGTCGGGTCGGTACCGCACCACTCGCGCGAATCGCAGAGCAACGCCGCCCGGGTAGCGCGAGCTGACCTGCGCGCCGTCGAGCTCGATCTCGACGATCAGTTCGGGGCGCAGGTACACGGTGTGCTCGTCGCGCTCTCGCTCATGTTCGGGGAATTCGTCGGTCTGCCATTGCAACAGAACGTCGGTCAGGCCCTTGAACGTCTTGCCGACCATGATCGGGTCACCGCCGTCGGGATCGCGAGCTCCGAGGTGCAGATTCGACAGGTAACCCGTGCGGCGGCCGTACCCCCACTCGGCTCCGAGGACGACAAGGTCGAGGGTGTGCTCGGGTTTGACCTTCTGCCAGCTCTTTCCGCGGCGGCCTGCGGCATACGGTGCACCGAGAGCTTTGAGCATGACCCCCTCGTGCCCGGCGTCGAGTGCAGCGTCGAAGTGGGCCGCTGCTTCGTCCGCATCGGGCCGAACGGCACTGGGAATTCGGTGCCCCGGTGCTACCCGGTCCAGTGCGGCCAGGCGCTGCTCCAGCGGGGCATCGAGCAGGTCCACACCGTCGAGGTGCAGGCAGTCGAAGAAGTAAGGCTGCAGCAGGAGCTCGTGTGCGCTCTCGGCACCGAACCGACTCATCGTTTCCTGGAAAGGCCTGGGGCGCCCGCTGTCGTCGAGCGCGAGGGTCTCCCCGTCCAGGACCACGGAATCGCACGGCAGCGCGAGAACGAGTTCCACCAACTCGGGCACGCTCGCAGTGATGTCGCGCAGAGTTCGCGTGTAGATGCTCACGTCGGTTCCGGAACGGTGCACTTGAATACGAGCGCCGTCGAGCTTGTATTCGACGGTGACGTCTCCGTTCAGTTGCTCCCACGCCGCGCGAAGAGATTCTGCGGGCGAGGCCAGCATCGGGCGGACCGGGCGTCCCACCTCGAGCCGGAACGCGTCCAGCGCCTCGACGCCACCGGTGATCGCGGCAACCGCGGTGGCGGACAGGCGTCCCGAGAGCATGAATGCGCGACGCACCGGAGCCTGCGGAAGGCTCGTGGCGGCAGCGACAGCGTCGACCATGATCCCCTCGAGCGCCCCCTGCCGAAGTTCACCGGTGACGAGCCTGATCAGGAACTGACGCTCCTCGGCGGTGCAGCGCGAGAACAGGTCCGTCAACAGCGACACTCGCCGCGCAGCCGATCCCGCACCCGACGTCGATGCGACCGCGGAGATCGCATCGTCGACGTCGGTGACCGTCAACGTCGAGGCCTCGGCGGAGGTGACGTCGAGATCGGCCAGAGTGCGCCAGCCGACTCCTATTCGCCCCTGCCGCAACTCCCCCGACAACCACGACACAGCGGGTTCGATGTCACCGGCCTCCGCCTCGGCGAGCAGTGCGCTCAGCTGCTCGATCTTGACCTTGCGCGAGCGCGTCGCGGCCACGGCACGGGAGGCTTCGACAATCCTGGACATCAACACTCACCGAACATAACTGCAGCCACCGACAGGCTGCTGACATCCAATTGTTACCGGTGAGACTCCTGCGGCTGGTGTTCTTGCTGTTACGTTCGATTCATGCCTGTGGAGCGACCAAAGGCAGGGCGACGTGTCAGCTGAATCCCAGCACACGGTCGCCCCAGGCAGCGCGCATGTCGCCGTCGGGGTCCTCGACAAGGGCGTCGGACGTGTCGATCACCAATGTCCATCGCGTTTTCTCGGTGTACGGAGCCCAATGCTTGGACGCGTCCAGCGCAGCGGGTACGCCGTACCGCGCGAAAGCGAGCCACCGTCTCTGCATACGCGCCGCCACCGCCATCGCCGGTTTACGGCCGCCGAGCCAGAACGTGGGGTCTCGGTTCAGCGTCCCGAAGTTGCCGAATACGTACGGCAGTTCGGTCGCGTGTCCGGCACCCACGCGAGCGGCCTTGAGCATCGGCGTCGCGTGATCGAATCGGTACATCCACGTCGGCGAGTGCCTGCTGTGCGCGTCGGCGATCCACATGCTCGGCATGACGAATCCCGCATCACGCGACATAGCTTGTGCGCCGGCCGGTTTGTCCCTGTCCGGGTACGCCGCCATGATCTCGGCGACGCGATAAGCCGGCAGATCGGCGTGATCGTGTGCAATGGCCCGGAACATCTCCGAGACGGTGTCGGAGGTGATCGGCATCAGCGGGGACTTCATGAACCGAAAGATCGACGGCTCGTCGTGGTTGGTGCCGATGATCAGTGGGATCTTGTGCGAGAGGCCCTTCTGGAACGCCGCCACCGGGTAACGCGGAACGATATCCCCATCCACGACCGGCGAAAGACCCAGTGTTCCAGGAACTCTCGTGGGAATTTCGTAGCAGAGCGTGTCCCCCGCAGTGACCAACCTGCTGAAATGCATTTCGAACAATTCGCCGATGTCTTCCCGGGCGACACCCACCAGTTCCAGGAATCTCGACGCCACTGCGGCGCCTCGATCGGGGCCGTACACCGACGTCGCAGGAGCACTCTGCACGATCGCTTGCTGAAACAGGCCCTCGGCCTTCGGAGACGTCATCAACGTGGTGACCGATGCACCCCCGGAGGATTCACCGAACAGAGTGACTCGATCGGGATCGCCGCCGAACGCGGCGATGCATTCGCGCACCCATTCGAGTGCTGCGATCTGGTCTCGCAGTCCGAGATTGGTCTCGAAGGTGTGCTCGTCGGTGGAGAACGACGAGAGGTCGAGGAACCCGAAGGCACCGAGGCGGAAGTTGACGGTCACCACCACCACGTCACCGTTCTCGCTCAGATTCCGCCCGTCGTACACCCGCTGAGCGGACGATCCGAGCGAGTACGCGCCGCCGTGGATCCACACGAGTACCGGACGTTGCTCTCCATCGGGCCGGGGTGCCCACACGTTGAGCGTGAGGCAGTCCTCGGAGATCGACAGCGACGGATCGATCGGCACCGGACTGTCGCGACCCTGTGGTGCCATCGCGCCGAACTCGAGACCGTCGAGCACTCCGGTCCACGGCTGCAGCGGCCGCGGCGATCGGAACCTGAGCTTCCCCACGGGCGGTGTCGCGTAGGGAATACCCCTCCACGCCACGATCGGCGATGCGTCGACGGCGACCGGATAGCCGAGGACGTCGCCGTACGGCGTGCTCACACACACGGTGGAGTCGGACGCGGTGGAGTCGGATGCGTTGCCCATCGAGCCTCCTGTTCGGTCGCTGCCCAACGTACCAACATCATCCCTGGGCTCGGCGACGCTATGTTCGGCGACGACGCCCCCGAGCGAAGGAATCGACGATGAGAAGAATCGGATGTGCCGCAGCGGCAGTCGTGGCGGTCGGCCTACTGGCCGCCTGTGGTTCCGGTGGAGGCGACGGGCCGATGGCGACGATCGTCACCGACCGCCCCACCCCGATCACCGCGCTTCCGAGCACGCCCCGCAGTACGCCGTCATCCACACCTGCTGCCACGACGCCGCCGACGTCCACCACGGCAACGCCGACGAGTTCGGCAGCGGCTCAGGCCAATTCGACGGACTACGCCGGCAAAGCACCTGGCTGGTACTACTTTTCGAGCCCCAGCGGAAAATTCGAGTGCGGTATTGCTGTGCTGAACACCTCGATCGCCGGTTGTCACGGTTCGCTACCCGACTCGGCACCGAAGGTTCCCGGCAGTGGCGCTTCGGGGACTGCTGTGAAACCCAACGCAGTGCAACTGATTGCCGGATCACCGGCGAAGTTCGAGAGTCTGGGCGATCCCAAGTTCCATCGTTTCGACGGCCCCGCGGCGGCGCTGCCGTACGGCGAGGTGCTCACCATCCCTGGAAGCGGCTCGACCAACGGCCTGCAGTGCAGCATCGACGAGCAGGCCGGGGTGACCTGTACCGATCAGGTCGGTCACGGATTCACCGTCTCGGCCGAGGATTTCGACCTTCGCTGACGGTCTCGTTCGCTCGGCAAATTACCAGGCGTAATGTCCGGGGACGGTACGACAATCCCTGCCGTACGGTCTCCCCAGCGGCCGACGCCCGTGCGCGCGGCCGGAAGGTGCGTCACTCATGAATCAGACCTCGGACCGCCACACAGCGAAGGTCATCGGCGTCAGCGTCGCCGCTGCTGTGGGCGGATTCCTGTTCGGTTTCGACAGCTCGGTCATCAACGGAGCCGTCGACTCGATCGAAGATCACTTCCTCCTCGGCTCGTTCACCACCGGATTCGTGGTCGCGATCGCCCTGATCGGATGCGCAGTGGGTGCCTGGTTCGCCGGCAGCCTCGCAGACCGTTGGGGACGCAAGAAGGTGATGCTGCTGGGCTCGGCCCTGTTCGTGATTTCCTCGATCGGTTCCGGATTGGCGTTCAGCGTCCCCGATCTCATGCTCTGGCGAGTACTGGGCGGGCTGGGCATCGGCATCGCCTCGGTGATCGCGCCTGCGTACATTGCCGAGATCGCTCCGGCCAAGTGGCGGGGAGCCCTTGCTTCGCTACAGCAATTGGCCATCACCATCGGCATTTTCGCCGCCCTGCTGTCCGACGCGCTTCTCGCGGGGGCTGCCGACGGGGCGTCCAACGACCTGTGGTTCGGCGCCGAAGCATGGCGCTGGATGTTTCTCGTCGGCGTCGTTCCCGCACTGGTGTACGGGCTGCTGGCAACACTGATCCCGGAGTCCCCGCGCTACCTGGTGGGTCAGCATCTCGACGACGAAGCAGCGCGAGTGCTCGCCGAGATCACCGGAGAACTGCACCCCGACGAGCGCGTTCACGAGATCAGGCTCACGCTGCGCAAGGAGTCGCGTTCGTCGTTCGCCGATATCCGCGGGCCGAAGTTCGGCCTGCAACCGATCGTCTGGGTCGGCATCACGATGGCCGTGCTGCAGCAGCTCGTGGGCATCAACGCGATCTTCTACTACTCGACGACGCTGTGGCGCTCGGTCGGCTTCAGTGAGGATCAGTCGTTCACCACGTCGGTCATCACCGCAGTGATCAACGTGGTCATGACGTTCGTGGCGATCCTGTTCGTGGACCGCATCGGCCGGCGCAAGCTGTTGTTGGCGGGTTCGCTCGGCATGTTCGTCGGGCTGGTCATGGCATCCGTGGCCTTCTCGCAGTCGATCGGCAGCGGCGACGACGTCACGCTGCCCGCTCCGTGGGGTGCCATCGCGCTGATCGGCGCCAACCTCTTCGTCATCTTCTTCGCGTCGACCTGGGGTCCGATCATGTGGGTCATGCTCGGCGAGATGTTCCCCAACCGCATGCGCGCCATGGCCCTCGGAATCGGCACCGCAGCCAATTGGATCGCCAATTTCGCTGTGACGCTTGCCTTCCCGCCACTGACGTCGTCGGTGGGCCTGTGGGTCATCTACGCCGGCTTCGCAGTGTTCGCCGCCTTGTCGTTCTTCTTCGTCAAGGCCAAGATCACGGAGACCAAGGGCATGGAACTCGAAGACATGCTGGGGTGAGCCGAGGACCGCAGATACAGGGGCGGCGGCATCGGCACCGGGTGACCGGTGTTACTGTCGCTTCGTTCTGACACGGGGTGTGTCCGCCGATGCGGATGCTGAGATCAAACCCGCCGAACCTGATGCAGGTAATACTGACGAAGGGATGTCAAGGCGATGACGCCTGTTGTATCTGCGGACCCGGTCCGCTTCACCGATCTCCTCTGGGATGCCTCCGCGGACATTCGACGCGAGATCGACAATCTGGAATTCCTACGGCTGCTCGGTGCCGGGACGCTTCCGCTCGACGCGTTCCGTCGGTACCTCGAGCAGGATTCGCTCTATCTGAGCGGGTACGTGAAGTCGTTGTCCTTGCTGGCAGCACACGCACCGAACCCGCTCGCCGGGGCATTCTGGGCGAGCGCCGCCGCGAGCGCCATGGACGAGGCGTCGTCGCACGAGGCTATGCTGACCGGGGGTTCTCTCCCCTCGTCGACGGCTACGCCGGAGCCATCACCCGAGTGCCTGGGCTACACCTCGTATCTGATCGCGACCGCAGCAACCGAGCCGTATCCCGTGGCAGCTGCTGCGGTGCTGCCGTGCTTCTGGATCTACGCCGATGTCGGCCGCTCTCTCGCCGCGGCAGCGAAGGCGGTTCTCGATCGCGATCCCGATCACCCCTATGCGCGATGGGTGGCTGCCTACGACGCGCCTGAATTCCATGCCATCGTCGACGCTGCGAAGACGTTCGTGGACGACGCCGCTGCGGCCGCGACGCCAGATCAACGCGAGCAGATGATCGACGCCTTCGTCGTCGCGTCGAGATACGAATTGATGTTCTGGGACAGCGCTTTACATCCCACTCCGTGGCCTTCGGCCGAGAGTGCGGTGTACGCATGAGAACCACTCGAATCCTCGCCACGCTTGCAGCGGCGGTCGTGGCGACCACCGGACTGGCGGGATGCTCGGAATCGACCGACTCCGACACCATCCGGTTCGCCCTCGACTGGACCCCGAACACCAATCACACCGGCCTCTACGTGGCCCTGCAGGAAGGCTACTTCGCCGACGCCGGGTTGAACGTGGAAGTTCTGCCCTACAACAACACTGCAGCGGACACCCTCGTCGATGCCGGAAACGCCGAGTTCGGCATCAGCACACAGAGCTCGGGGGTGTTCGCCACGTCGGCGGGCGCCCAGACCGTATCCGTTCTCGCACCGCTGCAGCATTGGGCAACCGGCATCGGAGTTCGCGCAGATCGAGACGACATCCCGAGCCCGAAGGCACTCGATGGCAAGGTCTACGCCGGCTTCGGCGAATCCGGCGAGCAAGCCGGACTTCAGCAGGTCATCAAGAACGACGGTGGCACAGGCGAATACGAGACCGTAGTACTGGGAACCTCGGCATACGAGGCGGTGTATTCCGGTACCGCGGACTTCACCGTCTCCTACTTCGCGTGGGAGGGGATCGAAGCCGAACACAGCGGAACCCCGATGAAGTACTTCGACTACACCGACTACGGATTTCCCGACGCCTATGCCCTCACCATCAGTGGCAACGAACCCTGGCTCGCTGCCCACCCGGACGAGGCGAAGAAATTCGTCCAGGCCCTGCAACGCGGGTACCAACTCGCTGCCGACGATCCAGACAGAGCTGCCCAGGACCTGATCGACGCCAACCCCGGAACCTTCACGGACGAGTCGCTCGTTTTCGAGAGCCAGGAAATGCTCGCGGCGAAGTACATGAAGGATCCCTCCGGCGAGGTCGGAAGACAGAGCCTCGACAAGTGGACGGCGTACTCGAAGTTCCTGTACGAGAGCGGCGTACTGGCCGATCAGAACGGCGCCCCGCTGACGACGGAGCCGGACTGGTCGACCTACTTCACCAATGACTATCTCGGCGATCGATAAGCCGGTCACCGCTGAGCGAGACACGTTCTCGTTCAGCGGGATCCGAGCCTCTGTTCGCTGGGCATGGCCCGCGGTCACGGTCGTCGCCGCCCTGATAGCCGCATGGCAGGTCTACGTCCAGGTCAGCGGTATCCGCCCGCAGGTGCTGCCATCGCCCGGTCGCGTCGTCGTGCAGGGTTGGGCGCAGCGTGATGCGATCATCGAGAACGCGTCCGCGACCGTGCAGGTGACGCTCGTCGGTTTCGCGGTCTCCTTGGCTTTCGCCTGGATACTGGCTGTTGCGGTGGATTTCTCGCCCTGGCTCCGGCGCGCGTTCGTTCCACTCTTCGTCGTGTCGCAGACACTGCCGATCATTGCGATCGCACCGTTGCTGATCATCTGGTTCGGCTTCGGTTTGCTCCCCAAGGTTTTGGTGATCGCTCTGGCCACGTTCTTCCCGATGGCCATCGGGCTCATCGAGGGCTTCGCGGCAGCCGATCGCGATGCTCGATCTCTTCTGGTGAGCATGGGTGCCTCACGCTGGCAACAGTTTCGGTACGTACGGCTACCGTCGGCTCTCCCCCGGTTCTTCACCTCGTTGCGCATCGGCATCACGTACGCCGTCGTCGGGGCGATCTTCGCCGAATACGCCGGAGCCAGTGCAGGGCTCGGCATCTACATGAGCCAACAGAAGAACTCGTTCCGAACCGATCTGGTCCTGGCCGCAGTGGCCGTCACAGCCGTGATCAGTGTGGTCCTCTTCGTCTCCACGTTCGTGGTGGAACGATTGGTTGCTCCGTGGGCTCGCCACGGATCGGCGGGACTACATGTCTGACCCGATCACCACCGACAACTGCATCGACGTTCGCGGACTGACCAAATCGTTCGGCGACAAGCTTGTGCTCGACGGCGTTTCGTTCGGAGCGCAGCCGGGCGAGTTCATCTCGATCATCGGACCGAGTGGATCCGGCAAGAGCACGGTGTTCAACATGCTGGCAGAGCTGGACCGACCCGATTCCGGCACGGTGAACGTGCCGCCGTGTGCCTACATGCCGCAAAAGGATCTGTTGTTTCCCTGGCGATCCGTGCTGGACAACACGACTCTCGGACTCGAAGTGCAGGGCGTCGCAAAGAAGGAAGCGCGGGCGCGGGCGCGGGAGCTGTTCCCGGTGTTCGGCCTCGACGGCTACGAGTCGGCCAGGCCGTCCGAGCTCTCGGGCGGCATGCGCCAGCGAGCGGCGCTACTGCGCACGGTGGTGCAGGGTCGGTCGGTGCTGCTGCTCGACGAACCGTTCGGAGCGCTGGACTCGTTGACCCGAAGTGACATGCAGTCCTGGTTGCAGCAGGTCTGGTCGGAGTTTCGATGGACGGTGCTGATGATCACGCACGACATCCGTGAGGCGGTCTACCTCTCCGATCGGGTCGTGGTTCTCTCCCCCAGGCCGGCCCATGTACGACGGCAGGTCGAGGTGCCCCTGCCCCGCCCACGCGGACTGGAGATCGTGACGACACCTCAGTTCGCTGCGGTGGAGAAGCAGCTGATGGATGTTCTGCTGAGCGCACCCTGACCTGCCCGGCGCGCGTTCGGTCGACGCAGGGCTCAGTCGACGCAGGGAATGCCGCCGTCACTGTGGACGCCCTCGTCTGGTGCCGCGGGCAGATCCTCGGTCGTATCCGGTGGGGCGATCGCGAGTGGCGGTGGTCCCGTCGTCGGGGCCGGTGCCTCGGTGATCGACGGTGTGGGCACCGGCGGGTTGCCGATCAACCGCGCGGCCTCGGCCCTGATGGAGTCGACGTCGACGAGATTGACGTCCTGACCGTTGATCGTCTCGTAGCCCATGATCGGCAGCGTGTAGAAATCGATGTCGCCCTGCATGACCGCACCGGCTTGCCCGGCGAGCGTCATCGGATCCAACGACGCGTCGATGACGATGTCGTTCTTGGTTCCCGCCACCAGCGCTCGTAGTTCGCCGATGTTCGCGAGAACACCGGAGGAGCTGAGCTTGGCCATCACCCCGGCAACAAAAGCCTGCTGCCGTTTGGTCCGATCGAGGTCGCCGTTGTCGAGGCCATGACGTTGCCGTACGAAGGACAGTGCCTGCGAGGCGCTCAGTTCTTGAGCGCCGGCTGGAAAGTTCGCCCCCGAATAGTTGTCGTCGACGGGATTGTTCAAGCACACCTGGATGGGGCCGACGGCCGTCGCCACGTCGTAGAAGCCCAGTAGGTTCACTTCGGCGAAATGGTCGATCGGTACGTCGAGCAGGTTGCGAACCGCAGTCAACGTCGATCGCCGACCTGCCTCTCTCGCTCGCCGTTCACGCTCGGCCGGATCGGTGACGCCCTCGTCGAGCAACTTCGTATCGGCGTCGGCCTTGGCAAGGCCGTACGCCTCCTTGATCTTTCGCTTGCCGTACCCGGGGACGTCGACGTAGTCGTCACGAGGTATCGACAACGCGGTCGCACGTCCGCCATCGGCCGGAAGATGGACCAGCAACAGCGTATTGGTGTTGTAGCCGCCGACATCGCTGTCTCCCGCGTGCAGTTCATCGGTGACGAACTCGGCGGGCAGGTCGTTTCCGTCCATGTCCTTGCGACTGTCGAGGCCGATCAACAGGATGTTGGTGTCCTGGCCGTTGCCGCTCGGATCGTTGTTCGCGATACCGTCGAGAGCGTCGGAAGTGGTCAGTCCGGTGGTCGCCTCGCGGTAGACCGCGAACCCGATGCCACTCACCGCAACCGAGGCGACCGCAGCAGTGGCAACGACGACCCGTCCGATCCGAAGCGCGAGCGCACGATGACGCGACGCTGTGTGGATACGATGCCGACCCGATCCGCGGTTGCCGCGGGTGGTGTCGTTGACTGGGCCGTTCGGTAGCACCTCGCCAGGCTACTCGGGTCCTACCTGGGCAACGCCCCGCCCAATTGCAGAGCGAGTCCCTCGACGGCGACGAACGCAGCCTCGAGACTGGCCTGCGCCTGCGGAATCCGGGGTGCCAGCGCCGGCACTCGTGTGGCAAGCGTCAGATCGATCGGGACGAAGTGGACGTCCATCCCGAGCGCGACCCCGAGAACCTGCCGCAACTGGGCCGTGGTGTGGTCAGCCGACGCGCCGTCGGTACCGGGGGTGTAGTCGTTACCGCGGCTGGTCACCACAACAGCAGGTTTGCCGACGAGGGGAGCCGTATCGCCGTCGAACGGGACGGTGATGCCGGGAACGTGTACGTAGTCGATCCACGCCTTCAAGGTCGACGGGATCGACCAGTTGTACATCGGTGCGCCGATGAGCACCACGTCCGCCGAGATCAGTTCTTCGATCAGCTCGATCTGCAGCGCCTCGGCGGATGCCTCCACATGTTCGTCGGCTGCGCGCAAGTGTGGTGCCCAGTGCAGCGCCGAAGTGGGCAGGTGCGGCAGCGGATTCAGATGCAGGTCTCGATGGATCACGGAGTGGTCGGTGCCGATCGAATGCCAGCCGTCCGAGAAGCGGGACGTCACCTGACGGCTGACCGAACGAACCGGGTCGGCGGACGAATCGAGATGCAACAACTGCGGCACTGAAACACTCCTTGTGAGTCGGGTGCCTCGACCCTATGCGTACTGTCCGCTCCTATCCTGGTCGAATGGACTTCCGATTCGTCATGCCTGCTCTCGCCTCGCGCTCGGCCACACAACTTGCGGCCGTCGTACACAAGCGAACGGGTACGGACGTTGACGTCAGAATCGGAGATTCGGCGGTGCCACTCGACGACGCGGCACGCGGTGCAGTCCTCGAACTCCTCACCCAGCTGGCCACCGGCCGAGCAGTGGCAATCGGAACGGTGGACGAGTTACTCACGACCTCGCAGGCCGCGGCAGTACTCGGGGTCTCCGATACCTATGTCAGACGGTTGGCCGATGCGGGCGATCTATCTATCGAGATGCGCGGAACCCATCGACGATTCAGGCTCGAAGATCTTCTGCGGCAGCGCGATCGGTTCAGGTGACATCGCCCTGGGCCATCAGCCGGCCTCACGCTCGTTGTGCTCGGACTGGACGGTCATCAGATCGCGAAACGCCTGTCCGGCGGCCATCCACAGTTGTTCGGAGTCGATGTAGTCGACTCCACGGATCTCGACGTCACCCAGGTACGCTCCGACGTCCACCGACAACATTCCGATGACGGACGACACGTCGGCGTCGAGGTACGCGGATTGAGTGTTCTGCAGCTCGCGAAACTGGGCCGAGAAGAACTCGGCTGGGATTCTTCGATCGACGAACTGCGCGATGAGGAACAGGAAACGGGACGCGTGGGCTGTGCCTGACCGGTAGGAATGCTCCATGGTGAATACCTCTCCCCACGGTCGACAGCACCCCTCGCACTGTCGACCGTTGAGCTCGCTGATACTCCGATTTCGATGTACGAACGAACTCTCGAACATCGATTCGACCCAGTGGCTAAAACAGGGAGCTCGTCCTACCAGCGCTAGATTAATCCGACCCTTGGCCCGTTTAAGGCCGATGGAACAATTTGGTGAGGAATCACAACGAAGCCCGTCCGGCCTGCCGTTCTCTACTGAAACGATCCCAGCGGAGCGCGATCCGGAGTGTCCAACTGCCAGAACTGCCAGCCGTCGCGCTCTTCGACATCTCCGCTGATATGGGTGGCGACGGCACTGGCCGCGACCGACGGGTTGTCGAATCGTCGACCCTCCATCGGCCCGGCAGTGATCTCCAGTCGCTGGGTCTCGGGGTCGTAGCGGCCGCTCAGTCGATAGCCCTCGCAATCGGCGACGACTCGCACACGGTTGTCGACGACTTCTTCCTCCACGGCGGCTTTCGCCGATTTGCGGGGTGTCTTCACCCGTGGGGTACGAACCCACGTCTGCTCGGGACCGACATCGAGCGTGGTGTCCAACGTGGAACTCAGCCCCAACAGGTCCCACCGCTCACTGCCATGCGCCACCCGGTCCACCGCGATCGCGTGATGCCCGGTTCTGGTACGAAGAGGCGAATCCTGAACCCACAGATCGACTTCTCCGCGAATATCGGTCGCCATCTCTTCCGAGGACACCATGTAGAAGCGCGGCTCTTCGTTCGCAAGGTCGACGAACACCCAATACGACGATCCGGTGTCGTCGCTCTCGAGCGACTCGTCTTGCCTGCGAGCCTTCCAGTCCCCGGTCACCTTCGATCGCACTCGAACGATGCACGAGGACTTCCCGTCCATGGACCAGACCTGCACGGGGTTACGGCGAGACGTGGTCAGCCGCTCCGCACGTCCACCGCGCTGAGCGACGGTTCGAATGAATGCCTTGATTCCCCGGTCGGATGTGTCTTCCACGGATTGCCACCTTCAGCCTCGAGAGCGCCCCGTACTTATGAAGAGCGGTGTTGCGACGGGTGGCGCTTGCACGACTCGGTTTCCCTCACCCTACTGCTTCTACCCACGCTCGAGTAACCGCCGAACACCCCGTCGGACGAGTGCCGGTTACGGTGGACAGAGCGAATTCGGCCAGGAGGTACCACCATGCAGGTGACGATCACCCACGACACTGCCGACAACCGGTTCGAGATCCACGTCGACTCTCAGCTGGCCGGCTACTCGGAGTACCTCGAATCCGACGGCGTCAGAACGTTCCATCACACCGTCACGCTCCCTCGATTTCGCGGCCGAGGACTCGCAGCCACACTCACCGAGCACGCACTCGACGACACCAGCACGCAGGGACTCCGGGTGGTCCCTGCGTGCTGGTTCGTCCGCGACTTCATCGAGGCGGCGGGCGATCGATATTCCGATCTGGTCGAACATTGAGCCTCAGCTCATGGACGAGGACGTCCCGACGCGAAGGTGGGACTCGGAAGTCGAAACATCGCCGTCGTTGGATGACCCTTCGTCGACAACCCCAACATCTCGCGAGTTCCCTTCGCTAGCAGACGGTTCCGATGCCCTTTCCGCCGCGACACGACGCCGCTCGTAGTTCCGGACACCACGCTCCACGCGTTGTCGATGTTCGTTCAAGATTTGTTCGTAGTGGTACATCTGTTCTCCTACAACAAGTATGGATGCCGAACGCAGAGATGTTCTGCGCGGCGGAGAATTCGAAGGGTGTCACATCACCTTCGGACCGAAGCTCTACTCAGAGAGCGTAATTGGCAATAATCGCAAACCGAGTGCAGACGACTCGTCGGCTTGCGTACTTCGATTCTGCTGCCATTGTCCACCTCCACGGTCTCTACGATGTGCCTGTGTCATGATCATGCACGGCCTGAGCCACGAACTCCACCGAATTAATTCATCCGGTAGCGGGGACTGGGCAATTGTCCCGAATGTCATTGCACGATAGATGATTTCGAGTGGACATACAGGTCCGTGCGCACTCAGCCACACGTCGATGCTGCCGGCGTGCGATCTGAGCAGAGGAGCTTCGACGCTGCCGAAGGCACAACCGTCGGATCGAACGTGTGCGGGTGGTCGCAGCTGCATGTGCGCGCGCGTGTGTCAGATGCGTGGGGATCGGTCAGTGATCTGGATGCGATTGTGCGTGCGACTGGCGGCTGCGCGCACGTTCGTGCGGTGCGGAAGCCCTACGCCGTCAGCGGTGTGGACCGAGGCTGTGCGTGTCTCATATGTCCCCGGACTCGACAATGCCTGTCGTGCGTGCAGCGGTGCACGGAACACTCGGGAGGACCGGTCGATCTGCGCGGGGCTTACGGCAGATGCGTGCTCATTGGTCAGATTCGCGGGATTGGCGTTCATCGGTGTGGCGAACCTGCACGCGTCTGGCGAATGCGCTCGCGTTTGTCAGACGCATACGAATTCGTTGACGATTCCGCTCGCGCCTGACAAACGCGAACGCGTTTGCTGAACTCCTTCGCTGGGTTAGCCGGCGGCGTCTCGATCTGTTCGCTCCGATATGCAGTCTTCGGACACCGCACACAATCGTGAGACATGGATGTTCGACGCCCTGGGAATCGGATGGGAGATCGCACTCTAATGCGTTGTGGGGGTGATGGTTTCGAATGCAGACAACCCCCGACCGTGATGGTCGGGGGTTGTCTGGTTCAAGTTGTGTTCGGCGGTGTCCTACTCTCCCACACCCTGTCGAGTGCAGTACCATCGGCGCTGGAGGGCTTAGCTTCCGGGTTCGGAATGGGACCGGGCGTTTCCCCTCCGCTATGGCCGCCGTAACTCTGCGAAACAGTGTCACGAGCGGTCTCAGTCGGAGAACACGTCCCCCACGTGCTGTCGGGGTGGTGTTTCGTCGTGGACCTGTATTCGATTGTGCTTGCTGAACAACTCGTGTGTTGTTTCAGATATTGCACAGTGGACGCGTAGCTTCTTCGTGGTAAGTCCTCGGCCTATTAGTACCAGTCACCTGCATACATTGCTGTACTTCCAGTTCTGGCCTATCAACCCGGTGGTCTGCCGGGGGCCTTACCCCCTCGAGGGGGTGAGAAACCTCATCTTGGAACAGGCTTCCCGCTTAGATGCTTTCAGCGGTTATCCCTTCCGAACGTAGCCAACCAGCGGTGCTCCTGGTGGAACAACTGGCACACCAGAGGTTCGTCCGTCCCGGTCCTCTCGTACTAGGGACAGCCTTCCTCAAGTTTCTTACGCGCGCGGCGGATAGAGACCGAACTGTCTCACGACGTTCTAAACCCAGCTCGCGTGCCGCTTTAATGGGCGAACAGCCCAACCCTTGGGACCTACTCCAGCCCCAGGATGCGACGAGCCGACATCGAGGTGCCAAACCATCCCGTCGATATGGACTCTTGGGGAAGATCAGCCTGTTATCCCCGGGGTACCTTTTATCCGTTGAGCGACACCGCTTCCACTTGCCGGTGCCGGATCACTAGTCCCGACTTTCGTCCCTGCTCGACTTGTCAGTCTCACAGTCAAGCTCCCTTGTGCACTTGCACTCGACACCTGATTGCCAACCAGGCTGAGGGAACCTTTGGGCGCCTCCGTTACATTTTAGGAGGCAACCGCCCCAGTTAAACTACCCACCAGGCACTGTCCCTGAACCAGATCATGGTCCGAGGTTGAGGTATCCAATACGATCAGAGTGGTATTTCAACAACGACTCCACAGTAACTGGCGTCACCGCTTCACAGTCTCCCACCTATCCTACACAAACCGAACCGAACACCAATACCAAGCTGTAGTGAAGGTCCCGGGGTCTTTTCGTCCTGCCGCGCGTAACGAGCATCTTTACTCGTAATGCAATTTCGCCGAGTCTATGGTTGAGACAGCTGAGAAGTCGTTACGCCATTCGTGCAGGTCGGAACTTACCCGACAAGGAATTTCGCTACCTTAGGATGGTTATAGTTACCACCGCCGTTTACTGGGGCTTAAATTCTCAGCTTCGCCATTGCTGGCTAACCGGTCCTCTTAACCTTCCAGCACCGGGCAGGCGTCAGTCCGTATACATCGTCTTACGAC